>SVFC01000012.1 GCA_015057035.1 Lachnospiraceae bacterium | reverse complement strand
ATTTCCCACTTGTGGTAAGATTAGGAAGATAGTGTGGCTTTTTATAGTCAATTTTATGCAATTTAAATTTTTTAGGAGTAAAAGAATGGAACAGATGAAAAAATTAAGCAAAAAAATAATCCTTCTTTTGGCCTGTGTAATGCTTGTAGCAACAAGCTTACTGCTTACTGGATGTGATGACGGACAGAATCCTAATCCAGACAGTTCAGAACAGGGTGGAGTGACAGGAGAAAACACTACTTATACCATTAGCGTTAAGTCAGCAGGTGGAATGGCTATGGCAGATTTAGATATCTATATCTATGCTGATAGCACACTTTCAGATTTAAAGCAGGCTGGCAAAACAGATGCCAATGGTGTTGTAACATTCAGCCTTCCAACAAATGAGAATTATGCGATTGCAATCTCAGGTGCACCAAAGGGATATAATGTGCAGCCAAGCTATTCATTTAGCAATGGAACAGCAATCATTAGCCTTGCTTCATCTTTGATTACAGATGAAGATATCTCTACAGCACAGCTTGGACTTGGCGACGTAATGTATGATTTTACTGTAACCACATGGGATGGCGAGAAAGTTCAGTTATCAGAACTTTTAAAGACCAAGAAGATGGTTATGTTAAACTTCTGGTACACCACATGTTCTTGGTGTATGACTGAGTTCCCAATTATGGCAGAAGTATATGAACAGTATAAGGATGAAATTGAAATCGTGGCCTTAGATCCATTGGATGGAGCACCAGCAGTGCAGTCATTCCAGCAGTCTAATGGATTACCATTTAAAGTGGCAGATTGTCCAGCATCATGGTCAGCAGTATTTGGGGTACAGGGTTACCCAACCTCTGTATTCATTGACCAGTACGGTGTAATCTGTCTCGTAGAATCTGGTGCGATTACAAGTAACTCACCATTTATCAGTGCGTTTGAACATTTTACAGCGGATGATTATCAGCAGAAACTTTGCGCAAGCGTTTCTGAATTAGTAGAAGTGGTAAAACCTAACGTTGAGATGCCTTCATCTGATGAAATCGCATCCACTATTAATAAAGGTGATATCACTGTAACTTTCCGTCCAGAAACAGGAGACAGCGCAGAATATACATGGCCATTTGTAATCGGCGAGAAGAATGGTGAAAAATGTATCTACGCTCCAAACCAGAAGATTGAAGGTTCGTATGCAATCATTTACGCAGACATCGAACTGAAGGCTGGTCAGGCAGTTGGTTTTGACTACCTTGCCTCTACAGAAAGAGGATCTGACGTAATGTACGTTATCGTAAATGACCAGGATATTTTCCAGATTTCTGGTGTGGCTGACAAAGAGGCATGGCAGACTTGCTATCCAGTAGTAGCTGACAAAGATGGTACATATGAATTAGCGCTTTGCTACTTAAAGGATGGCGATACAAACGAAGGTGATGACACAGTATACGTTAAAAACCTTCGCGTAGTTGATCAGAAAAATATTGATACACCAACCTATATTCCTAGAGAAGCAGCAACTTCTGAGGATGGATTTGTATTTACCTATGCAGATATCGTATTTAACGAAAAAGACGGATACTATCATGTAGGAACAAAAAATGGTCCACTTCTTTTAGCAAACCTTCTTGGATATACACAGTTTAATGAAGAAGATTCTGTATATTTAATGTTCTATGAAAATGCAACATTAAATGTAAACGGAGAAAATAAATTCGAATTATTCGAACAGTATTGTAACTATGCGTCTAACGCAACTCTTTCTGGATACTGTCCAGTTACAAAAGATTTGAAGATGCTCTTAGAGGCAGTTGATGAAGCAAAAGGCTTTGATGCAGCAGATACCAACGAATGGATGAAGATTTGTAAGTACTATGCAGCATATGGCTCAGATGGAAAACAGTTAGAAGACCCAATCAAGGGCTTAGCTTCCTTCTCAGCATATGAAGCAAAACCTGGCAAGAACGTTGCAACCAACTTCTTCTATTATGACAGAGCAATTCTTCCAAGAGGTTTATTTGCAGAATTCAAACCAACCAAATCTGGTGTATACCGTATTACATCCCGCAGTGAATCTGAACAGGGAGTAAACGGATGGATTTTTGATGAAAACCGCAAAGAACTTCTTACATACGAACACGATGAGAGAATGTACGAAGGCGATGAAGTTTCTATGGTATTTTATATGGAAGCTGGCAAGTCTTACTACATCGACATTGCGTTCTGGGATGTATATGAAGTAGGATATATCTACTACGATATCGAATATATCGGTTCTGTTTACGATTTATTCCGTTTATGCTCACCAGGATACTTCACATACGACAGTGATGCTACAGGCGATGCAATGTACCACGTAATCGCTGGTGGTATTGATGTTGTACTTGGTTCAGATGGAATCTGGTATGAAGATTTAGGAAAAGACGCTAACGGAAAACAGAAATACGGTAGTAAGATTTATGTAGACTTTGTT
Organism: Lachnospiraceae bacterium; assembly: GCA_015057035.1. Lineage (GTDB taxonomy): Bacteria > Bacillota > Clostridia > Lachnospirales > Lachnospiraceae > Roseburia. The sequence goes on along the minus strand of SVFC01000012.1, from coordinate 73,069 downwards.
GGAACAACAGGTATTTTCAGCAACCCTATTATGACAAACAACGGTGTAACCGGTATGATTGATATGGGTGGTTTCGATTTCAGTAAGTCTGAAAATGATATGCAGATTCTTGCTTATCTGAAGCAGAACAACAATGATAAAGATGCTACCATTGCTTACCTTAAGGATTTATGGGGAGCAGATTACGATGCATATTATGCAGAGTATCAGGTAGAAGATGTATTTGCAGGTCGTTACCATGGCAAGGGAGAAGACTATACAGACCAAATCAAGAAATACGTAAGTCAGATTGATAAGTCATCTAATAAAGAACGCAATGGTTGTGTGGTAGCAACAAAGGAATTAACTGACATCTTACAGTTACTTATGGATAAATATACATTTGAAAATGTAGACAATTCATGGACAAAACTTTGCTACTACTATGATCACCTTGGCCCAGAAAAATAGGCCGAATAGAGGTTAAGAGGTAATATTATGAAATTTGGAAAAAGAGTATTAAATATGGCACTTGTTGCTGCACTTTTGTGCAGCAGCCTGTTGCTTGGAGCTTGTGGCAATGGTGCAGGTAGCACAGAGGACGCAGGTGGTAAAAAGGCATATAAAGTGGCTGTAAAGGATGCGTTAGGCAATCCTTATACAGAAGGTGTAGTAGTGCAGTATCACCAGAATGGTGCAATGGCAGCAATGCAGATTGTGAATCCAGAAACTGGGATTGCTACAAAAGAATTAGAGGCTGGTGACTACACAGTAAAATTACAGTTTACAGATGGCCCAGAAGGCTATTATTACGTGGAAGAAGGCTTGACACTTTCTGCGGACAAGACCGAACTGGACGTGATTTTATCAAAAGCAGTAACTGGTGAAGCGATTCCACTTTTCGTTGGAAATAGTTCTTATGATGCTTATGCTGTTGAAGCAGGATGTACTCATGTGGAATTAAAGGCAGGGGAGAGAAATTATTTCCTTTTCACTCCAACTCAGGCTGGAACTTATGAATTCTCTGCAGCAGACGGTGCTAACGTAACTTTAGGTTACTACGGTGCGCCACATTTCGTACAGAGCAATAACGCCGCAGAAGATGTGTCTGATAACGGAACATTTAGAATCTCTGTCAGTGCAAGCATGATCGGAAAAGGCGATACTGGCACAACGGTTCTTGTAATCGGTGTAGATTCTGATTCTGCAACAGAATGTATCCTTGGAGTAAATCGTATCGGTGACCCACAGTGGAGCGTTGCAGACGAACCTTGGCATATTTATAAGACAACAGCAAATCTGTCAAAATACACTTTGCCAGAAGGCACAACACTTACAGCTTTTGATGTTACGAAAGAATATACTCTTGTATATAACGAGACAGATGGTTACTATCATTTGAATACTGCAGATGGTCCATTGGTATATGTAAACTTAACAGAAGATTCCAAATATCTTGCAAGTTTTAAAAATATTCTGGATCGTTCAGGTGTAAGCAGATATTTCTATGATGCTAATGGAAAATTTGAAAAGAAGGTAAGCTACAGCGAGTGCTTATTGGAGTATATCGGATTTGCAGATGAAACAACGGGTGTATACCCATTAACAGAGGATTTAAAACACATCATTATTAATCGTGGTGAATATGTAGGCTGGTTTGATGCAAGCCACAGCCAGTATCTATTCAAAGATGCAGATGGCAATCCACTTGCAGGAATCAATCCTGACAGTGCATGGTTATTTATGTGTTCCTATGCAAATTAGAATTTTAAGACTTGTGAGCGGGCATTCATATGGCCGCTCATAAGTGATTTTTTGGAAAAGGGTGGTAATTATGAAAAAGAGAATTTTATCTGCGCTTTTAGTGTTGGTAATGATGCTTGGCTTGGTTGGTTGTAATGATGGTGCAGGAACCACTGAGCAGCCAAGTGGTATCCAGACTTATACGATTGATTTAAAAACCAATGGCGGAAAAGCCTTTGAAAAAATCGAGATTCACGTATTTGAAGACAGCAGTATGAGTGATCTTGTAGCTGTTGGAAAAACAGATGCAAATGGTGTATTCACATTTGATGCAGAATATTCTAAGAACTACGTGGCGGTGCTTAAAAACATGCCAGCAGGTTATCATGTGGAGAACTACTATACATTAACAGAAACTGCATTGTCATTGACTTTTGAAGCAAAACTTCTTGCAGTAGGTGATGTAACATCTGCATTAAAATTGGGTGGTGTTGCTGCTGATATGACAGTGAAAACTGCAGATGGAACTACATACTCCATTTCGGAACTGTTAAAAACCAAAGAAGCAGTGGTGCTGAATTTCTGGTACGAAGGATGTCAGCCATGTAAAGCAGAATTTCCATATATGGAAGAAGCATACAAAGAGTACAGCGACAAAATCGAAATTCTGGCAATTAATCCATACGATGGCGATGATGCTTCAGTAGCTGCTTATAAGGCTGCAATGGGACTTACTTTCCCAATGGCAAAAGCAGATGCAGCATATACAACTGCATACGGAGTGTTGGCTTTCCCAACTACCGTTGTAATTGACCGCTATGGAACCATTGGATTTATGCATACTGGTAGTGTTCCAAATGCAGATTCTTTTAAGAATTTATTCGGATACTTTACAGGAGACGACTATGTTCAGTCTACCGTTAGAAACTTAGATGACATCGTTCCAGAAGTGGAAGGCGGCAATGGAACCATAGAATATCCATACGAAGAATACCGTACCGAATTCGACATTGAAGTAGAAGCAGGCAAAGAAGTGTACTACCAGATGTTCAAAGTAAATGGAATGTTACTTGAGATTCAGGATGCAGACGCCTATGTGATTTTCGGCGATAAAAAATACGAAGCGGTGGATGGTAAGGTAAGCCTTGTTTTAACAACAGAAGATACCTATACACCAGCTATTTTTGCAGTTGGTAACAAGTCAGCGGCAAAGAAAACTTTCAAAGCAAATATTAGTTTTCTTCCTGGAACTTCTGGTAACCCATTTGTGATGGATTTGGGCGCATTTACAGCAAAAATTGAAGCAGGAAATGAGCAGGGTATCTATTATACCTATACAGCAACAGAAAATGGAACATTTTCATTACAGTGTACAGGTTTTACAACTGGTGTGAAATATGATTTCTCATTATATAACACAACAACTTATGCACTCCGCAATCTAAGCTCTGATGCAGATGGCGATGGAACAGTTACCATTGCTGTGAATGCAGGAGATGTAGTGCAGGTTTCGGTTGGCGTTTTGCCAAACGAAGACAATGAGATTCCAACAGCAGATTTTAACTTCAAGGCTTCTTTTAAAAAGGGCGAAGGTACTGGTGTGGATCCAAATGCAACAGTAGATTTTACGGTTACGATCACTGACCAGAAGGGCAAGGGAGTAGCTGGAGTGGTTGTGAAATTTACAGATGAAATTACCGCAACAACCAATGCGGATGGTGTTGCGACTATGAATCTTCCAAATGGCAACTACGTTGTAAAACTTGTAGCACCAAAGGGATACAAGGAAGATAACACCGAATATATTATGACAAAAGCGGGTAACACTCTAAACGTTACTCTGGAAAAAACCGAAATCGTAAACAAAACATACACAGTTAAGGTTGTAGACGAAAGTGGTAAAGCCCTTGCTAATGCCGGTGTAACAGTTGCTGGAAAATATCTTAAGACTGATGCCAATGGTATGGTTTCTTATACCTTGGAAGAAGGCACATATACAGCAAGTGTTGCGGCAGATGGATATGAAAGTGCAAGCAAGAAGTTTGGTAGTGCGACAGACATTACAGTAACTTTGAAAAAAGAAACTGTAGCGGTTAAGACAGTAGAATATACGGTTTCTGTATATCGTATTCTGAACAACAAGCAGAGCAATCTTAAAAACGTTAAGGTTCAGTTCAAGAGTGGAGACACAGTAGTTGCGGAAGTTACTACAAACGATAGTGGCAAGGCAGTTGCCAAGTTAAAAGAAGGCAACTATACAGCGATTGTCAGCGATGCTACTTATGGTTCTGGTGTTGTGGAATTGACTGCTAAGAAGAATTCTGTATCACTTTTTGCTGCTAAATCATTAGATATGTCTGATACGACTGAAGTATGTGAGAAAAAGACAGTTACAGTGAAGACGGGTGCAACAGGACAGCATCTTGCAATCAAGGAAAATGGCGATACATATTTTATGTTCTCTACATCGAAAGCTGGAAAATATACTATCACAGTTAGTGGTGTTGGAGCAAAGGTTGCTTATGTTGGTGGTGTAAACTATTTAAGCAGTCCAATTTATGAGTCTAATGAACGTGTTGTTAATATTGATAGTAGTCAGGCTGCGAATGAGATTGCATATGTATTTAGTGTTACAGGAGCATCTGACACAGTAGTCACAATTGTTTGGACTGAAGATGCAGATGAAGTTGTTGAGATTCCTAATTATACTGGAACTTGTGGAATGCCAAGCAAGTTTACCTTAAGTGGTGATGGAAACAAACTTACCTATTTTGATGCAGCTTCAACTGCAAATGTGACCATTGTAAAGGGTGATGATGGATATTATCACTATGGCTCTAAGACTGGTCCAATCGTATACATTAATCTGAATAATGCAAGCTACATTAGTATTAGCTCTGTTGTAAATAGTCAGAGTTTTAAGAATGCTGAATTAAATGAAGGATATAACGATTTAATGATTAAATACACCGGTAGCAAGGATACAATGGGCAATGTAATCTCCGCAAGCTGTCTGGATAGTACATATGGTGTATATCCTCTGAATGACGATTTGATACATATGGTAAAATTCGGTGGAAAACAGATGGGATGGTGGACCAAAGGCGAAAATAACTATTTGTTTGGAACTCAGACAGTAGACGCTGAAACAGTTTGGTTGGCATTGTGCTGTTATATTCCTCAGTAATGAATAAAAATGCAATAAAAATGTATAATATTGAATTTTTATACATTTTTATTGAAAAAATATGCAAAAATTGTTGCATATTTCCAGAAATGGGTGTATATTAAAGAGAAATAGAGCAAAGTAAACGAAAAATGGAAGGAGGCGGAAGAGATGAAGAATTTTAAGAAGATTTTCGCCACAATCCTGATGGTTTGTATGATGTTAAGCATCTGTGCATGCGGTAACGGTAATACAGATGGTACAGGAAGTGAGAATAACAAACCAGGTTCTGAAACTGATTCAACAGTGGATACTGGCAAAGATAGCGAAGGCACCAATGTGGACGATGGTAAAATCGTTTATACAATCAAGTTAGTAGATGAAAGCGGTGCTCCAATCGCAGATACATTCGTTCAGTTATGTGATGAGAAATCTTGCTACGCACCTGTGAAAACAGATGCAAATGGTGTGGCAGAATACAAAATGGCAGAAGGCGAGTATAAAGCGGCTGTTACAATTATGCCAGCAGGATATCAGGATGTAACTGGTGAATATTTCTACTTTGAAGGTGATGCAACAGAAGTCACTATCACATTAAAGAAGGCAGCATAAGACAGGCTGCAATTAAGGGAACATTAACCCGGAGGAGGAACCGGGATGATGGATAAATTTATATAAGGAGTGAATAAAATCATGAAAACAATGAAAAAGTTTTTTGCTAGTTTATTAGTTCTTTGCATGGTATTAGCAATGCCTAATATGGCTGCATTAGCAAACACAACTGGCACAGAAGAAAATCCTGAAGTTATTACAACTTTAGGTGGAGACGCTACACAGGCAGAAGGCGTTAATGGTTATTGGTATAGTTATACAGCACCATCAGGTGGGTATTTACAGATTACAAGTATGGAAACCACTGCGACAGATGCTTATACAGCGGTAAAAATTATTAATCAGACGACACAGGTAGAAACAACAGGAACTTATGAAAAAGCATATGCAAGTGCTGGAGATATTCTGTTGATTCAGGTTCGTTCATATGTTATGGATGATAACTGGAATTTGATTTATGATGCAGCAACTATTACATGGGATGGTGCATACACAGAAGCAGGAACTGCTGAAAAGCCAGATTCAATTGAGTATATTGATCAGTATACTGTTTCTGGTTCTGCTACAGTAACTCCAGGACAGAGTGGATATTATTATGCTTATACAGCAACTGAAAAAGGTGAAGTGGCATTTTATTTAAATGAGTGGATGTGTGATCCAGCTGATTTAACTGCATTAGCTGCTGAAATCGTTATTACAAACAAAACAACAAATAAAACAGCAAAGTTTACTGAAAGTACAGATACTGTTGAGATTTCTATGAGAGGTATGACTCAGTCTTTCCCTGCAGTAAAGATGGCTGTTGAACCAGAAGATGAACTTGTTATTGAAGTAGCTAGTAAATCTACGACTGCTACCATTGCAACTGTTGGCTGGAATGCTGTATTTGTTTATCCAGAAGGAGCAGAAGCTAATCCAATTAAGGTTGCTGATGGTTATGATACAGAAAATGCATTTACTACTACAGTTCCAGCTGGTCAGACATATTACTACAGCTTGTCTACAAACTATGATGGCTATCAGTTAACTATTGCAGGGGCTGCAAATTGTTCTGTAGCAAACGTTATGGGCATGGAATTCGGTACTGCAGACGATAATGGTAATTTAATTGGTATTGCAGCTGCAATGTACGGAAACATTTTATATGCTGTAACAAACAATGGAACTGAAGATGCTGAATTATCATGGTCATTCCTTGCTCCAGAAGGAAGTGAAGGTAATCCAGAAGAAATTGTAATTGCTGAAGGTGAGACAACAGGTTCTGGAGAGCATTCATTTACACGTGATGAAGCAGAATACGAATACAAATATGATTATTTCTTTAAGTGGGTTGCTACAGAAGACGGATATGTAAGAATTACTGTATCTGCAAACGATGAAGAAAGAACATATAATGTTTGGGATGATATCGAAGGTACATATGTTGATGTAGTTGTTGATGGTCAGGTTTGGTACTATTACGCAAACAACACAGCAGAAGATGGAGATGTTATTTACAGCTTTAGTAAAGCGGTTGACGGAGGTGCAGTCGAAAACGGCGGATTAATTGCGGTTGAAAAAGGTGATGTAGTTGTAATTAAGCTACAGGCATTAGATGCTGTAACAGGATTGTTTGTTGATTCAACAATTAAAGCAGAAGTAGAATACGTTGACTTGGCAACAGGTTCAGAAGAATCAGCAATCAAAGATATCGAAAACCACGTACCAGATACAGATGATGAAGGTAATCCAGTAGAAACACCAGCAACAGTTATCTTGCTTGACAAAGATGGAAACATTTCTGGTGTTATTACAAAAGAAATATTAGAAGCAGCAAAAGAAAACGGTGTTGATATTGCGTTCGGTGTTGCTGAAGGTGTTGTTTGGGTTATTGATGCAGATTCACTTGGTGATACATTAACAGATCTTGATCTTTCAGTAGGTGGCGAAGTTGCAATTCCAGAAGAATTAGTTACAGCAATCGTTGGAGAAAATGATGGTTATACAGTTTCTATCGCACATGATGGTGCTTTAGGATTAGATGCAATTCTTGGTCTTATCCTTGGTGATGAAAACTGTGATTACACAGGAATGTATGCTAACTTATTCTACTACAATGAAACAACAGGTGGTCTTGAATTCCAGGATGCATACGAAATGGAAGATGGTCACACAGCAGTATTCGAAATGACACATGCTTCTGACTATGTAATCGTTATGACAGAAGAAGCTATGAGCGCTGATGATAACATTATCCCAGCAACAGGTGATTTCTCAAGCACAATGATTTACGTTATCGTATTATTAGGTGCAGCACTTGTTAGCGCTGGTTTCGTAGCAAAGAAAAGATTTGCATAATCGTTACGAATAACTAAATAACTTAAAATGAAAGGGGTTGTTGCAAAATACCACATTCGGTATAATTGCGACACCCCTTTTCTATGCCCCTAAATGCAACCAATGGCACTGCGACTTTGGATAGAAGGATAGACTTTCTTGAATCGCTTTTTGATGGATGTTTTCGTGTCTTTTGATAGGCGAACATCCGTGGGCTAGGAGTATGTGCATCGGAGACTTCGTTGTAATTTTCAAGTACTTCTAGATATGCCTTAGAACAAAGTTGATATAAAAAACCGCTCTTGAGAACTCGGCGCAAAAGCAGCGCCTCAAACATTCAAGAGCGGTTTTACATTTTGTTCTAATGGCATATCAAGAAGTGCTAAGAAAACTCCAAATAGTCTCTGATGCGCATACTCCTAGCCCACGGATGTCCGACATTCAAAAGACATCGAATAATAGACAACATCAAAAAGCGATTCTTAGAAATTCATTCTTCTAACCACGGAGTCGTGCCATTGGTTGCATTTAGGGGCATAGAAAGAGGGGCGTTGCACATTTCATAGGTATTTTGCAACAGCCCCTTTTTGCATACTGAAATCCTTAACAGTATTAATTCTTCAATTCTTCTTCCACAACTGCTTCTAGATCTTCATAGTGTAATGCGTTTACAAAAATCTTAACGATAACACCCTGTTCATCGAGGATAACAGTATATGGATAGGTATCTCTTCCGCCGAGGGCACTATAGAAGGCTCCGTTAAAACCTTCGCCATCATCTTTTCCGAAGATGACTTTACTGTCTGGATAATGCTCTGCGATATAGGAAGGAGCTGTGTCGGCAACAGTAGAAGTGTGTATTGCAAGAACTACTACGTCATCGCCATAGTTGGTTGCAATCTGGTCGAAGTAAGGGAGTTCCTTAACACAAGGACCACACCAGGTTCCCCAGAAGTTGATGATTGTGATTTTACCAGTAGTGGTAGGATTAATGGTTTCCGTTAAGATACCGGTTTCGTCAACGATAGTTACATCATAGCTGATACAAGCATCGCCAACTTCGCTACCCACGTCAGGTTTTACATAATCAGGCGTTGTCACCCAATAATAGATAATCGCGCCAACAAGTAGTCCAATCAAGAGGACGGTGGAAATTGCACGGGTAATCGTGCGCATTTTTTTGTTTCCAGTTACAGGAATTCCGGCAGGATCTTCTTTGCGAAGAATGCCTTTCCACTGGATTGCGTTTGTAGGACATACATCCATACATTCGCCACAACTGATACATTCCTGGTCGCCCACATGGTGAACGTCCATCTTACAATGTCTGATACATTTATCACAGTTAATACATTTTGAATTGTCTACCTTCACTCCAAAGATAGAGATTTTATTGAATAATCCGTACAAAGCGCCAAGTGGACAGATGAATCTGCAGAAAGCACGGAATGCAAAGATGCATGCCACGACGATGCTTACCATTACTAAGAATTTCCAGGTGAAGATTGGACCGAGCATTGCAAAGTAACTTTCGTTTACTGCATTTGACAGAAGTCCAAGACCACCTTCGATGGTTCCCGCTGGGCATATGTATTTACAGAATCCTGGAAGAGGAGTGTCTTTAAATGCATATGCGATTGGAATAATAAATACGAATACTACAAGAATTACGTATTTCAGGTAAGAAAGGATTCTTGTAATAGGTCCTTTTTTCAGCTTTGGTGTTTTAATCTTGTACAGTAATTCCTGGATGAGTCCGAATGGACATAACCAGCCACAAATCAGTCGTCCGAACATCAGGCAATATAGAAGGAGAATTCCTCCAACATAGAAGAGGGTGCTGCGGTCTGCACTAAAGGAACCCTGTAAGGAACCAAGTGGACAAGCGGTAACGGCACCTGGACAGGAGTAACAGTTTAATCCTGGCATACAGATGGCCTTTGAGTTGCCCTTGTAGATGTTACCCTGGACAAAGCCTTTTAAGTTTGCGTTAAAAAGCAGCGCACAGTACAACTGGATGATTTTTCTCTTGGATGGAATGAGGCGTTTGCATTTTTCTAAAAAGTTCTTCATCTATATCACCCCAATCCGATGCACTCGGTACAGATGTTGATGGCTTTTGCAAGCACATCAGCAATTCCACCGGTGGCTAATCCGTATACTAAGAAGAGAACCGCTACACCTAAGATGCAGTATCTGCTAATGCGAATCCTTTTCGCTTCCAGTAAATCTGCTTCGCTTAGTTCTTTATTGATGGAAACGGTTTTCTTTTCTTTTTTCTCATCTGCTGGTGATAAGAGGAAGTTTAGAACAAATCCCAAAACAATCATTCCAATGCATAAAAATACAGGAATGGCAATTTTGGAGAACGTCTCTGCCACAATCTCACGAGAATATGGCTGATCGCCGGAGTTATAAATGCTAAGACAGCCTGCCATAAGACAGATGGCTGCAATTACAATTACGACACCAAGGAGAATACTGTAAATGCGAAGAATACGCATTTTCGTTTCATTTGTCATATGTAACCTCCATAAAATATTTAGTTTGCACCTTAGTATAACACAAGGAAAAATGAATGTAAAATACTATAAAAAATAATTATGGAATATATATGCATAAATTATGGAATTGCTTGCAATTTATACCAAAATGCGATAAGATATAGTGTACTGTGTGCATAGTGTCGAACTATGCCCTTTAGTGTAATGGAATAGGTACTTTTGAAAGAAAGAGGTAACACAAAATGAAGAAAAACATGTTTGCTCAAATGGGAAAGAGAGTTCTGGCATTTCTGTTAATTTTTGGAATGTTAGGCGTGTATCTTCCAGCGGATTTAACATTGGCTTCTGATGGAAAACATACAGCTTCCTTTGTTGAGAGATTGGAAAACGTGCTTACAACTGGAGACATTACCAAGTTTTTTGATAACAATGTAATGTTCCGACTTCCAGAAGGAATCAAGGATGATCAGGAAATCTCAGTCATCATTTCTCTGGATACCATCACAATTATGGATGCATATGATAAAACGAATAAAACTATGAGTTTTAAAGATTATGCACTCTACAGTGATGACGCTGCAGATATCAAAGCAGAGATTGCAGAGAGAAAAGCACAGATTCTTGAAAAATTAGATAAAAAAGGTGTAGCGTACACCATCGGCGAGGATTACAACACTGTAATCAGTGGTTTTGAAATCCGAATCAAAGCTGGTGATTTTACAGATACTTGCAAGTCCCTTGGAAAAGGCGCAACAGCAATTATCGGTGAAGAGTACAAAGCAGCAGAAACCAAACTTGTAGAAAACGCAGTTAGCATCTACGAAGGAACTGGTATTTTTGACAGTTCTGCATCAGGATATGACGGAAGCGGAATGGTAGTGGCAGTTCTTGATACTGGTCTTGATTCAAACCACACCGCATTCTCGCCAAACAACTTCACTTCTACAAACCTTGGTCTTACATATCAGGACGTAGCAGCAGTAATCAAAGATACTGTTGCAAGTGAGCTTGTAGATGGTCTTACCGTTGATGATGTATTTATCAACAACAAAGTTCCATTCGGTTTCGACTATGCAGACGGAGATTCTGATCCATATTCAACACATAACAACCATGGTACTCACGTATCTGGTGTTATCGTAGGTAAGGATGACACTATCACAGGTGTTGCTCCAAATGCACAGTTAGTTGCAATGAAGATTTTCTCTGACGTTATGGACACTGCTCGTGCAACTTGGATTTTATCCGCTTTGGAAGACTGTGTTGTACTTGGCGTTGACGTAATCAATATGTCCCTTGGTACAGCTTGTGGCTTCAGCCGTGAGTCTGACGAAGAAGTGTTAAACGGTGTATACGACAGAATCAGAGAAGCTGGTATCAGCGTTATCGTTGCTGCATCTAACAGTTACAGTTCAGCATATGGTTCTGAAGCAAATGGTAACTTAGGTCTTACATCAAACCCTGATACTGGTACCGTTGGTTCACCTGGTACATATGCAGGAACCATGTCAGTAGCTTCTATCAGCGGAACTAAGACACCATACCTTACTTATAACGGAAAAATTATTTATTTCACAGAGGCCAATAACAACGCCAGCGAAGAGAAGCATTTCTTCGAAGATTTGCTTGGCGATGAAACCTCCAAGGAATATGAATTCGTAGTAATCCCAGGTGTAGGTCGTACCGCGGACTACACAGGTGTAGATGTAACTGGCAAGATTGTTCTTGTACGTCGTGGTCAGAATACCTTCGAGGAAAAAGCTATCATTGCTGAAAAGCAGGGCGCTGCAGGTATCATCATTTACAATAACGTATCTGGTGATATTAAGATGAACGTTGGTGATGCAAATCTGGCAGTATGTTCTATCTCACAGGATGAAGGTGAGATGTTAGCAGAAACAGGCGGTGGAAAGTTCACTATTAGTGTTTCCCAGACCTCTGGTCCATTCATTTCCGACTTCTCCTCTTGGGGACCTACACCAGACCTTGGAATCAAACCAGAAATCACTGCTCACGGTGGAAACATTCTTTCTGCTGTTACAGGTGGTTCTTACGAACGTTTATCTGGTACTTCCATGGCATGTCCAAACCTTGCAGGTTTAGTACTTTTATTAAGACAGTATGTTGTAGAAAAATTCCCTGAGATTGCTAATGACAACGTAGCAGTAACAGCAATGGTATATCAGCTTTTGATGTCAACTGCAGACATTGCGCTGAACACCAATGGTTTACCATACGCAGTTCGTAAACAGGGTGCTGGTCTTGCAAACTTAGAGAGCGCACTGGCAACTACAGGTTACATTACAACCAAAGATAAAAACGGCAACGTAATGGACAAAACCAAGATTGAACTTGGCGATGACCCAGAAAAAAATGGTGTATATGTATTAAACTTCACTGTAAATAACTTCGGTGAAACAGAGTTAACATATAAGCTTGGCGCTTATGTTATGACAGAAGGCGTTAGCGATACCAAGACAAACGCTGGTGAAACAACTGTTACTGAACAGGGATACATCCTTGACGGAGCAAAAGTTGAAATCACCACAGTATCTGGTGGCACATTAAAGGGTGAAAAGGTAACTGTAAAACCTGGTGAAAAAGCAGATGTTACAGTGACAATCACATTAAGCGATGCTGACAAAGCATATTTAAATGAATCCTTTGCAAATGGTATGTATGTAGAAGGCTACATTACATTAACTGCTGAAAAAGGAACAAAAGTGAACTTAAGCGTTCCATATCTTGCGTTCTACGGCGATTGGACAGTTGCTCCATTATTCGACTTAGAATACTTCGATACCAATAAAGATGAATTAGACGACGGCATCTCAGTAGAAGATAAGCTTATGCCAGATGCATATGCAACCCGTCCAGTTGGTGGAGTAAGTGAAGACTACGTAAGCTACCTTGGTTCTTACTACTTCCTTCAGGATCCTAAGGATATGGTAATTCCTTCTAACAGAGATCACATTTCCCTTTCTAACCAGGAAGGAACCATTCATTCCTTAAGATATGTTTGGGCAGGTCTCCTTAGAAATGCAGCTAAGGTTGATATTACAATCAAGGACAAAACCACAGGTGAGGTTGTTTTTGAAACAACGGATACCGATGTGCGTAAATCCTATGGTGATGGTGGTTCCATCTACCCAGCAAACATTGAAATCGAATTCGATACGATCGATTACAATTTTGCAAATAATACAGAATTAGAAGTTCTCTTAGAAGGTTCCTTAGATTATGGTACTGATGGTGGTAAAATCTCGAACGAGAAGAATACCTTCAGCTTCCCAATGACAATTGACATTGAGGCGCCAACAGTTCAGGACGTACACTTCTATTATGAATATGATAAAACTGCGAAAAAGAATCGTCTTTATGCAGAAGTAAAAGTATATGATAACCATTATGCAATGTCTTCACAGCTTGGCTATGTAACAATGGGCGAAGATGAAGAAGGCAATGCAATTCCAGAGATTCAGTTATTTGAACAGTATATGACACCAATTTACTCAGAACGTAATGGTGTAACCACTGTAAAATACGAATTAACAGATTACATTTACGATATCAAAAACAATGCCATGAATGGTAACTCCTTCGTAGTAACCCTTTATGACTACGCATTGAACTATGCGACTTACGAAATTGGTTTGCCAGATGACTTCCAGGAATTCTACATGGATGGTCTTGAAGAAGGACTTACCCTTAGTCCTAACGAAGTTTACTCATTGGCGCCAATCGTAAACCCAGTAACAGAATGGGGCGAATTGTTAGAATTTGCTTCTTCCAGACCAGGTGTTGTGCGTGTAGTAAACGACAAATTAGTAGCAGTATCCAGTGGTAAAGCGATTATCAAAGTTTCTGATCCAGTGACCAACAAGAGTTTTACATTCAATGTAACCGTCTTAAAAGAAGGTGACGAAGGATTCAGAAAATACGATAAACCAGTAGCAGATGTATTTAAACTGATTGGTTTTAATACAGTCAAAGCCTACTACATTTTAAATAGTGAAGATAAAGAAATCGGTGATAGTGGAAGCAAGAACTTCTTTGAAGGTAATTACAACCTGTCACTGTATCCATCTGAATCACTTTACTTAAATTATGCGTTAGATGCATATTTCCCAAATGACACAACTGTGGAATATGAATCAAGTAACGAAAACATTGTTACTATTGACAAGACAGGAAAAGTAACAGCAGTAGCAGAAGGTTTTGCCTCTGTAACCATTAAGGTTATGATGGATGGCAAGAGCACTTACTACTCAGAAACAGTTTCTGTAGAAGTTAAGAATCCATATATCCAGACAGGTGCAAGCCTGACTCACTATTATGGTAACGGCGGTCTTGTAACAATTCCAGCTGACCTGTCCCTGACAGAAATCGGCAACTTTGCTTTTTCAAACTTTGACTATGTAGCTAAGACTCCAGAAGAATTAGAGTTTGACGATGCAGAAGCAACAAAGCAATGGTACATCGGTGAAAACACCATTACAAAGGTTGTTATCCCAGAAGGCGTGAAGAAGATTGGTGCGTATGCATTTGCCAACTTAACTGCGTTACAGGAGGTTGTATTACCTTCTACTTTGGAAGCGATTGAATACGGTGCATTCTACGGATGTACATCTTTAGAGAAGATTACCTTCAGTGGAGAAAATAACTTAAAGATTATTAACCAGAGTGCATTTGAAAACTGTGCATTAAGCGGAACATTGGATTTGTCTTCTGTATGTATAATTTCGGATTATGCATTCGCAGGCAACCAGAAGTTAAAAGGCGTTACAACAGGTGATGCATTAATTTCTATCGGCTCTTACGCTTTTGCAGCATGTAAAAACCTTTCTACTGTAACCATTACAGCAGAAAAAGTAAAATACGGCACTTACGCATTTACTGGATGTGAATCACTAACAGAGTTCTATGTAAACTCCGCAGTTCTTCCAGAAGGAATGTTCTACGAATGTGATAACTTAACCAAAGTTACCATCGGTGCAGCAGTAAATGACATTGGAGAGTTCGCATTTAGAGATACCTTAATTGATACTTTTGTTATCTCAGAAGGCAACCAGACATACAAAGTACAGAGCAAAAACTATATTCTTTCTGCCGATGGAAAACAGCTCATTGCTGTAGCTCCAACGGTAACAGGAGATTTTGATGCTGAAGATATTGATGGAATTGTAGTATCTTCCGTAGGCAATGGTGCATTTTCACACAACACCAAGATTACATCCATCGTATTAGATCACGTAACAGAAGTTGGTTCTTATGCATTTGCATCTAACAAGTATTTAACTTCTATTACATTAGGAAAACTTGACAAAATCGGAGAATATGCATTCTTCGAAACAGGAATTACAGTGTTACCAAACTTCACTGTAGATACAGAAATCGGCAAATATGCATTTGCATACAGCCAGGTAACATCTGTAACGATTCCAGACAAGATGGTAGTTGCAGAAGGTGTATTTGCAGAATGTAACAAGTTAGTGACTGTAGTGGTAGGCAATGACGTAATTCTTGGTAACTTTGCATTTGCAACAAACAAAGATGAATGTTACACCGTTAAGAACTATAACGAAGACGGAGAGAAGTACTTCTATTATGACTTCGCAACAGCACTTAAGAACGTAACTATTGGTAATAACGTAGTGATTGGCGAGCATGCATTTGCATATGCAGCAAGTCTTGAATCCGTTACTTTAGGTGAAAACGCTGTTATTGAAAAACAGGCATTCTACAACTGCCAGAGTTTAAAGAACATTGATTTATCTAAAGTAACATCCATCGGAGAATATGCATTCTCTGGTGACGTATATAATATCTGCCTGGATGACAATATGCAGTATGCTGCAGTAAGCAAACAGGGAACATACATGTATACTTACCATGCTCCAGCAATTGAAAATGTGGATCTTACATCTGCAACAACAGTTGGCGCTCATGCATTCTCTTACTGTAGAGATTTAGTAAACGTAAAATTAGGTGATGCAATTACAGAGATTCCAGAATATACCTTCGCAGGTTGCGAATCTTTGAAGAACATCAACCTTGGCAAGATTGTTACCTTTGGTGACTACGCATTTATGGAAGCAGATGTTCGTGCAGCAGATTTATCTGCAGCAAAAGAAGTTGGCAAATACGCATTTGTTAATAACAAACATCTGACTGAACTTACATTAAATCCAGAAGGAACAAATCTTGATGAAGGTGCTTTCACATATTGTGAGACTCTTGCAAATGTTGGAAATTTAAACAAATCAGAAACCATTGGTGATTGGGCATTTGCTTATACATCCATCGTTTCTGCAGACCTTTCAGGTGCGAAGTACATTGGTACACAGGCTTTCATAAAGGAAAAATTAACAGAGTTTAACGTAGTATTAGGTGAAAACATTGAAAGTCTGGGCGACAACCCATTTGCAATGTGTACAATCAAACCTTTTGCTATTATGGGTAAAGAAGAAATCAATGACCACGAAGTGGATAAATTGATCGTAACTTACGAAATCAGTCCAACAGTTAAAGTTGTAGATGGTTCTCTTTACTCAAAAGTACCATATGGTTGGGAACTTATCGTTTATACAGGATTAAATCCAGAAAATGCCAAGGTAACAGAAGATACCGTTCGTATTACTTCTATGGCATTTGCAGGAGCCGGCCTCTCAATGGTAACACTTCCTAATACCTTAGGTGCAATCGGACACAAAGCATTCTTTGACTGCGAGAACCTTGAAATCGTAGTATTTGGCAGCTTCGATGCTCCAATTTTAGAAGAAGAATTTGATCCAACCTACTATGATAGTTTCGAGCATGTTCCAGGTGCTGGTGACTATGGAACCTATACTGATTATGATGGAAACGAAGTACAGATTAATGGTATGGGCCTTGTTCCATACTTTATGTGGAACGTAACTGGTGGAATGTATTCTAACGTATACTATGGTGCAACATTCGTAGATTATGTAGGATATGTAGATGAAAAACTCATTATGGTTCGCCCAGTGAACGGAGAACATTATGATACCTTCATTACCAACCAGTATTTTGACCTTGTGATTGACGGACCAACAGCTCCAGACGATATCACAATGGCTGCGATTAAAGCAATTAAAGCAATTCCAGAGAGAGTTGCTTATACAGACAAAGCGTTAGTAGAAGCGGCTCGTGCTGCTTACAGCAAGATTGCTACAACTGAACAGCAGGCTTTGGTTACAAACTATGCAGACCTGATTACAGCAGAACAGCGTATTATCGCTCTTACTCCTGTAGTAGATGAGCCAGCAGACGCAGTGCCAGAATTTAGTTTTGACGGGGTAGGACTTCTGATTATTGTAATTGTGGCAGCAGTTCTTTGCGGTGGCGCATATGTAGTAAGTAGATATAACGTACAGATTAAGGCGCTTTTTGGAAAACTTACTTCAAAGAAGAAGGAAGAGGAAGAAGTAGAAGTTGAATTCTACGAGATGGAAAATGAAGAAGTAACTGAAAATGTAGATGAAGTTGAAGAAGACGAAGTAGAAGTTGAATTCTATGAAATCGAAAACAACGAAGAGGTGGTAGAAGATGAAAATTAAAGCACTTGTAATCGCTTTATTGACATTAGGAACAGTTAGCCTCCTGACGGGATGTGCAGCTGAAACATCACCATACGAAAAAAATGATGCAGAAAACTACTCCGTTAGCGTGAAATACGACGCTAACGGGGGTGTTTTCACCACAAATACTTCTGTGATTGTGGATTCCTTTAACATCACAGGAATGACTCCAAATAGTGAGGGAAATGCTGAAATCGCATTGATTTCTCCAGACAATTCCTTAAGAGGCAATGATGCCTTTACTGCTATTCGCAATGGTTATTTCCTGGCAGGTTGGTACGCAGAACGTACAGAAACCTTAGATGAAAATGGCAATGCAACTTATGTGTATGGCAATAAATGGGATTTTGAAAAAGATGTAGTTGAAGTAGATCCAAGCAAGACCTACTCAGCTTCGGAACCAGTTATGACTCTTTATGCAGCATGGGTTCCAATGTTTACAATCGAATTTTACTCTTTATCAGATGGAGAGTTATTAAATACATATGTATTTGACCCAACTCTTGTGGAAGACATCAAGGTTCCAACCTGGGATGAAAAAACAGGTGCAATTGAGATGTTTGAGTTCCCAGAGAAAAAGGGATATACCTTTGAAGGTGTTTATCTTGACGCAGAAGGCAAGAATCCTGTAACAACAGAGACTCTTGTTCATACTGGTGTTGTTGACTATAACAATGGTGTGGCTAAGAACTCGACCATGAAGCTTTACGTAGACTACGTAGAAGGAGAGTGGTTCCACATCTATACAGCAGAACAGTTTATCAAGAATGCAAGTGTGAATGGGTATTATGAAATTCACGCAGACCTTGATTTTACAGATGAAGTTTGGCCTACTTCCTTGATGTATGGTAACTTCAATGGCAAAATCAATGGTAATGGGCATGTTTTCAAGAACATTACCTTCAGACAGACAAATAATTCAAAAGTAAATGCTGGTTTATTTGGTAACTTAACAGAGAAAGCAAGCATTTCAGATGTGACATTTGAAAATGTCAACTTTACAATTCAGGCAGGTACTCGTGTAGCTGGTACAAGTTACGGATTATTTGCTGGTACTATTTCAGATGCTGCACAGATTAGCAATGTAAAAATCTTAAGCAGTACCTTAAAGATTGATTCTAAGTGTTATTTTGGCGTTACAGATTATACCATCGGTTTAGTATGTGGTATGGGTAATGCAGCTGTGGTAGAGAGTGAGATCACTTGCGAAGCAACTGGCGACAACCCAGAAAACGTTCAGATTGAAGTAACAGGCAATCAGGTAACAGCCACAATCGTTACACCATAGGATAAATATTTATTTTTAAAGAAAAGGAGTAAGACAATGAAAAAGATTTGGTCCAGAGTTCTTTGCTTAGTATTAAGCATTGCAATGGTAGCATCTTTAACAGCTTGTGGAGATACTTCCGCTAAGAAAGATGCTTTCGTAATTATGACAGAACAGTTAGATGGTCTGTTTAATCCATTCTTCTACACCGCTGCACCAGACGGAACTATCGTGTCTATGACACAGATTGGTATGCTTGGTTCTAAGTATGAAAATGGTAAGGTTCAGGTTGCTTATGGCGACAATGAAGCAGTAGTAACAAAAGATTATGATATTACAGAAAATGCAGACGGAACTGTAACATACAGATTCGTTTTAAAGAATGGTATCAAGTTCTCTGACGGACATCCATTAACAATGGAAGACGTATTATTTAACTATTATGTATACCTTGACCCAGTTTACACTGGTTCTAACACACTTTATTCCACAGATATTCTTGGTCTGAACGAATATAGAACACAGACTGTAACATCTGGTGGTGGAGATGAAGATGATAAGATTTCAAACCTTGCAGCTGCAAGAGCAGAAGCTCGTAAGAACGAACTTATCAACCTCTTTAATGCAAAATTAAAAGCTTCTTCCACAAAAGAAGTAAGCTATGACGAAATGAAGTCTGCAATTATTGCTCACAATGTAAGCAATGGTTACAAACAGGCATTGGCAGTTCCAAGTGAACTTTCTACAATCAACAGCCAGAATCTTTTAAACGACTATGAATATGCATTAAAGCTGTTCAAAGAAGAATTAGAAACTGACTATGTAAGTGCGCAGGAATCTTATGTAGATGCACCATATGATAAGCATGATGAATTCAAAGATGAAATCTTCTGCTTTATGTACACAGAAGGTTACGTTGATGTTGAATATGCTAAAGTGGATGGCAAGATTGACCGTACAAACATTGAAAAGTTGACAAAAGGATACCCTGATTCCGTAAAAACAAAAGAACAGGCAATTGATTATGTATATAACGACAAGATTGCCAGAGAGTTAAACGTTATCCTTCAGTACTGGGCAACTGGTACAACACTTACTACAGAGTATACAGCAAAAGCAAAAGAAGTTATCCTTCATGAAAATGTATCTTCTGATGGTACATTAGCAGTGCAGAACATCTCTGGTATCGTTTCTTTAGGACATACAGATGCTGCTGGTACAACAATCAAAGTTAACGGAACAGATTACAAAGTTGCATCTGGTCACAATGCAGATGGCACTGTAACAAATGCAGACGAATACGATGTATTACAGATTACAATCGATGGTATCGACCCTAAAGCTATCTGGAACTTCGCAATCACAGTTGCTCCACAGCACTACTATGGTGAAGGATCTAAGGTTGGCGTAGATATTGCAAAGAACCAGTTCGGTGTTGAATTTGCAAGCTTTGACTTTATGACAACAGTTATTCAGTCAACAAGAAACATTAAGTTACCAATGGGTGCTGGTGCTTACAAAGTATCAGATTCTCAGAATAGCGATACTCCAGGACAGAACGATTTCTATGTAAACAACGTTGTTTATTTCAAAGCAAACAACAATTTTGAAACTGTTGGTGCTGGTATCAACAATGCTAAGATTGAAAAGATTCGTTACCAGATTGTAAGCTCACAGAACGCAATTGCTCAGTTAGAGAGTGGTGCAGTACATTATATCTCACCTGCTCTTACAACAGACAACTATGAAAAATTAGAAGCGTTAAAAGCAAAAGGTATGAATACACTTTCAACAGACCAGTTAGGTTATGGTTACATCGGTGTTAACTCTTCTAAGATTACAGATATTAACCTTCGTAAAGCAATTATGTGTGCTATGAATACTTCTTTAGCACTTGACTACTACCGTGCTGGTACAGCTTCTCAGATTTACTGGCCAATGTCACTTGTAAGCTGGGCTCATCCAACAGGAGCAGACAAGACAGACAACGGTAAAGATTATCCAAGCCTTGGAACATGGAACAAAGATTCAGCTATTGCAAATATTGAAAAATATATGCAGGAAGCTGGCGTTTCCGCAGGCGATAGCCAGTTAAAAGTAACATTTACAATCGCTGGTTCTTCACTTACAGATCATCCTACATACAAAGTATTTAGAGATGCAGCAGCGCTCTTAAATGAACTTGGCTGGGATGTAGAAGTAGTTTGTGATACACAGGCACTTACCAAGATTAACACAGGTTCCTTAGAAGTATGGGCAGCTGCTTGGTCTTCAGCACTTGACCCAGACCTTTACCAGGTATACCACAAGGATTCTACAGCAACAAGTACACTTGCTTGGGGCTACAACCACTTAAAGACAAACGGAACAGATGATGAATTAAAGATCTTAGACGAACTTAGTGATTTAATCGATCAGGCCCGTGAAACTAACGACCAGGCAGTTCGTGCAGAGCTTTACAAAGAAGCAATGGGATATATTCTTGACCTTGCAATCGAACTTCCAGTTTACCAGAGAAGTGTATTATATTCATACAACTCTAAGGTAATTGATGCATCAACAATTCCAAGTGAAGTAAATCCATATTCTTCACCACTTGATAAGATTTGGGAAATTGAGTTTGCTAAATAAAAGGCGGAGTGACTTATGTTTAAGTATATTTTAAAAAGATTGGCAATGTCGTTGTTCATCCTGATGGGTGTTTCAATGATCATATATTTCCTTATCCGATTGATGCCGGTTGACTTTATTCAGAGTAAAATCGATGCAATGAATCAGGGTGGGGCAACAGTTAGTCAAGAAACTGTAGATGCCATGTATAAGATGTATGGACTCGGCGATGATAGCTTTATTGGAATTTTATCTGGATACGTTAGTTGGTTATTAGCTCTTTGTCGTTTTGACTTAGGTATCAGCTTTGTACATGCGGCTCCAGTTGCAGATGTTATTTTCCAGCACATGGGAATTTCCTTTGCAATTTCCTTAATCGCAACTATTTTTGAGTTCATGATCGCAATTCCTCTTGGAATTACTGCAGCAACTCATCAGTACAGTTTACGTGATTATATTGTTACCATTTTCGTTATGATTGGTTTATCATTGCCTTCATTCTTCTTTGGTAACATGTTAAAAGACTTTTTGGCTCTGAAGCTGGGATGGTTCCCAGCCTCAGGCCTCATAGATGCTACAACATCATTATCTGGAATGGCACTTCTTGCAGACTATGCAAGACACGTATTCATCCCAATTCTCACCATCGTTATTTTAAGTATCGGTGCTCGTATGAGAATGACCAGAACAAATATGCTGGAAGTTATGAACTCCGACTATATTCGTACTGCTCGTGCTAAGGGATGCAAGGAGAGTGTAGTTATTAACAAACACGCTTTCCGTAATACATTGATTCCATTAGTAACCTCATTGGCAGGCTTGCTTCCATCCCTGTTCTCTGGTGCAATCATCACAGAGCAGGTATTCGACTTACCTGGTATCGGTAATATCGCTTTGGACGCAATGAACCGTGGTGATATTCCATTTATCATGGGATACAACATGTTCCTGGCTCTGCTTAGTGTATTAGGTGTTCTTCTTGCCGACCTTATGTACGGTATCGTAGACCCTAGAGTAAAATTAGAGTAAGGAGGCGCGCTATGGAAGAAAATACAAACAAAGTTGGCTCTGAAGTAGTAGAAGAAACAGCAGAAGCGGCTGTGGAAACTGTAGAAGATACAGAAGTGCCTCTTGATAAAAATGTACGCTTAATGTCTCCTACTATGATGGTAGTTCGTAGATTTTTCCGTTCTAAACTGAGTATCGTTGGACTTATCATGGTAATCGGTTTGTTCCTGTTCAGTTTCGTAGGACCACTGGTATATACCCAGTGGGGCGAAATCGAGTTGGACGAAAGTGGCAAAACAGAATATGCTACCGCAGAGACTACATACACTGTCAACGGCGTAACTTACACCGTAAGACAGACTACAGAAAAAACCTTAAAGGATAATTTCCTGGCACCACCTTCCGCAGAACATATTTTGGGAACGGACAACGAAGGTTACGACATTTTCGTAAGACTTATGTATGGTGGTAGAATTTCACTGATTGTAAGCTTTTTGGCGGTATTCTTAATTACCATTTTTGGTGTAATCCTTGGTGGTATTGCAGGATACTTCGGAGGCTGGATTGATAACGTAATCATGCGTCTTTGTGACGTGCTTATCTGTCTGCCAGGTATTCCAATTCTGCTTATTATCAGTACTATTTTGGATGCATCAGATATTGATGCAAAATATCGTATTTACTTGATGATGATTTACCTGACCTTCATCTCATGGCCTGGTACTGCACGTCTTGTACGTGGACAGATTCTTTCTCTTCGTGAGCAGGAATACATGGTAGCGGCAGAAGCGATGGGATATTCCACATCAAGAAAGATTTTCAAACACTTAGTACCTAATGTTATGCCACAGTTAATCGTGCAGATGAGTTTGAGTTTAGGTAGTATGATTATTTACGAAGCAACCCTTTCTTACTTAAACCTTGGTGTTAAGGCACCATACGCTGCATGGGGAACTATGATTAACATTATTTCCACAAATCAAGACATTTTACAGAACCACTTAAACGTATGGGTTCCAGCTGGTGTATGTATCGTAATCGCGGTACTTGGCTTCAACTTTATTGGTGATGGTTTACGAGATGCTCTTGACCCGAAAGCAAGGAGATAAGCAATGAGTTTATTTGATAAGAAAAAATCCGGTAGGAATTATCTGTCTGGAAAAGAAATACGTGCCATTGCTAAGGAAAATGCTAAGGTAATGAAACGTTTGGAAGCCTACAAAAACCGTAAAGCTGATGAGTCAGAATATCTGACTGAGATGCACAGCGAAGATAACATCCTTGAGATTGATAATCTTCACACCTATTTCTTCACAGAACAGGGTGTTGTAAAAGCGGTAAACGGCGTTTCCATGGATATTCCAAAACATGCGACAGTTGGAATCGTAGGAGAATCTGGCTGTGGCAAATCCGTAACCAGTATGTCTGTTATGCGTCTCATCCAGGGACCTGCAGGACAGATTTACTCAGGTGAAATTCGTTTTAAAGCAAAAGAAAAGACCTTTGACATCGCTAAGATGCCAATGCGTGACATTCATAAAATCCGTGGTAGTGAAATCGCTATGATTTTCCAGGAGCCAATGACTTCTTTAAATCCTATTTTCACTATCGGGGAACAGTTGGATGAAGTAACCTTTATCAATAATGAAAAAGCAACAAAAGAAGAAGCAAAAGCAAAATCTATCGAGATGTTAAATCTCGTAGGTATTGCAATGCCAGAGCGTGTATATGGTGCTTACCCACACGAATTATCTGGTGGTATGCGTCAGCGTGTTATGATCGCTATGGCTCTTGCCAGCGACCCAAGACTTATTATCGCAGACGAACCAACAACAGCCCTTGACGTTACTATTCAGGCGCAGATTCTTGACCTGCTCCGTGACTTAAAGGACAAGATTGACGGTTCTATCATGTTGATTACCCATGACCTTGGAATCATCGCTGAGATGGCAGATTATGTAGTAGTAATGTATGCTGGTCGTGTGATTGAAAAAGGTACTGTTGATGAGATTTTCCACAATCCATTACATCCATACACCATCGGCTTGCAGAAATCTAAACCTACTTTAGATTCTGATAGTGAGGAACTTTACAACATTCCTGGTAACGTTCCAAACCCTATCAACATGCCAAACTACTGTTATTTCAAAGAAAGATGTGCAAAGTGCACAGCGAAATGTTCTGGAGATTATCCTGAAATGATTCAGGTAAGCCCAACACATTTTGTATCCTGTCACTTGTACGAAGAGGGTCTTAAATAATGGCTAATGAACAGATAATTTCAAAAGACACACCATTTGACCCAGAAGCAATTCTTGAGGTTCGCAATATCCGTAAATGTTTCCCATTAAAGAAAACAATTACTGGTAAAGTTACCTCGGAGTTAGTAGCAGTAGATAATGTATCCTTTAAATTAAAACCAGGTGAAACTCTCGGTATCGTAGGAGAATCTGGATGTGGCAAAACGACTCTTGGTAGAACCATCTTAAAACTTCACGAACCAACTGGCGGTCAGATTATTTTTGACGGTCAGGACATCACAAACCTGAAATCAAACCAGATGCGTGACATTCGTAAGCAGATGCAGATCATTTTCCAGGATCCATATTCATCCTTACCACCTAGAGATACAGTTGGTGGAATCCTTTCAGAGCCAGTAGAAGTACACAACATTGTACCTAAGGCAGAAGTGAAGGATTATGTATTAGATCTGATGGATAAGTGTGGCCTTCGTGATTACTATTTCGAAAGATACCCACACGAATTCTCTGGTGGACAGAGACAGCGTATCTGTATCGCAAGAGCATTATCTGTAAATCCTAAGCTTGTTATCTGTGACGAACCAGTCTCCGCTTTGGACGTATCAATTCAGGCGCAGATTATCAACTTGCTTAAGAGATTACAGCAGGAAATGAACCTTACCTATGTATTCATTTCCCATGACTTATCAGTAGTTAAATTCATCTCTGATAAGATTGGCGTTATGTACTTAGGTTCTATGGTGGAATTTGGTGACAAGAAGGAGATCTTCGATAATCCACTTCATCCATATACAAAGGCATTATTCTCTGCGATTCCATATCCAGACCCAGATGTGAAGATGAATCGTATCGTATTAAATGGCGATATTCCTTCACCAGCCAACCCACCTAAGGGTTGCCGTTTCCACACACGTTGTCCATATGCTAAGGACATCTGTAAGGAAGTAACACCAGAGTATAAGGATTATGGCAATGGACATTGCGCTGCATGTCACTTATTGGAAGAGTAAACTCCACCAATAAATGACAATGACATATATCGCACTGCGCCGGTAAGGAAATATGTCGCTTTCAGCGACTCGTCGCAGGCGGAGAATTTCGCAAAGCGAAATTCTATGATGAGAAGTTTATTTTCTGTCCATGGAGGTAATGATGGCAACAGAAGAAAAGAAAGACAAAAAGAAAAAAGAAAAGATTACATACATCGATGACGGCAGAAGCTTCGCTGATATGTCTAACGTATCAGGCGGCTTCGGAAAATTTGGACCAGGAACCACCTCATCCTTCAAGGATATCTGGGAAACCTACTGGTCAGCCGTTAAGATGATGTTCAAACCAATGCTGGTAGTAATCGGATTCCTATGTGTGATATTCGGGATTGCAGCATTAGCATTTTTGATTATGTAAACAGATGTGGAGAGCTTTGTGGCATTTTGTGTTTGTGCACAGGATGTTGCAAGGCTCTTTTTGTTGAGATAGGGTGTAAGGGGATGAAAATGTGTATATACCCGGAAAAATTTATGAATTAACCCATTTTCACACTGTTTTCGATCTAGTGCGGGTGGAGCAGGAGGAAAAATGGTATACACCCACTGTTTTCTTAAAGGTGCGGGTGTATGTAATGGATGGTTTATATATACCCCCATTTACAAATTTATGCGCCAGAAATGCTGTGAAAACACAAAATTTTAGGGTGTATAGAAATAAGTCTATATATATACCAGGAAAATGAAAGAAAAGACAATTGGTCAGAGAAAATCGACCAATATGAAATGAAAAACACACTCGGCATTCATGCACGAGTGTGTTTTGTTTTGCTTCTTTGAATTTAGTGTCTGCTACGTTCGCTGAGGAGCGAGAGCGTGTGCAAACATAACATATATAAGACCTTATTTCGTAGTATATGAATAAAAATTAATTTACTTCATCAATAGGTGCATAGTTGATGCTTACCTTGATATCCTGTCCGTAGTTACCGAAGGATTTACCGAAGATTGTAAGTCCACCAACATGTGCTGCATCGTCATCAACTGCCATCTTGAAGCGGATAGCACTGCGGAAGTCTAAGTGGAAGCTATCGATGGTTACGTCTGAAATCTTAAGACCATCGATGAAGGTTCCCTTCTGGTTAATAACGAGAAGTTTTAACAATCCGTACTGATTCCAGTTTGGATACCACCAGTCTGGAGTAAAGAGACCTTTTACGTCGCCGAAGTCTCCAGGAGAGGTCCAAACACCGATACAGGTATCGTTGATGTAAAAACTGATATCGGATGGCCATACGTTGTTGATTCCTGGCGCTTCAGAACTTAACTCAGCAGAGATGGTAATCTGTGTAATCTTCTGAGAAGCTGGAATAAAGTTTGGAATCGCATATTCTACATAACCTTTGGTGAACCAAAGGATTTCTGCGTTATAACGATCTGGATGCTCGAAGTAACGAGCATCGTCTACTTCACCGATTAAGTGTTTTGCAGAAGCAAGACCGCAGGTAGGGCAGATGTTGTAGTTAGAATAGTGACCAACTGCCAGCTCTGTATTATATACGTTTGCGTAGCCTTCTTCTTTTTCCAAGTCAATCAAAATCTTGTCTAAGTGAACAGAGCAGATTTTCTGGTTGCCGTGTCCGGCAGATTCACTGGAAGTAGTAATAAGACCGCTGCTTTCTAATTTCTTGATATGACTGGTAAGCGCGCCATTGGTAATATTCAGGCGAGAAGCCAGTTCATTCATACTAATATTGTTGTTTTCCAAAAGGATGTTGATGATTTCAATTCGAACTTCAGAACCTAACGCTTTGAATATCTCAAGTCCCTCTGCAAGAGACGTAATGTGTAACATTTTGTCGATTCCCCCTTAATTTAGTTTATAAACAATTAAACTACTTAACATTATAGAAAATAATTTGTAGATAGTCAATAAATCTAAACAAATTAAAAATGGAAATATTTCTTTAAAAATCGGCAATTTTCTGACAAAAGTTGTTGCATTATTAACAAAGTGGGGGTATAATTTAATAAAAGTTAAAATAGTTTATAAAAAGATAAATTTCTAACAAGAAAAAAGGGGTTACATTATGAAAAAGGGTGGATTCCACAGTCTGACTCCGGTGCACGATCCGGCAGTGTTTGTGGATAAGGATGGAAGTTATTACATATTTGGAACGCATATGACAGCAGCGACCTCCAAGGACTTACGTTACTGGGAGATGTTTGCGGATGGTGTGAAACCAGAGAATCCATTATTCTCTAATTTATTTGATGATAAAATGGAGGCTTTTGCTTTTTGTGGCAAGTTTAACGGCAAAGCTTATGCGGTTTGGGCACCAGACGTGTCTTACAATCCATATTTAGAAAAATACGTAATGTATTTTTGCACTTCAGGCTCTTATATTAAGTCCAGCATCTGTATGGCAGTGGCGGACGACGCAAAGGGCCCATATACTTATGTGAAAACTATCCTTAGTTCTGGATTTGATGCGGACACAGCAGATCAGACAAACCTATATGATGTCATTGGAAAAGACGCAGACATCACCCGATATCTTAAGAAAAATGGCCACTATAATAACTTAAGCTGGCCAAACTGTATTGATCCTAACCTTGTGAGAGACAGAGACGGAAGACTCTGGATGGTTTATGGCTCCTGGTCGGGTGGTATTTTCCTGTTGGAAATCGATGAAAAAACTGGCCTTCCAATTCATCCGGAAGAAGATAAGAAAAACCAGGTGGACCCATATTTTGGCAAGAAGTTATTAGGTGGTGGACACAAATCCATTGAAGGTCCATTTATTTTATATGATGAAGTTGCAGATTATTATTATCTGTTTGTATCCTTTGGATGGTTAGCAAGAGATGGTGGATACCAGATTCGTATGTTCCGTTCCAAGAAGGTGGATGGTCCGTATGTGGATATGTATGGCAAGACTTTCCGCAGAGTAAATCATCATGATCCATACGGATTAAAATTACTTGGAAACTATGTGTTCCCAAGTATGGAATATGGTTACAAATCGCCAGGCCATAACTCAGTTCTGAAAGATGCAGATGGAAAAATGTACATTGTATACCATCAGCGTTTTGATATTCCTTCGGAAATGCATGAGCCTCGTGTCCATCAGTTATTTAGAACCGCTAATGGATGGCTTACGGTATGCCCTTTTGCTACAGAAGGAGAGATGCTTTGCCCTAAGAATTACCATGAAGCAGAGGTGTGTGGCACCTATTACATGATTGAACATGGGTTGGACATCTCAAATGAGATTCATCATCCAGTCAAAGTGGAATTTACCAGAGATGGTCGAATTGTGAAATATAAGAATCAGAATGCAGAAAGCACGGATTTGACACTTTCTAGCAAATTGGTGGGGACCTATAAGCTGGAAAATGATAGTAGAATTATTATTTCAACAGACTCGATTGTTTATGATGGGGTGATTGTTCAGCTAAACGATGAAGTTGGTAATCCAACCATGTGTATCACAGGCGTTGGCGACAATCAGAGCGTATGGGCTGTTCGCTACCAAGGCGAATAATGCGCAAAGTTCGACAGAGAAAAGGGGGATATAAAAAATTATGAACAAAAACGGTTTTGCAACACGTCCACCGATGGGGTGGAACAGTTACGATTATTATGATACCAACGTAACAGAGAAGGATGTTCTGGCCAATGCAGAATATATGGCGAAGAACCTGAAGCAGTATGGTTGGGAATATATCGTAGTAGATATTCAGTGGTATGCATATAATACTGCGACCATGAGAGATAGATTCCAGTACATTCCGTTTGGAAAAAACGAAATGGATGAATATGGAAGACTTCTTCCATGCCTGGATAAATTTCCATCCTCTGCAAATGGCGCGGGATTTAAGCCATTAGCAGATAAAATTCATGATATGGGATTAAAATTTGGTATTCACATTATGCGTGGTATTCCAAGAAGTGCAGCAGAGAAACACCTTCCGATTTTAGGAAGTGATGTGACTGCAGATATGGTTGCAGATCCTTCTTCCATCTGTGGTTGGAATCCAGATATGTATGGTGTGAGAGATTGCGAAGCAGGACAGAAATATTATGATTCCATTCTGGAATTGTATGCTTCCTGGGGTGTGGATTACATTAAATGTGATGATATTTGTAATACAAATCTATATAGAGAACGCCAGTATTCCGCTCGCCATGAAATCGAAATGCTTCACAAAGCTATCGTAAAATGTGGCAGACCAATTGTGCTTAGCCTTTCACCAGGACCAGCATTGATTGAAGAAGCATGGCACTACGAAAAATATGCTAATATGTGGCG
The DNA here is from genome assembly GCA_015057035.1 of Lachnospiraceae bacterium. Taxonomy (GTDB): domain Bacteria; phylum Bacillota; class Clostridia; order Lachnospirales; family Lachnospiraceae; genus Roseburia. The sequence goes on along the minus strand of SVFC01000012.1, from coordinate 42,700 downwards.
TATTACCGATGATTTCTGGGATAACTGGGACACCTTAAACTATATGTTCGACCGCTGCGAAAAATGGCAGAACCATGTATCCTGCGGCTGTTATCCAGATTGCGATATGTTACCACTTGGAAAAGTCGGAAAACATTTCGGCGCAGAAAGAGATTGTCTCTTTACCAGAGAAGAGCAGAAGACCATGATGAGTCTGTGGTGTATCTTTGGCTCGCCACTTATGTTAGGGGCAGAAATGACCCAAATGGATGACTGGACAGTGTCATTGCTTAGAAATGAGCAACTGCTTAATTTATTAAATGGAGATTTTATTTCTAAACAGGTATACCGTGATAAGAAAAAATGTGCATGGTGTTCTGTAAATTCTAAGACTCAGGAAAGTTATGTGGCTATTTTTAATCTCATGAATGAGACACAGGAAGTAGAAGTATCTGTAGAGGAATGTGCTTCTATGTACCAGGATGGCGTTTTTCCAGTAAACTGCAAAGAGGCAGTGGAAATTTGGAGTAATGAAACCTATGATTCTAATGCTAATTCGTTTAAAAGCGAACTTCCACCTCATGGTGTGAAATTAATTCGACGCTTTTAATTTCTTTTTATACTCTCTCCCCTAAGAAGCCCTAGTGATAGGGCTTCTTACTTTTTGCAAAAATAACGAAAAAACACGCAAAAAAAGTGGTATTTTTTTGCGTGTATACAAGTGAAAACATTGAGATTACAACAATAAAATGCTATAATAAACTATGTATATGCAATTTTAGAGAGGTACAAGAAAATTATGGAAGAAAGAGATGATTTAATGACATCAGAAAACCTTGAACAGGGAGAAAATATAGACGCAACTACTGTAGGACAGAATAATACAGATGCTACTGAAGACAAGAATAATGACAAGGATTATGAAGATATCTGTTATATCTGTCGCCGTCCGGAACATACTGCTGGCAAGATGATTCATATGCAGGGGGGAATCTGTATTTGTAGCGACTGTATGCAGCGTACATTCGATTCCATGAGCAACTTCAATATGAATGATATGATGAGTGGTGGCAAAATGCCAAACATCAGCATGATTGATTTGTCTGACTTGTCAGGATTCTTCGGAGGTATGCCAACAGGCAATATGAACATGGATGGAATGACAGGTGGCATTCCAAACAGTCAGCGTTTGAAGAAGAAAAAGAAAGAAGAAAAAAAGGAAAAACCAGCGCTGGATATTAATTCTATCCCAGCCCCACATAAGATCAAAGCAATGTTAGATGAATATGTGGTTGGACAGGATCATGCCAAGAAGGTAATGTCTGTGGCTGTTTACAATCACTATAAACGTGTTATGTCCAAAGTGGAAGATGATGGCGTGGAAATCGAAAAGACCAATATGCTTATGATTGGACCTACAGGTTCCGGTAAGACTTATTTGGTTAAGACTCTGGCGAGACTTCTCGATGTGCCACTTGCGATTACAGATGCAACCACACTGACAGAAGCTGGATATATTGGCGATGACATTGAAAGTGTTGTTAGTAAACTTCTTGCTGCAGCTGACAATGATGTGGAACGTGCAGAACACGGCATTATTTTTATCGATGAAATTGACAAAATTGCCAAGAAGAAAAACACCAACCAGCGCGATGTTAGCGGTGAGTCCGTACAGCAGGGGATGCTGAAATTATTAGAAGGTGCTGAGATTGAAGTGCCAGTAGGTGCAAGCAGTAAGAATGCTATGGTTCCTATGACGATGGTTAACACCAAGAACATTCTCTTTATCTGTGGTGGCGCTTTCCCAGGATTGGAGGATATCATCAAAGAACGTTTGAACAAGGCAGCATCTATCGGATTCAAAGCGGACTTGAAAGACAAATATGACAAAGAGGAGAACCTCCTCACACAGGTTACGGTAGAAGATGTTCGCAAGTTCGGTATGATCCCAGAATTTATTGGACGACTTCCAATGTTATTCTCGTTAGAGGCATTAACAGAAGATATGCTGGTATCCATTTTAACAGAGCCTAAGAATGCAATTATTAAGCAGTACCAGAAACTTCTTGCAATGGATGAAGTAAGACTGGAATTTGAACCGGAAGCGCTTCACACCATTGCGCAGCGTGCCAAGGAGAAAAAGGTTGGAGCCCGTGCTCTTCGTGCCATTATCGAAGAATTCATGCTGGATATCATGTATGAGATTCCAAAGGATGATAACATCGGTATGGTAACCATTACCAAAGACTACATCGAGAAAAAAGGTGGACCAATGATTCAAATGAGAGGTTGCCTGGAACTTGAAGATAAAAGCAAATAACAATTATTAAATGAGGATTTAATAAAATATGAAGATTATACATTGTGCAGATATGCATTTGGATTCCAAAATGACTGCGAATCTATCCAAAGATCAGGCGAGAGAGCGTAAAGGTGAAATTTTACGAACTTTTGCTAAGATGATTGAATATGCCAAAAACAATCATGTGACAGCCATTATTATTGCAGGAGATATGTTTGATACAAGAAATGTATCGGTTACAGCACGTAATTTGGTTACAGATTTGATTTGGAAGAATCCTGAGATTGATTTCCTGTATTTAAGGGGGAATCACGACACAAACAATTTCCTTAGTCAAATGGAGGAAAGACCAGAAAACCTCTGTGTGTTCCAGGAGAACTGGGTGACCTACACTTATGACCAGGTTGCTATCTCTGGCATTGAATTAAATGCAGAGAACGCCTTAACTGCATATAACTCTTTGGTTTTAGATGGAGAGAAGTTTAACATTGTAACCATGCATGGACAGATTGCGGGGTACAAGAGTAAGGACAATGCAGAAGTCATTAGTCTGGATGATTTAAAAAACAAAAACATTGATTATCTTGCATTAGGACATGTGCATTCGTTCCAGATGGAACAACTGGATAATCGTGGCGTATATTGTTATCCAGGTTGTTTGGAAGGTCGTGGATTTGATGAATGTGGACCAAAAGGTTTCGTTGTTTTGGACATTGATACACGTACTCGCACTGCAACCACAGAGTTTGTTTCTGTAGCGGCTCGCACCTTATATACCCTGCCAGTAGATGTAACTGGTGTACATACCACACAGGATGTTGCTGAGCGAATTGAACAGACCATTGCTCAGACGGGCATTCCATCCACAAGTCTTGTGAAACTTTTGCTTCAGGGAGAAGTGGATGTGGAGAGCGAGATTAATACGGAGTTTTTGGCAGAACAGTTTGCAGAATATTTTTATTTCATCAAGATCTATGATGAAACAAAATTGCTCATTAATTATACAGATTATGCCAATGATATTTCTCTTAAGGGAGAATTTATCCGTCTGGTACAGGCTTCAGATCTGTCAGAAGAGGAGAAGTCGCTGGTGATTCGTACAGGAATTCTGGCGTTACAGGGAGAGGAGATTAGCTTATGAGATTAATTGCGTGTCATATTGAGAATTTCGGTAAGCTTTCCAACCTTTCCGTAGAATTCTCGGAAGGAATTAATGTAATTAATGAATCTAATGCCTGGGGTAAAAGTACACTTGCGGCATTTCTTAAGGCTATGTTTTATGGTCTGGATGCGAAGAAAGATCCTAAGGCTTTTGACAAAGAGAGAAATATCTATCGCCCATGGCAAGGTGGGGCCTTCGGTGGAGAACTTGATTTTGAAGTGGAAGGACGAATCTACCGTATCAGCCGTAGTTTCGGACGTACTGAGAAACAGGATGAATTCCATCTGTACGACTTGAGCACCAATTTGGAATGTGAAGATTATACCGAAGAGATTGGTGTAGAACTGTTTGAATTAGACAGTGCTTCTTTTAAGAGAAGTATCTATATCGCGCAAAATGACTGTGCCAGTGCCGCTTCCGATAGCATTAATGCGAAGCTTGGCAATTTGGCTGAAAACACAGATGATATCAATAATTTTGAAGCAACCAGCAGTCGTATGAAAGCACTGCTTCTTCAGTTAACGCCAGACCGTGTAACGGGAAGTATCAAAAAAAGAAAAGGCTTAATCACTCAAATGGAGCAGGAAATCCGCACCTTTGATTCAGCGGAGGAAGGCTTGCAGGGGGTTAAAGCTATGGAAGCGAAAACCCAGGAACGAATTCAGGAGATGCAAAATATTCGTAAAGACTATGCTGCGGCTCTTGTAATCGCCAGCGATGATGCACGTCGTAAGGAATTATATGCTCAGTATGATGCTTTGGTTCAGGATGTGGAAGCAAAGGAACAGGTGGTAGAGAGCTTTAAGTCTGTTTTTCCAACTACCGTCCCAAGCAAGCAGGAATTGGAAGAACAAACTCAGAATGCTCGTTTATTGGAAGAGGCAAGGATTGCAATTCGCAACCAGAGTTTTACTTCAGCAGAACAGGAATCCTGGAATGCATTAAAAGACATGTTTGCAGAAGATAAACCTTCAGATGAACGCATAGACGCTGCTATTTCTATGTTGACTGAGGTGGATAAGCAGAAGGAAGAGATTGCCCGCCAGGAGGCGACGCTGTCCATGTATGACGTAGAACTGGATAGAGAAGTAGAAATGCCTAAATTTGGCTCCGGGCACAAGGTGTTCATTGCCCTTAGCATTGGACTGATTCTGGCTGGTGCTGGTGTATATGCAGCATATTATTTCAAATGGATTGCAGGGATATCAGCTACAATGATTACCATTGCTGCCGGCGGTACGGCAGGGCTTGGGGTATTATTCCTGATTATTGGAGTAGTTCTTGCGATTAAGAAGAAAAATGCAAAACGTCAGTGGATAGAAATCACTGAAGCAGAAAGAGATGAATTGGAAAATCAATTCACAAGTCTTGCGTCTGCCATTAAGGAAATGAAAGAAAATGTTCGCCAGGTGAATGCTACAATCGGTGAATTCCTTGGAAATTACCATGTTTACTGTGAAGTAAAAGACTACCAGTCTCGATTGTATGAGCTTAAGAGTCAAGTGCGTGAATTTGAACGTTTAGAGACAAGACAGAATAGTCTTATGGCTGAAGAGGGTAACACCAATCGTCTACAAACTGCGATTATGACATTTGCGAAGGAATATCAGCTTGCTATGGATGGGGATATAGCATCTACTCTTGCAATGCTTACAAATAAAGCTACAGAGTGCAAGATGGCGGAGCAGGCATATACAGAAAGCGTTAAGAGAAAAGAGGCTTTTGAACAGAGACAGGATAAGAGTTTTTGGACGAGAGAGATTCGTTGTCCATATTCCGTAATGGAACTCAATCATATGATCGAAGAAGCCGATAAGAGTATAGAAGAATTAAAAGTCACCCGCGCACAGTATGGCAAACAGTTAGAGGATCTGCAGGAGCAGTTGGATCTGCGTGATGAGAAACTTCAGGAATTGGCTGAGATGCGTGAGAACCAGGAGAGAGATATTCGTACATATAATCTTGTAAGTGTGACTCATGATTTCCTTCAGAAAGCAAAAGAGCAACTGACAGCTCGCTATATGGAACCAATTGCCAAGGGATTCTCCAAGTATTATCAGATGCTGACAGGAGATGACAGAGGGGAATGGATGATTGATGCCAATATCAATCTCAAGGTTCGCGAATATGGAGAACTGCGAGAAACCAAATGGTTATCTGCTGGATATCAGGACTTAATCGGTGTCTGTATGCGTCTTGCATTAGTAGATGCCATGTATACAGAGGAAAAACCATTCCTCATTTTAGATGACCCATTCGTGAATTTGGACCAGGAAAAAGTAGATTGTGGTAATCAGTTGCTTTTATCCGTATCGGAAGAATATCAGGTGATTTACTTTACCTGTCACGATAGCAGAAGTCCAGTACACTAGATATTAATTATGATTTTTACAGAAAGGAGAAAAGCATGCGTAATCATATTCGATGCAAGTTAAGAGATAATCGTGCATTTACTTTGCAGGAAATCTTAATAGCTATGGCTATTACGGTTATTTTGTTTGCTGTCTCCTTTTTGTCTATTTCGAACTGGAACAAGAGTCTTAAGATGACAGAGGTAGATAAGTATTCCAAGATTATCTATCTGGAAGCGCAGTATCAGTTATCTGCCAAAGGCATTGAAGGTGACTTGACACAGTTCTATGAAAAAATGCGGGCGGATTACAGCCATCGTTTCCTGACGGCAATGCCTCAGGACTATAACGTGGATGAAAAAGGGGATGGCTGGCAACAGTTATGTTACCTGGTAAAGGGAGATCCAATTCTGGATGAAATGTTCGATAAAAATGCGAACATTTCCACCATACCAGGAAACTATTTGATTGAATTAAATCCACAAACTGGTGACATATACGGCGTTTTTTATTGGGAATCAGAGGTTCAGATTAGTTATGCGAACCAGATTTCAAATTTGCTTAACAGAAGCAGAGCGGAACGTATGTCAGATATGCTTGGATATTTTGGCGGTGATGCAGATACATCTGTTTCCACGGTATTTGCGCTGAATCAGCAGGTGTCTGTGATTAATGAGGAAGAACTTTATGTGAAGGTTAGCTACGAGGATTCTCCACGTTTATCCAGATATTATGGAGAAGCACTTAGCATTACATGTACGATTACAGATGAGCAGGGAACAACAGTTACCTTTACAGAAGATGATTTTGTTATTAATCATGGAGAGAGATTTGACTTCTATCTGTTACTAGACAGTATGGAAGCAGGATATAGTTTCAAAGAGATTACGGGTGGTGTGCTGAATGAAGGGGATAATTTATCCATTCAGGTTGCAAGCCATTTTAAACATGGCTCAGACGATTGTGTAGAAGATTCTGCAGTAATGCATACCAATAGTTTGTTCGCAAACGTAAGCGATGCCCAATCACAAAAGGTTGTTCAAATTAGTGCAATTCGTCATTTGAGAAACCTTAATGATACATATTTTCAGGCAGACAGCAGACAGTCGTACGCCATTAAACTTGTAGAGAATATAGATTTTAAGGAAAAAGAATATGCTTGGGCTGCTGGTGTATATGTGGGCAAAGGCTCCACGGAGAGCCCGGTTGCATCCCTTGCGCCAATGAAAAACACAAATCTTTTTGTGAATACAGGTGGTACGGATTCTACTATTATTGATGGTCTAAACCATAAACTTAAGAATCTGGTAATCATTGGTACAGATGGAACCGTAGGATTGTTTTCAGAAGCACAGAACGTTTCTTTTACGAATTTGTTCGTGGAAGATATTAAAGTAGATGGTGGAGACAGACATGTGGTTGGTGGACTTGTTGGTAAAGCAACGACATGTTCCATCAGCAATTGTGGCATATATCTGAGTACGACAGATGGTTCTAAGCATTATGCTTTGACAAGCATAGAGGACAACAATTATAACAATGAAATGGAACGCCGATATGACCAGTTATGCGTCATGGGTGGCGAATATATAGGTGGTATTGCAGGTACTATTTCTAACTCTACAGTAACAAATAGTTTTGCCGCAGTAAAAGTGGATGGAACTAGTAATGTAGGTGGTTTTGCTGGCAAAGCAGACAATACCACATTTACAAACTGTTATGCATCAGGAGATGTGTATGCGGGAACAAATACCGGTGGAGGTATGATTGGTCAGGCAGACAATATTACAGCTACCAATTGTTACACCACAGGCAATCTGTACGTAGCTGCGTCAGCTGGTGGATTTGTTGGAAAATCATCTAATAGTCAGTATACGAACTGTAACGTATATGGAGAGATTTTAAATTTAGATGGTACAGGTGTTTCATTGCAGGGTGGTGGATTTGTTAGCAACTCATATAGCAATGATGTGTTTACAGACTGCAAATATTTGCAGCAGGAGTCTTATAACGACAGTGGACTAAGTAATCCCGCAACCATTATCAAACAGGGATATACACCATTCCTTGCTTCGGGTGATGACAAGATATCAACAGGTATGACACATTCTTATGCGGCATCCCTGATCTATAGCGCATTCCCATTCCAGTCTGTAACGGGAAGTCATTATGGCAACTGGCCATCCCAATATCGTATTAATACTTCATTGGTATATTACGAAGTTTACAAAGATGGTACCTACGGATATTACTGTGTAACAACATTAACTGATGAAGCGGCAGAAGGAGACAATACCATTTGGGTATTGGATACGCTCAAGGATATGGAATGTGTAGAAGACGGCTATGCTCTTCTTAGTATGTATAACCTTGCAAGCTTTAAGTACAATCTCTACATTGGCTCAGTAGCTACACCGGATGCGGAACATACTGGAGTTACCTTGAATGTGGTGGATGCTTATAGTACCAATTATGAAAAAGAGGCAGTGCGTCTGCGTCAGCAGGGGGCTCTTGTTTTCAATGGCTATTCTGAACAGAGAGAGAATTATGACGGAATGACACCAACGGACTATTTTGTAGCAGATGGTATGTATTTGTACCAGTTGCCATATGGTTTGCAGTGTACAGAACGTTCCAATGTAGATAATTTCTACGATAGATTTGTGGTTTACAACGGCCTTCCAAAAACCAGTACAGGTGTTGGAACAACGCCAGTAGTAGGTGGAAGTACGGTAGAGGATGGTGTTTCCTTCTTCTATTGCCCACATTTTGCGAAAACAGCGGTAAATCCTAACATTGATGTGGATGAGAACGAAGGGGATGGAGATGCGACAAATGTTACTCTGAAAAATCCATCCTATGTATATGTTCGTTCTGCAAGACACTTGAATGCTTTGGGGCGAAATAATTATTACTGGAACAAACGAGGCGGATATCTTGGAGCCTTGAATTATGTACAGGAAATTAACATTAACTTTGGTACATACAATAAGACATATTGCGGTCAGAACTTTGACCTTATGGATATGAATGCTTCCTATCGCAATGTACCAATTGGAGAACCTGCAAACGTGAACTCTGCGTCCCAGTTCCGTCATAGTTATGATGGTCAGGGCAATCAGATTATTGACTTCTGTGTAAAGAGTAGCAATCAGTTTGTGGGACTCTTTGGAGAAATTGAAACAGCAACTATCAAGAATATTCATATGACTGTATCCGAAGAAGGAAAAGGTCAGATTATCTGTAATTTTAAAACTGGTTCTGAAGGTCTGAAGGCTGGTGTTGGAGGTCTGATTGGATTATCTTATATGAATCAGAATACAGTAGAAAACTGTACCGTATCTGGATATACAGTTGCATTCGAGTTATCCAGTGCAAATAATAACAAGCAGTTCTGGGGTGTTGCCATGGGTGGTCTTGTGGGCTTTAACATGAGTGACATTACCAATTGTTCTGCGGAAAATGATGTGGTATTGAAAGTAACTGCAGGATTCCAGACAACCCAGCCAGTATTTATGGGTGGTTTGGCAGGAAGTTCTTTCTTTGGAACCTTGTCTGACAGTTATGCAGGCGGAACAATCAACATTAGCAACAGTGGCAACTACAATTTAGGTAATAAAGTAGCTATTGGTGGTGTATGTCCAGGATATTTTTATACATGGTTTAAGTCCAAGGAAACTGATGAAGCAGAACTGACTGGAGATTATTTTACCAATAGTGACTTGAAGGGTACATACAAAAACCTTTATAGCTATACTACAATTCTTGCATCTGCAAGCCATTATGATTATCTAATAGGAAGTGTAGGAGCGCTGGCGATTGCGGATAGTTATACAGATAAGAGTAGCCATGTGAATGCAGCTATTTTTAGTATGGATAACTGTTACTACGTGACAGATGGTTTCGAAGGAAAAACCATTCATTCCAAGGATGAGAGTGAAGATGCTCTTACGGTAGAGGAACTTGCAAACCTTACCTTTGCAAACAGTGGAAAAGCCCATGCAACCAATTCGTTCCCAGTGAACACGGAATTGATTGGAACGGCATATCCATTCCCAGCCTTTGTGAAAAATGCAGAGGGTGAGTTTGTGCATTATGGTGATTGGTCAGCAGAAGGTGTTGAAGAAGGTGGCGCCACTGAAGAACCTGGTAGTACCGAAGAACCAGGTGGTACCGAAGAACCAGGTGGTACGGAAGAACCTGTAGAACCGGAAGAACCAGAACGTAGTGATTATTATCATCCAGATTTAGGTAATAACAATTACGTTGGTGTGTTCTATTATGAACTTTACGAAGATGGAACTTATGGCATCTATGCAGAAGGTTACCACAGTGGATTGTCTACTGACGGTAATGCTATTGAGTTGATGAATACCCTTGGCGCGACGTCAGAGAGTGTACAGGAGCGAGGATACGGAGTGTTCTATAAGACGTCCAATTACTGGGGTGTATCAACAAGACGTAATAGTAGGAATTATACAGATATTGATGAGTATGGAACAGCAATGAATATTGAAGATGACAATCTATCGGAATATGATTTCCGTAAGGTGTCAGTTGGAGGCGGAACTACTGACTATACATTATATCTTAAGTATTCCACTTCATTCTGGAATTCTAAAACATATACTGTAACTATTGAATCAAATGAAGTCGCAAACGCTCGTCCATAACCGTCGTTTTGGTATGAGCCATACAAAAGAGAAAGGAGGAACCGTATGCAAAAAAAGAATAGCAAGTTAAAGAGCACCCGTGGTGCATCTATGATTCTGGCATTGGCATTATGCCTGCTGTGTACTACGGTGGCCTCTATCATTGTCGTAAATGCCACAAGTGGTGCAAGCCGAAATGTGGACAGAACAAGCCAGCAGAGAGGGTATCTGGCAGTAAGTTCTGCAGCCAATCTTCTGGCTGAGGAGCTGGAAGGTGTCGGTGCTGTTGTAGCCAATCAAAGTACCGCGAGTTATCCTTGTAAAGATTATATGACACAAGGAGAAATTGAATATGGTGGTTCTGTGATTAGCGGATACATGTTGCCAGATGGCATTTTCAATGAATATGGAGCTTTAACACCGCTGATTCAGGATCCACATCATACTTCACCTGTTACTACAGTTGTGGATGGTTCAGGGGTTTTTGGAGCATTGGCAGAATTGCTTGTGAAAGCAACAGAGTACATCTATCAGATGGACGCTGCTTATACGGAAGAATTCACTATAGCACCGGTAGTGGCAGATGAAAGACTACCAGAAGTAAAGGGTGTTTTCAAAATGGATACCGACTACAATGTCAGAATTGAGTTAACGACAGATATCAGTGCATATACCATTACCGTAGTAATGACCAAAGCTGCTGTTGTTTCAAGGGAAGATAATGTTGGACAGGAAACCCATAACCATACGGTATATTATCGAAAACTTCAGTGGAATGGTTCTTATGGAGATGGTGTAGGAACTTTGATTTGTACTGGAGACGTGAAGGCAATTACACAAACAATTAGCTGGAATCCTCCTACCATTGTGAAAGGAGGTACCATGGAATGATGAGAAAAATCAAAGATAAGATAAATTCGCAGTCAGGTGAAACCCTGGTAGAAGTATTGGTATCTCTATTGATTTCCACAATTGCCATTGGATTGCTGTTCACCAGTATTATGACTGCGGCACATATTAATCAGGCGAACAAGGAAGCGGACGCCAAGTTCTATAAGGAACTTCAGATCGCAGAGACGCTTATTTCACAAGAAGGGTACGAAAGCGAAGAAATACAGATTAATATCATTTTCCAGACGGTAGACGATAAAACACTTGATGTCATCCGTTATGGAGGCGAAGATGGCGCTTTTGCATCATATACCCACACGACGGAGGGGGATGAATGATGAAAAAGTTGAAGAATAATAGGGGATATACCTTTGTGGAGATGATGGCTTGTGTAGTCATTCTATTGTTGGTAGCACTGGTTAGTGGAACAGGCATGAATCTTGCACTGGACAATTATAATCAGCAGGTTTTTGAATCGGATAGTCAGATGCTAGAGGCAACACTTAATATGCATTTGGGAGATATCTTGAGACATACCACAAGTGTGACTGAGGCAGACGGCGCAGTTACAGGGATTACCAATAGTTCTTATCAGATTTATAATGGAGCGATTACTGTAGAAGATGGCGTATTTTACATTGTGAAAAATGCAGAGGATCCTGCAGTACATATGGTGAATGAAGCAACATATTTGAACAACTTATATGTAGACAATTTTACATTGACTTACGATGCAGCAACAGGTGTCTTCTCAGGGACATATACCATTAAGAGTAATACAGTTCAAAATGCGAGCAAAGAATGTACATTTTCTTATCGCAGAATTTATTGGAATAATTAATAGATGGGAGATAAAACTATGAAATACTGGCGTTTAGGAGACTTACTGGTTTCCAGTGGAGTAATCACAGAAGTACAGTTAGAACAGGCTCTTTCACTTCAGAGAAATGAAGGCAATGGAAAGCGTCTGGGAACAGTATTAATTGAACATGGAATTATCACAGAAAGTCAGCTGATTGAAACTCTTCAGATGCAGTTGGGTGTGGAATTTATCGATTTGAACAATACTGCAATTCCACATGAGATGGCTTCTGTACTTCCTAGAAATATTGCAAAAAAACATATGGTTATTCCAGTTCGTGTGGTACGAGATGAATTGTATCTGGCAATGGTAGACCCATTGAACTACATCACCATTGAAGAGGTTCAGGCTGCAACCCATAAAAAGGTTGTTCCAGTCATTGCTACAACAGCAGCCATGGAACGTGCGGTAATGAACCTGTATAGCAATGAAGGTGCAGCCCGTGCCATTGACGAAATGCAGAAGGATAATATTGGAGCATCAACAATAGAGCAGGCAACAGATTCCGTGGCATTGTTAGAGGATGATGCCAACTCAGCACCAACCATTCGTCTGGTAAACTCCATCATTGAGCGTGCAGTAACAGAGCAAGCCAGCGATATTCATGTGGAGCCGCATGAAAATGAAGTAATGGTTCGTATGCGTATTGATGGTATGATGCGTAACGTATTTACTGTGCCAAAGGATTTACAGGGCTCTGTTATCAGTCGTATGAAAATCATGGGCAATATGGATATTTCACAACATCGTATTCCACAGGATGGCCGTTGTAATGTACGTGTTCGTCAGCAGGATGTGGACCTTCGTATTTCTACTTTGCCAACGATTTATGGTGAAAAGATTGTACTTCGTCTTTTGAAAAAGACCGAAGGACTTCTTAGCATGGAAGGTATTGGACTTCGTGGAGAGAATATGGAGATTTTCCAGAAACTGATTCACAACAACAGTGAAGGGGTAATCTTAATCGTAGGACCAACTGGTTCTGGTAAGTCTTCCACGATGTACACCATGGTAAAAGACTTAAATACAGAAGAAGTTAATATGATTACTCTGGAAGATCCAGTAGAATATAATATTGACGGTGTAAACCAGGTACAGATTAATGAGAAGGCAGGTTTGACTTTTGCCAATACTCTTCGTGCAGTACTTCGTCAGGACCCTGATATCATTGGTGTCGGAGAAATCCGTGACAGCGAAACAGCAGAAATTGCTCTTCGTGCAGCGATGACAGGTCACTTGGTATTATCAACCATTCATACCAATGATGCTCGTTCCTCTGTGGATCGTCTCCTTGGTATTGGAGTAGAACCTTATCTGATTTCAGGTTCTGTAAAGGGTATTATCAGTCAGCGTTTGGTAAGAAAGATTTGTCCACATTGTAAGACTTCTTATACCCCAGATGAGCAGGAATTAGAGACACTTCGTCTGCCAAAGAATAAAAACTATACTTTTTACAAAGGAAATGGATGTCCAGACTGTTTCTATACAGGTTACAGAGGACGTCAGGCGGTGTTTGAGATTCTGTTATTCAATGGTGACATCAAACGTGCAATCCTGAACAATGATGGTGTAGAATTGGACAAAGCTATTGCAAATTCAGGATTTAGACCAATTCTTGAGAACTGTTGTGAATTAGTACAGGAAGGTATTACAACAGTCAAGGAAGTAGCAAGAGCAGTAAGCAGAACAGACTATTAATTGGGGGAAATTATGATAGAACGCATAATTACAACTGCAGCAGAGAAAAAAGCGTCCGATATACATATTGTGTGCGGTATTCCGGTACGTCTTCGTGTAGATGGACAACTTCAGGATATGGACAGCCACATCGTAACAGCAGAAGAGTGTGCTATGTATGCCAAGGAATTTGGTAATGAAGCTGTAAAAATCACAGAAGAAGTAGGTGAGGCAGACTTGGCTGAAACCGTCTGTGGACGCCGTCTTCGTGTGAATATTTTTAAGCAGCAGGAGAAATTCTCATTGGCGATTCGTCTGCTGAATGACAAGATTCCACAGCTTAGAGACCTAAAGTTGCCTGAAATTGTTTCTACGTTTCCAAAGTACAGGAATGGGTTAATTCTAGTAACAGGGGAGACTGGTTCGGGCAAATCAACCACATTGGCAGCCTTGCTGAATGAGATTAACAATTCGGCACCAAAACACATTATTACATTAGAAGATCCAATTGAATATGTATATACTGCTAACAAATGTGTGATTAACCAGCGTGAAATCGGCAGAGATACCCAGAGCTTTTCCAATGGTTTGCGTGCGGCACTCCGCGAAGACCCAGATGTAATTCTGGTAGGAGAGATGCGAGACCTAGATACCATTGAAACGGCTTTAACCGCAGCAGAAACGGGTCACCTGGTATTTGGAACCATCCATACCAACTCTGCATCTGACGCGGTGGACCGTATTGTGGATGTTTTCCCAGAGGGAAGACAGAAACAGATTCGTTTGCAGTTATCTATGTGTTTAAAAGCAGTCGTATCTCAGCAGTTACTTCGCAAGATAGGTGGCGGAAGAGTTGCTGCTTGTGAAATTATGATTGTAGATTATGCTATTGCAAACTTAATCCGTGAAGCAAAAACTCCACAGATTCAGAATACATTACAAACCACTGCAGCCAGTGGAAATATCACTATGGCAAAAGCAGTAGAAAACCTGTTCCGTCAGGGGCAGATTACAAAAGAAACGGCAATAGAAGCGGGAGGCAATATTGATCCAAGTGCTTCTAATCCAAGTTTATCTAATATGTCTATGATGATGGGATATGAAGAACCACAGATGAACAGACCTAGAATCTAGACTAAAAGGAGATTAGATATGGCAAATTTTAAATACACGGCACTGTCTGTCAGTGGTGAAACCGTAAAAGGTGTAGTAGAAGCCGCAGAACAGTTTGAAGCAGTTGCCAAGATAAAACAGAATTGTCCAATTATTGTGGAAATTGAGGAAGTAGGAGCCGTGGCCAATGCCAAGGTCAATATGAAGAAGATTGACGCAAAAACCCTTGCGCTTATGTGTAATCGTTTTTCTATGCTTCTGGCGGTAGGACTTCCAATCGTAAAATCCGTAGAGATGCTGGCAACTCAGATTGAGGATAAGTATTTAAGTTACACTTTAAAAGACATTGCGAAAGACGTAGCTATGGGAAAAAGCTTATACTCCAGTTTTAAGTCCAGAAAAGGAGTATTCCCAGTGACCTTTTTAGAAAGTGTACGTTCTGGTGAAGAATCAGGGGATTTGGTCAATGCTTTTGATAGATTGAGCAAGTATTATGACAAAACTAGCAAGATTAAGCAAAAGGTAATCAGTGCATTGACATATCCGGCATTTACCATTGTAGTAGCTATCGTGGTACTTGTAATCATTATGGTATATGGTGTGCCATCCTTCTCAAGGTCCTTTGCGCAGTCTGGTGCGGAAATGCCATTTATTACTGTGGCGGTTATTGCAGTATCGAATTTCTTTGTGCATTACGGAATTTTTGTGTTAGCGATTATTGTGGGAATTGTGATTGGACTTCGATTATACAGTAGAACAGACAAGGGAGCAGAAACATTTTCAGCTATCATTCTTGGCCTTCCAATTGTTGGAAAGATTATTCAGTTATCCAGCGCCAGTCAGTTTGCACATACCATGGCGATGTTATTATCTTCGGGTATGCCAATTATCAATTGTATCGATATTGCTGGCAAGAGTGTAAGCAATTACATTATTCGCCGAGATATTTTGAAATCTGCAGTAGACGTAGAAGAAGGAAAGAGTATGGGCTCTTGTCTGGCACAGAGCAAATATTTACCTCCAATGCTGATTGAAATGGTTTCTATGGGTGAACAAACAGGAACTATGGAAAAGACCCTATCAGCGGTAGGTGATTTCTATGACAATGAAGTGGACGTGCATACCACAAGAGCGTTGTCCGTATTGGAACCAGCTATTATCTGCCTATTGGCGGTAATGGTAGTTATTATCTTATTGTCCGTATATTTACCAATGTTTTCAATGTACGGCTAAACATAGGCAACTCACGAGGAACCAACCCACCCCGTTTGTTACATATATAAAAATCCATGGATATAATAAGAAAGGAAATGAAACCAATGAAAAAGTTAATGAAGAACAAAAAAGGTTTTACACTTATGGAAATGTTAATCGTTATCGCGATTATCGTTATCTTAGTAGCAATTGCTGTACCAACATTTACAAGCCAGTTAAGTAAGGCAAATTCTGCAGCAAATGATGCTAATATGAGAGCTGCAAAAGCTCAGGCTGCAGCTACTTATCTTGCAGACACATCAAAATATGCAGGCAAAACACTTTATTTTGATGCTGTTGATGGAACAGTTGACGAAAGCTACAATGGCATTACTGCATACGGAAAAGGTGATGAAGATGGAAACATTATCAAAATCACTATTGATAATAATGGTGTTGTAACAGCTACTTGGGTTGAAGCTGGAGCTGCTGAGGAAGAATCAGGCTCAGAAAACAACTAATTATGTTATTAAGAACAGCCCGTAGGGTTGCGGGCTGTTCAACTAATAATTTATAAAAGGGAGTCCGGTTATGTTGTATTTATCTCCTGTGATAACAGTATATTGTTTAAGTTTGGCATTTGTATTAGGTGCCGTGTTTGCAAGCTTTTTAGGCTGCATGGGTTGGCGAATGAGCAGGGGAGAATCCGTCATGAAAGGACGCTCACACTGTGACACATGTGGTCACACCCTTGGGGTACGTGACCTGATTCCCATTATAAGTTATGTTGCAAGAAAAGGCCGTTGTGCCTATTGTAAGGAGCGAATTCCAGTATCCAGTCTCATTGGAGAACTGGTATTGGCGATATTATTTGTCCTTACGACGATGCGATTTGATATTAGTGTAAAATTGATTTTGATGCTGTTTTTCGTATGCATTTTGTATCTAATTACACTGACAGATTTATACGAACAGATTATTCCAAACAGTTGCATACTGGTGGCAATCGTGGTTCGATTCATATACTATTTTGTGTTTGAATCCTTCCAATGGGAAACCCTACTGGGACTTGTTGGCAATGGATTAGCTTTAAGCCTTCCAATGTTAATATTGGTTTTAATCATGGAGAAAATCCTTAAGAAAGAAGCTATGGGAGGCGGAGATATCAAACTTGTTTTTGTAACAGGTATGTATCTTGGATGGCAGCAGAATATGCTGATGCTGTTATTTGCTTGTATGATAGGTGTTGTATTCGCTTACATGCAGGCACAAAAAGAGGGAGAGAGTGTACCGATTCCATTCGGTCCATCCCTTGCCATTGGTAGTGTGATATCTATGCTTGTAGGAGAGCAGATAATCACATGGTATTTATCTTTGTTTTATTGAAAAATATGGTGAATATCACTTTGAAATAGAAAACATTTTTACAAATGGAGGACGTTATGGGTAAAACAGTACTTGCTTTTGATATCGGCGATACATATATTAAGATAGCAAAACAGGAAAAAGACAGGATTCGTATTATTTGTAAGCAGATGCCAGAGGATTTGGTAAAAGATGGCATCGTACAGCTTCCACATATGTTGGAGGAATTTTTAAAAGATATTAGAAAAGAATATAAGCTTCCAAAGGCGGAATGTGGAATTGTTGTACCAGACGAAGAAGTGGTTTGTAGAAAGCTGACGCTTCCAGCAATGACAGAAAAGCAGTTAGAGGTAAATCTTCCATTTGAATTTAGTGACTTTATCTCTGGTAAACCAACCCGCTATGTGTATGATTATGCCATGGAGCAGATTATTGAAGATGAAAGCGGAAAGCCAAAGGAGATGGTTCTGACGGGTGCTGTTATGAGCAAGGATGCTGTAACCAATTATGTGGATATGTTTAGAACGGCAGGATTTAAACTTCGTACATTGATTCCACAGGAGATTGCCCTTACCAATATCATTAAGGAGGCAGTAGCGAATAATAGAATTGATCCTGACCAGGAGTTTTGTCTGGTTAACCTTGGACATAGAGCGACACAGGTATATATTTTCAGAGGAGAAACATTAGTGGTTCTTCGTAAGATTTATATTGGTGGGGAGTCTATTGACAAAGCCATTGCAGAACATGAAATTATAGATGAGTATCTTGCAAGAACACATAAAAATACCAACTATAATGATGTATTAGAGTCAGAATATTGCAAGGAAGCTTTTGGGAAAATTGCGGTAGAAATCATGAAAGTGATTAACTTTTACAAATTTAACAATAGAGAATCCAATCTAGAGGATATCTATTTTTGTGGTGGTGGAAGTAATATATTACAGTTATGTGACCATATCGCAGCAGTGAATGGGTTAGACCATCAGCCAATTAACAGATTATTACCGATAAATGCAGATAAGAATATGGACCTCAGCGCAGTATGTGCAATGGGCGTTCTTCTTCAATAGAAAGGAGGATAATATGGCAAAAGAAAATAATAAAAAGAAAAAAGACGCATATCCTTCTAAGAAGACGTTGAATCTGTATTTTAAGGATGATAAAACCTCAAAACCATCTACGATTATGTTGTATTGCCTATTTGCCTTGGTAGTGCTTTTGGCAAGTGCAAAACTATTTGTATATGATATTTGGGCAGAGTTAGAAGAAGAAAAGAAGATATATGCCCAGAACGAGAAATTGTTACAAGGATATATGGGAAAATTATCTGGATTTGGAGCGCTCAAGGAAGAGTATAACAAGTATACTTTTGATTATTTGAAAGCAGATGAAAAATATTGTGACAGAATGGATATTCTAAATGTAATTGACCAAACGATTCGTAAAGAAGCTAGGATTGAAAGAATTAATATTCATGCAAATGGCGTTGAAGTTACTTTTGAAGGAGTCAATCTGGAACAGACCTCCATATTAGCCACAAAAATCGAGGCTTATGACAATGTAAAGTCAGTCTCCATTGTTAGTGCTTCGCTTTCTTCTAAAACAGGAACCTATTCTGTTGTTATGGACATATATTTTAAATCAGTGGAAGGAGGTAAGCAGTAATGAAAAAAGGTTTTACAGTACGCGAGAAAGTATTGCTTGCTATCCTTGGAGTATTGGTAATTGGAGCGTTGTATTATTATGTGTTCTATATTCCAACCATTGAAGATACGGAGAAATATAAAAAAGATAATGTTGCAATAGAAGACCAGATTTTGGCGGTTCAAATCCAAACTGGAAAGTTTAACCAGATGGAAAAAGAACTTGAAGCAATTAAAAATGGTGAAACTACAGTATCTCCACTTCCGATGTATGATAATAGCCGTATGATTATGAATGAATTAAATGACATTCTGGGGCTTACGATGGAGTACGAAGTGGAATTTGGTAAAATCGAAGAGGATCAAGATAGCAACATTGTACGTAGAAATGTTCGTATTTTCTTTAAAACAGATTCTTATAATGTGGTTAAGAGTATTTTGACACAGGTAAATTACGGGGAATATCGTTGTGTAATCAAGGACCTTGATATTTCACAAAACTCAGGATTATATCATGCTGATGTAGACATCACCTACTTCGAATACAAAGAATAACAAAACAAACAACTCCAGCATATATTAAATCAAATATATGCTGGAGTATTTTTATGCCCATTTCAGCTGATATTCAATCCAACAATACTTATGATTTTATTGTAACAAGAGAAGAAATAGATGATATTCTGATAGAACCTTTGGCGATACAGCCCATCAACGAAGTGTATTCAATAGCCTATTATAATAGTTCTACGTTGCCTCCCCTTTCCATTCGGGAGTATTCATATACGTCCATTCCGAAATGTTTTTTCTTAATGGACAGTAACGCTATGGATGTTAGCGGAATCCTTGCGGTACAGAATCAGCCAGGATTGGCGTTAACAGGCAAGGGTGTTCTTGTGGGAATCATTGACACGGGAATCGACTATACCAATCCTTTGTTTTTGAATGAAACAGGACAGACAAGAATCCGTAGTATTTGGGATCAAAGTGCAACGACAGGGGTGGCACCAGATGGTTTTTTATATGGGACAGAATATCATAGAGAGCTTATCAATCAGGCATTGGAGCAGGATATTCCGTTGGACATCGTTCCACAGATGGATACTAACGGACATGGAACATATCTTGCCAGCCTTGCAGCAGGGGGAAGAGACCGAGAGAATGACTTTGTAGGAGCAGCGCCAGACAGTGAACTAGTTGTGGTAAAACTAAAGGAAGCCAAGTCCTATTTAAGGGATTTCTATTTTTTTCCACAGGATGTACCACTTTTTCAGGAAAACGATATTATGGCAGGCGTTTCTTATTTGGAGAAGGTGGCAGAGCAGGAAGATAAACCTCTTGTTATATTGATTGGTGTTGGAAGCAATGAAGGGAGTCATGTAGGAACTGGTCCACTATCTAGTACATTAGATTTATTCGGAGTAAAAACGGGATATGCAGTAGTGGTGGCGGCGGGGAATCAGGCGGCGACCCAACATCATTTTTATGGAAAAACAACATCGCTACTGACGCCGGTGACTGTGGAGATGAATGTGGAAGAGAATGTACAAGGTTTTTGTGTTGAATTATGGTCCTATGCGCCAGAATTGGTGAGAGTGGTAGTGCAGTCTCCAACAGGTCAGAGAAGTGGTAGTGATTTTCCTATTATGGAAGATACACAGACCACCAATTATATTTTTGAGAATACCACATTAACAATGGATTATCGTATGCCAGGAAGAACCAGAAGAGATTTGCTTGTATTTATGCGATTTACAACACCAGCGGCAGGAATCTGGAGAATTCTTGTGTACCCGCAACAGACGATTACGGGAGAGTTTCATATTTGGTTGCCAGCGAATGGGGGCGTTGTTTTTTTACAGCCTGACCCAAATACTACGATAACAACACCGGGGATGGCGAACATTCCTATTACAGTGGGAGGTTATGATGCTTTTTCGGGAGCTAGATATATTGAATCGGGGAGAGGCTTTGATGCAACTGGACGAGTGAAACCGGACCTTTGTGCTCCTGCGGTGGCTGTATCAGGAGCAGGACTAAGAGGAGACTATGTGGAGAATACAGGAACCAGTGTGGCGGCAGCAATCGTAACGGGGGCAGCAGCCCAGGTGATGGAATGGGGAATTGTAAGAGGAAATGCTAGAACTATGAATTCCCTGGAAATTAAGAATCTATTAATTAGAGGATGTAGAAGAGATGATAATTTGACATATCCTAATCCAGAGTGGGGATATGGACAGATGGATGTTTTTAATGCCTTTGAAATACTACGAAAATAATCTGTCAATATATTTTTTTTTATATAAATTCGTAGAAAATAGTAGGCAGACAATAGATATTTATGGTAAAATATATGCCAAGGTGGGGAAGATTAACCATTTCGAAAGAAAACCAAGGAAGAAGGTAAATGACATGACAGCTATTCAGTTGAAACAAGGTGAATATCTGGTTCATAAGGGGGAACCAATGAAAGCGATTTTTATCGTTTTGAGAGGTTCTGTAAGTTTGCGAACCGAATACAGTGAGATTTCATTGGGGTCAGGAAGTGTATTGGGACTTGTTGCAGGAGATGCGAATTCCTATGTATGTGATTATGTTGCTACAGAGGATTCTCTGGTTGCGTCCTATAAGTATGAAACCCCAGAAGATTTCGTCGGAATTTTCCAGGAACAGCCGAAGTACAGCTATGCTTTTTTACATGCTGCGGTGACACAATGCCAGACCATTTATGAGCATTATTCAGAGGTGGAAAAATGTGCTAAGAGCATTTCGGATTTCGTAACAAAGCAGTGTAGTGAATATGAGTTGGATTGTTCACAGTCAGGTTTTGAAACGAAGGAAGTTGCCGTTGCGGAATTACAGCAGATTAATCTTCCAGAACCAATTCGTAGTTGGGAGATTGGTTATTTTAAGGAATTGATGGATCAGCCAGAGAAGACTCTGAGATTCTTCTACAATGATCATCAGTCTCTTTGTATTGGTGAGATTCTCAACGTGGCGGAAATGATTAGCCGTATGTTGGCTAACGTGGATGAACTGAAAGAATATCTGGCAAAAGCCAAAGAAGCTCTCATATGTGAAGAGGAAGACTTGGTTGAATTATGGTACGATTATTCTATGAAACTTGCACGTCGTGGGGATGCTACCATGATGGCACAGGTGAAGATATATGAGATTCAGGATTTCCTTAGTAAGGTTGGTTTCTATAGTCAGGAAGAAGTAAATGCCAGAATTAAGTACTATACGGCTATGGACTTCAAGAATTATGTTCTGATGCACTCTGTAGAAGAGCAGAAGGCAGAAGAAGAACTGGGTGAAGTAGCAGAAACTATGACTAAGGCGGATGTTCTGAAAACAGACTTCCCTGCATATATTATGGAATATGCCGGATTTGAGGCAGAAGATATTGCAAAATGCAAAGAACTTCTGAAGTCTTATGCGGTGGTTGCAGTGGCACAGGATAACACCACATCTGCTTGCCAGAGAGTTAGAAAGGAACTTACCAATCTGTTCTATGATATTTATGAAAAGGCATTCTTACGCGCTTCCAAAGCAAGAAGTATTTCTACTGTTATGGAACTTTTCTTCCAGTTTGGTATCTTAGACCTGAAGATGGCTGGAGAAGAGCATATTGATGAGTTGTTGGCGGCTGTGGATTCTATTCATGAGCAGCAAAAGGTTCAGAAGGAACGCTTAGCGGCAGGCGAAGCATTTACCAAAGTGTTTACTGCATTCCAGTGGTTATGCATGGTTTATAAAGGGGAGAGAGAACCTTCCAAGAACGAATTTGACGTGGATTACGCAGGAGATTTGTTGGAACAGCGTAAGAGCAATCTGATTACCAGAGCTCAGGAAAACGAATTAAAACACGACCAGCTTAAAAAGGTACAGTTCGAGATTCGTAACATGTTTACTACAAATAACCGTATTACATATGGACGTATTACCTCTTTCTGTCCAGTGCTTCACGAAAAAGATTTCACTAGAAGTGTAGACTCTATGATGCTGACATTGGATAAGATTAATGCAGCAGTGGATGAGGTTCGCGAACTGGATTATTCTTGCTTCTATCGTGAAGTATATTTTATGGCACCAGAGCATGGCATTGAGAGAACAGAGATTATGAAGGAAGTACTTCCAGAAGTAATTCTTATGCCAAATATCGGTAGCCGTGCTATGATGTGGCAGGAGACTTCCGGCGTGAAGAGAGATACACCGGCTCGTTTCATTTTCCCAATTATGACCATTGGAGATTTGTCACAGATGATGTTAGAGACAGCGGGACGTTACCGTTGGGAAATCTGCCGTAAGATTCTCGGTGTAAGATGGAATGATATTCGTGAGAAGTCTTTGACTTCTGAATTCTACGATTATGTTCAGTTCTATCGTAAGAACCGTGATTTGAGCCAGCAGGCAAAAGAAAAAGTAAAAGCAGACTTGCTTCATGCAAAGAACAATTATCGTGAAGTATTCGTTGCAGATTATGTGGATTGGATGAAGTATGAATCACAGGGAAGTTTCCGTCTCAATAAGGTTTCTAGACGTATTATCTCTGACTACATTCCATTCAAATCAGAAGTTCGCAAGAAATTATCGGACAACCCAATGTTCAAGGAGTTGTTTACCAAGAGCAATATCATTATGGGTAGAAAGCGAGAAAAAGAAAGAGTATTATTTGACCGCTATACATCAAATGGCGGCGTAATGACTGCAGAGTTGCAGGCACATATGGACTTCTATTCTATGTAGGAGTCTTGCCCCAGTAATTGTGGGACAAAGTTAGGAATTGGAGTAGTATTATGACATTAAACAAGGATTTAGTACTTTATGCAGAACAAAAAAAGGACATGTGTGTGCAGTATGACACTATTCCTGAAGAATTGTTCAAGAAGTTCGGTGTTAATCGTGGACTTCGAGATTTAAACGGTAAGGGCGTTTTGACAGGTCTTACCAACATTTCCAAGGTGGTTTCGTTTAAAAAAGTGGACGGAGTAAAAACCCCATGTGAAGGGGAACTCTGGTACAGAGGATACCGCGTTGAGAATTTGATTGATGATTTAAAACCAGACGAGTTTGGTTTTGAAAAGACTGCCTATCTTTTATTGTTTGGAGAGATTCCAACAAAAGAACAGTTAGTGGAATTTACAACCATGTTAAAGAATGGAAGAAAACTTCCAACAAACTTTACTCGCGATGTAATTATGAAGGCTCCTTCAAAAGACATCATGAACTCCATGACAAGAAGTATTTTAACATTGGCTTCTTATGATCCAATGACCGCGGATTTAACGGTAGAGAACAGCTTACGTCAGTGTTTGCAACTAATTGCAAATTTCCCAATGTTGGCGGTATATGGATATCATGCATACAATCATTATGAGAATGATTCAAGTATGTACATTCACAGACCAGATCACAATCTGTCAACGGCAGAGAATTTCCTTATGATGCTTCGCCCAGACAAGAAGTATACAGAACTGGAAGCGAAAGTATTAGACGTTGCCTTGATGCTTCATATGGAGCATGGTGGTGGTAACAACTCAACTTTTACAACTCGTGTGGTTACTTCTGCTGGAACAGATACTTATTCGGCAATTGCTGCAGCTATGTCTTCTCTGAAAGGACCAAAGCATGGTGGTGCTAATATTAAGGTTATGGAAATGATGGCAGATATTCGCGCTAATGTTAAACATTGGGATGACAGAGATGAAGTCAAGGCTTATTTAGGAAAAATCCTGAATGGAGAAGCCTTTGACAAAAAAGGACTCATCTATGGTATGGGGCACGCGGTATATTCTTTGTCAGACCCTCGTGAACGAGTTTTCCGTTCCTATGTAGAGGATTTAGCGGTAGCGAAACATCAGGAAAAACAGATGGGGCTATATAATATGATTGAAGAAGTAGCACCAGAACTGATTGCGGAAAAACGTAATATCTTTAAAGGTGTTAGTCCTAACGTGGACTTTTACAGTGGATTCGTATATGAGATGCTGGATATTCCACAGGAACTATATACACCGCTGTTTGCCATTGCACGTATAGTAGGATGGAGTGCTCATCGAATTGAAGAAATGATTGGTATGAACAAAATCATTCGTCCTGCATATAAGAGTGTTATGGAAGAGGTGGATTAAAAATATAATGCGCAACTAAATTGTGCATGATATAATATTTCAGTAAAAAGGATTTTACTTAGGAGGAAAATAATAATTATGGGTAACGGTACAAAAAGAGAAAATGCATTTATCTATGCTGACAAGGAGCAGCAGCTGATTAGAGCAAACAGATTTATGACGTTAGCGTCTACATCATATTATTTGTATGTTATGGCTCTTTTGGTGATTTCTGTTATTCTTCAGATTCGCTCTTTGGGATTTGCAGGATATATTGCTTTTATGGTTGTAGTAGCATTGGGATTAACTTGGTTTATATTCAAACGTAACAATAAGAGCAAAAGATTACGTTATGTGGTAATTGGTGGCTTATGCGCAATTAGTTGGATTATCAGTTTTGCTTTTAGTCAGGATTTTGCTATGATGATTGGCTCTTTTGTTATCATAGGCGGCGTATTGTATTTTGATAAAAAATACATCTTTATCTCAGGTGCTTGCTATGTAGTTAGTATGTTGCTGGCTACGGCATATAAACTTATTTCAAAAGAGAACCTCGGAGATATGATGCCTGTAGACTTCTTCTTTGTTATTAGTGGAGTTGTATTACTTGTGATGATTGTTGCTTTGACAACGAGTGTTGCCAAGGAGTTTAATGACCATTCTGTAGGTGCGGCAGCAGCAGAACAGGAACGTCAAAAAGAGATTATGAATGATGTGATTTCTGTAGCGGAAGAAGTTCGCAAAGGAACAGAGAATGCTATGGAGATTATTAATCGTCTAAATGAATCTTCAGAAGTTGTAAATGGTGCAATGGGAGATATCTCAAGCAGTACCCAGACCACAGCAGACAGTATCCAGACACAGACTGAGATGACACAGAGTATTCAGGATTCTATCAATGAGACCTTACAGAATTCTGAGAATATGGTTCGTGTAGCTCAGCAGTCTAATGAACTTAACCAGCAGAACTTACAGCTTATGGGTTCATTGAAACAGCAGTCAGAAGTAATTGCTGAAACAAATGGAGATGTTGCGAACTCTATGAAAGCACTTCAGGATTGTACCAAGGCTGTTAAGGGAATTGTAGATACGATTATGTCTATTTCTAGTCAGACCAATCTGCTTGCTTTAAATGCATCCATCGAAAGCGCTCGTGCAGGAGAAGCAGGACGTGGATTTGCGGTAGTTGCCGATGAGATCAGACAGCTGGCTGAAAAGACGAAACAAGAAACAGAGAATATTGCTCGTATTTTGGATGAACTTACAAGAAATGCTGCTGAAGCAGCCAATGCGGTGGAACGTTCTGTAGAAGCGGCAAATGTTCAGGATGAAATGATTGAACAGGTATCAATGAGTTTCGAAGAAATGAGCAAGAATGTAAATGGTTTAATTGCAGATATCGAAGGTATTGACAATATGCTTGCTAGCCTTTCAGAAGCAAACAACCAGATTGTAGACAACATTACATATCTTTCTGCGACCACACAGGAAGTTACAGCTTCATCTGCACAGGCGTCGGATATGACGATCGAAAACTTAGATAATGCAGAAAGCGCTAGAACAGAGTTGAACAATATTCTTAATGTGTCTCATCAGTTGGATAAATACATTCAGTAAACTATTATTACATAAGGTTATGCCCCGTTTTCTAAAATGGAATACGGGGCGTTCTTGATTTCTGGGGATAATACGTTTACAATAGGACTATATATTTTGTGGTGTTTATCACATGGGACTGAAGGAGAACTTTAAAAATGACGAAAAATTACAATTGGAAGAAAATAGATGGCGGAGTATGTGCTGCAAAAGGATTTAAAGCGAACGGGCTTAACTGTGGACTAAATCCAAATAAAGAAAAGAATGATTTGGGATTGGTGGTATCAGAAGTGGCTTGTGATACTGCGGCAGTATATACTACGAACAAGGTCAAAGGTGCTCCAATCCTTGTGACGAAAGCTAATTTGGAGAAGTCCGGGCAGAAATCCAAAGCCATTATCGTAAATAGTAAAAATGCAAACACTTGTAACTTTGATGGTGTGGAGAAAGCACAAAAAATGTGTCAAATGGCGTCGGACGAATTGTCAAAGGCTGGTTATGATGTGAAACAAGAAGAAGTAATAGTGGCATCTACCGGAGTGATTGGCCAGATTCTTCCAATGGAGCCAATTGCCAATAGTATGTCTGCGCTTGTAGCAGGGTTGAGTTATGATGGTAATGACCGAGCAACGAATGCCATCATGACTACGGATACAGTGCCTAAGCAGTATGCAGTAAGATTTACTCTTGGTGGAGTGGAGTGTACTATGGGCGGAATGGCCAAGGGGAGTGGTATGATACATCCTAACATGGCAACGACGTTGAATTTTGTAACGACAGACGCTGCTATTGATGCAGGGCTTTTGCAGAAGGCTTTGTCTGAAATCGTAAAAGTAACCTACAATTGCTTAAGTGTAGATGGGGATACTTCCACCAATGACACATTGACAGTAATGGCAAATGGTCTTGCAGGAAATCACAAGATTGAAACAGAAAACGAAGATTATGAGATATTTAAGGCTGCACTTTATGAGATTCTTATGAACCTCACCAAGATGTTAGCCAAAGATGGGGAAGGTGCAAGCAAGATGCTGGAATGCACCTGTGCAGGAGCGCCAGATTTGGATACAGCTATTATTGTAGCCAAAAGCGTTATCCGTTCTCCACTTTTCAAATGTGCGATGTTTGGAGAAGATGCAAACTGGGGTAGAATCTTATGTGCCATTGGTTATGCGGAAGCAGAATTTGATATTGATAAGGTGGATGTGGATTTAGCATCGGATAAAGGTACGATACCAGTTTGTAGAAATGGCTCTGGCGTAGAGTTTTCCGAAGAATTTGCAAAAGAAGTATTAGGTGCAGATGAGATTTACATTCATATTAATCTTAATCAGGGTAACCAAGAAGCAAAAGCTTGGGGATGCGATTTAACTTATGAATATGTCAAGATTAATGGTGATTATCGATCATAAAGTTTTTACGGGAAAAAGGAAGGAAAGGCTATGAAAGTCGGTTTTATTGGATGTGGAAATATGGGACGAGCAATGTTGGCAGGGATGTTAGATGCTGGTGTTGTTTCGGAGAGTAATGTTTTTGTTTCTGCAAAAACACAGAGTACCAAAGAGCAGATTGCAAAAGATTATATGGTAGGCATTGCTTCTAATAACACAGAAGTAGTAAAAAATGCAGACATTATCTTTTTGGCAGTAAAACCTCAGTTTTATGAGGAAGTACTAAGAGAAATCCGTGATGCTGTTACAGAGCAAAAAATCTTAGTATCTATTGCGCCGGGAAAAACCTTTGCGTGGTTAGAAGAAAAGATTGCTAAGCCTTGTAAATTCGTTAGAACGATGCCAAACACCCCATCTCTTGTAAAAGAAGGTATGATGGGAATCTGTGGTAATACAAGAGTGACAGCCACAGAACTTAGAAGTATTTGTGAGCTATGTAATGGATTTTCTAAGACGGAAATTGTATCAGAAAATCTTATGGATGTGGTAACTGCTGTTAGTGGTAGTTCGCCGGCTTATGTATTTATGTTTATTGAAGCCATGGCAGATGCAGCAGTAGAAGGCGGAATGCCGCGCCAGCAGGCTTATACATTTGCGGCCCAGGCTGTTATGGGAAGTGCCAAGATGGTATTAGAGACTGGAAAACATCCAGGGGAATTAAAAGATATGGTTTGTTCACCAGGAGGAACTACAATTCAGGCGGTCAGAGTGCTAGAAGAGCAGGGAATGAGAGCAGCAGTAATGGATGCCATGAAAGTTTGTATTGATAAATCTCGTAATATGTAATAATAGTCCTTGCTTTTTTCAGCAAAATCATATAAAATATATCCGTTGAGTATTTAAGTACTAAGGAGAGATATAGGATGAGTCAGGCAAAAGTTGATAAGTATAAAGCAGAGAAAGCAAATCGTAAAGAGATTATGGCAAAAGAAAAACGCCAGAAAATGCTCATTAAAATCGTTGGAAGCGTAATTGGTATTGCACTTGTTGCGTGGATTGGTGTGAGTGCTGGTGTAGCAGTTTATAATAGCCGCCCAGTTGACAAGATTTATGTTACAACAGCTGATCTTGATGACTATTTGAATGAACTTTACGAAGATGAAACAGAAGAATCAACAGACAAAGAAGATTCAAAAGAAGAAACAAAATAATGCTATGGAAGGGATCGTCCACAGACGGTCCCTTTTTTTGCTTTGCATTTAAACATTTATGATTGCTCCAGTTGTAACAGCGGCTGGTTGAAACAATATGTAGAGAAGTAATAATACGATAATACATAGTGCAACCACCGTTGCATAGAACAGAATATCTTTTAATTTGATTACAACGATTTTTGTCTTTGATCCCATAAAATCACCTCAATTCCTTTTCTATATCATATGCAATAGAGTGAGAGATATGTGCGAATATTGGAAAGGAAAAAATAATCAAAAAAAGTGAAAAAAGTTGTTGACATTCGTTGACCCATGAGGTAATATATAATCTGTTCCGACCAAATGGAACAGATATGCGATAGTGGCGTAGTTGGTAACGCGCGACCTTGCCAAGGTCGAGACCGCGGGTTCGAGCCCCGTCTATCGCTCTTATAGATTTAGAATCTATGAACAATTTCATATATGCGATAGTGGCGTAGTTGGTAACGCGCGACCTTGCCAAGGTCGAGACCGCGGGTTCGAGCCCCGTCTATCGCTCTTAAAAATAAATGAGGCATCTTGTAGATGCCTCATTTATTTTTAGGAGTGGATTCGGACTTCGAAGGTTCGATTTTTGCGATATACATCTTCACAGGAACTAATATATTTGATACAATTGAATTACCAAAATAAAGTTCATAAGGAGGGGCTTTTTATGAAGAACAAGAATTGGGGAAAACTTCTTGTAATTGCTTTAGTACTATGTCTGGTAGGAGCTATGGGAGCTTCTGTAATCCAGTCTAACTTTGGCAAAGTAGAAATCACAGATGTTGTGATTCGAACCAGCGCGGGAGAGTACACAGGATATTTGTTTGTGCCTGAGAATGCTACAGCAGAACATCCTGCTCCTGCCATTGTAACAAGTCATGGATATTTGAATAACCGTGAAATGCAGGATTTGAACTATGTGGAATTAGCACGCAGAGGATACGTAGTTTTTGCACAAGATGCGTATAATCATGGCAATTCAGGTGTCCTTCAGGATGGTGTGGGTAGTGAGGTACAGCATTCAACGGCTGGTATGGTAGATGCAGTAGAATATCTCTATACCCTCGATTTTGTTGATCAGGAACGTATTGGTGTTACCGGACATTCTATGGGTGGTGGGTATTCCAATGCAACAGCAGCGTATTATAGTAATCTGGAAAGAGAAGCGTTAAAGAATGGTGCGACTGCAGAAGAGGCAAAAGCATTAAATAAGGTTGCTGCATGCTTAATCGTAGGTAATTATCCATTAGCCTTATCTGCAGTAGAAGACCAGACAGGTAATAGTGGATATCTGTGTGATTTAGGTATTATCGCGGGACAGTTTGACGAGTTTTATACTGGTATGTCAGGATACTATGGATATGAACTTTTAACTAGTGAGAACACAAACAAATTAGTTGCTGTTCAGACGGGTGTGAAATTAGATGGTGCTGCAGAAGAAGGAAAATTCTACGTGAATGAAAGTAACGGATATCAGTTGGCATTGTATAATCCAGCAGAATTTCATGCTATGAATCATTTTTCTACTGTTACAGTAGGACATGTGGTAAACTTCTTTGAGAAGACCCTCGGAGCGCCAATTCCAATTGTAAGTACCAATCAAACTTGGTGGATAAAAGAAGCCTTTAACTTTATTGGGCTGATTGGTTTCTTTGGTGCGATTGTACCTATGGCGGCATTAATGCTTAAGCTGCCATATTTTGCCCCACTCAAGAAGGAGAAGACCTTAGTAGTTCCAGCATTTGCAGACAAGAAGGAAAAAGGAAAATATCTTAGAAGTAACATCATTAGCGGACTTATCTGCTCCATTTTACTTCTTCCATTATTGCTTATAGGTTATGTGGCATTATTGAATCCGCTTCTTCCACAGGATACTACTGGTGGAATTGCTTTTTGGAGTGTGGGTTGTGGTCTGGTCGCATGGATTATGCTTCGTGTTGGTAATGGCAAGTTAAAAGGAAGAGGTGCAGAATTTGGATATGCCTTTGAAAAGGGTACTAGACGTCGTACTATTTTGTTAGCACTTAGTGTTGTAGCAGCAGTATTTATGTTGGTGTTTATTGCTGACTATGTATTTATGACAGACTTTAGAATCTGGACATTGGATATTCGTGTATTCGATTTCTCTAAGATGATTGTGGCGTTAAAATATTTACCATTCTTTGCAGTATTTTACGTGATTAATAGTATTAGCGTTAATCGCCATTGTATTGAAGGATGGAGTGAGAGGAAGCAGACTTTGGTTGCAGTTGGATTTAACATTTTAGCTCCAACCTTATTCCTGTTAGTTACATATGTTCCTGTAATCTTTACAAAGATGACAATCTTTGGTGGATTGCCGGGAATGTTAGTTGCAATTGGAGCATTGATTCCAATTCTGGTGATTCCAATTGTGCCTATGCTGGGAATTGCAGCATACTTAAGCATTAAGTTACAGAAGTTAACAGGAAACATCTGGCTTGGTGGTTTGGTAAATGCATTATTGATTACAATGATTACTGTAGCAAACACTTCATTTAGTTTTCCATATTAGAAAAATGCTCAGGGAGAGAGGAGTTCCTTTCTCCCTGATTTTTTATATATCTTATAACTTTTTTCTATAAAACATTCTGCGTATTAGCCTTGATTTTACCCCCGTTTTTCAGTACAATTAATAGTTAAGATAGTCATAGTATACAATGGCGAAAAAATATAGTTAAGTCGGGGGAACGATATGAGTTACGCAGATAAAGTTTTTGTGGAAATGTGTAAAGATATTTTAGAAAATGGAACAAGTACAGAAGGAGAAAAGGTGCGTCCGGTATGGGAAGATGGAACCAGCGCATATACTATGAAGAAATTCGGTGTGGTGAATCGTTATGATTTGTCTAAAGAGTTTCCGGCACTTACCCTTCGTAAAACTGCGATTAAGACATGTGTGGATGAGCTTCTTTGGATTTGGCAGAAGAAGTCTAACAATATTAATGAATTAAAGGGACATATTTGGGATGAATGGGCTGACGAAACAGGATCGATTGGCAAGGCATATGGATACCAGATGGGCGTGAAGCACCAATACAAAGAAGGTATGATGGATCAGGTTGACAGAGTAATCTATGACCTTAAGAATAATCCATTTAGCCGTCGTATTATGACAAATATTTATGTGCATCAGGATTTACATGAAATGCATTTATATCCATGTGCATACAGTATGACATTCAACGTTACACAGAAACCTGGAGAAGAGAAATTGGTTCTGAATGCTATTTTAAACCAGCGTTCTAATGACGTTTTGGCTGCAAATAACTGGAATGTATGTCAATATGCGGTTTTAGTACACATGCTGGCGCAGGTATGTGATATGCAGGTGGGCGAATTTGTGCATGTAATTGCAGATGCTCATATTTATGATAGACACATTCCTATTATTAAAGAGTTGATTGAGAGAGAACAGCATCCTGCTCCAAAATTCTGGATAAACCCAGAGATTAAGGATTTTTATGATTTTACGCCAGATGACATCAAACTCATCGATTATGTGACAGGCGAACAGATTAAGAATATTCCAATCGCAGTGTAAGAGTAGTTCTGGAAGATAGATAATTGTTGTATAAAAACACGAAATAGTGTGGAGACGAGGAAGTAAGTATGAATTTAATTGCAGCAGTAGATAAGAATTGGGCCATTGGGAAAAATAACCAGTTGCTGGTACGAATTCCAATGGATCAGAAATTTTTCAGAGAAACGACTACAGGAAAAGTAGTAGTAATGGGAAGAAAAACATTAGAGAGTTTTCCAAATGGTCTTCCATTAAAAAATCGTACGAATATTGTATTGACCCGTAATAAGAATTATAAAGTGAATGATGCTATTATTGTGCATTCGATGGAAGAACTCCATGAAGAATTGAAAAAGTATAATAGCGAAGACATATATATCATTGGCGGAGAACAGATTTATAAAGCCCTTGTGGATGAATGTGATGTGGCTCATATTACCAAGATTGATTACGCTTATGATGCAGATGCATATTTCCCAAACCTGGATGAGAAACCAGAGTGGAGAATTGTTGCAGATAGTGAAGAACAGACTTATTTTGATTTGGAATTTTACTTCTATAAATACGAGAAGGTGAAATAATCCAAGGGGGAGATTGACTCCTATCGATGAAGTGTTATGGAAAAATGAGGTGTTAGGTATGGATATTACAGGCAGAAAGTTATTTGTAAAAGCCTTGGAAGAGGAAGGTGTTGATACCATATTTGGGTATCCTGGGGGAACAGTTACAGATTTATTTGATGAATTGTATAAGCAGGATTCAATTCGAGTGGTGTTGCCGCGTCATGAACAGGGATTAATTCATGAAGCCGAAGGCTATGCAAAGTCAACTGGTAAAGTTGGTGTTTGCCTTGTAACAAGCGGCCCGGGTGCCACCAATATTATGACAGGGCTTGCAGATGCTCATTATGACAATATTCCGCTAGTGTGCTTTACGGGTCAGGTTCCTTTGAATCTGATTGGTAATGATGCCTTCCAGGAAGTAGACATTGTTGGAATGACTCGAAGCATTACCAAGTATGGTGTTACCGTGCGTCGTCGCGAAGACCTTGGTAGAATTATCAAGATGGCGTTCCAGATTGCAAGCACAGGCAAACCAGGACCAGTACTTATTGATATTCCAAAGGATATCCAGACAGAACTTGGATCCTCAGTTTATCCAGCTCATGTGGATATTCGTGGCTACAAACCAAATGCCAGTGTACATATTGGTCAGTTGAAAAAAGCCTTTAAACTATTAAAGGGCGCAAAGAAACCTCTGATTTTAGCAGGTGGTGGCATTAACATTGCCAAAGCCAATGACGTATTACAGACATTTGCAGAGAGGATGAATGTTCCTGTAGTTACTACTATTATGGGCAAGGGCGCAATCCCAACGACTCATGAATTATATATTGGTAACTGCGGTATGCATGGAAAATATGCTGCAAACAAAGCTGTTAGTGAATGTGATGTATTGTTTTCCATCGGAACCCGTTTTAATGATAGAATTACAGGGGATTTGAATGAGTTTGCACCAAAGGCTCAGATTATTCATATTGATATCGATACAGCGTCGATTTCACGTAACGTTGTAGTAGACGTACCAGTGGTTTCTGATGCAAGACTTGCTTTGGAGAAATTGACAGAGTGGGCGGAATCTAAGAAGACCAAACACTGGATGGAAGAAATCGCTGCCTGGGAAGCAGAAAATCCACTGGAAATGCGTCGTGATAAAGGAATGACTCCACAGATGATTATGGAGCATATTAATGCCAATTATCCAGATGGTATTTATGTTACTGACGTAGGTCAGCATCAGATGTGGGCTACCCAGTATCTGGAAATGGGGCCAAAGAACAAGATGATTACTTCTGGTGGTTTAGGAACCATGGGATTTGGTTTCCCTGCGTCTATTGGAGCTAAAATTGCCAATCCAGACACAGACGTTGTTTGCATTTCCGGAGATGGTGGAATGCAGATGAATATTCAGGAAATGGCAACGGCTGTAACACAGGGGGCTGCGGTAACGGTATGTATTTTAAATAATTATTATTTGGGAATGGTTCGTCAGATGCAGCAGTTGTTTTATGGTAAACGTTATAGCGCAACTTGCCTGAGACGTCGTATAACCTGCCCAAGCGACTGCAAAGGTCCAAATCCGGCATGTCCGCCATATACACCTGATTTTGTAAAATTGGCAGAAAGCTACGGTGCTTATGGAATCCGCGTAGAAAGAGAAGAAGATATCGATGCAGCATTTGCGGAAGCGAAGAAACACAAAGATGCTCCAACCATTATTGAGTTTATGATCTCTACAGATGAGATTGTGCTTCCAATGGTTAAGGGTGGAAACCCTATGAGCGAAATGATTTTAAAGTAGGAGGAAAGAGCCATGACAATGAAAAATAGATGGATTGCTATGTATGTAGAAAATGAAGTCGGTGTACTTGCTAAGGTTGCAGGGCTTTTTGCAGGAAAATCCTACAACTTACATTCACTTACAGTTGGAACCACAGAGGATGAGACGATTTCTCGTATGACCATTGGTGTAACCAGTGATGATATTACTTTTGAACAGGTGAAGAAGCAATTGAACCGTATGGTAGAAGTGATTAAGGTAATGGATTTGACAGATACACCAACCCATATGAAGGAACTTCTCTATGTGAAGATTAACCACATTTCACCAGAGGAAAAGGCTGAAGTGTTTCAGATTGCACAGGTCTTTGCAGTAGATGTGGTAGATATTGGTGTTGATAGTGCACTACTTGAGTGCAAGATGATTGAACGTAAAAACAATGAGTTAATTGCATTGTTGAAAAATAGATTCAAAAATATCAACATTGTGCGTGGTGGGGCAGTTGCCATTGAATCTATCAGTACAAAAAATCGATAGTGCTTGATAAAACTAAGCCGTATAAAAACCTTTGACATTTAGGTCAACAAGTTGGTTTTTATACGGCTTTTTTGTTTACGAGATTTGTTTTACGACTATATACTAACGAGCCATTACTTCTATAATCTCACCAACATACATGGTGTGCATATCATTATCCTTATACCAAGTGCCCATTACGGAGTTGTCGGTAAAAGTTTCTTCTGGCATTGGAACAGCTGCCATCTTTTTGCAGAGGAAAACAAGATTTGCTTCATCTGGATATGGAATGCTGTGACGGAACGCAGGTGTAAGGTCTGATTTTTCCCATTTATCTTCGTTGCGCCCAGAGTTTACACCACAGTAAGACAAGGCTTCTTTGTAATCTTTATCGAAGAAAGACAAGGAGAAAAAGTCTCCATCATCAATAAATTCTTTGGTATATCTAGAATCTCTAACAAAGATGTAAACCACATTTTTTCCCCAGATGACACCTAAGCCGCCCCAGCTTACAGTCATAGTGTTGCATTTCTGTTTGTTACCTGCTGTAACAAGAGCCCATTCTTTTCCGATTTTCGTAAATGGATTTAGTTCTAATAATTCAATTGGATATGGTTGAAATGTATGCATAACAATCCCTCCGTAGATAAACATTTTTTATATTATATCAAACATAGATTAGATTATGCAATTACAAGAAGTGAATTACAAAGAAAAAGTAAATATGGTAGCACGGATTAAGAACTTGATGCATAAAATATTGGGAGAATAAATAGTTGGAGATTGTATGAATCAATATACAGAAAAGGATTTACAGGCTCTACAGGATGTGACACCTCGACAGGATAACATTGACGAGGGACAACTTCGGATTCGTGTGGCATCCCAGTCAGATGGCAGACCAGTTGAGAATGCCAGAATCACTATTACTTATACTGGAGGTCCACAAGATACAATTGAAGAACTAACGACGGATATCTCAGGTAATGCACCTGTAGTTACACTTCGTACGCCACCACTGGAATATTCTATGCAACCCCAGGATAGACAGCCTTATGCAGAATATTCCATTATTGTTCAGGCTGAAGGATACCGAGAGATTGAAATCTCTGGAATCGAGTTAATGTCTCAGCAGATTTCAGAACAACAAGTACGAATGGAGGCATTAGATGCGGCAGTTCCAGCAGAAAACAATCTGGTAATTGGAGCTCATACGTTGTATGGAAATTATCCACCTAAGATTCCGGAGGAAGAGGTAAAAACGGTAACAGATACAGGAGAAATCGTACTTAGCAGGGTGGTGATTCCAGAGTACGTGGTGGTACATGATGGAACACCAGGCGATAACACGGCCAGAAATTATTATGTCAGATATCGTGATTACATTAAAAACGTAGCTTCCAGTGAAATCTATGCCACCTGGCCAGATGCGACCATTCGTGCAAATGTGCTGGCAATTATGTCTTTTACATTGAATCGTGTATATACGGAGTGGTATAGAGGAAAAGGTTATCAGTTTACCATTACTTCTTCTACGGCGTACGACCATAAGTTTATTCCGGGAAGAAACTACTATCAGAGTATTTCACGAATTGTAGATGAACAGTTCGAAAACTATTTGTCTAGACCTAATATTACCCAGCCAATTTTAACCCAGTATTGTGATGGGGATAAGGTGTCCTGTCCAAACTGGATGACTCAGTGGGGTAGCAAATATCTGGGAGATCAGGGGTATTCTGCCATTGAAATCTTAAGATATTTTTATGGCAACGATATGTTTATTAATGTGGCAGAGGGAATCTCAGGAATTCCTGCATCCTGGCCAGGATACAATCTGGGACTAGGTGCGACAGGAGACAAGGTGCGTCAGTTGCAGCAGCAGTTAGCCCGTATTTCTAAGACCTATACAGCGATTCCTACAGTCAGAGTAGACGGAGTATATGGACCTTCTACTCAGC
Organism: Lachnospiraceae bacterium; assembly: GCA_015057035.1. GTDB lineage: Bacteria > Bacillota > Clostridia > Lachnospirales > Lachnospiraceae > Roseburia. Next base: position 4,810 of record SVFC01000012.1, on the reverse strand, counting down.
AGGCAGTAAGAACGTTTCAGCAGGTGTTTGGATTGCCACAAACGGGGGTTGTGGACTATAACACATGGTATGAAATCTCTAATATTTATGTGGCAGTAACCCGTATTGCGGAACTTCGTTAATACTGCAATGACATAGGTAGAATTTGCCATTTTTTCCACAGAAAAAGTATGATATAATATCTCCATATATGGGTGTAAAGTTCACACCCACTTATGGAGATGAAAGATGGCGAATTATAAGATTTTGATACAATATGATGGAACCAGATACAAGGGATGGCAGGTGCAGAATTCCACAGATATGACCATTCAGGGCAAACTGCAGAATGTGCTGACGGAACTGGCGGGATGTCCCGTAGAAGTGATTGGTTCTGGAAGAACGGATGCCGGGGTACATGCCAGTGGTCAGGTGGCGAATTTTCATATGGATGGGGATTTTTCCAAGGAAGAGATTCTGGAATATCTGAATCATTATCTTCCAATGGATATTGCGGTGACAGAGATTGAAGAAGTGGAAGAGCGATTCCATGCTAGATTTGCTGCCACATCAAAGACCTATATATACCGTATTCATACAAGTAACATTTCGAATGTATTTGAGAGAAAGTATGCGTACACATATACGACGCCTCTTAATGTGGAGGTCATGAAAAAAGCCGCTTCATATTTGATAGGAACTCATGATTTTATGGCGTTTTGTGGAAATAAGAGGATGAAAAAATCCACAGTTCGTACCGTGTTTGCCATTGATATTACAGAGAAACAGGATGAAATTATCATTTCTTATACTGGGGATGGATTTCTTCAAAATATGATTCGTATTATGACGGGAACCCTCATTGAAGTGGGAAATGGCACGAAACAGGCATCTGAGATTCCAGAGATTTTGGAAGGGAAAAACAGAGAATTAGCGGGATTTACAGTACCGCCAGAAGGACTAATGTTAAAGCAGGTAGATTATGCAGCAGTGGTTAGTAATTAATAAAAAAGCCGATTTTAAGGCAATTGGGGAAAAATATCATATTGATCAGGTAACCGCCAGAATTATTCGAAACCGAGATGTGGTGGAAGATGAAGATATCCGTATCTTTTTGCAGGGGGATATCAGGGACTTACATAACCCACATTTTTTGAAAGATGGAGATAAACTGGTTGCTATTCTGGTGGAAAAAATCCAGAGTAAGAAATCTATAAGAATTATTGGAGATTATGACATTGATGGAGTCATGTCTACATATATTTTAAAGACCGCCTTAAAAAGAGCGGGGGCGATTGTCAGCATTCAGATTCCAGACCGTATTCATGATGGATATGGACTCAATGTGAATCTGGTTGACAAGGCCTATGAAGATGGTGTGGATACCATTTTAACCTGCGATAATGGTATTGCAGCCCTTGCAGAGATTGCACATGCCAAGGAGTTGGGAATGACGGTTCTTGTAACGGATCATCACGAGATTCCATACGAAGATGTAGATGGTGTCAGACAGTACAAACAAAGCACAGCAGATGCAATTGTAAACCCACATCAGATAGAGTGTGCCTATCCTTATAAATATCTGTGTGGAGCAGCAGTTGCATGGAAAGTGGTTTGTTTGTTGTATGAGGCAATGAATATTGATTTTGCTGAGGCTGAGACTTTGCTGGAGAATGTGGCTTTTGCAACAGTGGGAGACATTATGCCGCTGACTGGAGAGAATCGTATTCTGGTAAAGGAAGGGCTAAAACGTATTCGTAAAACCACTAACGTTGGTATGCGAGCTTTGATTGCGCAATGTGGTCTAGAAAAAGAACAGATAGATGCGTTTCATTTTGGATTTGTATTAGGTCCTTGCATCAATGCCAGTGGCAGATTAGATACGGCAAAACGCGCCATTGAATTGTTTTTTCAGACGGACGAGGCGACTGCAACAGTTATGGCGAATGAGCTAGTGGTTCTTAATATGGAACGTAAAGATTTGACCCAGGAAGGCGTGGATGCAGCCATTCGGTTTTATGAAGAAAATCACTGTGAAAAAGACAAGGTTCTGGTAATCTACCTGCCAGAGGTACACGAAAGCATTGCTGGAATTATCGCAGGAAGAATCCGTGAGAAATACTACAAACCGGTTTTTGTGCTTACAAAGGGGGAAGATGGAGCCAAAGGCTCTGGTCGCTCCATTGAAGAATACTCTATGTACGAAGAGATGTGCAAATGTCAGGAACTTTTTACTAAGTTTGGTGGACATCCTATGGCAGCAGGCTTATCTCTTCCAATTGAAAACATCGACGCTTTTCGACAGAAAATCAATGAGCTTGCCACATTAACGGATGAAGAATTAACGCCAAAGGTTCGAATTGATGTGCCAATGCCATTAGACTACGTGTCTATGGATTTGATTCGGGAACTTTCTATTCTGGCACCTTTTGGGAAGGATAATGCGAAGCCAGTGTTTGCAGACAAGAATATTTCTGTAAAACGCATTATGATTATGGGAAAAAATCGAAATGTACTGAAAATTTCCCTTATGACAGCAGGGGGGCTTCCTGCTACAGGAATTTATTTTGGGGATGTGGAAGGATTTTTGAACTACCTAAAAGAAAAGTTTGGACAGACAGAAGTAGACGCAGCCATGCGAGGAATGTCGAATGCAATACAATTATCTATGGTGTATTATCCAAAAATCAACAGTTTTCGCGGTGTAGACGAAATACAATTTGAAATACAGCACTATCAGTAATATAATATATGTATTGGAGGCATTTCGATGTTTGGGAATAAAAAGAAGATTTTAGAAGAACAGAATAGAAATCTGTTGGCACAGTTGTCGGAAAAAAGGGAATCTTTTGAGACTGGCGTAACAGAACTGGAAGAAACAGGAAAACGTATACATACAGATTTGTGTCAGGTAATGGAGAATTCAGAGCATCTAGTAGAACATGCTATGGTGAATATTGAAGAAGAATCCAAGCTGATGTTCTACATTGATGATTTTGCCAAAGACCTGAAAAATGCAGTGGATAATTACGAGGCTTTGCGTATCTTGTTGGAGAAGCAGATGGAGACTACCATGGGGCTTGTTGAAGAAAATAAACATGTTACCACTCCAGCGAAATACTTGCAGGAAACACCGGCTAGTATGAAGGCAGAAGCGGAATCTTATCAGAAACGTCTGGAAGAAATGGAAGAGGATGGACGCAAGATGGGAGTCTTAGCCTTAAACGCTGCGATTGAAGCAGGAAGAATGGGTGAGACGTCAAAACAGTTTGTATCTGCGGCAGAAGAGATTCGCCAGACTGCATTGTCCTTTGAGAAAAAGGCTGCGACTATGCGAGAAGAATTGGCTGAGGCTAACGGACGTATTGCAGAGTTAGAGGAAGTAATCGCACGTTTGCTATCTCTGACAAAGGATAGTAATATGGGAGTTACCCGATTGCTTAAGAAGAATCAGGAGATTAGTCAGGCAGTAGCGAATTCTGGAATGAGAGATTTTTCCAATGATATGATTGAACTTCGAGATAAGATTGTGGGACTTCGCAATCTGGACGAAGAAATTGCAAAATGTGGGGAGCGGGACAAGATTCAGTTAAGCGATGTCCAGGAGGATGTGGCGAACCAGAAGAAGCAGTTGGCTGAACTGGAAAGCGACATTTCGTATATGCTGGATATGATTGAAGAACAGTCCCTTTAGTGACATACAAGGAAGGAGAAAGGTATGGTTACAAACAATTTTACTTTTTTATCAAATGACGGAAAGACAGCGATTCATGCGGTGAAATGGTTGCCAGATTCAGGCGAATATAGTGCCATTTTGCAGATTACCCACGGGATGGTGGAATATATTGAAAGATATGCACCATTTGCAGAGTTTTTAACTTCAAAGGGTTATATGGTAGTAGGACATGACCATCTTGGACATGGCCAGTCTGTAGCATCTAAGGAAGACTGGGGATTTTTCTATGAAGGTACGCCAAGCGATACAGTAGTGGCAGATATGCATAAGCTTCGCACACTGATTCAGGAAGAAAATCCTAATACACCTTATTTTATGCTGGGGCATAGTATGGGTTCCTTTATGCTTCGTAAGTATTTGTGCCTGCACAATGACAACCTGCGCGGTGCTATCATTATGGGAACTGGTTTTATCCCTGGCAATGTAACAAGTCTTGCTCTTGGATTAACAAAACTAATCGGTAAAATCCGTGGCTTAAAACATCGCAGCAAATTCATTCAGGGACTTGCTTTTGGAGCTGATTATAAGGGCTTCGATATGACAGGAGAGCATCCAGAGAACAGTTGGCTCACCAAGGACGTGGACATTGTTCGAAAGTATTATCAGACTCCAGAATGCACTTTTATGTTTACAGTCAATGGATATCAGGGATTATTCGAAGCAGTAAACTTCAGTTGTGATGCGGAAAATGCGAAACTGATTCCTAAGAAGTTACCATTATTCATCGTTTCCGGAGATCAGGATCCAGTTGGTGGACTTGGCAAGGGCGTAAAAGATGCATATTATCTCTACCAGAACGCAGGAGTGCAGGATTTGACCTACAAACTCTATGAGAATGACAGACATGAAATCTTAAATGAAACCGACAAGCAGGTGGTATTTGAAGACTTGCTGGCTTGGATGAATGTGAGAATTGATACATAAAAATAAGAGGGCTGTTGCAAAATACCACAATCGGTATCACTGCAACAGCCCTCTTTCTATGCCCCCAGACACAGCCCATAACACAACTCCGTGGCTAGAAGAATGAATTTCTAAGAATCGCTTTTTGATGTTGTCTATGATTCGATGTCTTTTGAATGTCGGACACCCGTG
>SVFC01000011.1 GCA_015057035.1 Lachnospiraceae bacterium | reverse complement strand
TTTTTGATGTTGTCTATGATTCGATGTCTTTTGAATGTCGGACACCCGTGGGCTGGCAGTATGCACATCAGAGACTATTTGGAGTTTTCTTAGTACTTCTTGATATGCCATTAGAACAAAATGTAAAACCGCTCTTGAATGTTTGAGGCGCTGCTTTTGCGCCGAGTTCTCAAGAGCGGTTTTTTATATCAACTTTGTTCTAAGGCATATCTAGAAGTACTTGAAAATTACAACGAAGTCTCTGATGTGCATACTGCCAGCCCACGGGTGTCCGCCTGTCAAAAGACACGAAAACATCCATCAAAAAAGCGATTCAAGAAATTCTATTCTTCTATCCAAAGTCGTTGCGTTATGGGCTGTGTCTGGGGGGCATAGAAAGAGGGGCGTCACGACTACACCCAATATGGTGTGTTGCGACAGCCCCGTATTTTATTCTGCACTTTGTTTCCGATACTGGCTCGGAGTTACGCCGTATTCTTTTTTAAAGGCGCGATTGAAGTAGGAGAGATTATCAAACCCTACTTCCTCAGAGATGCTAAGGATAGAAGCGTCTGACGCCAACAAAAGTCGCGCAGCCATAGTCAGGCGATACTCTCGTAAATAATCAATAAAAGAAGTGCCCATGGTTTCCTTGAAGTAGCGCATAAAGTGGGATTCGGAGAAGCCTGCAACTTCTGCGATATCCGCAATAGAGATTTTTTCCATATAGTGATTCTCTACATGCTTCATGATGATTTTCATCTTATCCAGAGACTTCATAGAGCGGGTGGTTTTATCCTCTCTGCATCGATTGCTCAAAACATAGAAAAATTCAAAAAGTTTTCCCTTAATGTATAATTCATATCCTTCCGGTTTGGTCTTACAGATTTCATCGCAGGCATCAATGCAGGCAGAAATGGCGTCATAATGATTGGAAACTGATGTAAAAACCGTAGGAACTGTGATTTTTCCACTTAAAAGAGGGCGTAAAAATTCCGTGACGCTGGTATCTTCTGTTCTGGCAAATAACATATTAATATTAAAAAATATGTTCTCATATTCCATAGACAGGTCATCATATTGTTCAATAGAGTGTAATTGGCCAGGCAAGATTAGTACAATTGTACTACCAGATACCTTATATTGTTTCAGATCAACAGTAACGTAACCGTGTCCCTTCTTTATATATATGATTTCCATATAATCGTGCCAATGTACAGGCACTCTGTCGAAGTCTAATGGGATAGAGCACAAGTAGGTGTTGTACGGGAAATCTGCCTCAGTATGTACTTTTTTCTCTTGGTAATTTTCATATTCTAGAATATTCATGATAGGATTGTACCACTTTTTGCCATTATATGACAAGAAAAAAGATAGAATACTACATATAATACAAATATCCCATAAATTTTTTGCTTATTTTAGCAAATATGTTTAGCAGGAGGAAAAGGAAATGAATTTTACAAAAGTAGTAGAAACAAAATGGAACAAATCCGTAGCAGATTGTTCAAACGAAGAATTGTATATTGCACTTCTTGAAATGGTAAAAGATCTTGCGAAAGAAAAAGAAAGCAACGCAGGCAAGAAGAAAGTATATTACATCTCTGCAGAATTCTTAATTGGAAAATTATTATCTAACAACTTAATAAATCTTGGCGTTTATGATGAAGTAAAAGGCATCTTAGAAAACGCTGGCAAGAATCTTGCCGAAATCGAAGAAATCGAAATGGAACCATCCCTTGGTAATGGTGGCCTTGGTCGTTTGGCAGCATGTTTTCTTGATTCTATGGCAACCCTTGGTTTAAACGGCGACGGTGTAGGACTGAACTATCACTTTGGTCTTTTTAAGCAGGTGTTTGACAACAACCTTCAGAAAGAAACTCCAAACCCATGGATTACAGAGAACAGCTGGTTAAATAGAACAGAAGTATGTTATCCAGTAGACTTTGGCGGAATGCGTGTATGGTCTAGAATGTACGACATCGATGTATGTGGTTACAACAACCGTACAACTAAGCTTCACTTATTCGATATTGAATCGGTAAGTGAAATTATGGTAGACGACACCATTCATTTTGATAAAGAAGATATCGCTAGAAACTTAACTCTTTTCTTATATCCAGATGACTCTGATGAACAGGGCCGTTTGCTCCGTGTTTACCAGCAGTACTTCATGGTAAGCAATGCTGCACACTTAATTCTTGATGAAGCAGTAGAAAAGGGCTCAAATCTCTATGACTTAGCAGATTATGTTGCAATTCAGATTAACGATACACATCCTTCTATGGTAATTCCAGAACTCATCCGTCAGTTAGGACAGAGAGGAATGCTCATGGATGATGCTATTGCAGTTGTTAAAAAAGTTTGTGCATATACAAACCACACAATCCTTGCAGAAGCGTTGGAAAAATGGCCACTTTACTTCTTAGAGAAGGCTGTTCCACAGCTTATGCCAATCATTCGTGAATTAGACAACCGTGTACGTAAAGATATCACAGATGAAAGCACATACATCATCAAAGATAACTTAGTTCATATGGCACATATGGATATCCACTACGGATACAGCGTAAATGGTGTTGCATATCTTCATACAGAGATTTTGAAGAACACAGAATTAAATAACTTCTACAAGTTATATCCAGAGAAGTTCAATAACAAGACCAATGGTATTACTTTCCGTCGTTGGTTCATGGAATGTAACCCAGAACTTTCTTCTTATGTAACAAGCCTTATTGGTGAAGGCTGGAAGAAGGATGCATCTGAACTGGATAAGTTAAGTACTTATCTGGATGATGCAGAAGTTCAGAGCCAGATTCTTGCAATTAAAGAAGGTAAGAAGGTTGACTTAAAGAACTATCTTGCAGCAACTCAGGGATTAAACGTAAATCCAGAATCTATCTTTGATATTCAGGTAAAACGTCTCCATGAGTATAAGAGACAGCAGTTAAATGTTCTGTATATTATTCATAAATATATGGAAATCAAAGCTGGCAACAAACCTTCGAAACCAATTACTGTATTTTTCGGTGCTAAGGCAGCTCCTGCATATATTATTGCAAAAGACATCATCCACTTAATTCTCTGCTTACAGCAGATTATTAACAATGATCCAGATGTTAGTCCATACTTGAATGTATTTATGGTAGAGAATTACAACGTAACTCTTGCAGAAAGATTAATTCCTGCATGTGATATTTCAGAACAGATTTCTCTTGCTTCCAAAGAAGCATCAGGAACTGGTAATATGAAATTCATGTTAAACGGTGCAGTTACACTTGGAACTATGGATGGTGCTAACGTAGAAATCGCTGAACTTGTTGGCAAAGACAATATCTACACCTTTGGTGAAGATTCTCAGACCGTTATCGATAGATATGAACGTGGAGATTACTGTTCAAGAGCGTACTATGAAGCAGATCCAGAATTGAAACGTGCGGTGGACTTCATTGTAAGTGACACAGTTATGAATGTTGGTACTCGCGAGAACTTAGAGCGTCTCTACAACGAATTATTAAACAAAGACTGGTTTATGACATTCCCAGATTTCCAGGAATATGTTGCAACCAGAGAAAAAGCATATGCAGATTATGAAAACCGCGAAGAGTGGGCTAGAAAGATGTTAGTGAATATCAGCAAAGCTGGTTTCTTCTCATCTGACAGAACCATCGAACAGTACAATGCAGATATCTGGAAATTAAACTAGTTTTTTCCGAAAAGCCAGGCACAGGGGAGAGGTGTCTGGTTTTTCGTGTTAATATTTATAAAAGGAGAATGGGAAATGAGAAAAATTTTATCTAAACTCGCAAGTGTGGTATTAACATTTGTTATGCTTTTAGTACTAATTCCAACAATGGAAGTGAATGCAGATCAGGCAGAACTTAAAGTGCATTTTAAGAATACGGAAGGGTGGGGAAGTGTGTACGCCTACACCTGGGAAGGGAATGATTTAGGTTCATGGCCAGGAATGGACATTACATCTTCTAAAGATGGTGATTATTACACGGTAACTATGGTAGAACCAGTAGGCCCTACAGTAAACATTATTTTTGGAGCAGGAAACGGGCAGCCACAGACAGTAGACCTTAAGTTAGATTTAACAAAGGGTATGGAGTTCTGGGTAGTTCCAAAAGAAACAAATGGTGAAGGAAAATGGATGTGTGTGGTAGATACAAGCAAATCTGCAGCAGAAGGTGGAAATGTTGAGAAGTTTGAACCTAAGTATCCATCAAACCCAACAATCAAAAAGAGCCCTGTAATAAAGGGAAATAAGGTTACATTTTATTTTGAATGTATGAATGCCGATACTGTAGCAATAGCAGGAGATATGAATGACTGGTCTAAAACCGACTGGGTTATGAAAAAAGATGGTAATGTATATTCCTATACTTGTGAATTACCTGCGAAAACATATGCATACAAATTTGTAGTAAACGGAGAATGGTATGCAGATCCATTGAACCCTGAAACAGTGGATGATGGTTTTGGAGGTGTTAATAGTGTTTTCACAGTGAAAGAGAGTGGAAGCACAAAACCTGCGCCAACTATAAAGAGTCCAGTAATTGAAGGCGGCAAGGTGACATTTAATTACAAGGATGCCAATGCAGGTAAAGTAGAATTAATGTGTAGTGCATATGATTGGCAGGCCATTGAAATGGATAAGAAGGATGATGTGTTTACTTGTACCGTTGTGTTGCCAAATGGGGAATATGAATACAAATTCCTTGTAGATGGAGGTAGATGGCTTACAGATCCTTCCAATGCAAACACGAATGATGCAGGTAATAGCGTATTTAAAGTGACAGATGGCGTGGATGCTCCCGTTGAACCAGAATACACGCCAACGATTACAGAGAGTGTAGTAATTGATGGTAACACAGTTACCCTGTACTACGAAAGCCCAACAGCATCCAATGTGGAATTATTTGGTAGCATGAACAATTGGGAAGAGGCATATCCTATGAATAAAGAAGGAAATGTTTTTTCTGTTACGCTTGAATTGAACAAAGGGGATTATCAATATAAATTTGTGGTTGATGGAAATTGGATTAATGATCCGTTAAATGGTAATGTTGACGAAAAAGGTGATAATGTATTTAGCGTTATTTCGGAATTGCCGGTCATTGAGGACACTGAGAATAACGAAACTGGAACAACGGATACAGAAATGGATGGCGTAGATACTGAAAATCAGGAATCCACAGAAAACGACCTGGAAAATCCTGACGCGGATGTAAACCCAATACCGGGGGGCGTTATTATTTTAATTGCAGTAATTGTAATTGCACTTGGTTGCTTCGCAGTATACCTTTTCTTAAAAAAGAAAAATGCATAAACTAATCTAAGAGAATCAAAATAACCCGTCACTTCTTAAAGAAGTGGCGGGTTTTTCTTAGGGTGTGCCTAGTAGTGCACGTTTTTACCAGTTGTTGATGGCATGTTCTACGAATGCCAGAATCTCTTTAAACTCGATACGGCCATCCTCGGTTTCAATACTGCCAGAGAAGTGACCGAAGACTTGATTGCACTCCGTGTCAATAATGACATATTTATTCTCGGTGTGGTTGTTATAGAACGGAGTGAAGGTAACGTCAAATTTGCCCTCATCATCGTAGATGTGCTGAACTTTCATTAAGTCGTTATCATCCCATTCTGTGTGCAGCGTGCCAAGTTTGTAAGCTTTTTTGTTGTAGAAATAGAAATTTTCAGTGGCATTGCTTAAATCCCCAAAGCCCCAGCCAATGTTAAAGGCAAAAGGTACTTCGTTGATATGTCCTGTCAGGTTGCCCCAGAACCATTCATGGGAATATGGCCAGACACCACGGCCCCAGTCGATGACCCCTGTGGCGCCATCGAAGTTCACTTCCTTAGAATCTTCGTCTTTTACACCTGTAAAACGTACGAAGCCTTTGGTGTTATAATAATTTTCTTTGTAATTCAAATAGAACTGTGTAGGCTTATCAAAAGGTGTGGCGATGACCATTTTATCATTATTGATATCGTGGTCAACAATAAGTTCCATTTCGATATCCTTATAAACTTTGTTGGAAGCTTTGAACTTTAAAATGCGTTTATCGGTGGTAACTTCATAAGTCAGAAGAAAATTTTTGTCTTTATATTCGCAAAAGCCTGGAAGTTCGCCGTTTCGATCCAGTGTAGGAATGAAGAATGGCTTTATTGTGTTGTACGCCCATTTCTTTCCTGTAACAAGGTCGATGAGAGTGATGCCACCCTGGCCAATATAAGACAGATGTCCAATGGTCATCTGCAATGCGTAGCGACCTTTGTGAAACTGGTAAAAATCCCATTCCTTCAGTTTGAAAGGAAATTTTTTAATGTTTTCACGATTGTAGATGAAATTCATACGTGTGGCGTAGCCTTTTTCTGTCAAGGTGCCGTCAGGCTGAAACGCATTTATCTTCCGTGTAATCTCATGATTCATAAAGTATACCCCCAATTAAGTACTCCCTATATAGTATATCATAAAAACTACCATTTTCCTAGAATTCATTGCACAATAAATCAAGAATATGATATGATAGTAAAGTATTTGAGCCCAAAGAGGCATAGGTAAGGAGTGATAGATATGATTCGCGCAAAACGATTTTTATATATGGCAATTTTAATGATTACAGTGCTTTTGATATGCACAGGATGTAGTTCTGAACGAGAAGAACGTCAGCTGCAGCTTCGAGAGCAGGGAATCTCATATTTGGAGAATGGAGACTATGAAAAAGCGCTGAATGCTTTTCAGGCAGCCTTAGATGAATCCCTTGGAGAGATTGGGGCTATGGAACTGGATATCTGCTATTATAAGGCAGAAGCCCAGTATATGTTGGGCCAGATAGAAGAAGCGATTCATACATATACCGCTATTATTGGATACAATAATTCCTCCAAGGCATACTATTTACGTGGTAATCTGTATTATTCCCAGGGGAAAGAAGCGATTGCCTTAAGCGATTATGAATCTGCTATCAAATACGATGGAAAGGGCGACTATGAGCTGTATATCGGAATATATGAATCTATGACCGCCAATGGTAATTCAGAGGGGTTGGCGTATTTAGAGAAAGCGGCGAACCTAAAGGGAGATAGTGCATATGATAAAATGCAAAAAGGCCGTATTCATTTTATGATGGGACGTTACGGTGATTCTGTCGCTGCACTTACGGAAGCGGCCGCAGGAGGAGAGGCTGAAAGCTATTATTATCTGGCAGAAGTGTATCTTGTCACGGATAAGAGAGAGGAAGCCGAGGGTGCTCTTGCTTCTTATATTGCAAGTGATGTTGCAGATTCGTATAGACTTTATCATATTGCAGATGCACAGATTACAAAGGGAAATTATGACATCGCCATTGATTGTCTAGAGGCTGCTCTTGAATTGGAACTGATTCCAAATAAACAGATTGTAATGAAGTCTCTTGTAATCGTTTATGAAAAAGTCAGCGATTTTACATCAGCAAGAAATGTGTTAGAAGAATATGTGAAGATTTATCCTGAGGATGAAGAGGCTAAGAGAGAACTCACATTCCTGGAGACAAGATAGAGAATTATCAGCAAACATAGATAAACAATATTATGCGTTGCGTATATTTAGGAGGAATAGAATGCCTGAAGCATATGAAATAAAAGATATAGAAGAAAAAGTCATTCTGGTGGGAGTCAGTGAACAGGATGGCGATGATGCAGAGGATTCCCTAGCAGAACTGGCGGATTTGGTAAAAACCGCCGGGGCTACGGTAGTGGGAACCTTAATTCAAAAAAGAGAAAAGATTCATCCAGGAACCTATGTTGGAACTGGTAAAGTGGCAGAGATTGCCGAATTAATCGAGGCAACTGGGGCAACGGGTATCGTGTGTGATGACGAGTTGTCCCCAGCACAGATTAAAAACTTAGAGCAGCAGTTAGATACCAAGATTATGGACAGAACGCTGATTATTCTTGATATTTTTGCTGCCAGAGCATCTACAAATGAAGGTAAGATTCAGGTAGAGCTGGCGCAGTTAAAATACCGTATGAGCCGTCTGACAGGTCTGGGACGGTCCATGTCCCGTCTTGGTGGTGGAATTGGTACTAGAGGTCCTGGTGAAAAGAAGTTGGAGATTGACCGTCGTTTGATTAATGACCGTGTTGCACAGCTTCGCAGAGAATTGGAAGAAGTTGTAAAACACCGTGATGTCACCAGATCCAAGCGAGAGCGACAGAATGTGCCTGTGGTTGCTATTGTAGGGTACACCAACGCCGGCAAATCCACACTGCTCAATCATATGACAGATGCAGCCGTGTTAGAAGAAGACAAACTATTTGCGACTCTTGACCCAACCACACGTGTGTTGGAACTTGGAGCAAGACAGGAAGTACTTCTTACAGATACTGTAGGATTTATTCGCAAGCTTCCACATCATTTGATTGAAGCATTTAAGAGTACTTTAGAGGAAGCAAAATACGCAGACATCATTTTCCATGTTGTAGATTCTTCGAATCCACAGCGTGATAAACAGATGCATATTGTATATGAAACCCTTGACAATCTTGGGGTAAAAGATAAGAAAATTGTTACTCTTTTCAACAAGCAGGATGCAAGAACAGACAATGAACCTCTTCACGATTTTCGCGCAGACAAGACCTTGGCTATTTCAGCCGCGAAGAACGAAGGCTTGGAAGAAGTGAAGGCTGTGTTGGAAGAAATGCTTCGAGAAGATAAGGTTTACATTGAACGCGTGATTCCTTACACCAATGCTGGAATCATTCAATTAATCCGCAAGCAGGGAGAATTGATTTCAGAGGAATATGTGGCAGAGGGAATTGAGATTAAGGCGTATGTTCCAATGGAAGTTTATGGGAAATTGGATTAAAGATTAGGCAGTCTAATTCGTGTTAGACTGCCTTTTTTTACAAAAATTTTATTATCTTGTAGTTGACCGTTTCGTGGGATGAGAATATACTAATTGTTAGCGTGCTAAGTTTTGCACAAGTAATTTAGAAAGAAGGACCTACATATGCATATGCTTAAAACATTGGCCTCCCATATCAAGGAGTACAAAAAGCCTTCTATCATTACACCAATCCTGATGATTGGTGAAGTTCTGATGGAAACCATTATTCCTCTTTTGATGGCGTCTATTGTAGACGAGGGTATCAAAAAAGGGGACACAGTCCACATCTATGTGACCGGTGCGATTATGGTAGTAATGGCATTGTTCTCACTGGCGTTTGGTGTTGGAGGAGCGAAATACGGCTCCATAGCATCTATGGGCTTTGGTAAAAACTTAAGAAAGGCAATGTTTGAAAATATACAGACATTCTCCTTTGCAAATATTGATAAATTCAGCACATCCAGTCTGATTACACGTATTACAACTGACGTAAGTAATATTCAGATGTCGTATCAGATGTTGCTTCGTATTTGTATGCGTGCGCCAGCAAGTATGATTTGTGCTATGGTGATGAGTTTCTTCATTAGTCCAAGGTTGGCTATGATTTATCTGATAGCGGTAATTTTCCTTGGCGCAGCCCTGATCTTTGTGGCAACCAAGGCGATGAAATATTTCCAGGCATCTTTTAAGAAATACGACAAATTAAATGAAAGCGTACAGGAAAACGTAACGGGCATCCGTGTAGTAAAAGCCTTTGTACGTGGTGAATTTGAAAAATCTCGCTTCCGCAAAGCGTCCCAGGATATCTACGATAACTTCTCAAAAGCGGAGAATATCATTATCTGGAATAACCCAATGATGCAGTTTACTATCTATTCCTGCATTCTTCTGATTAGCTGGTTTGGTGCGCAGTTTGCAGTAGTAGGGGATTTGGAAACTGGTGACCTTATGGCACTTCTTACCTACTGTATGAATATCCTGATGCATCTTATGATGGTTGCAATGATTTTTGTTATGTCATCCATGAGTATTGCCAGCGGTAACCGTATCTGTGAAGTGTTAGATGAGAAAGCAACCATTACCAATCCTAAAGAGCCTGTATATGAAGTAGAAGACGGAAGCATTCGTTTTGAAAATGTAACTTTCCGTTATTCCAAGACTTCGGAAGCGCCAGTGCTTGATAACATTAATTTGGCGATTAAATCTGGAGAAACCATCGGCATCATCGGTGGAACAGGTAGTTCCAAGTCTACTTTTGTCAATATGATTAGCCGTCTCTACGATGTAGATGAAGGTGCGGTATATGTTGGTGGCAAAGATGTTCGTGAGTACGATCTGGAAACACTTCGTAACCAGGTGTCCGTAGTATTACAGAAAAATGTGTTGTTCTCAGGAACAATTTTAGATAACCTTCGCTGGGGTAACGCAGAGGCTACCGAGGAAGAATGTATTGCGGCTTGCAAGATGGCCTGTGCAGATGAATTTATTCAGAGCTTCCCAGAGAAATACAATACGCACATTGAACAGGGCGGAACCAACGTATCCGGTGGACAGAAGCAGAGACTTTGTATTGCCAGAGCACTGCTGAAAAATCCTAAGGTGCTGATCTTGGATGACAGTACCAGTGCGGTAGATACTGCAACCGATGCTAAAATCCGTGCTGCCTTTAAAACTGCTATTCCAGGAACCACCAAACTGATTATTTCACAACGTATCTCCTCCATTCAGGATGCAGACCGCATTATTGTGTTGGATGATGGTCGTGTGGATGGATTTGGCACTCATGATGAATTGGTAGAAAATAACGCAATCTATCGTGAGATTTATGATGCCCAGACCAGTGGCGATGGAGACTTCGACGAAGGAGGTGACAACTAATGGCACCAGGACGTGGACCAAGAGGACCAATGCCTAAGATTAAGAATCCAGGCAAATTGTTAATGCGTTTAATGGCATTTTTGCTTTCCAGATACTGGCTTCATTATATAGTTGTCATTATCTGTATTGTTTTAACTGTATTTTCCAGTGTACAGGGAACCTTGTTCCTGACCACACTGATTGACGATTATATTGAACCAATGGTTGGAATGGAAAATCCAGATTTTCAGCCATTGCTCGGGGCTATGAGCCGAGTGGCGGTATTTTATCTGATTGGTGTCGTAGCGGCTTTTGTACAGCAGAAGGTGCTGATTTCTGTATCTCAGGGAACTATTCGAGATATGCGAAACGAAGTATTTTCTCATATGCAGAGTTTACCAATTCGCTATTTCGATACCCATGCCCATGGGGACATCATGTCAGTGTATACCAACGACATTGATACCATTCGTCAGATGGTAAGCCAGAGTATTCCGCAGATGATTAATAGTGTGATTACCGTAGTCACAGTATTTATCAATATGTGTATTTTGAGTATTCCAATGACTTGTTTGTCAGTATTTATGGTAATCGTAACCTTTTTTGTATCGAAGTATTTTGCAGGATTTTCCAGCCGTTACTTCCTTGCACAGCAGAAGGATTTGGGTGCGGTCAATGGTTTTGTGGAAGAGATGCTTTCTGGACAGAAGGTGGTAAAAGTATTTACCCACGAAGATGAAAATATCGAAGAATTTAATAGACTTAACGAGAAATTATTTGATAGTGCTAATAATGCAAACTTCTATGCAAACTGTATGGGACCGGTCAACAATAATATTGGGAACATCGGTTATGTGCTTTGCACCATGCTCGGTGGTGTGTTAGCATTCAGTGGATTTGGTGGTTTTACCCTTGGTAAGTTGGCAACTTATTTAAACTTTAACAAGAGTTTCAGCCAGCCAATCAACCAGATTACACAACAGATGAACAGTATTATTATGGCTCTCGCTGGATGTGAGCGTATTTTTGCACTTCTAGATGAACAGCCAGAAGCAGACGAAGGCAATGTGACACTGGTAAATGTGAAGACAGTAGATGGACAGATTGTGGAAACCACAGAGCGTACCGAAGAGTGGGCTTGGAAAAAGCCAGAAAAAGACGGTACCATCAGCCTTGTGCCATTATGTGGGGATGTGGTATTCGATGACGTAGATTTTGGCTATGTTCCAGAGAAGATTGTTCTTCACAACGTAGATATGTTTGCAACACCAGGACAGAAGATTGCCTTTGTAGGTTCTACAGGTGCTGGAAAGACGACTATCACCAACCTGATTAACCGTTTCTACGATATTCAGGATGGAAAAATCCGTTACGATGGCATCAACATTAATAAAATTAAAAAAGACGACCTGCGTCATTCCCTTGGGATCGTATTGCAGGATACCCATCTTTTTACAGATACCGTTCGTGAAAATATTCGCTATGGTAAATTAGATGCCACAGACGAAGAAGTAATCGCAGCAGCAAAACTTGCCAATGCCCATAGTTTTATTCGCCAGTTGCCAGATGGTTATGATACCGTTCTGACCGGAGATGGTGCAAACCTTAGTCAGGGACAGAGACAGCTTCTTGCCATTGCCCGTGCCGCCATTGCAGATCCACCGGTACTCATTTTGGACGAAGCAACCAGTTCCATCGATACTCGTACAGAACGTATCGTTCAGGATGGTATGGATAAACTGATGCATGGACGTACTACTTTCGTTATTGCTCATAGACTATCTACTATTCGAAATAGTGATTGTATTATGGTATTGGAGCAGGGACGCATTATTGAACGCGGTAACCACGAAGAACTTTTGGAAAAGAAGGGCAAATACTATCAGTTATATACCGGTATGGCAGCAGGTGGTGCCAATGGATAAGCCAGATTTTCAAAAAAACATTGGGCATAAAGTACGACTGGCGCATATTGCCATTGACAAGTATTTTAATACCTGTTGGGAAAATGAAGGGATAGAGCCGACTCGTATGCAGTGTGCAACCATGCGTTATCTTCATGAGCATAAGGGGCAGGATGTATTCCAAAAGGATTTGGAAGAAGCTTTTTCTATTTCCGGGGCTACGGCTACCAATATTCTGAAGGTTATGGAGAAAGACGGTTTGATTACCCGTGTGCCAATGCCTCATGATGCCCGTCTGAAAAGAGTCGAACTTACAGAGAAAGGCTGGGAACTGGATACAAAAGCCAGGGATAATGTGATGCGTTTGGAACAAGGAATGCGAGAGGATTTTTCGGAAGAAGAGCTGGAAAGATTCCGTGCATATCTGGATCGTATGACACAAAATATAGTAAAAATGGTGGAAAAAAACACCAAATAAAACTTCGACAAAATTTGACTTATATTTTTATCAATATTGTACAAAGGAACGCTGAAAGCCCCGAGTTTTCAGCGTTTTTTGATGTCTGAACATTGGTTCAAACCACAAAGGCTAGTTTTTGTTCATTGACAAAACCACTACATCTAGTATAATTGTCCTAGTATTAAATTTATAATGCGTAAATTTGTTGAATTTTATTTTTGCTTTGAAATTTACTAAGATATTGAGTTTACGACATTTTATTTAGTTCAGGTTATATGGTAGAAGAAAGGGTTCTAGTATGAAGATTATCAAGAGAAGTGGTAGTGAAGTTGTATTTGATGTTGATAAGATTATTGGCGCAATTATTAAGGCTAACGAATCCGTATTGGATTATGAGAAACTCCCAAACAAGACCATTATCCAGATTGCAGAGAATGTTCAGAATGCTTGTGAGAATATGAAACGTTCTCCAAGTGTGGAAGAGATTCAGGATATGGTGGAAAACCAGCTGATGAATCATCGTGCTTTTAATGTGGCGCGTAACTACATTACATATCGTTATAAGAGAGCTCTTGTTCGTAAATCCAACTCAACAGACGAACAGATTCTTAGTCTGATTGAGTGCAACAACGAAGAAGTAAAACAGGAGAATTCTAACAAAAACCCTACTGTAAACAGCGTGCAACGTGACTATATGGCGGGTGAAGTTAGTAAAGATATCACCAAGCGTTTCCTTTTACCAGCAGATATTGTAGAGGCACATGAGAGTGGTATTATTCATTTTCACGATGCAGACTATTTTGCGCAGCATATGCATAACTGCTGTCTGGTAAACTTAGAAGATATGCTTCAGAATGGAACTGTTATCAGTGAAACTATGATTGAAACACCTAAGAGTTTTTCCACTGCTTGTAACATTGCAACCCAGGCGATTGCTCAGATTGCCAGCAACCAGTACGGCGGACAGAGTATTTCTCTTACGCATCTTGCGCCATTCGTACAGGTTAGCCGTGAGAAATTCCGCAAGCAGGTTCGAATCGAACTGGAAAATGCAGGCGTTGCATATACAGACGAAATGGTTAACAGCATTGCAGAAAGCCGCGTCAAAGAAGAAATCAACCGTGGTGTACAGATGATTCAGTACCAGGTAATTACGCTTATGACCACCAATGGACAGGCTCCATTTATTACTGTTTTTATGTATTTAGGCGAAGCAAAGGATGAGCAGACCAAGGCAGACCTTGCAGCAATCATTGAAGAGATGCTTCATCAGAGAATCAAAGGTGTTAAGAATGAGAAGGGAGTATTTATTACCCCTGCTTTCCCAAAACTTATCTATGTTTTGGAAGAAGATAACATCACTGAAGGTTCTAAATATTGGGAATTAACCAAGCTTGCAGCGCAGTGTACCGCAAAGCGTATGGTTCCAGACTACATCTCAGAAAAGAAGATGTTAGAACTAAAAGTAGATAAAAATGGCGAAGGACACTGCTATACCTGTATGGGTTGCAGAAGCTTCCTGACACCATACGTAGATCCTAAGACCAACGAGCCAAAATACTATGGACGTTTCAACCAGGGCGTAGTTACCTTAAATCTTGTAGATGTGGCTTGTTCTTCTGGCAAAGACGTGGACAAGTTCTGGAAGATTATGGACGAACGTTTAGACCTTTGCTATAGAGCATTGATGTGCAGACACAAACGTCTTCTTGGCACACCATCTGACGTAGCTCCAATTCTGTGGCAGAACGGTGCTCTTGCACGTTTGAAAAAGGGTGAGACTTTAGACAAGTTGTTGTTTGGTGGATATTCTACCATTTCCCTTGGTTACGCAGGTCTCTGCGAGTGTGTACGTTATATGAAGGGCGTATCTCATACGGAACCAGAAGTAGGTACTCCATTTGCCCTTGAGATTATGAGAAAACTAAATGCTGCTTGCAAGAAGTGGAAGGCAGAGAACAATATGGACTTCAGTCTCTACGGAACACCGCTGGAGTCAACTACATATAAGTTTGCAAAATGCTTGCAGAAGCGTTTTGGCGTCATTGAAGGTGTTACAGATCGTAACTATATCACCAATAGCTACCATGTTCATGTAACCGAAGAGATGAATGCTTTCGATAAACTGAAATTCGAAGCGCAGTTCCAGGAATTGTCTCCAGGTGGTGCTATCAGCTATGTGGAAGTTCCAAATATGCAGAACAATATCGAAGCAGTTCTGTCCGTAATGCAGTACATCTATGACAACATTATGTACGCAGAACTCAATACTAAGAGCGACTACTGTCAAGAATGTGGCTTCGACGGAGAAATCCAGATTGTAAATGAAGAGGGCTCTGGAAAACTCATCTGGGAATGTCCTAACTGCGGTAACCGCAATCAGGATAAGATGAGTGTTGCTCGTCGTACCTGTGGATACATTGGAACTCAGTTCTGGAACCAGGGCAGAACTCAGGAGATTAAAGAGAGAGTGCTGCATTTGTAATTTTTGATTTGAAATTTTACGAAACGGGTCTTATTATATAATAAGGTCCGTTTCTTAATCTCAATAATCAAAAATTATTATGGCACTCTTGAGTCAGAGGAATAAGGAAAATGATATGAACTACGCAGGAATCAAATATTGTGATATCGCCAATGGCACGGGCTGCCGTACAGTCCTGTTTGTGTCAGGCTGCCGTAATCATTGTAAGGATTGTTTCCAGCCACATACGTGGGATTTTAATTATGGCGAAATCTTTGATGAGAAAATTGAAAATGAAATATTGGAATCCTTGAAGCCTGCTTATGTGCAAGGATTGACTTTGCTTGGGGGAGAACCATTTGAGCCGGAGAATCAGATGGAACTGGTTAGATTCGTGCGCAAGGTGAAGGAATTATATCCAACCAAGGATATTTGGGCGTTTACGGGATATGTTTATGATCAGGATTTGATTGCGGGTGGAAAAAAACACTGTGAAGTGACGGATGAATTGCTGTCGATGATAGATGTGTTGGTGGATGGTCCTTTTATCGCAGAAGAAAAGGATTTGATGCTGAAATTCCGAGGAAGCAGAAATCAGCGTGTCATTGATATGAAGGCAACTTTGTATAATAAAGAAATTGTATTAGCGTTAGAATAGTTATTGCTTATTGTTCTGAGATCCTCCCAACTTTATTATTGGGAGGATTTTTTGTTTGCGTATACGGTTGGTTGGGACTATACTTAGAATACATATGAGTATGCATAAATACATAAGGAAAAGAGGAATACATTATGATACTTCGAGTACCAGATTATTATGGAGATTTTGAATGTACCGCAGGATGGTGCAAGGACAGTTGTTGTATTGGCTGGGAAATCAATATCGACGAAGAAACGGCGGAATATTATGAAAGTGTACCAGGAGAGTTTGGAGACAGACTTCATACCGCTATGTATGAAAACGAAGACGGGGATATTAGTTTCCGCCTTGGAAAAAAGAAACGCTGTCCATTTTTGAATGGGGAGAATCTCTGTGATATCTGTGTTCACCTTGGAGAAGAATTACTTAGCGAAGTGTGTACAGAGTATCCTCGTTTTTCTTTGTGGTATGCAGATGTGCAGCAGAAGTGCCTGTCTTTAAGTTGTGAAGAAGCGGGAAGAATATTATTCTCAAAAGAAGAGCCAGTAGAATTTGTGGAAATGGAACTTCCAGGTGAAGTAGAATTTGAAGACGAATATTTTGATGAAGGTGTTAATGAAGAGGATTTCCCAAACGAGTCGAGTGATTTCTACAGTGTTAGAGAGTGGGGATATTCAGGAGCTGATAGAGAGAAAAAAGTCTTCCTCGAACAAACTCAGACAGAAGCAATTGCGATATTGCAAGACCGTTCTAAGCCAATTGAACTTCGTATGAAGGAATATCTGTCATATTTGACCTGGATTCAGGAGAAAATCAATCGCACAGATGTTGATGCGGGAGAGAGTCTGGCTTATACAGAGGAAGAATTGAACGAAGATATTCCAGTAATGGATTTTGCGCTGCTTGAGCCAACCTATGAGCAATATGAAAAACGTATGAATATTTTCAAGGAATTGGAAGTGTTGGATGGTGAATGGGAGTCTGTGAAAAAGAATCTGCAAGACAAACTTTCATCATCGACATATAATGACTATTTTCTTGCATTTTCTACAAGTGATGCTTATCTCGATAGAGATTATGAAAACCTGCTAGTATACTTCACTTTCCGCTATTTTATGAATTCCTATTACAATATGGATGTGTTGTCTTACGGCAAACTTGCAGTAGTATTTACTTTGATGCTTCGAGATATGGATATGCTTCGTTTTGATGAAAATGGTGGAGCTTTTTCAAGAGCAGACAGAGTGGATACAGTACGTATTTTCTCGAAAGAGGTGGAACATTCTGAGGAGAATGTGGAATATGTAAGAGAAGAATTGATGTTTATCTAGCCAAGGGAAGCTCGAACCGACTGCTTCGCAGTCCCTCGCCTCTGACGATGCGAGGGTTCTCGCTATTTGGCTAAACGCCAAATTACATGTCTAAAAAGTAAGTGCTATTGCAAGCGAGCTTGCATAGCACTTCTTTTTATCCATTTCACTTGGCTAGATAGTTGCAATAAAAAACAGCCAAGACCGAGGAGTGAATAGTGTGTAATGGAACAGATACGGTTTTGGCTGTTTCTATGCAATTTTGTATAATAAGAGGAATTATTTCTCCAATAAATCCATATAGAATTCTGTATAATCAGTGCGGTCTTCCTTCAAATAATCAATGGCAGAAGATGGGTGCTGATTTAAGCGTCCTGTCAGAAGATATGGGATGTCATAGCCCCAGACAAGTCCACTTTCTTTCAGCGGAATCATATGCTGCTCGATAAATTTCAGTACAGGGAAAATGTTGTACTTTGGATTCTTCAAGAAACTAATGAGAAGTTCCATTGCACAGTTTCCTGCACCACGTCCAATGGACATCATGGTGGCATCTAAGTAACTAACTCCACGAGCAACGGCTTCAATCGTGTTGGCGAAAGCCAACTGCTGATTGTTGTGAGCGTGCATGCCAATGTATTTTCCATGTTTGTCAGCAAGTTCCATATATTTATCCGCAATAACGCGAATCTGTTCTGGATAAAGGGAACCATAACTGTCCACAATATAGATACCATCTGCGCTACTGTTGGCAACCATCTCAAGCGCTTGGTCTAAGTCGGCTTCTTTTGCAGTGGAAAGTGCCATAATGTTACATACTACTTCGTAGCCTTTGGCTTTGCAGTCTTCAATCATATCGATAGCAGCAGGCATCTGGTGTACGTAAGTTGCCACACGAATCATATCAATAACGCTGTCTTTTTTAGGTAAAATGTCATTTTTATAATCACATCTTCCCACATCAGCCATAACTGCAATCTTCATGTCAGAATTGTTGTCTCCAACGATAGCACGGATATCTGCTTCGTCGCAGAATTTCCACTTGCCAAATTTGTTCACATCAAACAGTTCCTTAGAAGCTTTATAACCAAATTCCATATAATCAACGCCTGCTTTTACGTTTGCACGATAAAGGGCATTTACAAATTCATCAGTAAAATGAAAATTATTTACCAGACCGCCATCTCGTAGGGTGGCATCCAGGACACGAATGTCAGCGCGTACGGTCATTAAATCTCCGCGTTGTGCCATATTTTCAAGCCTCACTTTCTCGCTTTAAAGCGTGTAAGTAAAATAACATATTCATAATACCACAAAAAATATAAAATGCAAGTAGAACTTTACTTTTTCTCGGGGGAAATTTATAATATATTAGGATTGTTCCAAAAATAACATTTTTAAGATAGAAATTCACATATGCGGGTTTGGTATAACTTATATTCTTGTATCAGACAGCATAGGTGAAAGGGAGAAAACCATGATTAATTTAATAAATGGACTGGATTTTTCAGTAGTAGCATTTTTCGGAATCTTGTTTGCTTTTGCTGCAACCTGTGTAGCAATTGCAAAACTCAATAAATTCCTGCCAAGAGATATGGGTAGAGCTTTTGCCCATGATGGAAGTCTTTCTGCAGGCAAGCCAAGAGGAGCAGGTATTATTTTCGTATTTGCGTTTGTAGCTGCTACGCTTATTTTTGCTGAACTCAACATGGAAATCGGCATTTATCTGATACTGATTGTAGTTGAAATGTTAACTGGATATTTTGATGACGCAGCAGAAAAACCTTGGGGTGAATATTTAAAAGGCTTTTTGGATCTGGCAGTAGCAGTGGTAACTGCAATGGTTTATCTTCACTACAATACCAGTGACATTGTGATTGCATCTTTGGGAATTACCATTACCATTCCACCAATCGTATTTGCAATCCTTACTGTAATTCTGGTTTGGGCATCCATTAATGTAACCAACTGCACAGACGGTGTTGATGGACTTTCTGGAACCCTTACAATCATTACATTAATGTCCTTCTTCGTGTTAGATGGTATTATGGGAGTGGATGACAGTTTTAACTTCCTGATTTTATTATTCTGTGTATGTCTCCTGGGATATCTGTGGTACAACGCCACACCAAGTAAACTTTTGATGGGAGACGCAGGTTCTCGTGCAATGGGTATTTTTATTGCGATTGCAGCACTAAAATCCCAGAGCCCACTGATGTATCTGCTTCTTGGCGCAGTTTTAATCGTGGATGGAGGTCTTGGCCTCATTAAGGTGGCGCTCCTTCGTTTCTTAAAGATACATATCTTAAAGAACACAACCACACCACTTCACGATCACGTAAGAAAAAAACTGGAATGGTCTAACGCACAGGTGGTATTCCGTTTTGCTATTATTCAGTTAATTGTAGCATTGGCTGCAATCTATATGGTTCAGATGTAAAATCTGTTGCTAATGGGGGGATTCTTATGAAACGAAGTATATGTATTTTAGCAATAATTGCTACGGTTTTTATGGTATTTCTACCAGTATCTGTATATGCAGAAACTTATTCGCTCGGCGGAACTGATATGAGTATCGATGTAGATGATTCTTTGTGGTATGTTTTTACAAGAGATAATATTAAAGACAATTCGGAATTAAAGGAGTTAGGAATTTCCTATAATTCAATGTATGATATTCTTTATACCAACGAAGCATATATGGATGCCCTGTTGCTTTATGAAGATGGAGGATTTGTAGAATTATTTGTCAGAAAAAAACCACTGGAAAAAGGCATTGTGAATTTATCCAATTATGAAGATGCAGAAGTTTTAGATTTAGCGAAGGCAATTGCGAAAAAGCAGGGGGCAGAGACATATTCTGTTTATGAAAACCAGTACAAATTCGCAAAGCTAGAGTATTTCGATTCCAATTATGGCTATTACTTATGTGAATTCTATACAGTTGTAAATAAAGAAAACTACACCTTAACATTCCAAAAACCATCAACGTATACTGATGCGGAATATGAGGAAATGACAAAAATCGTTGATAGTATCCGATTTGATGTTGATACCACCTTAAAGGAGGAAAAACATAACTCTTTTTGGGATAATATCATCACAAAAACTATCGGTGGAGCAGTAATTGGCGGTGTTGCGGGAGCAATTATTGCTTTAGTAAACAAAAAGAAGAAAAAAGATCAAATCAATGTCGAACCTTCTTAGAAAGATAGACAGAAAAAAACACCTTTGTTCAAAGGTGTTTTTTATTTGATGTCTTTAAAAGATGATGCTACACCTTCCGTCTCAGGAAAGCGTATAATTTTTCAATGTGGAACGGTTTGCCCTGGTTTGCCTGGGCCTTCAAGCGATTCGATTCATTGAAGCCCACCATAATGTTGTGATTTGCTTCCGATAGGTAATCGATGATACCATCAATGTCGGATTTGATATTTTCTGGACATTGAATGAAGAGATGTTTGTTAGCGCTAATGTGCAAAGTGTAGGTAATGCTGAAATGATACCATAGGAATTTTTGCAAGGTGGAATATTTGTAAATCCACAGAATCTCCTGAATTGGTACGATGGCATTACCGTATGGCGATGTCATAATGAAGTAGTGTTCGGTAATGAACATGTCTTCTGTTGCCAGCTGTGGTAAGGTGGCAAGTTCTTCCTCTGCTTCTGCAAACTGTTCGAAAGGATTGCCGTAGACAATCAGGTTCTGACAGGCTGGAGAAAGTACTGGGAAAAGTATAAACAACAAATATCTAATAATCGAGAACAATGCATAAGCGCCAGTTCCAAAATACACAAAGAATAAAAGTCCATTTGCCAGTGGGTTGGAATCAGGTTCGCTGAAGTAATATGCAGGCATTTGACCGACAATTCCTTCTGCGGTCCAATCCAAATCAGATGCAAGATTTTCTAGTAATTGCTCATACATTTTGGCACCTTTTACGATGCGACATGTGGCATGAAGATTATGAATCTTTGGTAAACCTTCTTCACAGGTGGAAGGAGATAGTAGCACGATATAACACTGACGATTATGCACACCGTAGTACCAATAGCCATTGGTATTGCCGAAACGAGAACTGGTATATCCGGTGAAGGTCAGTTCGCCAAAGGTTACGGTTACGTATCGTTTATCATCCGTATAGGCACTTTCTAAGGTGTCCGCTCCGGTAAAAGGCTGTGGTTCAAGGAGGGCTCCCAACGGGAAAGCAAACCATAACACAACCAACAGGAGTAGATAACATATTGGTGCAAGCAATCTTCTTTTGTAGTAGGCACGAATATTTCGCGTTATAAAATGTTCGTAGTTTTCAATCATATCCGATTCCTCTCTACATTTCCAATGTTACTTTACAAGTATAAAGGTTTAAGCAAGAAATATCAACCTTGCTTTTCAAGCAAAAAGTTGCTAAACTTACACTGTATTATTGTGCTTTGGAGGACCGAATGGAAAGTTATACCAGTTTTGCAAGGGTTTATGATTTGTTTATGGATAACGTGCCATATGAAGAATGGTGTGAATATCTGACAACTCTTTTGAAAGAAAATGGAATAGAGGACGGATTGATCCTAGATTTGGGCTGTGGAACTGGCAAGCTGACCCGACTTATGGAGCAAAAAGGATACGACATGATTGGAGTAGACAACTCCTTTGAAATGCTTGACATTGCAAGAGAACAGGACAGTGAAAATATCCTGTATCTGATGCAGGATATGAGAGAGTTCGAACTGTATGGAACAGTAAGAGCAGTTTATAGTGCTTGCGACAGCGTGAACTATATTTTAGAAGAAGAGGAATTGCTAGAAGTGTTTAAACTGGTGAATAATTATCTGGATCCAGGTGGACTCTTCATCTTTGATATCAATAGCAGTTTTAAATACCACGAACTTCTGGCGGAAAATACCTTTGCGGAAACCCGTGAAGAAGGCAGTTTTATCTGGGAAAACTACTTTGATGAGGAAGAAGGCATTAACGAGTACGACCTGACCCTCTATATTGAAGAAGAGGACGGTAGATTTGCACGTTTTCAGGAAATGCATTATCAGAAATGCTATGAACTGAATACCATCAAGAAATTAATTGAAGCGGCGGGGTTGGAATTTGTTGTAGCATATGATGCTTATACAAAAAATCCTGTGGCAGAAGATAGTGAGAAAATCACCATTGTCGCAAGAGAGTGCACAAAGTAACATTCTGCAGGAACGAAAATATACAGATATGAAAAACTGTAGATGTGTAAACATGCAAGAAGAACATAGAGTTATATTATAGAAAAGAGGGAACATAATGTCAGATTATATTGTTCGTGCAACTGCAGCGGATTCACAGATTCGCGCATTTGCAGTAAATACAAAAGAAATGGTAGAAACAGCCAGAATTGCCCATGGCACATCGCCAGTTATGACGGCTGCTCTTGGTAGACTCCTTACAGCGGGAGCAATGATGGGCACTATGATGAAGGGGGACAAAGACGTTCTGACTCTTCAGATTCATTGTTCTGGTCCGGCAAAAGGTCTTACTGTAACTGCAGATTCCAAGGGAAATGTGAAAGGTTATGCTTCTAATCCAGTAGTAGATTTACCACCAAATGCCAAGGGAAAACTTGATGTAGGCGGAGCCTTAGACCTTGGTGTGTTAAGTGTTATCAAGGATATGGGCTTAAAAGAGCCGTATGTAGGACAGTGCCAGTTGCAGACTGGAGAAATTGCAGAAGACTTAACTTATTATTTTGCAACCTCAGAGCAGGTTCCATCAGCGGTGGGGCTTGGAGTTTTAGTTGACAAGGACGGTGTAAAACAGGCAGGTGGATTTATTATTCAGTTAATGCCTTTTACCACAGATGAAGTGATTGACAAGTTGGAAAAAAGAATCGCAGAAATGGATTCTGTTACAGGAATGTTGGAGCGAGGACTATCACCAGAAGGAATCTTGGAAGAGATTTTAGGAGATTTTGGTTTGGAGATTACCGACACCATGGATACTCAGTTTTATTGTGACTGCGGAAAAGAAAAAGTGTCCAGAGCTCTGGCAAGTATCAATAAGAAAGATTTGGACGACATTATTAACGATGGAGAAAGCATCGAAGTAAAATGTCAGTTCTGCAATAAAGCGTACACATTTGATATTGATGAACTAAAGGAGATTAGAGAGTCATGAAGCTTGGTTTCGTAAAAGTAGCAGCGGTAACACCAAAAATTAAAGTGGCAGATACCACTTACAATGGAGAGTTGATTCGTGGTCTTATGAAAGAAACGGCTGATGCAGGTGCAAAAGTTGTTGTTTTTCCAGAACTTTGTATCACAGGCTACACATGTGGTGATTTATTTTTGCAGGAACGTTTGATTGTTTCAGCAAAGAAAGAACTTATGAGTATCGTAAAGATGAGTGAAGGCTTAGATGCGATTTTCTTTGTGGGACTTCCATATGAAATCAATGGAAAACTGTATAACGTAGCAGCTGCAGTTTGTAATGGTGAGGTCCTTGGGCTTGTGCCTAAAACCTACCTGCCAAACTATAGCGAGTTTTACGAAGCACGTCACTTCACGGTTGGTGAAGGATTGGATATTGATGAGATGCTTCCAAATGGACAGATTGTGCCTGTTTCTACAGATTTGATTTTTTATTGTAGTTCTATGCCACAGCTTAAGATTGCAGTGGAAATCTGTGAAGATATGTGGACACCATTGCCACCGAGCATTAGCCATGCATTAAGTGGTGCAACTGTGATTGCAAACCTTTCTGCATCTAACGAAACTGCCGGAAAAAGTGAATACAGAAGACAGCTTATTGCAGCACAGTCAGGACGTCTGACTTGTGGATATATCTATGTAAGTGCAGGAGAAGGTGAGTCTACCCAGGACATGGTTTTTGGTGGACATAATATCATTGCCGAAGGCGGTGCGATTCTTGCTGAGAGTAAGAAATATGAAAACGGTATTATTTATTCCGAAATCGACGTAGCCAAAATGGAAGGTGAAAGAAGACGTAAAAACACATTCAATGTAAA
Organism: Lachnospiraceae bacterium; assembly: GCA_015057035.1. Taxonomy (GTDB): domain Bacteria; phylum Bacillota; class Clostridia; order Lachnospirales; family Lachnospiraceae; genus Roseburia. Next base: position 51,336 of record SVFC01000011.1, on the reverse strand, counting down.
AGATGACCATGTGTTTGTGCCATTTTCTTTAGGTCTTAGAGACTTTGCTATTAGTCGTTACATTAGTCAGTCTCCATTTGTGCCTGAGGATGAGGAAGCCAGAAAGAACCGTTGCGAAGATATTTTCTATATTCAGTCTATGGGCTTAAAGAAGCGTATTGAGCATACAAATACTGCAACAGCAGTGATTGGAATCTCTGGAGGACTTGATTCCACGCTGGCGTTACTAGTAACAGTACGTGCCTTCGATATGCTTCAAAAAGACAGAAAAGATATTGTAGCAGTTACTATGCCTGGATTCGGCACAACCGACAGAACATATGATAACGCTGTAAGCATGATCAAGAATCTTGGTGTTTCTTTTGTGGAAGTAGATATTAAAAAATCTGTACTTCAGCATTTTGAAGATATTGGACATGACAAGGAGACACATGATGTAACCTATGAAAATTCACAGGCTCGTGAACGTACCCAGATTCTTATGGATATTGCAAACCGTCGCAATGGTATGGTAATCGGTACAGGAGATTTGTCGGAACTTGCCCTTGGATGGGCAACCTATAATGGGGATCATATGTCTATGTACGGTGTGAATGCATCGGTACCTAAGACTCTGGTTCGTCATTTAGTGAACTACTATGCAGATACCTGTGGAGATGAAACTTTATGTGCAGTATTAAAAGACGTTTTGGATACGCCAGTATCTCCAGAACTTCTTCCACCAGACAGCGGTAAGATTGCACAGAAGACAGAAGACCTGGTGGGTCCGTATGAACTTCACGATTTCTTCTTGTATTATGTGCTTCGCCACGGCTTTGCACCTAAGAAAATCTACGAGATTGCCAAGGTTGCATTTGCAGGAACTTATGAAAATGAAACTATTTTGCATTGGTTGAAGGTCTTCTACAGACGTTTCTTCAGCCAGCAGTTTAAACGTTCTTGCCTTCCAGATGGTCCAAAGGTTGGCTCCATCTCTATGTCACCTCGCGGCGATTGGAGAATGCCTTCCGATGCAAGCGGCCGCATCTGGCTGGACGAACTGGAAAACCTATAGAGAAAAAGTTGCACACTCCGTGGGCTGGCAGTATGTACATCAGAGACTATTTGGAGTTTTCTTAGTACTTCTTGATATGCCATTAGAACAAAATGTAAAACCGCTCTTGAATGTTTGAGGCGCTGCTTTTGCGCCGAGTTCTCAAGAGCGGTTTTTTATATCAACTTTGTTCTAAGGCATATCTAGAAGTACTTGAAAATTACAACCAAGTCTCCGATGTACATACTGCCAGCCCACGGAGTGTGCAACTTTTTCGAATTAAAGTATTGAATTATTGAGCCAGTGTGCTATAATTAGAGAAAATTTTTTGAACGAGGAAGAAGTTATGAAGGGACTTATTATTCCAAAGGACTATGAATCAGAGTTAAATCTTCATGATACTCAGATTGCCATCAAAACAGTAAAAGACTTTTTTCAGGGACTTTTAGCGCAGCGACTTCATCTGGCGCGTGTATCTGCACCATTGTTTGTAGATCCAGCCACTGGATTAAATGACAACCTGAACGGTTATGAGAGACCAGTATCATTTGGTATCAAGGAGATGAATGACAAAGAAGCAGAGGTTGTACACTCCCTTGCAAAATGGAAACGTTACGCATTGAAGAAATACGGCTTTGCATTAGGCGAAGGCATCTATACAGATATGAACGCGATTCGTAGAGATGAGGATACAGATAACATTCATAGTATTTTTGTGGATCAGTGGGACTGGGAAAAAGTTATCCGCAAGGAAGATCGTAACCTGGAATATCTGAAGGAAACCGTACGTACTGTTTACAAATGCTTGAGAAAAACAGAACAGTATATGGCGATTCAGTATGACTTTATTGATTTGATTCTGCCTAAGGAAATCTTCTTCATCACCACACAGGAACTGGAAGAAATGTTCCCAGACAACACTCCAAAGGAAAGAGAGTACTATATCAGTAGAGCGAAGGGCGCTGTATGTATTATGCAGATTGGCGATAAGCTCGCTTCCGGAGAACCACATGATGGCAGAGCACCAGACTATGATGACTGGTCATTGAATGCTGACATTATTGTGTACTATCCAGTACTTGATATTGCGTTAGAACTTTCTTCTATGGGTATTCGTGTAGATAGAAAAGCATTGGTAGAACAGTTGGAAAAATCCGGCTGCATGGACAGAGCAGAATTGCCATTCCAGAAGTCTGTCATCAAAGAAGAACTTCCATATACCATTGGTGGTGGTATTGGACAGTCACGTATCTGTATGTTCTTCCTGCGCAAGGCTCATATTGGTGAAGTACAGAGTTCTATCTGGCCAGATGCCATTGTGGAAGAATGTGAAATCAACGGTATTAAACTGTTATAATTTTATAGCAAAAATATAAAACGATTTTGTAAAAAGACCTTTTACAAAGTCGTTTTTTTTGATACTCTAAGAGTAGTTGAAAAAACAATAAAACAGAAATATATAAGGGGAAGGAGTGCAGGGTTCTAATGAGACAAAAAACATAGAATCCTGTAAACAGAAAACGTGGAAATCAAGATTTCGAATCAAAAAGGGGTAGAGATTAAGCAGGATATGATAGGTCTTTTCTTTGAAGACATTAATTATGCTGCAGATGGTGGTTTATATGCAGAAATGCTGGAAAACCGTGGATTTGAATTTTTAGAAGCCTTTGGAGATGCCAGAGACTACTATGTAAAATATGATGGAGAATATGGGTGGAGTGCTTATCCAGATGCGGTGGTTGTGCAGATGCAAGCTGTAACAGGAAGTCCTCATACAGAATCCAATCCGCACTACATGCGTATCAGGACCAAGGAAGCGGGGGCCGGAATTGCAAATCAGGCTTATGATGGAATTTATCTCCAGAAAGGGGAAAAATACCACGTGTACTTCTGGGCGCGTCCAGTGAAAGTAGAAGGTGCATTTATTGTAAAAGTAGAAAAAGAAGGGAAGGTCTTTGCCCAGACAAAAATCCAATCCGCAGAAGGAACAGAGGAAACCTACAACTTTTTCAAGAGATATGACTTGACATTCGTTGCAGAAGAAGATGTGGAAAAAGCGCAGTTTATTTTTGCACTAGAGAATCCAGGCACTGTAGAATTAGATTTTATCTCCATGATGCCAGAATCTGCAGTGGAAGGGGTATTCCGCAAGGATTTATACGAAAAGCTGGCTGATTTAAAACCTGGATTTTTGCGTTTTCCAGGTGGCTGTATTGTAGAAGGCAATACTTTGGATAATCGCTATCGTTATAAGGATTCTTTGAAACCAGTTTGGGAAAGAAATAATAACTGGAATCGCTGGGCAGTACATTGCAACAACGAGAAGAACAACTGGCGTGGTCCATACAGTCATTACAACCAGTCTTTGGGATTGGGATATTATGAATATTTCCTGTTGTGTGAGAAGATTGGTGCAAAAGCAATTCCTGTTATGAACGTGGGATTTGCCTGCCAGTACCAGTCTGAGGAAATGGTGGCAATAGGAAGTCCTAAGTGGCAGGAGTTTGTTCAGGATGCTTTGGATTTGATTGAATTTGCCAACGGAGATGTAACCACGACCTGGGGAAGTGTCCGTGCCAAGATGGGACATCCAGACAGTTTCCATCTGAGTATGCTTGGAATTGGAAATGAGCAATGGCAGACGCAAAAGGCGGACTTTTTCGAGAGATATGTGCTTTTTGAAAAGGAAATCCATGAAAAATATCCGGAAATTAAATTAATCGGTTCTGCGGGACCTGACATTACCTCAGAGCGATATGAAATGGCGTGGAAATTCTATAACGAGCACAAGAATCAGAAGAATTTTGTGTACGCAGTAGACGAACATTATTATGTGAAACCACAGTGGCTCTACGACCATGTGGATTTCTATGATGAATATGACAGAACCATCAAGGTATTTTCGGGAGAATACGCTGCCCATCCAACAGATGGAATGAATATGCCTCATGCAAACACCTTAGAGGGAGCGTTGTCAGAAGCAGCATTTTTAACAGGTGTGGAACGCAACGCGGATGTGGTTGTTCTGGCATCCTATGCGCCACTTTTTGCAAGAGTTGGATATGCACAGTGGTCGCCAGATATGATTTGGTTTGATGGTAAAAACTCTTATGGTACACCAAGTTATTTTGTTCAGAAAATGTATGGAAACAATATTGGTGATGTGACTCTGGTAACGGGTAAGGAAGTAAAAGATGCATGGAAAGAGCATCTCTATTATGCGTTGTCTTACATGGAAGAGAGCAAAGAAGCAATCATTAAGATAGTAAACGCTACCGAGATAGAACAGAATATTACATGGAATCTGACAGAGTGGGAATTGTTATCTGAGTGTTATAAAGCGGAGATTTTATCCGGACCAGAATTAGATGCAAGCAATAGCATTGCAGAACCAGATAAGGTAGGACTTCAGGTTGTGGAAGGAAGGGTTGCAGACGGAATTCTTCTGCCGGCAAATTCCTTTGCAGTTGTTCGCATAAAACTTGGTTAAGGTAGTACTTTGCTATTGGTTTTTCCAATAGAAAAAGGTATAATATATGTAATAGTGTTTTTATAAAAGGGATTATACACGGAGGTTTTTATGGCTAAAGTACTTGAGAAAAAATTTCAGTATAATGATGAAGCTGAAAGAAACAAATTGTTGAATAAGTTCTATGTTTTTTCTACTACAGCGATGTGGGGTCTATTCCTGATGTTTATCTGGATGAAAATGATTGCACAGGCAATTCAGCCGATTGTTGTATATGGTAATACTGTTTTGATTGCGATTTTTGTCGTACTGAATCTTATTACATATTTTAAAGACAAAGGTGGCAATAAGTTACGTTTATTCGTACTAGTACAGACTGGTTTGGAAGTATTCCTGATCGGTGCGCAAACAGATGCAAACTTTATTTTCTATTGTATGTTTGCAGTTCTGGCATTGCAGATTCCGTATTATGATACTAAGACGTTTAAGAAGTCTGCAATTGGATATGCAATTGTGTACTTTATTGTTGCAGTATCTCGTATGGTAAAAGCACCACAGGACATGACTGTTGATACAATGCTTTCTATGCTTTGTGTTTTCTTCATGATTATTGTATTTAATAAAATCAGTACAACATCGAAGTTGTTTAGTGATCATGCTCTTGGTTCCGTAGAAGAACAGAGCAGCAAGCAGAAAGAAGTGTTTGATGGTATTGTGGTTACTTCTAAAACGGTGTCAGATCGCGCAGAAGAAAGTGCTTCTCTCATCGAACAGTTGGTTTCTACTACAGAATCTGTTGCCTTTAGCATGCAGGAAATTACGGCTGCAACCAATACTACAGCTCAGAGCATTGAAGAACAGAATAATATGACCCAGAACATCCAGGAAGCTATCGAGGAAACTGGAGAACGTTCTCAGAAGATGGTGGGTATTGCAACAGAGTCCAATAACAGTATTCAGGAAAATATTGTTGTTATGGAAGAGTTGAAAGAACAGTCAATTCAGATTGCCAACACAAACCATGAAGTTACCATTGCTATGGCAAGACTTCAGAACAAGACCAAAGAAGTGGAAGAAATTGCTGGAATGATTTTGAACATTTCAAGCCAGACAAACCTGCTTGCGTTAAATGCGTCTATTGAAAGTGCCCGCGCAGGAGAGGCAGGAAGAGGATTTGCGGTTGTTGCGGATCAGATTCGTCAGTTGGCGGAACAGACCAAGACATCAACGGAACAGATTACAAGAATTGTAAATGAATTAAATGAAAATGCCAACGAAGTAGTAGCTTCTGTAGAAAGTTCCGTAGAGGCTACAGATCAGCAGAATGTGAAGATTCAGGCTGCGGCAGAAGCATTTGAAAACTTAAATAGAAATATGACAGAACTTATCGATGATATCAATGAAATCGATAGAAGAATCGATGGTCTGTTAGATGCAAACAACAAGATTGTGGAAAATATTACACAGCTGTCGGCTGCGACAGAAGAAGTTACTGCCAGTGCAGAACAGGTACACGAAATGAGTCAGAACAACTTGACATATGCACAGCAAGTTCGTGATGCCATTGATGCTATTGAAGGCACATCAGAAGAACTGAAACAGTATCTGTAGAATGGTTTCGGACAGTTTGTCAAATCACTAGGTAATTTGGAGAAGAAGGAATGTATCATATTGCGATTGTGGAAGACGAAGCACCATTTCGTCAGCAATTAACTGAATATTTGACACAGTATCAAGAGGAAAATGGGCTGGAGTTTAAGATTTCAGAGTTTTGCGATGGAGCGGAGATTCTGGAGAATTATCAGAATGTATACGATGTGATTCTTCTGGATATTGAGATGCCAAAGGTGAACGGTATGGATGCAGCCAAGCAAATCCGTGGGAAAGATGATAATGTTGTCCTTATGTTTATTACCAATATGGCAGGCTATGCAATACACGGATATGAAGTTGGTGCGTTGGATTTTGTTATGAAACCAATTACCTACTATACATTTTCTATGAAGCTTACCAGAGCTTTAAAACGTGCAAAACAACAGGAACAGAAGAGTCTGCTCTTGCCATTATCTGATGGTGTTAAGAAATTAGGATTAAATGAAATATACTTTGTAGAAGGCCAGAGCCGTATGCTTTACTACCATACGGCGGATGGTGACTACGTTGTAAAAGGAACCATGCAGAGTGCAGAGAATTCCTTGGCAGAATTTCCTTTTGCAAAATGTAATCACTGGTATCTGGTGAACCTTATGCATGTCAAAGAAGTACGTAAGAATATGGTTGTGGTGGGGCCATTTGAATTAGAAATCAGCCGCCGAAATAAAACCACGTTCTTAAAAGCGTTAACAGAGTACATGGGAGGAAGTATGTAATGTTACAAATCGGAAGTGCTATTTGTGAAATCGCACTCTGGCTTGGTGGAATTATATTTTTACACAGGGAAGAAAAACGAAAGAATTTTTCAGTAAGAATTTGGATCTCCTCCATAATTGCTTTGGTACTTAGTATAGTCCTAAGCATTTACTATGGTGGAGATTTTCCATTTCCAAAAATTGTTCTGCAGATTTTCTCTACGATAGCCTTAATCGGCTATATGTTATGGAACTGGAAGGTTACCCCATCTGTGGCAATATATAATTTTATCTGGACTAGAATTGTGTGGTGGTTAATCATTGAAACATGGCAGTTTGCTACTGTTATTCTAGAGAGAGTAGTACCGTTGTCTGTCCATGGAAAGTGTATTAGTTTGGTGGTACTATTTATGTTCTCATATGCCTTGTGCGACCGAACAATTTGTCGTTGGATACCAGAAAATGGGCAGAAGCGTATTGGACCGCGAAAACTTACTGCGGCGATATTAATCTGCGTGATATTTGAACTCTTGGCATATCGTCCAGAACTTCTAAACGTGGAAGAGACCAATCTGTTGAATGCGTTTCCGTTGTTTTTGCTACAATGGATCAGTGCCATTGTACTGTATCTGCAGAACGAGTTATTCCGCAAGAGTTCCATGAAGCAGGAACTGGAACTTGTGAATCTGTTATTGGAAAAAGAACATGAGCAATATCGTTTGTCAAAGGAGAATATTGCGATTATTAATCAAAAATGTCATGACTTGAAGCATCAGATTCGCGCAGTGCGCAAGGTCACTGAGGAGGAACGCGATCAGTATCTGCGAGAGGTGGAAGAATCTATTTCCATTTACGAATCAATTGTTCAGACAGGAAATGAAGTATTAGATACCATTCTTACGGAAAAGAGTCTTTATTGTAGGGAACGAGGAATTACCATTTCCTGTGTTGCAGATGGCAAGTTATTACAGTTTATTAATCCAATGGATTTGTATTCGCTGTTTGGAAATGCTCTAGATAATTCCATTGAAGCAGTAGAGCAGTTTGAAGAAGAGGAAAAGCGCCAGATTGACGTGCTAATCCATAGGCAGCAGAATTTCCTGATGGTAAATATTATCAATCCAGTCAAAGATGTCTTGGTGATGGAAAATGAAATACCAATAACTACTAAACGAGACAGAAATCTTCATGGATTTGGCCTTCGTAGTATGAAGTATATTGTGAAGAAGTACGATGGCTTCTTTAATATTACGCAGGAAGATGGATGTTTTTCACTGAAATTCCTGTTTCCAATTCGAGAATAGGGGATATTTTGAAAATAACACTAAAAAGTGGTCTTTTTTGCCGTGCAAAAACGACCACTTTTGCTTTAAAAACGACCACTTCTGCAAACTCCCTTGAAGCTTTTTTGTTAAAAAATTAGAATAGAAATAATCATAATAGTCGAGGTGCGCCCATTAGGGTCGCTCGTTTTTTTAGGAAAGGAAAAATCGTATGAGAAGAACCGTAAGTTTCATGCAAGAATGGACATTTACAGACCTCTCAGGAAACAAGCAGGTGCTGAACCTGCCACATACCTGGAATGCGCTGGATGGACAGGATGGCGGAGATGACTACAAACGTGGAACCTGTATTTATGAGAAACAGGTGAAAACTCCAGAGTACGACAAAGAAACAGAACGCGTATACCTGCAGTTCCATGGGGTGAATGCCAGCGCAAAAGTGGTATTAAACGGAACACAGGTGATTACACATGATGGTGGATATTCTACCTTCCGTGTGGATGTAACTGAGGTGCTGTTAGAAGAGAATCACCTTCTTGTTGAAGTAGACAACAGCAAAAACACCCGCGTATATCCACAGATGGCAGACTTCACCTTCTACGGTGGAATTTACCGTGATGTGGAATGGTTAGTAGTTCCAGAGGAACATTTTGATTTGGATTATTGTGGAAGCCAAGGAATCAAGATTACACCTGAAGTGAAAGTGGAGAATATCAAGGCGTCTACCACAGGAGGAGTAACTGCTAATTGCGCTACAATCCGCGTAGAAACTTATGTTAAAGCAAACGAAGGTGCTAATGTACAGGTAGAGTTAAAGGATGCAGAAGGTCATGTGGTTGCCAAGGGGGACGGCACAGATGTGACATTAACTGTAGAAAATCCACATCTTTGGAATGGATTGGCAGATCCATATCTCTATACGGTAGAGGCAACTCTGGTAAGAGAAGGAAAAGTATTAGATACCGTAAGCAGCACCTGTGGTATTAGAAGTATCGCGTTTGATCCTAAGAAGGGATTTTTCTTAAATGGCAAGTCTTATCCACTTCACGGAGTATCACGTCATCAGGACTGGAAAGCAATTGGTAATGCAATCAACCATGACAATATGGACTTAGATATGGCATTGATTAAGGAAATCGGTGCGAATACCATTCGTCTAGCTCATTATCAGCATGATCAGTATTTCTATGATTTATGTGATAAAGAGGGTATGATTGTATGGGCAGAAATCCCATATATCTCACACCATATGCCAGAAGGTAATGCCAATACCCATGATCAGATGGAGGAACTGATTGCACAGAATTATAATCATCCATCTATTGTTACTTGGGGTATTTCTAACGAGATTACTATCAAAGTAACCGATAAGAAGGACATGCTTGATAATCATAAGTCTCTGCAGAACTTCGTACATAAAATGGATCCAACAAGACCAACTACGATGGCTTGTTATGCTATGTGCGGACCATTTAACAGAGTTACTAAGATTACAGATATCGTGGCTTGGAACCTGTACCTCGGATGGTACGTTCCATTCCTTTGGTTAAATGATTTATGGATTGGGTTCTATCATCTTGTATATCCAAACAGATGCTTAGGATATTCGGAATACGGCGCAGAAGGTATGCCAAATCTTCATAGCGAAAGAGCAAAACGTGGTGATAACACCGAAGAATATCAGAATATTTATCACGAATATATGCTGGAATGCTTCAAGCGTCATCCATATATGTGGGGAACCTACATATGGAATATGTTTGATTTTGCAGCAGATGCAAGAAATCAGGGCGGTGAACCTGGTATGAACCACAAAGGTATGGTGACCTTTGACAGAAAGACGAAAAAGGATTGCTTCTATTTGTACAAAGCATATTGGAACAAGAAGGATCCATTCGTTTACATCGCAGGAAAACGATTTGTATATCGTAAGAATGCATCACAGGAAATTACAGTGTACTCTAACCAGTCGGAAGTATCACTTTATCATAATGGACAACTTGTAGAAACCAAGAAGCAGACAGATAAACCTGTATTTAAGTTTAGAGTCTCATTAATCGATGGGGATAACAAGTTTGAAGTGAAATCAGGTGATTTGACAGATAACGCTGTAATTTGCAGAACTAATGAATCACACCCAGAATATGTGGTCCAGAAAGTGGATACAAAAAACTGGATGTAATAAAAAAAGAGGGAGAAAAAGAGATGGAAACAAAGAAAGAGTTAAAAGCTCGCAAAAAAGCTTACAAAAAAGCTAAAAGAAAAGCAGTTAGACCTTGGTCTATCTTTGCTTGTGTTAGCGCGCCACTTGCAATTATTATGACTGTAGTTGCAGTAGTGTGCACAATGTTTGACAACACAATCGTTTTATTTGCAGGCGGTACATTCTGGGAATTAGTAAATGAAGACCCAAATGCACAGTACTTCAAAGGCGAATTCGCAACAGAAGCAGACAGAAATGCAGCTGGTGCTCAGCTTGTATATCAGGTTGAAGCAGAAGGTGCTGCACTTTTAACAAACGAGAATGGTGCATTACCACTTGATAAAGGTGCAAAAATCAGCTTGTTCTCAACATCATCTGTAAACATCGTATATGGTGGTACAGGTTCAGGTAACGTAGACGCTTCTAAGAGCCACAATTTAAAACAGGCTATGGAAGAAGTTGGTGGTTTCAAAGTTAACCCAACACTTTGGGAGTTCTACTCTACAGGTGCTGCAAAGGATTACACCCGTGGTAATGCTGGTGCCGTTGTACAGGACTCTGCCACAGCTTCAGGTTACGGCTCAGCTGAAATCGTAGAAGCTCCATGGTCTCTTTATACAGAAACTGCAGGTGTATTAGAATCTATCGAAGAATACGGTGATGCAGCAATCGTTGTATTATCACGTATCGGTGGAGAAGGTGCAGACAGCTATTTCGATCATACATTAGGCAATGGTAAGAACTACCTTGCATTAAATGCAATCGAAAGAGAAATGATGGAAAACATCAAGAAGTTAAAAGATGAAGGCAAGATTGACAAGATTATCGTATTAATCAACACATCTAACGCGCTTCAGGTTGACTTCTTAAAGAACAACGAATATGGCGTAGATGCTACACTTTGGATTGGTGGCGTAGGTCAGACAGGTATTGATGCCGTTGCTGATATCATCAACGGTACAGTAAACCCATCTGGTAGTCTTGCAGATACATACTGCTTCGACAACTACTCAAGCCCAGTTATGCAGAACTTTACACCTATTCAGTATCAGGGTGATTTAAGCAAGATTCCTGGACATGCAGATACATATATGATTTACCAGGAAGGTATCTATGTAGGATATAAATACTACGAAACACGTTATGAAGATTATGTAATGGGTACAGGTAATGCTGGTAAATATGCATACGGCGATGACGTAGCATTCCCATTTGGTTATGGTTTAAGCTACACTAACTTTGAATATAGTGATATGACATTAAACTATGACAAAGCAACACAGACTTACACCATTACTGTAAAAGTAACAAACGTTGGTGAAAAAGATGGTAAGGAAACTGTACAGATTTATGTTTCTAGCCCATACACAGAATACGACAAACAGAACCATGTAGAAAAAGCAGCAGTTCAGTTAGTTGGATTTGAAAAGACAGGCATCCTGAAAAAAGGCGAGTCTGAAACATTAACAATTAAAGTTGATGGTGATTATGTAGCAAGTTATGATGCTTATGGATATGGTACATATATCTTAGACGCTGGTGATTACTACTTCACAGCAGCTACAGATGCTCACAACGCAGCTAATAACGTATTAGCAGCAAAAGGTTATACTGTAGAAAACACAGATGGCCGTATGGACAAAGATGGTAACAAAGATTTAGTATGCACATGGAATAACCCAGAGTTAGACTATACAACATACGCAACTAGCGATTCAGGCGCTAAAATTGAAAACAAATTGGATTCTTCTGACCCTAACAGAAATGATGCAGTAGGTACAAAGGTTACTTATCTGTCTCGTAACAACTGGGTAGAAACAATGCCAAGTCTTGAAAAGACAGTTAAGATTACATTAAATGAATACTTAATCAAAGCATTACAGGATCAGCAGTATGTAACAGATCCAAATGCAACCGCAACAATGCCAACACTTGGCGCTAATAATGGATTAAAACTTTTTGATTTAATTGGTAAAGATTATGATGATCCAATGTGGGATAAATTATTAGATCAGTTAACATTTGAAGATATGGTTTCTCTGATCGGTGACTCTTTCCACTGGACAATGCCAATCGAATCAGTTCAGGCTCCTGGTACACGTGATGAAAACGGTCCTCAGGGCTTAACAGTAGCATTATTTGGTAGCGGACTTGGTGTAGAAACAACAGCTCTTACATCAGAAGACGTACTTGCAGCTACATTCAACAAAGCATTAGCATATGAAATCGGTAACATCGTAGGTGAAGACTGCTTGGCAGCAAAAGTAACCTTCCTCTATGGACCAGGTGCAAACACACACAGAAGTCCATACTCAGGACGTAACTTCGAGTACTATTCAGAAGACTCTGTTCTTTCTGGTGAAATCGGAAGATACGAAGTAAGTGGTATTGAATCTAATGGTGTATACGTAGTATACAAACACTTTGCGTTAAACGACTGTGAACAGGATCGTATCGGTCTTGGTGTATGGTTAACAGAACAGTCTGCTCGTGAAATTTACTTAAGAGCATTCCAGGGTGGTCTTGAATCTTCTCAGGGTGTTGTTAAGAATGATAAGGGCGAATTCGTAGCTACTGGCAGAGGCGGAAATGGTGTTATGATGGCTTATACTCGTTGGGGTACACAGTGGTCAGGCGCTAACACAAACCTTGTAAAAGGCATTATGAATGGAGAATGGGAATGTAACGGTCTCCAGATTACAGACAACGTTTTGAACTCAATGGTTAACGGTCCAGATGGTGTTATGGGTGGTACAACTACATATGACTCTATGATGGCATTTATGATTACAGACGTACTGAGAGAATATAAAAATGACCCAGTTCTTGCAACAGCTATGAAAGAGGCTTGTCACCACAACTTATATGCAATTGCAAACTCACAGGCTATGAATGGTATCGGTGCTAACACAACAATTAAAGCAGTTACTCCAGCAATCACTCCACTTACAACAACAATTGCTGTTGTATTATGGGCAGTATTTGCGGCTTCCTTAGTTCTTTGGATTCTTAAGAGAAGCAAATTCAAAAAAGCATACGTATATATTCCAGCAGGTGAAGCAGTAGCAGCGCCAGTTGTAGAAAAGACAGAAGAATAGTTTTTAAATTTACGGTCCTCCACTGTCACAGGTGGAGGGCTGATTCGAAAGAAAGGGAAAGAATAGAACTATGGAAAATCAGAATACATCTTTAAATAGAGCGAAGATGTACCAGTTGGCATTGTTCCCAATGAACAATGGTGCGACAAATGTGTACTTCGTATTAATTTTATCTTATATTACATACTTTGGTAATGGTGTATTAGGTATCGCATTGATGTTTGCATCATTAATGGTTACAGGTATGCGAGTATTCGATGCTATCACTGACCCAATCATCGGAGCGCTTATGGACCGCACAAATACCAGATTCGGTAAGTTCCGTCCATTTATGGTAATGGGTAATGCAATCATGGCAATCTCTGTGCTGATTCTTTATTTGGTTACACCTATGATTCCAGAAACCATGATGGCACTTCGTTATGTAGCATACGTTCTTTTATATGCGGTATGGGTAATTGGTTATACTTTCCAAACATCTGTAACACGTTCTGGACAGACAGTACTTACAAACGACCCAAAACAGAGACCTTTATTTACAATTTTTAATACCATTGCATCTTTAGTTGGTATGGGTGCAATGCAGGTTCTTGCTCCAATTATTGCTGGTATGGGTAATGGTTATACAACTCCTGAATTCTATCAGATTTTCACTCCAGTTGGTATCGTAGTATCTATCATTCTTACAATTCTTGCAATTATCGGTATTGCAGAAAAAGATAACGAAAAATATTTCGGTATTGGTGGTAAGCAGGAAGCTACAAAGATTTCTGAATATATCGAGTTAATTAAAAACAACAAACCATTACAGCGCCTTATGGTTGCAGGTGGTGGATGTAAATTAGCTCTTGCAGTTGCTACAAACGGTGCAGTACTCTGTATGTTATATGGCTGTATGATGGGTGACTATAGTCAGTTCTATTTACCAATGATGGTAGTTGGTTATATATTCTCTGCTCCATTCTTTGGATTAACCGTAAATACATCACAGAAACTCGGACAGAAAGCATCTCTTCAGAGATATGTTACAGTAGCACTTATAGCATATATTGGCGTAGTAATTATCCTTGCATTATGGCAGCCTGGTAACCCAGCATTCAATTTAAGTCTTATGGCAGATGGTAAACTTGCTATTAACCTTTATACAGTTTTATTTGTTCTGTTCTTTGGCATTGGTTATGGTGCATACTATTCAACAGCAGATATGCCTATCCCAATGGTAGCGGACTGTTCAGACTATGAAACCTATTGTTCAGGTAAATATGTTCCTGGTATCATCGGTACATTGTTCTCATTAGTAGACAAATTGGTATCATCAATGGCTTCATTAGTAGTAACAATAGCTCTTATGACAATCGGAGTGTCAGACCTTCCAGACGTTGATTCTCCATATGTAGAAGGAATGAACTGGGTAGTAATCGCATTGTTCTGTATCATTCCTATGGTTGCATGGGCGCTTACTCTTTGGGCAATGAAGGGCTATGAATTATCTGGCCCTCGTATGAAGGAAATCCAGGCTGTAAACGCACAGCGTAAAGAAGCAATCGAAAAAGGCATGTCCATGGAAGAAGCTATGGAAACATACAAATAATTTTTATCTAACAAATAAACAAATATAACCCTTTCTATAAGACGTACACTTTAGTTCAAAGTGTACGTCTTTTTTGTCGTAGATTTACATGTATTCAAGCTGGAAACGTTGAATAATGCCACCGAATAGAGTATAATCATTTTATATTGGGTCAGTAGACTTAAAAGTAAATTTAAGGGAATATATCAGGAAAAAATTATGGAATATGTATTGGGAATTTTCGCAGTAGTTTTGATTATCGGAGTAGTGTTTTTCTCACTAATGGCAAGGTTTGCAACCAGGCCGAGAGTGCATACTTTGGAGGAAACATACCAGTATCTGGTTAATATGCCGATTATGGCAGGAGAAGAAGTGAAGATTGAGAATGAACATACCATCAAATCCTTTGACGGATATGAATTGTATGTGGGTTTCGTGCCAGGAGATCCACAGAGCAAGCAGTATCTGGTACTTTCTCATGGATATACCAGTAGCAGATATGGAATGTACAAATATGCGATGTTGTACCGCAGAATGGGATTTAACTGTGTGATTTACGATCAGAGAGGTCACGGGGCAAACAAGCCAACGGTAACAACTTTTGGACATAAAGAAGCTAGAGACTTAATGGCAGTCATTGCAGATACCTATGCGAGATACGGGGAAGACATTAAGCTAGGACTTCACGGAGAGTCCATGGGCTCAGGTACCCAGATTGAGGCGTTGAAGTATCATCCTAAGGTTGACTTTATCGTGAATGGTTGTGGATATGGAGATATCCTGAATGTATTAAAATGGAAATGCAAACAACAATTCCATTTACCAGGCTGGACAGCAGAAATTGCATCCGTTTTTGCCAAGGTTTTATTTGGATTTTCCTTCCATGAGGTTCGTCCAATCGACAACTTGAAGGATAATACCATTCCAATTTGCTTTATTCATGGCGGAGATGATGATTTTGTACATAACTGGCATAGTAAGAAGATGTATGAAGCAACACAGGGGTATAAAGAGATTCATATTTTTGATGGAGCGGGACATGCACAGTGTATTGATGTAGATGTAGAGAGATATGAAAGAGTTCTAAGAGAGTTTGTGGGGAAAGTATATGATGAACAATAATTTACAACAAAAAGATGTGGGAAGACATCCAGAAGCAGTTGCAAATAAGTATACCATTCGAGGTATGACAATTGTGATTCTGGTGCTTTGTATTATGTTAATTGGGAATCTTTTGGGATGGTTCCCTTTTGATACGAAGTTGTTTGTGGTGGCAACCACAGTTTCTGTAACATTTTATGGTATTGGATGTTTGGTATTTGCAAAAATGGACTTGAAATCAGACTGGGTGAAGTATGTATTGATTTTCTGGGTGTTTGCAATAACCACGGTGATTACAACGACACTTACGTTTCATGCGTATTTGGTAATGCTTTTGCCAATTATCTATTGCAGCATGTATTCGTCCAAGCGAGTTATGGTGTATGCGTATCTTCTAACCGTTGTAAATATTTTGATTACAGTATATGTGGGATATTATTACGGATTATGTGACTGTAATATGGTGCTCCTGTCCGGCCTTCCATTGTCAGAGTATCTGGATGCTGCAGGCAATTTCACCCTGACAGAAGTCAATGATAGAACCTGGTGGACGTTGCCACTTTATTTTGTATTACCAAGAAGTGTAATCTGTCTGGGATTTGCAGTTATTTGTTCTACAATTTCTACAATTATCCGTGACAATATGAAATATATGCATGAGATGGAATCTATGGCGGAATTAGATGAAATGACAGGTGTATTTAACAGAAACAAGTATCTTAGTATGACGTCAGCAAGTTATGCTCATGAAGATACAGTTGCTGTTATTTTCTGGGATATTAATGGTTTGAAGAAGACAAACGACGAACTAGGACATAGTTCAGGGGATGAGCTCATTACTTCCATTGCAGATGCCATAAAGCTGGTTTCCAATCAGTTTGATAATGCATACCGCATTGGTGGTGATGAATTTGTCATGATTATGCGTGGTGGCACAGAGATGTCGGCCCAGAGAAAAATCGAGGAATGGCAGGGCGAGTTGGAAAAGATTCAGAAAAATACCAAGATTAGATTGTCTGCTTCTTCAGGATATGCTGCAGGGCCGGGAATTCATCTAGACCAAATTATCAAAAAAGCGGATCAAATGATGTATGAAAATAAGCATCGTTTTTACGAGAATGGCGAGAAATAATATAGAGAATAAGAGAGTAAAAAAGGGGAATACTAATGGAAAATAATAAGTTAAATCAGAAAATTAGCGGAAAAACCTGGGCGCTCATATGGATTTTAGGGCTTGCAGGTCAGTTATGCTGGAGTGTGGAAAATCAGTGGTTTAACACTTTCGTGTATGCAAAGATTGCGGCAGATCCATGGATTGTAAGCTGGATGGTTGCAGTATCTTCTATTGTAACTACGTTTAGTACTTTTTTCTTTGGTACATGGAGTGACCGTCTTGGCAAGAGAAAACCATTTGTATTTATTGGATACATGTTATGGGGTGTATTTACCATTCTGTTTGGTGTAACCGAATTCCTGCCTAAGAATGAACTTGTGGTAGCGGCAATTATGGTAATTGCAATGGATGCCTTAATGAGTTTCTTCGGAAGTATGGGAAATGATGCGGCATTCAGCAGCTGGACTACAGACTTATCCAATGACAAAAACCGTGGACAGATTGGAGCGGTTCTTGCAGCACTTCCTATTATTGCAACAATTGTGGGTACTGTAGTTAGCGGAATTCTGATTGCGGCATTGGATTATTTTGCATTTTTTATCATTGTTGGCGTATTTGTAATTATCATTGGTTTGATTGGTTTAATTTTTATGAGAGAAGCAGATGGAATTTCTCCAAACAAGGATCAGAAAGGCTTCTGGCATCAGTTTTTCTCAGTATTTAACTTTAAGAATATTAAAGAAAACAAAGAACTGTTTTGTGTTTTCTTAATTAGTTGTGTGTATTTTATCTGCTTTAATTTCTACTATACCCATATCGGTAATTATTTTATCTATACCCTGGGATATGATGAAGGAATGGCAGGAATTATTCAGGGCGTTGGTTTAGGACTTGCTATTTTTGCAACTCTTCCAGCGATTAAATTAATCAATAAAGGACAGCATGTGAAAATGATTGCAGCCAGTGTGGTATTTTCGGTGATTGGACTTGGTGTTATCGGTTTTGCAGGTAGCAATATTGTTATGTTATTGCCGGGTATTATTCTTGCAGGAGTCGGATATGTTTTGGTGGTGCAAACAACTACAGCCTGGTCAAAGGGACTTTATCCAGAAGGCAACTTCGGACAGTATGAAGGTGTTCGTATCGTCTTTAACGTTATGATTCCTATGGTAATTGGACCTTCCGCAGCAAGTATTTTAATCGAGCGATTTGGCAATCCAGTAATGATTGATGATAAGCCTGGAATGGCTCCAACGGCAGTGATTTTCTTTGCTGCAGGAATTTTAAGCGTTCTGACACTGATTCCGATGGTTATGGCAGCTAAGCAGAAAGTGAAAGCAGAAAAGTAGTAATTTCGTAATGTTGAGGTAGTAATGGTAGTAATATGGATTGCAGCAGGTGTTTTACTGCTGTTTGTAGTGGCGTTGTATGTGGTATATGATATCTGTTTCTCAGGCAATAAGAGACATATGGGAGATGAGCGTGACCTTCCAAAAGGTGAGCAGTATGTATCTTATCATGAGGTGATTAGCAGATGCGTGGATAAGGTAATGGCAGATTCCTATGAAGAAGTCAGTGTGTTTTCCCATGACGGTCTGAAATTATATGGCAGATATTATCATCGCAGAGATGATGCACCGCTCATTATCTTTTTCCATGGATACAGATGTTCCTCTCTTCGGGATGGGAATGGGATTTTTCTCTATAGCAAAACCCTACACTATAACATTCTCTTGGTGGACCAACGTGTACATGGAAAAAGCGAAGGAAAAACCATTACTTTTGGTATCAAAGAAAGATATGACTGTTTCAGCTGGGTGGAATGGGCACAGCAGAAATTCGGCATGGATGTGCAGATTATTCTGGCAGGGTTGTCGATGGGAGCGGCAACCGTGCTTATGACCGCTAATATGGGCCTTCCAAAAAATGTCAGGGGAATTATGGCGGATTGTCCATATTCATCACCAGAGGCAGTCATTCGTAAAGTAATCAAAGATATGAATTTTCCGGTAGGATTAGTGTATTGGCTTGCAAAACATGCAGCCAGATGGATTGGAAAATTCGATTTGGAAGAAACCTCTGCGGTGGAGGCCGTTAGAGAGAGTAAGATTCCGATTTTAATTATTCACGGAGATGATGACAGGTTTGTTCCTTGCGCCATGAGCCAGGAATGTTTTCAGGCGTGTAAGGAAAACGTGGAATTGGTGCTGGTGGAAGGTGCAGGACACGGAATGAGTCATTGCGTGGATGCAAAAAAATATGAGGATGCTGCACTGGCATTCTTTAGAAAGACGTTAGGAGAATAAATATGGCAACACCTTATGAATGTTCGGAGTATGTAATTAATGAGGTAAAAAAAGCAGTAAAGGGTAAGGATGAGTGTATTCAAAAGGCTTTTGCTACAATTCTGGCAAGAGGACATATACTGATTGAAGACGTTCCAGGCGTGGGTAAAACCACGTTGGCCATGGCTTTTTCCAATGCTATGGGGTTGAAGAATCAGCGAGTACAGTTTACTCCTGATGTAATGCCTGCGGACATTCTGGGATTTTCCATGTACAAAAAAGAGACTGGAACTTTTGAATACAAAGAAGGACCAATTATGTGCAATCTGTTTTTGGCAGATGAAATCAATCGTACTTCCCCAAAGACTCAGTCTGCCCTTCTGGAAGTTATGGAAGAGGATGTAGTGACCATTGATGGTGTTCGTCATCCGGTTCCAAAGCCATTTATTGTTATGGCAACCCAGAACCCTAAGGGAAGTGCAGGTACACAGTTGCTGCCAGAATCTCAGTTAGACCGTTTTATGATTTGTCTTAGCATGGGATATCCAGATATGGAAAATGAGATTGAAATTGCCAAAGGCAAGAGTATAAGACAAGGAATCGAAGAGATTCGCGGAATCTTAAATCCCGAGGCGTTGATTCAGATGCAGGACGTGGTAGAGAACGTATATATGCATGACCATATCTATACATATATCTGCAAACTGGTGCAGGCAACCAGAGAAAATCCATACGTAGAATTGGGATTAAGTCCTCGTGGTACCATTGCATTGGTTCGTATGGCAAAGGCGTGGGCCTTTATTCGTGAGAGAAATTATGTAACACCTGGAGATGTGTATCAGGTGTTTAAAGATGTGGGAAAACACAGACTGGTACTGAATACAAAAGCGAGAGTATCTCATGTGACAGAAGATGCGATTCTAACAGATATTCTCACAAAAGTAAAACAACCAACAACATATATGGAGAAGAAGGATTACCGTGGTTAGACTGTTAATTAGCCTGATAGTGACGACTTTCTGTCTCTATTATGGCATTTTATATGAAAATACAATAATGATAACGCTGGCCTTTGCATTGCTTCTTTTATTGGGATTTTCTGTGTTGGAAGTGTTTTATCGCAAGTTTACTACCAGATGTCATCTGGAGATTCCAGTGAGTATGGTAGATACCAATAAACCGGTACCGTTAGTGTTTCGTAT
Source organism: Lachnospiraceae bacterium (assembly GCA_015057035.1). Lineage (GTDB taxonomy): Bacteria > Bacillota > Clostridia > Lachnospirales > Lachnospiraceae > Roseburia. The sequence continues at coordinate 30,630 of SVFC01000011.1, read as the reverse complement.
TAGCAATAAGAGTCTGTTTTCATCGGGAAGAATGGATATAAAGGTCGGAATTCACAGTTCCCTTGCGACGAAAAGTACTACGCAGTGGTTGTCAATTCCCCAGGTTAGTGCAGGAACGAACAACTATGAATTCGCAGTCATCATAAACGGAGCGGGACGTCATGAGATTGAAGTGACCAAGCTTCGTTTTTATTCTACTTTCGGACTTTTTTCCATGAAGAAGAAGTGTAAAGAAAATGGAATGATTCTGATCCTTCCAGAAATGCATTCTATTGTTATGGAGACTACGGAAGGCACCAGGAACTTTTTGGGGGATGCAGATGTGTATGATGAGTTTCGTCCAGGACATGACTCTGGAGAAACCTTTGAGATTCGTGAATACAGAGAAAAAGACAAGCTTCAGAGCATTCACTGGAAATTAAGTGCCAAAATCGAGGATTTGGTTGTCAGGGAGAATAGTCTTCCAAAGGCGTGCGCTATAGTTCTTCTTTTGGATATGAAGGAAATGAAGGCTAAGGATGTGGAAGAATATGCTTCAGGATATCTGGAGATTGCTGCAAGCCTCTCTTTTGGACTTATGGACAGAAAAATTCCTCATTTTGTGGCATGGATGAGCAGATTAACAGGCGATATTCGAAGAATTCGTGTAGATGACGAAGAAAGTTTTTACCTGTTTATGGTGCATTATTTAAATGACGGTGCAATTCAAAATGAAAAAGACATACGAGAGGAATATCGTGAGAAATTCAAAAATGAATTGTATCGCAAAGATATTTGTGTAAATAACCATCTGGAGATTTATCAGGATGGACAATTATTAGAAAAAATAGATGTGAAGAAGATAAAAGATGAGTGTGAACAATTGGAGTTATTATTATAAAGAGAATAAAGAAACACTCACAAAAAGATGGTTTGTGGACACAATCAGCCTATGGGTTTCCATAGGCTTGGTTTGGTTTGCCTTTTTGCAGATTATTGGAGAGAAGTTCCCATCTTATGCGGAAGTGAACCTGCTACTTTTAGGATTATATGTAGTTTTGCTGTGGCTTCCTGCCAGTGGCCTTTTGAATCGTTTTGGAGAACGTTGGAATATGATTGCCTCTGTTGCGGGAGTGCTATTTCCATTGGGGTACATATTCATCCATCATAAAAAGGTATACGATGGTGTTCTTGAGGTGGTAAATACTTATTTGTATCGATTTAATCCATATCAGGGAACGAACTTGAGTCTTCCAGCAGGAGAAGAAGAGTATGTGCCTTATGTATTGACTGCAGTTTATATGATTCTCTGGATGGCGCTTTGGGGGATGTCGAATTCCTTGAAACGTCCTGTTTTGATGATTTTGTTGCCTGTTTTAGCCGTGTTTTTGGAGTTTTTGGTAGGAACATCTCCAGAACCAGCAGGTCTGATTTGTATCTTTGTGGCAGCTTTTATGTTTATGATTCCCAAAGGGACGAAACTGCTTCGCCAAGTGGTGGTAATAGTTATGGCAGTAATCAGTATTAATGCTGCAGAGATGGTGTTTGATGAAGAAATAGACGAATTCTCTACGGGAAGAGAAGTGATTGAGAACTGGTGGGAAGATTTTGAGTTCCCGACGATTCAGCTGGATAATTTCCTGCAATTGGACTTTGTGGTGAATAAGGAACATGTAGATAACCATAAGCCTAACTATACAGGCAAGGTTATGTTTAAGATTTCTACTGGAACCAGACCTCAAACCAACCAGTATCTAAGAGGCTTTTGCGCCACAGATTATCAGAATGGTTCCTGGAGCTGGGATAGAACCATATTCCGTCAGGCTTGTGAGGACGCTGGATATTCAGAAAGTGCTATAGCACAGATTTTGTCTTCGAATCCATTTTTCATTTTAGGATATAGCGCAACCTATGACAAATTAGCGGCAATGGTTGATGTCAACTATGTTTCTACAACAGGTGACACAGTGTATTTGCCATATATGTTCACCTATAGAACTATGGACGAGAACTATACTTTTACAGGCGACTATTTGATTAAGAAAAATATCACAGATAAGCAGATAACCGCAAAAGTTGGTGGATTTGGAGATTTGGTCGATTTGTCTAAGTACACTTATTATGCCAAATTCAGTGGCGGCTATGACGAAATGCTGTGGTATAACAAGGTGGCTCAAAAATATACCGAACGAAGCGATGATATAGATTTTATTGACGATGCTGCATATTTTATCAAAACGCAGGTGTCTCGCCCAACAGAAGAGTCGCTGTGGCTTGATTCATCTACGATTACGTACGATGGGGAATGCTTGAAAGCGTTATTAGAAAATATGTATCGAATGAAACTGGCAGCTTATGTTCGTGGATATTTGGCTGCGGAACTAGATTATAGCCTGGATTTGGATAAAATCTCTTCCAAAGAGGATCCAGTGGAATACGCATTAACCAGAGGAAAAGAAGGATATTGTATGCATTATGCCAGTGCTGCGGTATTGATTTTTAAGGAGTTAGGCGTTCCTGCCAGATATGCGTCCGGATATATTGTCAGACCTTCGGATTATAAGCTGGATGCGGATGCAGGCAAATATGTGGCTAAAGTGGAAGACTACAGTGGTCATGCCTGGGCAGAAATCTATTTGGAAAATATCGGATGGGTTCCGATTGAAGTAACAGAAGGGTATGAGGATTCCACGGGAGATCTTCCAACCAAGAAGGATACAGAGGAATCTTCGGAAAATCCAACAGAAACGGAACCAACAGAGACGAATCCAACGGAAACAGAACCAACGGAAACAGAACCAACAGAAACAGATCCAACAGAAACAGAACCAACGGAAACAGCGCCAACGGAAACCGAGCCAACGGAAGAGAATCCAACGGAAACACAACCAACGGAGTCAATTGTAACGGAGAATTCAGGTGGTGATACGCAACAAGGCGGTGGAGCAGGAACTGCTGAGAATAAAGAATTGTGGGAGAATATCTTCAAAGCTGCAGGTGTATTGATTCTGGTATTTGGGTTCATCTATGGCTGTAAGTTGGCTTTGGTATACTACGATTATGTCTTAAAGAGGGAAATTGACGGAGAACAAACTAGAAAAGCTGTAAAACGTATGAATAAGCGCATCGCGCGCATTATGCGTATTACCAATTGGAAGAATGGACAGTTAACAGATGCTATGCTGGAAGAGGTTCTCAAGAAAAACTATCCACAGGTATCCGAAGATGACTGGAATCGATATATGGAAATCGTTAAGAAGATGCATTACTCCAAGGAGCAGATTACCCATGAGGAAATGATGCATGTTTACTGGTGTTATAAAAATATTTAATGTGAGTGTGACATTAACATTTTAGAAACATCTGTATGGTAGGGTATTTCTTAGAATGCGACATAATGTGAGTTTTAGGAGGTATATATGTTTCAGATTTTAGTAGTAGAGGATGACAAAGATCTAAATCGTACGGTATGTGCATATTTGAATCAGAATGGGTTTGAGGCACAGGGAGCCCTTGAACCAGAAGAGGCATATGACAAAATGTATGAAACGGTATTCGATTTGATTATTTCGGATATTATGATGCCTGGTACAGATGGCTACGAATTTGCGGAAAATGTCAGAGATATGAACAAAGAGATTCCAATTATTTTTATGACTGCTAGAGATGATTTTGAGTCAAAGAGAAAAGGTTTTCGTGTAGGCATTGATGACTATATGATAAAACCAATTGATTTGGAAGAACTTCTGCTTCGTATGGAGGCTTTGCTTCGCAGAGCCAAGATTAATACCAATAAGAAATTGGAAATCGGAAAATTGGTGTTGGACGCGGAAGAACACAGTGCATATCTGGACGGAGAAGAAATCGTGCTTACGGTAAGAGAGTTTGATATTCTCTATAAACTTTTATCTTATCCTAAGAAAACTTTTACACGAACCAAACTGATGGAAGAATTCTGGGACGCAGAATCACTTTCTGGTCCAAGAACGGTAGACGTATATATGACCAAGATTCGTGATAAGATGTCTGCCTGTGAAGATTTTGAAATCGTAACAGTGCACGGATTGGGATATAAAGCGGTGATTAAATAAGCAGTTTGTGTAAGATGTGCTGGGGGATGTATGAAGAAAAAACTATTAAGATGGTTAAGCCGTTTTGCTATGGGAGCGGCATTATTCACTTTTATTATCGTCTGTAACTTTATTCTGTTTTTTAGTTACATAGAGAGTGGAACCTTGAATGGGGAACACGCACGCTGGATTGTGGCAGGGAATATTGTTTTTCTCGCAATATTGTTTACCATTGCAGATACCATCTATCGAAAAGTTACAGTTACAAAACCGATGAAGAGAATCCAGGAAGCTTTGGATAAAGTAGTAGCTGGAGATTTTTCTACAAGAATTGAATACATTAAGGGACCAGATAGTGGAAACGAATTTGATGAAGTGATTACGCTTCTCAATCATATGATTGAAGATTTGTCAGGGGTAGAAACCTTGCGTACGGATTTTATATCCAATGTTTCTCATGAACTGAAGACTCCAATGGCTGTAATGCAGAATTATGGAACTCTGCTTCAGGGACCGGATGTGCCTGAGGAAAAACGCCAGGAATATGGCAAGGCGATTGTGGAACAGACTAAGAGCCTGTCTATTCTTATTACCAATATTTTGAAGTTAAATAAGCTGGAAAATCAGCAGATATATCCTAATACAGAACGTTTCGATGTATGTGAACAGTTGTGTGAGTGTGTTTTGGAACATGAGTCTGTATGGGAGAAAAAAGGAATCGAACTGGAAACAGAACTGGAAGAAGAGGTTTACATAGAAGCGGACAAGGAACTGTTAAGTCTGGTTTGGAATAATCTGATGTCGAATGCTCTGAAATTCACGGAGTCAGGTGGGCTCATTACGATTCGTTTGTATCAGGATGAAGCTTACGTCTATGTACAGGTACAGGATACGGGCTGTGGTATGTCTCCAGAAGTAGGACAGAATATTTTCAAGAAGTTCTATCAAGGAGACACCTCTCATGCAACTAAGGGAAATGGACTTGGCCTTGCGTTAGTAAAAAGGGTTATTGATATATGCAAAGGTGAGATTACAGTAAGTAGTGCACTTGGAGAGGGAAGCACGTTTACGGTTCGATTAAACAGGAGTAGAAATGAATAAACCAAATGAGGAAACCATAAAGAAGTGGAAAAAGATAGGATTTACGTTGCTTTTTCCGTCGACGTTCGTGGTGTTTTTGTTATTTAACCTGACGGTAGCAGGTCTTATCTTTATATTTATGAATAACCTGGGGGAGAATCCAATTGCCGCCTGTTTTTATGCGGTGGCATTCTATAGTCTGGTGGTAGTGTGTGCTAGAATTCCCCGAATTGTAAAGAAAGTTCAGAGAGGTTTGCATTCCAATAAATATTCCCACAGATATCTTACGGATAGAGAACTGCGTATGAATTTTTCTATGTACCGTGGGTTGATTATCGGCATTGGATTTGCGGTGTTTAAGACCATCACAGGATTGGTGTATCATACGCCTTGGTTGTATGCTATGGCAGGATACAACGTGATTATGAGTCTTATGCGATTCGTAGTGGTATATCAGACCCAACGAAAGGGATTGACAGAAGAAGCCAAAGAGCGTAGAGCCAACATTAGTGCATGGATTTGCGGATGGCTTATGATGGTATTAAATATTGCGGTGTCCGTGATTATGTATATGGTAATTGTATTGAAACAGACCATTGAGTACCATGAAATTGTAGTTATTGCTTTGGCGGCTTATACGTTTTACTGTTTTACCATGGCGGTTGTGAACGTTGTAAAATACAGAAAAAAGAATTTCGTGTATTCTACCATTAAGAATATCGACTTGGTAAAAGCAATTGTATCTATCTTTACCCTGCAGGTGGCTATGTTAACCCGGTTCGGGGAAGAAGGAACTCTTGATATGGGCCTTATGAATACTCTTACAGGGATTGCAGTTACGATTGCAATTAACACGATTGCAGCTCTAATGCTGGCAAGAACGAATAAGAGAAAGAAAATGAAGGTAACAACAGAGGAGAAGTAATATGGGATTTTTTGTAATTGCACCATTTGTGCAGTTGGTGGGACTTGGTGTTCCGCTAGTAGGATGTATTGCCTTATTTAAAAAAGAGCAGAGTAAAGTGGCCATGAGCCTTATGCTTACCAACATTGGCTGCTTTATCATTAACTGCGCATATTTGTTGTTATTGTGGACAAATAGTTATGATGCAGCATTTACGATGTTAAAGATGTTGTATTTTGGTAATGCAGTATTTTATTTTTCGTTTATTCTGTTTCTTGTAACGTATATGGACATTGGTAGCACAAGACTTCGTACGTTTTTGCTTGCAATCTGGGGTATCATTGAAGCCTGCCTGTTATTTGTTATCTGGACAGGAGACCCATTCCATTTGGCGTTTGACAGAGTTACCGTTATTGATACAGGGATTCTCGGGGTCAATATTGTGAATACATCTCCAGGAATCTTATATATGATGCGAAATGGAGTATTATGTCTTATCTTGACTGCTGGAATGATATATACTACCATTCGTATGTTTCGTGTAAAGGTGAAAGAAGAAAAATATAATCTTGCAAGACTGTGTGGAGCGCAATTTATTGTGTCCTGTGCAACTCACTTAGCCTTTATAGTACATTTGCCATTTGATCCAGTGCCAATTTGTGCATCTGTTTCTATTTTATCCATTATCCTTGGGGTAATTCGCGGCGAATTCTTCCGTGTAACAGACAAGGGACGTGACTGGGTAGTGGAACACACGGAGAACGTGTTCGTGTTAGCGGACAGTATGTATGGCTTTTTGGATGCGAATACTTATGCAAAGGAAACTTTTCCTTCGTTAGTTGGATTGGAAAAATATGAAAAACTTCCAGAGGATGTGTTGCAGTTTTTCCAGGAGGGAGAGTCTTGCGTTGGAATTGGTGATAGTCATTTTACCAAGAAACTGGCGCCAATAGAGCAGGATGGTAAGGTGATTGGTTACAGTCTTCTGCTGATTGATGTAAGCTATCAGTTTGAAATGATGGAACAATTGGCTGAGGAAAAACAAAAAGCAGAGGATGCAAACCAGGCAAAATCTGCATTTATGTCCAATATGTCACATGAGATTCGTACTCCAATGAATGCAATTGTAGGTATGACAGACATTCTGTTGCGTGAGGATATGACGGAACAGATGAGAGAATATCTGAATAATATCAAGAGTTCTGGAAATGCGTTACTCACCATTATCAATGACATTCTGGATTTTTCCAAGATTGAAGCAGGAAAAATGGAAATTGTCGAAGATACCTACGAGCCAATGTCGGCGTTCAACGATATGTCGATGATTTTCTTGAATCGAATTGGTGACAAGGATATAGAGCTTCTGTATGACATTGATACTAATCTCCCAAGAAAACTATATGGAGATTCTCAGCGTATTCGTCAGGTAATCATTAATCTTATGAATAATGCCATTAAGTTTACGGACAGTGGTTATGTGAAATTGACGGTTCGTACAGATGAGATTACTGAAAATGAAGTAAAGATTACCTATTATATAGAAGATTCTGGTCAAGGAATTGCAGAAGAGGATTTAGGAAAACTCTTTGGCAATTATCAGCAGGTGGATGTGAAAAAGAACCACTACAAAGAAGGTACAGGTCTTGGACTGTCTATTTCGAAACAGTTAGTAGAGCTTATGGGTGGTACCATTGGTGTGGAAAGTGAATATGGTAAGGGAAGTACTTTCTATTTTACAATCCCACAGAAGATAGAGTCAGAGAAAAAGGCTGCAGAAGTAAAAGCAAATGTGGTAGAACAGGCGGTAGTATGCGGTAAATTCCATAGCACACATATTGCAGAGCAATTTGCAAGATTGGCTAAGGCTTTTGAACTTAATCTGATTTCTTCCGAAGAAATGGTAGACTCAACCAGACCAGTAACCATATTCTTTACGGATGATGTGAAACTGCTTACTCCAGAGGAATCTATGAAATTGGAAATCTGGAAAACAAAAACCTGTGTATTACAGAATCCAATGAGACAGAACTTATCGGGGATGCCAGTAACGCTAATCAATAAGCCATTATATAGTTTGAATTTCTGTCAGGCGATGAATGGTGAAACAATTGTGGTGGAAAATGAAAAAGAAGTTCTGTGTTTTATTGCTCCAGACGCGAAGATTCTGATTGTAGATGACCATGAGATGAACCTGAAAGTTGCAAAAGGTTTGCTTGCGCCACTTCAGATTCAGATTGACACTGCAACCAACGGTAAGGAAGCGATAGAAAAAGTGAAAAATCATGAGTACCATATGGTATTTATGGATCATATGATGCCAGTAATGGACGGAATTGAAGCAACACAGGCAATTCGAAAGCTGGAAGGAGAATATTATCAGGAACTTCCAATTATTGCTCTTTCCGCAAATGCCACGGTTGAGGCTCAGGAATTGTTCCGCAATAATGGTTTCTTTGATTTTGTACCAAAGCCAATCAAGTTAAAAGAACTATGTGGTTGTATTCGTAAGTGGTTGCCGCTTGGAACGGTTGTGTATGACCAGCCAACTGCTACGAGTGTTGCAACACTTGGTGTGCCTGATACAGGTTCAGATTCAGGTGGGGAGGAACTTCAAATTGATGGTCTGGATGTGTCAGAAGGAATTGCTAACTGTGGTTCCAAAGAGATGTTCCTAAGTCTCTTAGGAGATTTCTATAAACTGATTGATAAGAAGGCAACAAAAGTAGAACATCTCCTGGCTGATGGCATGTTAAGAGATTATACCATAGAGGTTCATGCTCTAAAGAGCACTTCTCGAATGATTGGTGCGATGGAATTGTCAAAGCAGTTCTACGAATTGGAACAATTGGGTAATGCGGAAGAACAGAAAATACTGGAAAGTAAGACCCCTGGCGTGTTATTATTATATAGAAGTTATAAGTCGGTTTTAGCTCCATACGGAATTGGTAATCAGGACAAAGAAAATGTGCCTGTAGAAATCATGGTTCACGCATTGGAACAGTTGCGTGACGCAATGGAGAATTTTGACTTAAATACTGCAGATGAAGCTATGGCAGAGTTGGAAGGATACGTCTTTCCTGAAACATGCCAGAGCAGAGTGGAAGACTTAAGCGCTTTTGTAGCAGATGTGGCTATGGAAGATGTAATGAGACTGGCAGATGAATTAATACATGAGATATCTCAGTAGTGGAAAGGAACAAACAGATATGCATAACATTTTGATTTTCTCGGAGAGCCGAGGCTATTTGAATATATCGATGGAGGATCAGTTCAAGGCGTTAGATTACAATGTAATCAACGTTGGTACGGATATCAATGATATTAATGCTGTAAAAGAAACCATTTCAGCTATTTTGATTTATGCTGATTCAGAACTGCTGAAGAAACAGCAGGCAATGGTTTTTGTTCGTGACAAAGGTGTAGAAGGTGATATTCCATTTTTCGTTATTGGAGACATTAATGAATTGGCAGAAATCCGTGAAGTTGTTCCAAAACACTTATTAAAGAAGGAATATCAGAGACCTGTGGATATTAAGGTAGTTGTTAGTGAAATGGATGAATATATTCGCTTCTATGGCAACCATACCAAGAAAAAAGTCCTCGTAGTAGACGATTCTGGTGCAATGCTTCGTAGCGTAAAGGGCTGGTTAGAAGATCGTTATCAGGTAATCCTTGCGAATTCAGGAGCAATGGCAATCAAGTATTTGTCTACCAATCGTCCAGATTTGGTGCTTTTGGATTATGAAATGCCAGTAGTCAATGGCAAACAGGTGTTAGAGATGATTCGTACAGAGTCAGAGTTTAGTAACATTCCTGTTATGTTCTTAACCAGCAAGAATGATCGCGAGAGTATTCAGCAGGTTATGGGATTAAAACCAGAAGGATATATTTTAAAAACTACAAAACCTGAGCAGATTGTTCAGATGATTGATGAGTTTTTTGAGAAACGGAAGACATTGTAGAGATTGAATAAGTTGAAACGAAGCATTCCTTAAAGGGGTGCTTCGTTTATTTTTTGTCAAATATTGCTTATTTTGGGAAAAGGAATATAATAAGTGGTAAGCAATTTAATTTGAAATTCGTAGGATGAAATTATGAGTCAAGTTAGAACAAAGAATTATACGATGGACCTAACAGAAGGTTCCATTTTGAAAAAGTTATTGATGTTTTCTCTGCCGCTGATGGCGTCTAATGTACTACAGTTGTGTTTTAATGCTGCAGACATTATGGTGGTTGGTCAGTTCGCAGGTGATAACTCGCTAGCAGCTGTTGGTTCCACCAGTTCCGTAATACATTTGCTGACCAATGTATTTATGGGATTATCGGTTGGTGTCAATGTATTGGTAGCTAGGTTTTTTGCGGCCAAACAAGAGGAAGAATTACGTAAAACCGTCCATACTGCCATTACCGTTAGTTTAATCTGTGGAGTCCTTATGGTAATTATTGGTGAGGTCTGTGCCAGACAGATTCTAGTTTGGATGGAAAGCCCAGCAGAAGTCATTGATCTGGCAACATTGTATCTGCGATTTTACTTCCTTGGCATGCCTGCCACTATTTTATATAATTTTGGAGCTGCTATTTTAAGAGCGGTGGGAGATACTAAGAGACCGTTATATTTCCTGGCATTTTCTGGATTTATTAATCTGGTACTGAACTGTATTTTTGTGATTGTATTTCGTTGGGATGTGGCGGGAGTTGCGATTGCAACGGTAATTTCCCAGTGCATTTCCTGTCTGTTGGTTCTCCGCTGTCTAGGTAATGAGAGTAGTGCAATTCACCTGACAAGAAGTGGTTTGGGAATTGATAAGCGAATCTTAGGACAGATTGTACAGATTGGACTTCCTGCTGGAATTCAGAGTTCTCTGTTTTCTCTGTCTAACGTAGTGATTCAGTCTTCCATTAATAGTTTCGGTCCGCTGGCCATTGCGGGCAACACGGCAGGGCAGAATCTAGAAGGATTTTTAAATGTGATTGTCAATGCTTTCTCTCAGGGTGGTGTGGCATTTGTTAGCCAGAACGTGGGAGCAGGAAGATATGATAGGATTAACAAGATAGTCATTACCTTACAGACCTGTGTATTTTCAGTATCGGTTGTGTTAGGAAATATTATCTATTTCTTTGCACCTCAGTTGTTATTATTGTATACAGATAGTCCGGATGTTGTGGCATCCGGTATGAAACGTATGATGTTTGCTTGCTGTTTCTATTTCTTCTATGGAATGATGGACAGTATGGTAGCAGTTCTTCGTGGTTTAGGACGCTCTGTGGTTCCAATGATAGTTGCATTAATGGGTGTTTGTGGTCTGCGTTTACTTTGGATTGCGGTGATGTTTACAAACCCTGCATTCCATATGATTGAAACTGTATATTTTGCATATCCACTTTCCTGGGGTGTGACGTTCTTCGTTCATACCTGTTGTTTCCTGGTGATTCGATGGAAACTGAAAAAGAAGTGGGGCGTTTAATAGATATGACTAAGAGTCTGTCGCGATTTGCGACAGACTTTGTTTTTTATTAAAAAATTCTGATTTAAACAAAACTTTAACATTTCGCGAACATTTCAAAAATAACTCTCCTGTATTATCACATCATCAACAGCGAACAAAATAATTAATAAGAACAACAAACAGGATCAAAAAGGAGAGTAAAATTATGAGCAACACATTATATTTAGTAACAGGCGCAGCAGGATTTTTAGGTGGACACATTTGTAGACAGTTATTAGAAAGAGGAGACAAGGTTCGTGCCTTTGCACTTCCAGGAGACAAAGCAATCCAGTACATCCCAGAAGGTGTAGAAGTAGTGGAAGGAAACCTTTGCAATATGGAAGACGTTCAGAGATTCTTCACAGTAGAAGATGGCGTTGAAACAATATGCCTTCACATCGCATCAATCGTAACTGTAACACCAGATTACAGCCCATTAGTAATGAACGTAAACGTAGGCGGAACTAAGAACATTATTCGTTGCTGCTTAGATCATAAAGAATGTAAAAAATTAGTATATTGTTCTTCTACTGGCGCAATTCCAGAAGAAAAGAAAGGCCGCAAGATTCGTGAAGTTATGTACTTTGACGAAGACCAGACAGTTGGATGTTATAGCCGTTCCAAAGCAATTGCAACTCAGGCAGTTTTAGATGCAGCAAACATTGATGGTTTAAATGCATGTGTTGTTCATCCTTCAGGTATCCTTGGACCAGAAGATCCAGCCCTTGGTGAAACAACAAAGACTGTTATTGACATCATAAAAGGGGAAATGCCAATGGGAATGGATGGTTCCTTCAACCTGTGTGACGTACGTGACCTGGCAGCAGGTACAATCGCAGCTGCAGATAAGGGTAGAAAAGGCGAATGTTATATTCTTGCAAACGAAGAAGTAAGTTTTAGAGATTTCTGCAAGCTTCTGAACGAAGAATCAGGCTGCAAGCCAATCAAGCAGTTCTTACCACTTGGTCTTGCTTACAAACTTGCCGCTTTGATGGAAAAAATGGCTGCAAAATCAGGAAAACAGCCACTTATGACAACTTTCTCAGTGTATAACCTTGCAAGAAACAACTCCTTTGATTATTCAAAGGCTCAGAGAGAATTGGGATATACAACAAGACCATATGCAGAGACTATTCGCGATGAAATCACATGGTTAAAAGAAAACGGACATATTTAATTTTATAAAAATTTTAGAAAAGGGGTAGTCAAAATCTAAATAGTGTGTTATCATAAACTTTGTAACGTGGTTTTAAAAACTACATCGATTAATGAGGGGATAACATATGAATAACAAATACACTGTGTCAGTGCTTTTTGTAAACTATGAGGATTTTTGGTCCAAGGTGGTTTACTATGTGCTTGGTCGTGGCTACAGCCATGCGGCAATCAGCGTAGATGATGAGGGGGAAACATTTTACAGCTTTAATTTCAAGGGCTTTCGAAGAGAAAGACCTAGAAAGCATGTAGACATCGTATCAAAGAGCATCTGTTATAAACTTAGCGTATCCAAGGATGAATACGATAAGATTGCACAGATGATTGAAGAGTTTCAGAGCAAACGATTTGAATGGAGATATAATCTGATAGGGTTATTATTATCACGAATTCATATTATTCACAGAAGACACAAATACTATTACTGTTCTGAATTTGTGGTAGAGATGTTAGAGCGAGCAAAGGTTTATAATTTCCAGAAGAGTGCAGCGCACTATCTGCCAAACCGATTAGAGCGAGAACTACAGAATTTTAGGAATCTAGAACAGATTATCCTTAATCCAATTCAGAGAAGTTATTTCTAAATGGTAACTAATTTATAGACAAGGAGTTTTTTATTATGTCTAGTTTTCATATTTTTACAGATTCATCTTGCGATTTGCCAGTGGAGATGCAGGACGCATATGATCTAAAGGTTATGCAGTTGGAAGTCATCATTGATGGTGAGGAACCAGTACTTAATAGAGATATTGAAGCGAAAGATTTTTATCAGAAGTTAAGAGATGGTGCTAATGCCAAAACTGCAGCCGTTACTCCAGGATATTTTGAGGAGCATATGAGAAAGAGCCTGGAAGAAGGTGCTGATATTCTCTACATCGGTTTTTCATCAGGATTATCCACTACATACAATAGTGGTGCAATGATTTTAAAGGAATTACAGGAAGAGTTTCCAGAACGCAAGATGTTTCACATTGATACCTTGTGTGCTTCGGTAGGGCAGGGACTTCTGGTACATTATGCGGCTCTTCAGAGAGAGGCTGGAAAGTCAATTGAGGAAGTATACGAAGGCGTAATGGAGATGAAAGACAAAGTACATCATCAGGTTACCGTAGATGATTTGTTTTTCTTGCAGAGAGGTGGCAGAGTTAGTGCTACCGCAGCCGTTGCAGGTTCAATTCTTAACATTAAGCCTATGATTGTGGTAACCAGCGAAGGCAAACTGGAGAATGTAGCCAAAGCCCGCGGTAGAAAAAAGGGAATGAAAGAATTGGTTGAGTATATGAAAGCCACTGCCGATGTGGAGGCATGGAAGTATGTGTTCATTTCCCATGGAGATTGTCTCGAAGAAGCGGAAGTTGTGAAAGCTATGGTCGAAGAAGAATACCCAGGGGTAGAAGTCATTATCAGTGATGTTGGTCCAGTTATAGGTGCTCATACAGGTCCTGGTGTTATCGCTCTTTGCCATATGGGAAGATGTACCAAAGGAACAGAATACAAATAAAAATAGACTGTCGTTCAATCGAAGGGGTTGAATGACAGTTTTTTTATTATAGTAAAATATATTGTAAAAAAGATTTGATACAACCTAACACAAGTGATATGATTATATGCAAATGTAAATGGCAATACAGAGGATAAATAGTATGGAAACTTTGAAATTTGGATTTCGCTATTGGAAGAGAAATATACCATTGGCCATTGTGTGGCAGATGGTTAGTTTTGTGGCTATATTAGCAGATTTAATGATACCGATGTTGTCTGGTATTTTATTAAATCATATTATTTTTGGAAAAGCAGTGGAAGAAGGCTCTGGTGGAGTGTTTGGATTCCTGCTGACAGGCGAATATGGTCAGGTACAGACGTTTCAGTTGTTTTTCAGTATTGCAACTACGTATCTGGTGTTTATCCTGATTCGTATCGTTCTGATTTATCTGAAAAACACAGGCAATCAGAGACTTGGTCTTAATCTGGAAACGGATCTGCGTGTGGCAACCTTCCACAAATTAATGAAGCTGGATAGTATGACCATATCAGAATACAATTCCGGAGAATTGCTTCAGATAATTAACAGTGACACAATTATGTTTAAGGAAATGTTCTGTCGTATGATTCCAAATATCATCGATAGCGTTTTTGTGTTGGGAGTCACTGTATTTTTGCTCTCTACGTTTAATCTGTGGTTTATTTTAATTCCATTATTCCTAATGCCATTTTTGGTAGTCCTGCTTATGAACTTTCGAAGAAAAGCGAAAAAGAATTTCGCTAGAATCAGAGAGTGTGACAGCCAGATGAACCTGACGGTACAGGAGAATATTGAAGCAGTGCGTCTGGTTCGTTCTTTTACCAATGAACAGATTGAGAGAGATAAGTTTGATAAATCAAACAAGAACGTGAGAGATTCTCATATCAATCAGGTGTGGTTATCTTCAAAGTTTGATATTGTTTTCGGTTCTATTAAGCAGGTGGCTTATATTGGAACCATTGCCATTGGTGCGGTACTTGTAATGCAGGGCCAGATGGAAATCGGATATATTGCCACATGTTCTGCTTATGTTATGAAAATCATGGACCATATTACGCAGATTAATAACACTTTGTTCCAGATGCAACAGCAGATTGTGGCAGGACAGAAGATGAAAGCTTTTATGGAATATGAATCCAAGATTCCAGATGACGAAAAGAGCACATTCACCATAGAAGAACCGAATATTTCTCTAAAAGATATTTCTGTGGAATTAGGTGGACACAAGGTGCTTTCTAATATATCTCTAGAGATTCCATATGGTAAAAAGGTTGGAATCGTGGGAAATACAGGTAGTGGCAAGAGCGTTTTGTTAAAGAGTCTGGTAAGAATTCATGACACATGCCAGGGAACCATTGAAATTAATGGGCGTAATGTTCGGGATTACAGCCTTATAAATCTAAGAAATGCATATTCCTATGTGTTTCAGGATGTATTTCTTTTTTCTAATACAGTAGAGTCTAATATTGCCTACAGTGATCCGGAGATAGAGGATTCCTATGTGTTCCGTGCGGCTACCAACGCTCAGGCGGATGCATTTATTCGTGCCTTGAGTGATGGCTATCAGACAGTGGTTGGAGAGAGAGGCCTTGGTCTGTCCGGTGGACAGAAGCAGAGAGTCTCTATTGCCAGAGCATTGTTAAAAGACGCCCCAGTCCTGGTGTTTGATGATTCTACTAGTGCATTGGATGTAAATACAGAGAAAAAATTGCTGGAAACCATCAAGCAGGAATATCCAGAAAAATCAGTCATCATTACAGCCCACAGATTATCATCGGTGGTGGATTGTGATGAGATTATCTACTTAAAAGATGGGGTCATTACTGAACGCGGAACTTTTGCTGAGCTTATGGAATTAAATGGAGATTTTGCAGGAGTCTATAATATTCAGCAGATTCAGAGACAGCAGGTTGTGGATTTTGATGGCCTTGCATCAGAAAGTGGGGTGATGTAAATGGCAAAAAGAAATACCTATTTTCAAGATGAAGTCATTGAAAGAAAGATAGATATTAAGCAGCTGGGCAGAATTCTGAGATACATATTGCCACACAAGAAAGTATTCCTGTTAGTGGGGCTGCTTATGATTATTTCTTCGTTGGCTGCACTTTTACCAGCGCAGGCACTGAAATATATCACAGATGTGGCTATTCCACAGGACGACTACGCCAGCCTTGCGTATATGATTGGTTCTATGGTGCTGTTGGCGGCGCTGGAAATTGGCATTACCTTTGTCTATTCCAGATTAATGGGTAAAACAGGGCATACATTGATTTCTGAATTAAGAGAAGACATTTTCTATAAGTTACAGGAACTACCATTTGATTATTTTGATAATCGTCCAAATGGTAAGATTGTGGTGCGTGTTACAGAATATGTAAATGGTTTGGCAAACTTTTTTACCAACTTCATTATGATGTTTGTGATCTACATTATTAAGATTGTGGTAGTAACCATTCTGATGCTGAACCTGAGTCCACTCTTAACCCTGATTGTGTTTATTACGGTAGTGCCTATGATGGCAATCGTGTTTACCTTGCGATATAAGATTCGTAAGCTTTTTGCTTATCATCGTGCAAAAGTATCTAACCGAACAGCATTTCTTGTGGAATCTATCATGGGTGAGAAGGTTGTAAAAAACTACAATCGTGCGGATATGAACGAGAAAATCTATGCTCATATCCATGATGAAAGTGTAGATGGTTGGACGCAGATTTATATGCGAAATGAATTAAACACTCCAATTGTGGAGAGTTTTTGGAATATTGGTACACTGTGTCTGTATGGAGTGGCACTGGCAATGTTGTTGGATGGCAGTTCTATAGTTACAGTTGGTTTGATGACCACTTTTACCACATATATGTCCCAGTTTAGTGGACCAATCACAATGATTGCTTTTATTATCCAGAACCTGGCGCAGGTAAGTTCTAACCTGGAACAGGTATTTGATACCATTGATTATCCTGTGACCATTAAGAACCAGGAAGGAAGCACTACACTGAAGAATGTGAAGGGAAATGTGGATTTTAATGATGTTACCTTTGCCTATGAGGAAGGAGTAAATATCCTGGAACATTTTGATCTACATGTGCGTGCAGGAGAAACTATCGCCTTAGTAGGACCAACAGGCGCTGGAAAAACGACGATTATCAATATGCTGACACGTTTCTACGATGTGCAGGAAGGTAGCGTATTGGTGGATGGCAAGGATGTCCGTGATGTAACTTTACAGTCCCTTCGAAAAGAGGTTGGTGTTCTTATGCAGGATCCATTTATTTTCAAGGGAACCATCATGGAGAATATCCGTTACGGTCGTCCAGATGCGACGGATGAGGAATGCATTGCTGCAGCAAAGGCAATCTACGCAGACCGTTGTGTGAATAAATTCGCAGACGGATACAATCATGTTCTGGAAGAACGTGGTGAGGGATTGTCAGCAGGCGAAAAGCAACTATTGTGTTTTGCCAGAATTGTGCTGAAAAATCCTGCGGTAATTATCCTGGATGAAGCAACCAGCTCCATTGATACAGAAACAGAGAATCTGATCAAAAAGGCTTTGGATGTGATTATAAAAGATAAAACAGCTTTTATTGTAGCCCATCGTTTGTCCACAATTCGTAATGCAGATAGAATTCTGTATATTGCCAATAAAGGAATTGCGGAACAGGGCACCCATCAGGAACTGATGGAGAAGAAAGGGTTATATTATGCCCTTAATGTATAGCGCTATTTCGAGGCGCTGTTTTTGAACAGAGAGGGAGTTATGAAGAAAAACTACACTATGGACCTGTGCGAAGGATCCATATTAAGAAAATTATTATTATTTGCATTGCCACTGATTGCATCCAGTGTGTTGCAGTTGTTTTTCAATGCGGCAGACGTAATCGTAGTTGGGCAGTTTGCGGGAGATAATTCTCTGGCAGCAGTCGGTTCCAACGGATCGATTATTAACTTGTTAACCAATGTATTTATGGGGTTATCTGTAGGTGCTAATGTGTTGGTTGCGAGATATTTTGCTGCAAAAGAAGACGAGGCCTTGCGAAAAACGGTGCATACTGCTATTACCGTAAGTGTACTGTGTGGCGTTTTGTTGGCGATTGTGGGCACATTAGCAGCAAAACAGTTTTTGATTTGGATGCAGAGCCCTGAAGAAGTAATAGATTTGGCGACGGTATATCTTAGAATTTATTTCCTAGGAAGCCCAGCAATGTTATTGTACAACTTCGGTGCCGCGATTTTACGTGGGGTAGGAGATACAAAACGACCATTGTATTACCTAAGTTTTGCTGGGGTAGTCAATGTAGTACTGAATTTGATTTTTGTTATCTTTTTTAAGATGGATGTGGCAGGTGTTGCATTGGCAACGGTAATTTCCCAATGCGTTTCTGCAGTTTTAGTAATCCGTTGTCTTATGAGAGAAGAAAGTGCTATACGTTTGGTCAAAGAATACTTGGGAATTGACCGCGCGACACTGTTTCGAATTGTACAGATTGGACTTCCAGCTGGGGTACAGGGGTCATTGTTCTCCCTGTCCAACGTGGTTATTCAGTCTTCTGTAAATAGTTTTGGCAATATTGTGGTGGCAGGAAATTCCGCTGCAAGCAACATTGAAGGCTTTGCTTATGTGGGAATGAATGCCTTTGCCCAGGCGATTGTGGCCTTTGTAAGCCAGAACGTAGGGGCAGGAAAGTACGAGCGAGTAAATAAAATTGTCCTTACAACTATGGGATGTGTATTTGTGGTTGGTTTAGTGTTGGGCAATGGTATTTATTTGCTAGGGGAACCACTTCTCCATATGTATTCCGACAGTGAAATCGTGATTGCCGCAGGAGTGAAACGTTTGTCCTATATTAGTGCTACGTATTTTCTGTGTGGAATGATGGACACCATGGTGGGAGCATTGCGAGGCCTTGGATATTCCATAATGCCGATGATTGTTTCCTTGCTGGGAGCGTGTGCATTCCGTATAGCGTGGATTTCTGTATTTTTCCAGATGGAGCAGTATCACACTATTGATACAGTATATGTTGCGTATCCAATCTCCTGGACGTTGACATTAACGGTGCATATTATTTGTTATTGTATTGTAAAATTACGATTTAGAAATCGAATAAGTAGATAAAAACGAATCTCTGGTTTCTGTAAAAGCAGAAATCAGAGATTTTTTTGTAAAAATTAGCATTTTAACAAAACTTTAACATTTCGCGAACATTTCCAAAATAAATGAGCTGTATTATCACATCATCAAGAGCGAACAAAATAATAAACAGAGATAGAGAGGAAATAGAAATGGCAGAAATGGAAGTAAATGAAAAAGAAGTTTTTGAGTTCACATACTCAGCAAAACAGCAGGAAGAAATTGAAAAGATCAGAAACAAATATCTTCCAAAACAAGAAAGCAAAATGGAACAATTAAGAAAGTTAGATAAGAGCGCTGAAAAACCTGGAACAATCACAGCGATTGCGTTAGGAACTATCGGTTCTTTGATTATGGGGGCTGGAATGAGCCTTGCAATGACAGATTTAAGTGCCATTCTTGGAATGGACAGTTTACAGGCAATGGTAATCGGAATTGTAATCGGAATCATTGGTATGGCTGTTGCAGGTGTTGCTTATCCAGTATATGTAAGCATTACAAAGAAGCAGCGTGCGAAAATCGCAGATCAGGTACTGAAATTAAGCGAAGAACTTTCACTATAAAAGCAAATAAGCAAACAAGGAGATTAAAATCATGGAAAAGAAAAATTTTGTAGCATTAGTATTAGGAGTAATCGGAGGACTTTTATTTGGAATCGGTATGTGCATGTGTCTGCTTCCTGAATGGAACATGTTCACACCAGGTGTAGTTGTAACAGCAATCGGATTTATATTATTAGTTGTACTTGTAATTGTATATCGTAAGATGTCTGGTGCAAAACCAATCAAAGTAAACTGGAAAATCGTTGGTAAAGTAGTATACGGTGTAATCTCATCCTTAGTATTGGGCGGCGGAATGGCGCTTATCATGACTGTAGAAGGCATGATGCTTCCAGGAATCGCATTGGGAATCGTAGGTATCGTAATGTTATTATTCTTAATTCCAATGTGCCTTGGATTCAAGGATAGTAAAAAAGAAACTGTAGAAGAAACCGTGAAGGAGAACTAATAATATGTCAACATTAGAAAAGATTGAAAACACAGTAGTAAACGGAGTAAAGGAAATTGCAGAGGATGCTTGCGAATTTGAAAAAGTAGCAGAAAATATTGCTGTTGGAACATATAAGATTATTGAAGAAACAGTTGTAGATGGGTTCACAACAATCTCAGATGCTTTCATTGAAAAGTACCTTATGAAAGAAGGAGAAAATTTAGAAGAAGCAAAAGAACGTATTAACAAAGAACAGGAAGAGCTTGCAGCAAAGAACAAAGCAAGAAATCAGGTGAATGTTAATATTCCAGATTCTAATGAAATTGTAAAAAAGAATCTTGAATCTAGTTTAAACGCTGGCAAGAGATAATCTTGCCTAGTTTAATATAATCCCTTTTTGACAGAAGGCAGACCGGTGTGAATCGGTCTGTCTTCATTTATGAAAAAAATATTAAAAATAAGATTATTGTTGCAATTTGTTTCAAACAGGTGTATTTTGTACTATGTTGCTTAAAAAATAGAGTGGTTTTTAAACTTTATACGAGAGAGGCGTAAGATGAAAAAACGTGCGTATGTGCTGTGCATGATGATTGCGGTAATGGCTCTTTTGGGCTGGACTGTGGAAAACATTTTCATGGCAATTACTTGCGGTTGTATTGACAATAGAAGTATGTATTTTCCGTTCTTGCTCGGTTATGGAGTAGGAATTGTAGCAATCTATCTGATGCTAGGCACGCCAAAGGAATTAACATTTTTTGGGAAAAAACTTGCAGTTGATAGCAAAGTAAAAAGAATCCTCATCTACATGATTGAGGCATTTGTGCTGGTAAGTGTAGGTGAAATTATTATCGGAACGGTTGTGGAAGAAGTCTGTGGATTTGAATGGTGGAATTATTCTTCATATCCGCTTCACATTACAAAATATACCAGTGTGCCAACCAGTTTACTGTTTGCATCACTGATTACAGTATTTATGAACTTCTGTTTTCATCCACTGTATTCCTTCTTTGAGAAGTGGAATGGAACAGCATTGCAGGTGGTATCTATTGTACTGATGGTGATTATGATTGCAGACTTTTTATATGCAGCATATCAGATGTATGAGACAGGGTGGTTACTGATTCGATGGAGAATTATTTTTAATGAAGATTTATTCTATGGATCCTTCCAGTAAAAAGATAACGTCGGCTTTATGCCGGCGTTTTTTTATGTTATAATTATGAAAAAGAAACATTCATAAGGGGAAAGCGAATGAAAGGGGGATTTGTTATGAATCGAGTGCCGAAAAAAGAGGCCTGGGCCTATTACTTTGGTATTTTTGGACAGAACCTGTCCTGTGCGTTGATGATGAACTGGTTTATGAACTTCTGTACAGACGTGTTGTATGTGGAAGGTTACATCATCGGTATTGTATTGGGGATTGCAAGGGTGTGGGATTCTGTCAATGATCCAATTATCGGAACTGTTATTGACAGACATCGTTTTAAAAATGGCGAGAAATTCCGTCCGTTATTGCGTGCAACACCAATATTTATTGGAATCATTATTGTGCTTCTGTTTACAGACTGGGGATTTCAGGGAGATCTGCCTAAAGCAATCTATGTGTTGATTCTGTATCTGGCATATGACATGATTTTTACAGTGCAGGACGTATCTATGTGGAGTATGACATCTGTTATGACAGACTCTCCAGACGAGCGTGAACACTTATCACAGTGGGGTAGAATTTTTGCTGCATTTGGATTTGGTGCAGTTGGTATGTTTCCAACAGTCATGGACGCATTGCTACAGCAGGGCGTTGAGAGAAAGTGGATTTATCTGGGTGGAGCCGTTGTATTTGGTGTAGGTGGTATGGCGATTTCTATGCTTTCCTCCAAAGCAAAGGAGCGTATCCAGACCACAGAAGAAACAACAGCTACATCTTTTAAGGAAAACTTAAAAATGCTGTTTTCTAATAAAATTGTTATGTTGGTACTTCTTGGAAATATCTTGAATGGTTTGTCATTAACAGTACCAGCGCAGTATTTTTTTGAACACAAGGTATCTGCCAACTTGTTAGGGGAAGAAGTTGGAGGCCTTACCATTATGACTATGTTTTATGCCTTTGCATATATGTTTAACGGTGTGGGAATGTTCTTCACTGCAAAAATATCCCAGAAGATTGGTGGCATGAAAAATGTTCTTATTTGGGCAAATGTAGTAACAGTAGTTATGCGAGTAATCGCATTCTTGATTGGATTTGAAGGAAATCGTATCTGGTTTGCTATGATTGTCTTTGGTATAGGGAGTATTCCAGGTAGTATGTTTGGGATTGCAAGAACTGCGTTGTGGGGCGATTCCATCGACTATATGGAATGGAAGACGGGAAAACGTGCTGAGGCGATTACCTTCGCAGCTCAGACTTTTTGTGACAAGATTTCCACTGCATTGAATACAGTTATTGCAGGGGCGTTATTGTCTATTCTGGCATATGATGCAGAAGCAGTAGCAAATGGTGCAGAACTGTCACAGCAGTTCCACACATGGATTTGGCCATTGTTTATGTTAGGACCAGCCATTGGTGCGGTCCTTTATATCATTCCATTGTTGTTCATCAAATATCCTAAGGAATTAAAGGAGCAGGTAACTGCAGAACTTCGAGAACGACGTGGACAAATAACAGAATAATAGAGTAGTGTAGAATAAAAAAGGTTAGACGTTTTAATGCGTCTAACCTTTTTTACTGTTATTATTCGGTCTATCATTACTTGCGATTTCTAATATCGTCCAGAACCTTCTTGTATGGTGCAATCATACCTTCATTCATCTGGTTACCAATTTTGCTCTTTAAAGATTTGTTGGCAAGCATTGCTCCAACGAAATACATTCCGATAATGGTTCCTTTTTTCTTCTGTGGGAAGTCAAACTGATCATGTTTCTTGAAAAATTTATAGTCAGCTTTCATCATTCCCTGCATCTGATAGATCAAGTCACGGAAAATCTTCATACCGCCTACGCCATAGAAGTTCTGTGGCTGGGTGTTTTTATGTTCCAAAGCATATTCCAAAGAAGCCACCATAGCGTCAATAGTTTCATCTGGTGCAAATTCATCGGTGGCAATTCCTGTTAAGATATTTCCGCCAACTTGGGCGCGTCCTTCCAGAATCATCTGTAAGTTCTGCTCTTCGGAATAGTTACCACTGATAAGATAACCTACAGGCATACCCATAGTTACCGTGCGGTGACCATTACAGAACTGGCGGTCATCGTACATTTTGAAACGGGAGCCCATGCAGTGATCCTGAATGGAAAAAGCATAGATGATAGCATCTGCTTTTTGAATGTTATCTCGAAGGAAGGAATCAAATCCATCCTGGTAAATACAGGTTCCATCTACGGCACAATTAAAGCAACCGATACATCCGCCTTTGAAAGGATAATCCTGGATATTTACGATACGGCTCTTTACACCAAGTTTATTCTGGAAACGTGCAATCATTGCATTCAGCTGTGCGTTTTCTGAAGTGGTATCTGCGACGATAACTACATCACCGTCTTTCTTGGTAGCAGGTGTGGTAGCGCAAGTGTCTGCGCTGTCACCCATTGTAGAAAAGGTGGCTGGAATTAAGGTGGTTACTGGTTTGTGGGCTGGTACAGTGTTTTTCAAATAGCATGGCTCATAAATCCCTTTTTCCACGCACCACAGAAAATGTTCCCAGAACTTCTTCGCCTCAGCCTGTCCTTTTTCTGTAGGAAGGTCTTCCATATCCGCAGAAAGCCCGCGGATGTATTTCATTCCCATTTCCTGGCAGTTATCCTGAACATAGCGATGTGCTGTAACATCATAGAAATGCTTTGAAGTAGTAATCTGTGTAGCAATTTTTCCTGTAACATCTATGTGGTGTTCCTTCATCAACTCAATAAAACGATGTAACTGATAAGGTGCGATAAAAGTGTATACAGGGTAAGAGAAGAGTAGAACGTCTGCTTTTGCAATAGCAGTCTTAGTTTCAGAGAAGTCTTTTTCTAAACTTCGAATCTTCTGACCTACGTGTAACACTTCAAAAGTATGTTCTGGATATAACAATTCTAAAAAACGCATAGTCTGTAAGGTAATACTGTATTCCCCTTTTGGGCTGCCATTTAATACTAAAATATTCATAGAAAAATCCCCTTTTTATATGCCTTATTACACCAATGATAGTCGAAAAAATATAGAAAGTCAATGGATGAAAAATTCTCGAATTGTCAGAAAAAAGGTTGCTCACAAAGCTGTTTTTTTACTACTTTTCGTAAATTTTAGTAGTGCTTTAAAGGGGCAAAGGATTGTATTTAAAAAAGTACAATGTAAGAAAATGTTATAGTTGCTTTATATAAGAAGAAAGGCGTATTATCTACATTGGTACGTAATGAGTAATTTTAGAAGTATATATATTATCTTAAAGAAGGGAAAATCCAATGAAGAACAAAGCAAATGAGATTTTAAAAGGCGTTGCAGGTGTTGGAGCTGTAGTAGGCGGAGCTAGCATTGTTACAGAAACTGACATGATGTACGCAATGGAATTGGAACAGAGAGAAGAAGAGTTAGAAGAAGTGGAAGAACTGGCCTCTGCCTCAGCAGTGGAAAGCGAACAGACATGGGAGTTGGCTTCTGAAGTAGCTATGCCAGGACTTAATCGAGCAGGAGCACCTGTTCTTGGTCATGGATACACATGGCAGCAGGCATATGACCAGTGGTATGCATATTATTTAACACAGTATGGTACAGGATGGCTCGGTAAGGCAAGAGCAGCGGCAGAAGCTAGTGCAAAGGCAACAGAGTACTGGGGCAAAGAAGAAGCAAGCCAGGCTGCAAGTGAATCCTTAGTAAAGAGCACATCAGAAAGCACAAGTGCATCAACAAGTACTTCTGCTAGTACATCAATTGCTGCAGATGCAAGTGCATCAACATCACAGAGTATTTCTGCTTCTGAAAGTGCAGTGGCAAGTGAAAGCTTATCAACATATGTTTCAGAGAGCGTAGTTGCAAGCGAATCTATGGTATATGCAAATGCAGAACATGGAATGAATGATGTGGAAGCAGGTTGGTATTTTACGAGCACAATGGGACTTGGTAAATTGGATAGTGCTTTAGCAGTATATAAGAGCATGGAATCAACAAGTGCATCAACAAGTGAATCTGTTGTGACATCAGCAAGCGAATCTCTTTCAGAAGAAGTTAGAGTAAATGCAAGCGTTTCAACATCTGTAAGTTTAAGTGATTCAACAGTTGCTAGTTTGTCAGATTCAACAAGTACATCTATTAGTACAGAAGAAAGCCTTGCAGCATCTACAGAAGCAAGTCAGGCTGCAAGTGAATCATTATTTACATCAGAAGCAATTGTTAATGCACCACATGGTATGAACACAGTGGATGCAGGAAAATATTTTGCAGACACATATGGATGGGGAATTATCAAGGCTGGTAGTGCAGCATTGGTATATGCTTCAAATGAGGCAGTATCAACTGAGAAGTCAGAATCAGAAAGTGCCTCAGAAAGTGTTGTAGCAAGCGAAGTCCTTTCTGAAGAAGTTAGAATTAATGCAAGCGTTTCAACATCTGTAAGCGCAAGTGATTCTGTAGTAACAAGTGCATCTGTATCAACAAGCACATCACTTAGTACAGCAGAAAGCCTTGAAGCTTCAACAAAAGCCAGCGAAGCATTATTTGCTTCAGAAGCGATTGAAAATGCGCCACACGGTATGAATGTCCTTGAGGCAGGCGTTTGGTTTGCAAATACATATGGATGGGGAACAGTGAAGGCTGGTAGTGCGGCTCTTGTATATGCCTCAAATGAAGCAGTATCAGAAGCTGCATCAGAATCAGAAAGTGCTTCAGAATCAGTAGTAGCAAGTACAAGTACATCAACAGTAGCAAGTACAAGTACATCAACTTCAGAATCATTAAGCCTTATTACATCTGTTTTGGATAGTGTTTCTCTGTCAGCTTATTTAGTAGAAAGTGCAAAGGAATCAACAGTAGCAAGCGAGAGCGATAGCGTTTCACTTTCAGCATACTTAGTAGAAAGTGCAAAGGAATCAACTTCTGTTAGCGAGAAAGAATCGCTTTCAACATCCACAAGTGAATCTCTTTCAGAGGTAGCAAAACACGATGCAAGTGTTGCTGCTTCCGTTGAAACATCACTTTCACTTTCAGCAGTAAAATCAACAGAAGATAGTTTATCTGTAAGTACACAGAAATCAGAATCATTAAGTACATCAACAGTAGCAAGCGAAGTAGCTTCAGAAAAACTTAGTGAATCTTTAAGCGAATCTTTAAGCGAATCTGTAAGAGTAAGTGAATCTGTAGCAGCAAGTACAGAAGAAAGCTTGGCAACATCTACATCAGAAAGTGCATCATTAAGCGAATATGTAATGCTTTCAGAAGCACCACATGGTATGGGAGAAACAGCCGCAAAAGCTTGGCTCCTTACAAAATATGGATTTAATTTTGATAAGATTAATAGTGCATATGAAGTATATAAAGAACTTGAATCTGTAAGTGCAAGCACATCTGCAGTAGTTAGTGAAGAAACATCTGTAGTAACAAGTACATTAGCAAGTGAAGCAGCAAGTGTACTTCATTCTGAGTCATTACTTGATTCATTAGCACTTAAGAATACAAGTGTATCATTGAGTGTAAGTGAAAGCAGAGTTATGAGTGCATCAGCGAGTGAATCTGTGGTTCTTTCTGAATCAACAAGCGTATCTGAAAGTTTATTCGCAAGTGCTTCAGAAAGCACAAGTTTAAGAGACTCAGCTAGAGAAAGCTTAATTGGATCAACAATGAGCAGTTTAGCTGCATCACTTAGTACAGTTGTATCAGAAAGTATTGCTGATTCGGCTACAACCTCGACATATGCCAGCATAATGGCTAGCCAGAGCGCAAGCGAGATGGCAAGCCTTAGTGAATCGGTTTATACACAGATTTCTGAAAGCGTAAGTGAGGCAACAAGCACATTAGAGTCTACAGCTGATTCTGTAAGCACAAGTGCAAGTACAGCAATTAGCGAATTAATTTCTTTATATGAAGAAAAATCGGAAGTTGCTACTTTTGCGCTTAGAATGGATGACTTTAATTTGGAAGAGGCGATTGCTGCAATTGAAGCAGAAGTTGCAGAAAAACTTTCTGAGTCATACGAAAAAACAGCATCACAGATTAAAGCGTTTATTGAAGATGCAGTTGCAGAATATGCAGGAGAGATAGCTGTAGAAGACTTTGAAAATAAAGTTATTGGTGAAGTAATCAAAGCTGTAAATGAAAATGGAACTTTTGATTTCGCTAGTGAAGCACACAGTGAAAAGGTAGCAGCATCTGAAGTTGCAAGCACAGAAGCAAGCGAAGTAGAGAGCCAGCGTATTAGCGAATCAATTGTTGCTCATGAAGCAAAATTAGCTTCAGAACGTGCGGCTATTGAATCAGAAGCATATGCGAAGATTGCAAATTCTTTATTAGCATCAGAAAGTCAGTCTGAAGATGCAAGTACAATTGCAAGTACAGAAACAAGTTTACTTAACTCTGTAAAAGATTTAGCAAGTGCAGTAGCAAGTGAAGCTGCAAGTGGAGTAGCAAGTGGATTAGCAAGTGCAGCAACAAGCTTAAGTGTAGCAGCAAGTGAGTCGCTCAGCACAGTTATTAGCAATGCAATCAGTGACGCAATTAGTGATTCAGCAAGTGAGATTACAAGTGAAATCGATTCAGCAATTGCAAGCACCAGCGAGTTAGTAACTGGTGAAATTTATGATAGAATGCCAAGCGAATTAGCTGATTTTATCGTAGAAGGATTAGAAACACTGACAGGTATCGTAGATAAGAACGCAAGTGAAGCTCTCGATAACGTAAACATCGAGACACAGCTTCTGATTGGTACATTATTAAATGAACTTATAGCAGATGCTTTATCACAGCTTGATTTAGGAGAAGCTCTTGAATTAATCTTAAGCGGTAACTTTGAAGAATTGTTATCAGGACAGCTTACAACAGAGAAACTTGAAGAATTGGTAAGTGGTCTTACAACTACAGACAAGGATTCTTTAGTAGATAAGCTTTCTTCATTAGGCGCTGCAGCAAGCGAGATTTTCCTTAACGAAGAAGTGTTCAGTGAAGTAATGACCGGCATTAAATCAGATGTAAAAGAAGCTGCAATTTCTTTAAGCGCTGCAGCAAGTACATCTGCTAGTGAATATGCAAGTGAAGCAATTAGCACATTAGATAGCCAGGTTAAGAGTGAAATCAAGACAGAAATTGAGTCTTTATATGCAAGCACAAGTGAGTTAGTAACTGGTGAGATTTATGAAAAATTACCAAGTGAATTGGCTGATTTCGTTGTAGAGGGATTAGAAGGCCTGAAGGACATCGTAGATAAGAATGCGAACGAAGCTATTGAGAATGCAACAGCTGAGGCACAGGCACTGATTGATACATTATTAAATGAACTTGTAGCTGAAGTATTATCTGGACTTGATTTAGCGAAAGCGATTGAATTAATCAAGAACGGCAACATTGAAGAACTTTTAACAGGACAGTTTACATCAGAAAAACTTCAGGCGTTAGAAGATAAGCTTTCTTCATTAAAGACAGCAGCAAGTGAAATCTTCCTCAATGAGGAAATGTTCAGCGAAGTAATGACTGGAATCAAATCAGATGTAAAAGAAGCTGCAGTTTCATTAAGTGTTGCAGTAAGTACATCTGCTAGTGAAAAATTTAGCGAACAGGTAAGCCAGGTGTTGAGTAATGTTCACTCAGCTAGCGAATCTGTAAGTGCTATCGCTAGTGAAAAAGCAAGTGATGTTGTATCACTTAGTGCATCAGCAAGTGTAGCAGTAAGTGAATCAATCAGCGCATTTGAATCATTAAGAGATTCCGCAAAAGAGTCTTTAAGTACAGCAGCTAGCGAATATATCAGTGAAAAAACAAGCGAAAAACTTAGTGAAATTACATCTGCAAAAGATGCATTAAGTGAAGCAGCAAGCGAAAAAGTAAGCGAAAAACTTAGTGAAATTGCGTCAGCAAGTACTGCGATAAGTGAAACTGTAAGCGAAGTAGCGAGCGAAAAGACCAGTGAAAAACTTAGTGAAATTGCATCTGCAAGTGTAGCATTAAGTGAAGCAGTAAGTGAAAAAGCAAGTGAAGTTTTAAGCGAACTTCAGTCTACAGCTGCAGCAAATAGCGAATATACAGATGAAATTCTTGATAAGTTAGAATCAGTACATGACAGATTAAGTGAAGCACTTAGCGATCACTTCCATGATGTATTAGATAAATTTGGCGATATCAAAGATTTCATTACAGACCGTGCGGAAGGTAAGTTAGAAAATGCTCTTGATAGAGTAGAATCATTAAGCACAAGCGCAAGCGAATTATTAAGCACAGTTAAGAGTGAAGCATTAACAAGTGAAAATGTAAGTGAATACCACTCACTTAGCGCACATCTTAATGAAGAATTAAGTGAAGCAGTAAGTGAAGTAATTTCAGAAGCAGCTTCAAGTGAAACAATTAGCCAGTACAAGTCAGTAAGTGCTATGATGAGCGAATTCAGAGGCTCAGTATTAGATGAACACTTCAGTAGCGAAGTTGGCGCAAAGGTAGACGAAGGAGTATTACTCTTAAGTGAAGCAATTGGTGAACTCCAGGATGCAGTATTCGCAAAATTAATTGCATGGGGATTACTTGAAGATACAGCAAGCGTTGCAGCTTCAACAAGTGCAAGCGAATCACTGGTAGCAAGTGAAGTAGCAAGTACAGCAGCAAGCACAGCGGCAAGTGAAGCAGCAAGTACCGCAGCATCAACAGCAGCAAGCACAGTAGCAAGTACAGCAGCAAGCACCGCAGCAAGCACCGCGGCAAGTACAGAAGCAAGTACAGCAGCAAGCACAGTAGCAAGTACAGCAGCAAGCACCGCAGCAAGCACCGCGGCAAGTACAGAAGCAAGTACAGCAGCAAGCACAGCAGCAAGTGCCGCAGCAAGTGAAGCGGCAAGTACAGCAGCAAGTGAAGCAGCAAGTACCGCAGCAAGTACAGCAGCAAGCGAGTCAGCAAGTACAGCGGCAAGCACAGCAGCAAGTACTGCAGCAAGTGAAGCAGCAAGCACAGCAGCATCAACAGCAGCAAGTACAGTAGCAAGCGAGTCAGCAAGTACAGCAGCAAGTACAGCGGCAAGTACAGCAGCAAGTACAGCAGCAAGCGAGTCAGCAAGTACAGCAGCAAGTACAGCAGCACCCACAGCGGCAAG
>SVFC01000033.1 GCA_015057035.1 Lachnospiraceae bacterium | reverse complement strand
CCAGAACATTAACATCCTGGAACACTGCCGAATATAGGTCGTAGATTTCGGATTTTTTCAACTCTGTGATATCCACGCCATTGATATAGATGTGACCTTCTGTTGGAACGAATAAGCCCGTCATAAGCTTTACCAGTGTCGACTTGCCTGCTCCGTTTACACCAACAATGGCAAGACGTTCTCCCGCATGAATGGTAAAGTTTAAGTCTGTAAAAACATTTTTCTCTGTTCCCGGATAGCGGAATGTCACATGGTCAAAGACGATTTCGATACTTTCATTTCCATCGCGAAGCACTACTTCTTTGCCTTTTTCCCCCTCCTGAATCAATGGTGCATCCAGAAGACGATAAAAGTCATTCACGTACTCTCCTTCATTCCAGATGAACGCCAGGTCATTACCAAACTCTAGCAGAAGTGTCATAAGCGTTGTAACCATAGCTACATACATGGTAAATGAACTTACCGGCATACCATTCATTACTTCCACAATCAGGATTCCATAAGTCAGTACGTTACTGATAAGTAATGTGCCGATTCCAAGTAAGCCAAGCAAAAATTCCCTGTTGCGAATCTTTCCATACAAGGTTACATAGGCATTGATTTCCTGCTGGTAGTTATCCATAATTCTCTTTCTTAAATTAAAAATACGAATATCTTTTCCATAGGAGAAATCCTGTGTGGTTCTCTCATAATAGTTAATTTTTCTCTGTGCCTTGGCTATTTCTTTCTTCTTGGAATATTCATAATCGTGAGTCAGCTTTGAAGTCCACATAATAACCAGTACATGAGCAACCAATGCTATGAGAAGCAATGGATGTAACGCGCCTGCAATCAGAACCATTCCAATTACTGTAAAGACTTTTGCACCAAGAAAGGACATTCTATTGTATACCCCTTCCATTCCATTAGCATTATTATTACATGCATTTATGGCTTTTTCATATTCCTGGAAAAATCCGGCGTCTTCATAATGGCAATAGTCCATTTTCATAAGTTTTCTGCCCAAATCTCCCAGATACAACAATCTGGTGCGCATATTTCTGGCATTGATAACTCCCTGCAGATAACTTACCAAAATAATGCAAGAACCCGCTAACACAAAATACACTGCCATACTGATGCATAGTGTTTTACCGGCAGTCTCACCACCCTGCTCCAAGATTCCGATGGCAATCTTTGGCAAAAACACTGCAAAAAAAGGATAAATACCAGCTAATATGGTATATAAAAATATTCTTCCGAATTGAGCCTTATCCTGTTTTGCCATATGTTTTAGCATACGTTTGATAACCGCCAGAACATTATAGGATTTTTTCTCTTTTTGTTCTTCCTTCATAATCAGATACTCCTAACATTTATTTCCTTTTTGAAGTCTATATGTTTTCAATTTCTACGTCAATAGGACTTTGGTATGAGGTGAAAATACGCGGCTAAGAAGTAAAAAAAAGAGAGTGTCTTTCGACACTCTCTCATCATCACTGCATAATATCTACAATAACTTTTTTGTCTTCTTTTGAGGCTGCGGCTTTTACTACGGCACGGATTGCTTTTGCAATACGTCCCTGTTTGCCGATTACTTTGCCCATGTCAGACTGTGCAACGCGTAATTCCAAAACGATTGCCTTATCATTCTCTGTTTCTGTTACAACAACTTCGTCTGGACAATCAACTAAGGATTTAGCAATTACTTCTACTAATTCTTTCATTGCGTTACCTCTCAAATCTTATTTTGTAATACCTGTTGTCTTGAAGATTCTTGCAACTGTTTCTGTTGGCTGAGCACCGTTTGCTAACCATTTCTTAGCTGCTTCTTCATTTACACTGTAAGTAGCAGGTGTTGTCATTGGATCGTATGTTCCGATTTCATCGATAAAACGTCCATCTCTTGGAGATTTAGAATCTGCTACGATGATTCTGTAGTAAGGTGCTTTCTTCTGTCCCATTCTTCTTAATCTGATTTTAACTGCCATTTTTGTTTCCTCCTAAAAATGTGATTTGTTTGTTTTGTTTTTATTTAAACTGCTAATGCGAATTTAATTGTTTACTCATTCGATTGTGAGCAGTTTTTCACTTGTTATTGTTTTGTGATTCCACAATTTTCATTAGAATGGGAACTTGCCCATTCCACCGAAGCCGCCGAAACCGCCTCGTTTGCCACGTCGTCCACCGAACATACCCGGCATTTTCTTCATCATCTTCTGCATCTGTTCAAACTGTTTTACCAGTCTGTTTACTTCTGCGATATCCACACCTGCGCCCTTTGCAATTCGGTTCTTACGACTTGGATTCATAAGTTTTGGATTCTGGCGTTCCTTTGGTGTCATAGAGTAGATGATTGCTTCGGTACGTGCCATCTGCTTTTCTGCTGCGTCGGTATCAATGTCTGGCATTTTATTGCCCATACCTGGCATCATTCCAGGCATCATGCCCATCATTGCAGATACACCACCCATTTTTTTCATTTGCTTCATAGATTCTAGGTACATCTCGAAGTCAAATTCATTCTTGCGCATCTTCTGCTCAAGTTTCTTGGCTGCTTCCTCGTCAATGTTCTCCTGTGCTTTTTCAATCATAGTAAGCACATCGCCCATTCCAAGGATTCGTGAAGCCATTCTATCTGGATAGAACTGTTCCAAATCGGAAAGTTTCTCACCCATACCTGCGTAGAGAATTGGTTTGCCAGTAACGGCTCTAATGGAAAGTGCCGCACCGCCTCGGGTATCACCATCTAACTTGGTCAGTACCACGCCATCTACACCAATCTTCTCGTCGAAGGTCTGTGCTACATTTACCGCATCCTGACCTGTCATGGCATCTACTACCAGGATGGTCTGTGTGGCTCCTGTAACTTCTTTTATTGCAACCAATTCTGCCATCATTTCTTCATCTACGTGAAGACGACCAGCAGTATCGATGAATAACACATTAAATTCATTTTTCTTAGCATATTCTACTGCAGCTTTTGCGATGTTAGCTGGCTTTTCACTGGTGCCCATTTCGAACACTTCAACGCCCTGCTTCTCACCGTTGATTTTCAACTGTTCAATGGCCGCTGGACGATATACGTCACAGGCTGCGAGTAAGCTTTTCTTACCCTTGGTCTTGAACTTTCCTGCAAGCTTTGCTGTGGTAGTGGTTTTACCAGCACCCTGGAGACCCACCATCATAATGACTGTCAATGCTTTTCCTGGTTGGAAGGCAACTTCTGTGGTTTCAGACCCCATCAGTTTGACCATTTCCTCATTAACAATCTTGATTACCATCTGTCCAGGATTCAAACCGTTCATAACGTCCTGTCCGACTGCACGTTCCTGAACGTCTTTGATGAACTGTTTTACAACCTTGAAGTTAACGTCCGCTTCTAACAGCGCTAGCTTTACTTCTTTCATGGCAACCTTAACGTCATCTTCTGTCAGGCGGCCTTTGCTTCGCAGGCTTTTGAACACGTTCTGCAGTTTTTCTGATAAACTGTCAAATGCCATATTATAATTCCTCTATAATCTGATTTGAAATTGTCTCAATATCATTTAAGATATTTTCATCTTTAGATTCTTTAAACTGTTTTGCCAGCTTATGAATCTGTCCTACATTGTCTTTTACGTGCAAGAACTTCTCAACTAAGTGAAGCTTATTCTCATAATCCATCAGTTTCTTGCTGCATCTCTGCACCATATCGTTAACTGCCTGGCGAGTCGTTCCTTCTTCACTGGCAATCTCGCTTAAGGACAAATCATTAAGCACGAAGTCTTCGTAGATACGTCTCTGATGCTCATTTAAAAGTTCGCCGTAAAAATCATATAAATACGCAAGTTCGATTTTTGTTTCCATTTTCTCACCTTTTGTATCCTTGTAGAGTGTATTCACTCTTTCGCCTTGAATAACGAATTTTTATCCATTCACACTCTAAGCCTTGGTTAGATTACCAC
Source organism: Lachnospiraceae bacterium (assembly GCA_015057035.1). GTDB lineage: Bacteria > Bacillota > Clostridia > Lachnospirales > Lachnospiraceae > Roseburia. Next base: position 9,077 of record SVFC01000033.1, on the reverse strand, counting down.
ATAAAAAGAGAGGTGTCAAGTATTTTTTCTTGTCACCCCTAAAAAATTATTCTTCTACTCTTTCACATTCAAAGTTAAGTGTCATTTTCTCAAGTTCATATTCAAACGCAAGTCTCTCGTCTGTAATCTCATATCTGCAATAACGCTCATCTTCTTCTGCTGGAAGAATGGTAAAAGAACCATAGATATTGTCCAACATATTTTCGCAATAACAGTGGTATACATATTCTGCATCAACTTCTATTGCCTCAACAAAAATATCCGAATAATATTCCGTCAGATTCTTACGTATTTCCTCCGGATTACACTTTACACTCAAATACTCTTCCGCACTTGCATAACCCGCATTACGAGCATATTCTTCTAATGTAACTCCGCACCGTTCGGCCGCACTCTGGACATCCTTCTCTATCGCTTTTACCTTCGCCTCCGTCTCCATATCTATGATATTCTCTACAGAAACTGGATCCACAGAAACATATACCATATCTTCTGTGAATTCAACATAAATCACTAGTGGCAACTGAGGCAGTTCCATATACTCACCATAGGACGAACTACTATTCTCATCTAATATTTCATCTGAAACATCTGTTGTCCCTTTCCATTTTCCATAAAGATAATTATCATGTTCACAAGGTTCGGGCATATGCGATGGTGGGCAACCGGTTAATAACAATGTTGCAAATATAACTAATAGTATTACTAAGCTTTTCTTTTTCATATGTTACCCCTCCACTCTCCAACTATATTCCAAATACCAAACTTGTTTCTATCAGTATTATACCCCCTGCTTCCTATAACGAAGTTCTAACCACTCTTGGCTTATAACCAGCCTTTTCTAATCGTTTCAGAATTGCATTCTTGTGGTCTGTACCGAAACTTTCCATAGTAATACGCAGTTCAACGGCATCATTACGGTTGGTAGATACAAACTGGTTATGCTCAAGCTTGATAACGTTACCTTGTTCTTTTGCGATAACGTCTGCAACAATGGATAACTGGCCTGGCTTATCTGGTAAGAGGACAGATACCGTGAAGATTCTGTCACGGAAGATCAGTCCCTGCTGTACCACAGAAGACATAGTGATGATGTCCATGTTACCACCACTTAAGATAGATACCACTCTCTTATTCTGAATATCTAAATGCTTTAATGCGGCTACGGTAAGGAGACCTGAATTCTCCACCACCATCTTATGATTTTCTACCATATCCAGGAAGGTACCAATAAGTTCATCGTCTTCTACTGTTACAATATCGTCTAAATTTTCTTGAATGTATGGGAAGATAAGACTTCCTGGTGTTTTTACCGCAGTACCATCTGCAATGGTATTTACGGTTGGCAATGTAACTACCTTACCGCCTGCAACAGATGCCTGCATACAGTTTGCGCCTGCTGGTTCTACACCAATGACTTTAATCTTAGGATTTAGCAGTTTGGCAAGAGTTGCAACGCCGGCAGCAAGTCCGCCGCCTCCGATTGGAACTAATATATATTCTACCAATGGAAGTTCTTTGAAGATTTCCATAGCGATACTTCCCTGTCCAGTAGCTACTGCCAGGTCATCGAATGGATGAATGAAGGTGTAACCCTCTTTTTCCGCAAGTTCTAATGCATGTGCACATGCTTCATCATATACGTCACCGTGAAGAATCACTTCTGCGCCATAACTCTTGGTGCGGTTAATCTTAATGAGTGGTGTACCTGTTGGCATTACGATGACCGCTTTGCATCCATAACGTTTTGCAGCATATGCCACACCCTGGGCATGGTTACCAGCAGAAGCCGTAATCAGTCCCTTACTTCTTTCTTCTTCTGTCAGGGTACTAATCTTGTAATATGCACCACGCACCTTATAGGCTCCTGTAAGCTGCATATTTTCTGGCTTTAAGTAAACCTTATTCCCTGTCTGTTCACTTAAAAACTCACTATAGATTAACTTGGTCTCTAGGGTTACCTCTTTAACTTTTTCACTCGCCTCTTCAAATTTGTTCAAAGTTAACATAATATTTTTCCTCTACACTTAAAACTTATTCTGCAGTTGTAAACAAAGCATTTACGAATTCATCGGAGTCAAACTTCTGTAAATCCTCAATCGTTTCGCCTACACCAATATATTTTACTGGAACGTTCAGTTCAGATTGAATTGCTACCGCAATACCACCCTTGGCTGTTCCGTCCATTTTGGTTAATACAATACCTGTAATTCCCGCTACTTCAGCAAATTCCTTTGCCTGAACCAATGCATTCTGGCCTGTGGTAGCATCTAATACTACCAATGTCTCACGGAATGCGTCTGGGTACTCTCTCTCTAATATACGATTAATCTTACCCAATTCATTCATAAGATTTTTCTTATTATGAAGTCTTCCTGCGGTATCTACAATTAATACATCTGCATTTCTGGCCTTAGCGGCCTGAGTAGCATCATATACTACCGCTCCTGGATCAGAGCCTTCAGGTCCACCAATCATATCCACACCAGAACGGTTTGCCCATTCCTGTAACTGGTCTCCTGCGGCAGCACGGAAAGTGTCTGCTCCTGCAATGACAACTTTCTTGCCTGCATTTTTCAGTTTACCAGCCAGCTTACCAACGGTCGTAGTCTTCCCTACTCCGTTTACTCCGATTACCAGAAGAACTGATTTTTCTTCTTCGAATCGATAAGCCGTTTCTTCTACCTTCATCTGGTCCTTGATACTCTCAATCAACAGATTCTTGCAGTCTGCTGGCTCCTTGATATGATTTTCTTTTACTTTTTTACGAAGATCATCCAGGATATTCTGTGTTGCATGAACACCCAAATCTCCCATAATGAGGATTTCTTCCAATTCCTCGTAAAAATCCTCATCAATATTGGAAAATCCACTGAAAATCGCATCTATTCCAGATACGATATTATTTCGCGTCTTTGTGAGACCTTCTACCAATCTCCCAAAGAAACCTTTCTTTTCTTCCATATATAAAAATCCTTTCAGCGTTTGCACATTGTTATTCAGATAAGTCGTTTTCTATCAGATTAACTGATACTAACGCAGATACACCCTTTTCCTGCATTGTGATACCGTACAGACGGTCTGCTGCCGCCATAGTACCACGTCTGTGAGTAATAATGATGTACTGAGTATTCTGTGTTAACTTATCCAGATAATTAGCAAAACGTACAACGTTAGAATCATCAAGAGCCGCTTCAATCTCGTCTAAGAGACAGAATGGAGATGGCTTTAAGGACTGAATTGCAAATAACAGAGCGATGGCTGTTAATGCTTTTTCTCCACCGGATAACTGCATCATGTTCTGCAGTTTCTTTCCTGGTGGCTGCGCAATAATACGAATGCCACACTCTAAGATATCTTCATCCTCAACTAACTCTAAGGTTCCGTGTCCACCACCGAACAACTGCTTGAAGGTTACGTCAAATTCTCTCTGAATTTCAGCAAATTTCTCTTCGAACTGCTTTCTCATACCTTCATCTAATTCTTCGATAATTCCGATTAAGGTCTGTTCTGCTTCGATTAAGTCGTCGTGCTGTCCCTTTAAGAATTCGTATCTTGCAGATACTTCTTTGTATTCTTCAATTGCATTAACGTTAACATCACCAAGTTTACGGATTTCATCCTTAACAGATGCAATCATCTTCTTCAGTTCTGCCAGGTTATCATAGATTTCTTTGCGAAGTTCCACAGCTGCATGTGGTGTGATTTCATATTCTTCCCACATGTAATTGAGCTGATATTCTTCAGATTCTTTTAATCGCTCTAACTTGTTACTTAAGCGATCAAGTTCTCTGTCCAGATTATTCTTGCGTTCTGAAATCTCTCCCTGCTTCTGGAAAAATCCTCTGTAAGTTTCAGACATTTCATCTTTCTTGGCAAGACTATCGATAAGCTGTTTCTGAAGGTCTTCTTCCACATTGACAGATGCAGCAATTGTGAGTTTGATTTCCTCGATATCGTGAAGTTTTTTCTCCACATCTGCTTTTGCATTTGCTGCATTGGCATTCAAGTCCTCACGCTCTGTATCAAATTTCTCGATTTCTCCATGGATACGGAATAAGTTCTCTAATACGAACTGAATCTGTGCTCCCATGGTCGCTGCTTCCATAGCAATATTGGAAACAACTGCCTTGGCTTCTTCTTCTAACTTCGCCTGTTCTTCTAAGACGCTCTGGAAGTTCTTGCTTTCCACTTCGATTTCTTCCTTACGACGTTTTGCATAAGCGTCTTCTTCAAAAATCATCTGCTTGTCTGTGTTAATCTGGGCAATCTGAATATCCATCTGGTCATTTTCGCCCATAAGACTTGCAAATGCATTTTCGCTATCGTTTTTCTGCTGACGTGCACGCTCTACATTCATCTGAGCCGCAGTCTGTGCCACTACCTGCTCCTGAATCTGTGCTTTTACAGCCACCAGTTCTTCTTCGTTCAGGGCAAGCGCTGTGGAAATATCGTCTTTTCTAGCCTTCATATCTTCAAGATCGCGCAAGATATCAGCAATTGCTTTTTCAAGTTCTTCAATCTCACGATTTCTTGCAAGAAGGTTTGAGGTGTTCTTGAAAGCACCACCAGTCATAGAACCACCTGGGCTTAAATATTCACCTTCTAAAGTAACGATATGTAAAGAATAATGATTCTTTCTAGCGATAGAAAGGGCGTGGTCTACAGTATCTACTACCAGCACTCTGCCAAGCAGATATGCTGCCACTTCCTTGTACTTCTCTTCACAGGAAACAAGTTCACTGGCAATGCCAATAACACCTTCTTCTCCCATAGCTGCTTCGTTCTTCGGATTGCCTTTTCCGCTTACGCTGGTAAGTGGAAGGAAGGTTGCACGACCAAAACGATTTTCTTTTAAGAAGTCAATCATCTTCTTGGCGGTCTTTTCATCCTCTGTAACGATATTCTGAATGTTACCACCGAGAGCTGTCTCGATAGCAACTTCGTATTTTTTCTCTACCTGAATTAAATCAGATACAACACCGAGAAGGCCTGGATTCTGGGCTTTCTGTTCCATAACTCTACGGATACTGCTACCATATCCATCATAACGCTCTGCAATGTTTTTCAGTGATTCCAGACGAGACTGGTGCTTATGGTAATTTACCTGAGCCTCTTCAATCTTACGAGTATTTTCACGGTCTTTTTCTTTCCAGCTACGAACCTTTTCGATTAAATCTGCTTCCTGTGCTCTGGTAGAGGTTAACTTCTCATTTACCTTGGCCAGGTCTGTTTCGTATCCTTCTAATACAGATAACAAATCCGCTTCTTCTGTCTTGCGGTCTAAGAGACGTTTGCTAAGCTCTGCCTTGCGGATATTGATCTGCTCTAACATGGTATCCAGTCTCTGCTGACGTGCTTTGATTGAGGCATTATTATTCAAAAGTTCGATTAATTCAGCCTGTCCATTTTCAATGCCAGTATTACATTCTGCAATTTTTGCAAGAATCGCATCTAACTGTGCCTGTGCCTGTGCCTTGCGTTCTTCGATAGCAGCATACTGTTCATCCAACTGAGCTTTTTTCTCGTCATAAGACTGTTTAGACTCTAAACGTTCCTGCTTCTCTTTTTCAATGGCAACAAGACGAGCACTCAAATGCTCATCTGTCATTTCTGCAGTACGAATCTGTTCATTTAACAGCTGAATCTGGTTCTCTAATCTCTCTTTATTTACGGAAGACTGACTGATATTTTCGCGGATGGATTCAATTTTCTCATCCATATCCTTCATAGCTTCCTGTAAAGCATCATATTCTACTTTCATCTTTTCGTATGCAGCGTTGGTTTCTTCCATTTCTTCGCTGGCAATACGATGCTTTTCAGAGAACTCGGATTTATCATGGTCAATACGTTCCATTTCTAATAAAAACATATTTACATCTAATTCTTTTAACTCAGCCTTCTTGTTTAAATAAATCTTGGCTTTTTCAGACTGTCTCTCTAATGGACCAACCTGACGCTCCAACTCTACCAGAATATCGTTAACACGAACTAAGTTTTCACGTTCATTTTCCAACTTCTTCTGAGCAGTCGCTTTACGTTTTTTGTATTTTACAATACCAGCCGCTTCATCAAATAATTCACGGCGTTCTTCTGGCTTACCACTTAAGATTCGGTCAATCTGGCCCTGTCCGATAATAGAGTATCCTTCTTTACCAATACCAGTATCATAGAACAGCTCTGCCACTTCCTTCAAACGGCAAACATTACCATTGATTAAGTATTCACTTTCTCCAGAGCGATACAAACGTCTTGCGATAGTTACTTCTTCAAAATCAATCGCCAACTGATGGTCTGAGTTGTCCAATGTAATGGCAACATAAGCATAGCTTAATGGTTTACGGTTCTCTGTTCCCGCAAAAATAACGTCCTGCATGGAAGAACCACGAAGCTGCTTGGTACTCTGCTCACCTAATACCCAGCGAACAGCGTCTGCAACGTTACTTTTACCACTACCATTTGGTCCAACGATACCGGTAATACCATTATGAAAATCAAATACAATCTTATTTGCAAAGGATTTAAATCCCTGCACCTCTAAACTTTTTAAATACATTCTCTACTCCCTTGAATTAGGTTTGAGCAACAATAGTGCGCGGTAGGCAGCCTCCTGCTCCGCAGACTTCTTTGTGTGTCCTGTACCTGTACTCACTTGTTTCTCGCCAATCATGACTGCTACCGTAAAACTCTTGTCATGGTCTGGTCCAACTTCTTCCAGCAACACATAGCTTAAGCTATCATGCTGTCCCTGCACAACTTCCTGCAGGATAGTCTTGCTATCATAAAAGAGCTGTTTCTTTTCAACATCTGTTAAAATGAATTTCTCTACGAACTCTTTTGCATTAGCAAAACCACCATCTAAATAGATAGCACCTATCACAGCCTCCAAAGCATCTGATAATACGGATTTTCTCTTTCTTCCACCGGTCTGATCTTCTCCCTTGCCCAAGAAAAGAAAATGTCCCAAATGAATTGCCTCTGTACACATGGCAAGTGTTGGTTCACATACAATGCTGGCACGAAGCTTGGTAAGTTCTCCTTCCGTCAAATTTGGATAATTTGCGAATAAAAACTCACTGGATGTAAGTTCCAGCACTGCGTCTCCTAAAAACTCCAAACGTTCGTTATCCGATAATTTTTTTAAATGCTTCTCATTTGCATAAGAACTGTGTGTCAGCGCCTGTTTCAATAATTCTTCATTATTGAACTGGTATCCTATGATACTCTGAAACTTCTTTAACTCTGACATATTTCCTCCTCGATACACTCCGACATCTTCCGACACCTTCATATACCTATTCCTTGATAGAAAAAACTCTCATCCTAATAAGTAATTATAATGAAAATAGACTGTCGCCCATAAACTTCGAAAAGCATGAAACACCTATAAGTAGAAAAGGCGACGTCAAGCAACGCGGGGAGCCGTTCTACTCAGAAGTGGTTCATGCATTCAAAATTATCTTACGACAGTCTATGAAATTACTAATTAGTTATTAGCGATAGCGTTTTTGATCTGCTCTACAGCATCACCAACTGTATGAATCTTCTCAGCTTCTTCGTTAGGGATTTCAATATCAAACTCTTCTTCTACACCCATGATAATCTGGAATACATCTAATGAGTCTGCACCGAGATCATCGATAAATGTTGTATCTGGTGTGATATCATCTCCATCTACATTTAATACTTCAACAATAATTTTCTTTACTTTTTCGAATTCCATGATTCTTGCTCCTTTTCTACTCTTCCTCAGAGTCTGCGTTTTCTACAATAATATGCTCTTTGATTTTTCCATTGATATCCTGCTCTTTGAACGTGATACACTGGAAAATGGCATTGGTAATCTCTGTACATTTTGAATTACCATGCGTCTTCACCACAAGTCCGTTTAAACCGAGAAGTGGTGCGCCACCATATTGGGTACCGTCAAAGCTCTTCAAGGTTTTCTTCAATGCTGGCAGGGCAAGTGCCGCACCGATTTTGCTTACGAGTGTACTCATAAGGCCGCCTTTGATAACATGAATTAAGGTGGAACTTAAACCTTCGTATAGTTTCAAGATAACATTCCCTACGAATGCTTCACAAACGATTACGTCTGCACCACCCTTAGGAATCTCTCTTGCTTCGATACAACCAGTAAAGTTGATACCTTCGCATGCGTGAAGCTTTGGAATTGTTTCCTTTACCAGGGCATTTCCCTTCTCTTCTTCTGCACCAATGTTAACAATGGCAACTCTTGGGTTCTTAATGCCAAGAACGTTTTCCATATAAATGGAACCCATCTGCGCAAACTGAACTAAATGGTCGGATTTTGCATCCACATTTGCTCCACAGTCAATGAGGAGAGATACTCCTGTTTCTGTTGGAATGAGTGGTGCTAATGGCGGACGACGAATTCCCTTAATACGTCCAACGATTAACTGTCCTCCAACAAGGATTGCTCCTGAACTTCCTGCAGAGATAAAAGCATCTGCTTCTCCCTGTTTTACCATATTCATGGCAACAACCATTGATGACTGTTTTTTACGACGAATGGCAATTACTGGTGGTTCTGCCATCTCAATCACCTCTGGTGCATGCACAACTTCAATTTGTTCTGCGTTGTATGAATACTTAGCCAATTCTGCCTGTACCAACGTCTCCTGTCCAACCAGGAACACCTTGATGTCATTGCGGGCATTTACAGCATTTACAGCACCTTTTACGATTTCCACAGGGGCATTGTCGCCGCCCATAGCATCCAGTGCTACTTTCGTCATTTCCTGCATACCAAACCCTCCTTATGCGTCTAACCAAAAATATACTATATCTCTTTCTATAAATCAATCAGTTTTTTTCCTAAAAATAGCAAAACATCTCAATTTTTTTAATTATTCTTAAACAAAAAATAAGGACTTGAATTACTTCAAGTCCTTGATTTCTTACATTTAATTAGTCCTGAGCGATAATCTCTTTTTTGTTGTAGCTACCGCAGTTCTTGCAAACTCTATGAGGCATCATTAATTCACCACATTTGCTGCATTTAACTAATGTAGGAGCTGACATCTTCCAGTTAGCTCTTCTCTTATCTCTTCTTC
>SVFC01000010.1 GCA_015057035.1 Lachnospiraceae bacterium | reverse complement strand
TGGCTGACTGTTTGTCGAACGGGTGTGATAACCCTATTGGAATTCCGTCAGGCCAGTTGCTCCCCTCATTATATAAAAATAAGTGCAGATGTTTAATAACATCTACACCTATATAGTACGAAATTGGGATTTATAAATCAACCGCAACTTCTATACCTGCATTTAACTGATTTATTATTTCCTCTACTGTATCCGAGGGCTTATCATAATAACTAAACTCAGGTAATGAATCTACACTTCTACGAACATCCATTACCTGAAAAGATACCCAACGATACGGTGCAAAATCAGGTTTTGAAATTGTAAGCTCCGAAATGGCATTTATTGTCTCAATAAAAACATGGAAACAATCTATTTCATCTTTTTCAATGTCAACTTTAATTTTATACATATATTTTTCCTGTATTTGCTCAATCCACTTATGTGCAGTTTTCATAATTGTTTCATACATTGCTGTTACCTCTTCAAATTCAAGTTGGTTTTACTTATTCATCTTCTGAACCATAAACATACATATCAATGTCTATCTCTGTCCTTGTGGCATGGCAAAAGTCAATCACATCGAGAGGAGGAGCAAGACATGGGTTTGTGTCACCTACATAAAATGTAGGAACAACCTCCAGAACCAAATGAACCTCATTTTCTTCTCTTATTTTATTCAATACGTGGATTTTATCCCACAAAGATGAGAGGGTTTTTCACATTTGGTTTTCAACCTCAACATCGTATTTTGTACATCTTCCGATTTCCCAAAGTGCGAAATCATATACTGTGCCATTTCTCCGCAAGTCACCAATTTTCCAGGTCTTTTCTGGAGTAAGTTTCAATAGTTCAGTAACCTCATCTGGATTGAAATTTCCGACAATCTTGAAATATGTATAACAACGGTTTCGAGTGTTCAGACTAAACTTCCCAAAATCAGTTTTATCTAATTTCTTTTCCTCTTTTATCATAGTTACAAGCTTTACAACATTGTATATTTGATAAGGAATATATGACAACGTACCCGCATATAAACAAACCGCAAAAGTAATCGGCCACAAAATCGCTGCAACAATTTTAAACTTTAATCCACATTTTTTAAAATATCTAACGGATAAAATAATGGTTGATACCATCATACTAAACCCAACGCCCCCAAGACACCCAAAAAGCAAGAAGGAGTGCAATTGATTTTCCTTGAACATTGGTTGAATGATTCCTAACGAGCCGTAAAGGAAAAATCCTGTCACGAATATGCATAAGGTGCAAATCAAATATTCTATTCTATTTTTCTTCGTCATATCTTCTTCTCCAGTTTCTAGTTTAGTTAACCGTTTTTCAAATTGAAACTTATATATCTATTTTGTAAAATCTATCTCATATCTAGTTCCATGTGATAATAATAAACCATTTGTAAGTTCAATTTGAAGAATACAAGTATTTTCATCTTCAAAATTATTATGTCCGTTATCTATCCACTCTGAAAAAACACACTTCATTTTATTTGCTATTATTTCATTCTCCTTTTTACCGAAATAACCTAAATTAATGCCTTTTCCACTGGCAGTAAACCACTCTCCTGATATTGCTACATTTGGATTTTTAGCAATTTGCTTCATTTTATTTGAAAGGCCATATGTAAGTACATAAAATGAACCAGATTCATAAAAAGAGTTTACACTACGCACATAAGGTTTCGCATCCTCTGTTGTTGCTAAAGAAATAATGCTATCTTTTCCAAATCTATCAATCAGAATATTTTCTGCTTCTCTTGAAAGTTTCTCCATACTTATCCCTCCTACAAATTCTAATTTATCTCTCCCACAAACTGAAAATTAATCTCTATTGTTTACCTACTCTCTATTTTCGCGTAAATCATTCCAGCAATACTTCACACCTTCAATCGATAATTTTAGCTCACACTCTCTGTGATAGGGTTTCTTGTCTGACCATAACCAACATTCTATAATCATGGAATTATATCCTTTGTATTGATACAAAAATTCAAGATTGTATTTCTCACTGTTTATGTATTCAATTAATTTAGTCAGCTCCCATTTCTCTCGATAGGTCTTTTTTCTATTTTCCTCAAAAACATATAGCGCTATATCATCTTCATCTCCAAATTCCAATTGGAACTTTACCTCTGCCACATCCGTACGAAGCATTTTATCAGTTTTGTTGCTTGGATGACTTGGTGCAACCCATATTCCATCTGAAAAAACAAATGTTAAAATGCCATTGTCATACATCACTTTTGTTGCATGGCAATCATGCAAGCTTATATGTTCATCATCACAATCGTAATGTTTATACATAAATTCCTCCACTAAAATTCTATATCATAGCATAAACCTATAGACGCATTTCTCTATCTCGCCGCGTTCTCTCATATCATTACCTTCTGGCACTTCCACAATTTCTATGAGTTTTCCACCCGCATATTCGCAGGTTTTTCTTGAGGCATAATTATCTGGATTACAAGTGATAATCACATATTCCAAATCATGTCTTCTTGCCAGTTCAAATAACAATAGACAGGCCTTCCCTGCGTAATGATGGCCTCGATATTCCTCTTCAATTCGATAGCCTATATTGCCGCCATAATACAACTTCTCATTATGACCAATACGCAAATCACAAACGCCCATCTTATTTCCTTTTAAATCACAAAGAGCAAAATGATATGCCGGAACCCAGCCTTTTTCGTCATCTCCTTCAACTGCTTTTTCCAAAAGCAATTGTATCTCATCATTCTTCAAAAAATCCGTATTTATAAACATTCTTTAACCTCAAACCCAAACCTCTCAATAATCCTATCCGCCACTTCCTCTGGTGTCAGATTGCTGTTGTCAATCTTCATATAATTCGCATAAGGAATCTCACCTTCGAAGCTCTCCAAGCGATGATGCTCTTCAATTGCCAACAATCGCTGCTCGGAGATTTCCAAATCTCGTTTGGACGCCTTATTAGCAAGACGGTTTTCCGTCTTATTTCTCTCTAAACGAAGTCCCTGTGGCGCAACCAATTCCACAAAGTAGCATTCGCCACCTTGCTCTTGGAACAACTTCACCAGCCAGTCGACATAATCCCAGTCTTCCTGCATATCAAATGCCCACATAAAGGTAAAAATCATTCCTTCGTTGTCGCTTTTTACGAACTCCTCAAAAATAACTTGTCGCAAACGCTGTACAACATTCCCGTTATATGCGCCAAATATCTCAATCGTAGGCTCAATGGTCATATGATTATGAAAAAGGCGCAGGTTTGTCTTTTTCATAAGCGCCTGCCCTACGGTCATTTTTCCCACGGCTCCACTGCCGATAATCAAAACTAATTTCATATTTTCCCTCGCTACTTCAAAACCACTTTCCAATCCCCATCTTCAACCACATAAAGAAACTCATTCAAATTATCATCCAGCATCACCTGTAACAATTCCTCGAAATCATCTACTGTCTTAATCGCTGCCAGTTCCTCCTTAGGAATCCAGTGCATTTCTCCCTCTTCCGAAGAAATCACTTCCCCTGTGAATTCGTCTGCCACGAATAAAAATACGATGTAGCGCCCATTTTCGATTGGGAACTGCTTCACACCACACAACTTAGGATTTATAACCGTAAGCCCTGTTTCCTCCTTCATCTCGCGCACTACCGCATCCACAATGGATTCTCCTGGTTCTACGTGTCCGCCCGGCAAGGTATACCCTGCCCAGTCTTTTTTCACGCGATTTTGCAGGAGATATTCATTTCCTCGTCTTAATAAACATAATGTGGTTAATTCTACGTTTTCTGTACGTTGCATTTTTCTTCCTCGTTGACATTTTTTAAATCAAATGCTAATATAAATATAGCAAAAGGGCACTACCGATAGACGGTTTGCCTGATCGTTTTTGTTAGTTATGAAATAACCGCCAAGTTTGTCAGGACCGGGCGGTTATTTTTTTGTGGTCTTGTCATTCCATCCAATCGCATATCCAAGACCAAAAGTGGTTAAGCAGAGACTAATCACTGCAATCAAGTCGCCAATTGTAAGCATAACGAGTCCTCCTTCCATACAAAAGATTTCCCAATGGGATTTATCTATGTAATCGGAGCTATAGACTCTCCGCAAAAAGCAAACCGCCTTCACACGTCAAATGTGAGGTAGCACCCTAGGCATTTCGCCCAATAACATCTTACCAAACATTTGTTCGCTTTTCAATGTTATTTTCCATTATTTCAATAAATTTTACAGTATCTTCTCCATCCCAACCTTCTGTGGCACCAATCCGCATTTTTCATAAAACTTCATAGCGCTCTCGTTGCAGCTCCATACATTGAGAGTTACGTTGTAGCAACCATTTGCTTTAGCAAAATCCAGCACATACTCATACAACTGCTTACCAATATGCATACCACGTTTTTCTTCGTCCACACACAAATCGTCAATATAGAGTGTCTTAATATCCGTCATAATCTCATTATTGACGAACTGCTTGAATACGCAAAATGCATATCCCAGAACTTCCTCTTCATCATCCACAGCCACAAAAATCGGCGTTTCATCATTGGAGATAATTTGGAAAATCTCTTCGTCTGTGTATTTTTTCACATTTGGTTTAAACAGGTCTGGTCTACCGTTGTGGTGTACCATAAGCACCTGCTGCAACAATTTATTAAGTCCTGATAAATCTCCATTTTTTGCACGTCTGATTATCATTTTTCATTCTCCCTAGCACTCAAATTTCATTAGAAATATTATACTATTTTCCATTCATCTCTTCTACCATTTTCTGGCTTTTTACGCTCATCTACAATTCCTTCATCATCCAATAAGCATCCGCATAAGTACCATCCTTGTACTTCATGTTCTTTGGAAAAGTACCATAAATCTCAAATCCCAGGCTCTTATACAGATGAAGCGCTCTGTCATTTCCTGCAATTACCTCAAGTTCCATCTGTTCAAAACCTTTTTCTTTTGCAATGGCTATCAATTCTTCAATCATGATACGGCCAATACCCATGTTGGTAAATTTCTGATAGAGTGCAATTCCCATAGTTACGCGATGTCTAAATCTAAATAGACGGTTGCCCATCAACGCGCAGTTTCCTACATACTCTCCATCCAGAAAACCCAGAATCATAATACTATTTTCCGATTCATTCTGATTTTTGATATACTCCTGTTCCTGCTCTACCGTAAAGGTAATTTCTTCAGGCTCTTTGATCAGAAACTTCGTCTCCGCACCTGTGATTTTCAAGTAATTCAGCAACATCTCCGCATCCTCTGCTGTGGCGTTGCGAAGAAGCAATTCTCTCCCGTTTAAATCTATTATTTTATTTTCGATAGTCATATTTCGACCTCCATAACTTTTCTCTATTTCTCAATCCTGCATGCCAGCTCAAACGCCAACAAACCAATCTTCTGTTTGTCATCTAATCTTGCCGTTCCAGACAAACTTCTAGGATCCCATTCAGAATGATCCAAATTATCTCCCGCATACAAAAACTGGAAAAACTCCACTCCTCGAAAATCGCACATTGCCTGCATTGCAGCGCATTCCATTTCAACACAGATTGCCCCCATCTCCTTTCGCATAGCAATCTTCTTTTCCGTCTCTCTGAAAAAAGCATCCGTAGTCCATGTGGTTCCTTCCACATATGGATAACCAAACTCCTTCAAAACCTCTTTGAATTCTTCTACATATTTTGTGTTTACATCAATATAATCTGAAGCTGGTGCATAGTGATAACTTGTTCCCTCATCACGAATCGCTTTACGCGGAATGATGATGCCACAATCCTTAATATTTCTATCCAGAACGCCACAGTTTCCAAGAAGAATGATTCTTTTTGCTCCTAACGCAATCACTTCCTCAAAACATCCAACGCATGCTGGTGCACCTAGTCTTCCTTTATAAAATCCAAATCTTTTTCCTTTATATGTAACCTCATAAACAGGCCAGATTCCATCCACGTCGTGGCTTTCTGCAATCTGGGTTCCTCCTAAAAAATCCAAAATTGCCTGAAACAATTGATGAGAGAAAATTGCCACTACTGTTTCCGGGAAATTCTCCACCATTTTCATTCCTGCACCAGGATTAATGATTGCACTTTTATTTTCATCAAATTGGGTTAGTAACATATTTTTTACTCCTGTTTCCTTATGTTTTACACCACCTGCGCCATATAAAGCCTATAATAAGCCCCTTTCAGCGCCATAAGCTCCGCTGGGCTACCAGATTCTACAATACCGCCATCATCAATCACAAAGATTCTATCTGCATTCTGGATGGTAGACAGACGATGAGCAATAACAAAACTGGTTCTGTCCGCCAGAAGGGCTGCAATACCTTCCTGCACCATACGCTCTGTATGAGTATCAATACTTGAGGTTGCCTCATCAAGAATAAGAATCTTAGGCATTGAAATCATGGTTCTTGCAAAAGCAATCAGCTGACGCTGACCAATGGAAAGACCTGCACCACGTTCGCTAAGCTCGGTGTCGTATCCTTTTTCCATTTTCATAATGAAATCGTGGGCATTCACTGCTTTTGCAGCTGCAATCATTTCCTCTTCTGTAGCGTCTAATTTACCATACATAATATTCTCACGAATGGTTCCGTGGAATATGAAGTTATCCTGGGTCATAACACCCATCTGCTGACGCAGACTATGCAGTGCCACTTCCTTCAAATCATATCCGTCAATATAGATATTGCCTTCCTGAATATCATAGAAACGGCTGATAAGGTTTACGATTGTAGTTTTTCCTGCGCCAGTTGGGCCAACCAAAGCAATAGTCTCCCCTGGCTTTACAGTAAAGCTAACATTCTCTAAAACCTTGGTTTCAGATGTGGTTCCTTCATCATAGGTAAAGGATACATTCTTAAACTCTACCGCACCCTTAATCTCTGGAAGCTCCACTGCATTCGTTTCATCTACGATGTCTGGTTCCGTATCAAGCAGTTCAAACACACGCTCAGCGGCAGACATATTTGAAACTAACTGATTGTAAAAACTACTTAAGTTTGAGATTGGGTCCCAGAACATACCAATGTACATACCAAAGGACGCTAACAAACCGATGGAAATCTCAGGAAATCCAATGTATTTTACACCAATCAGATACATAATCATGGAGCCGATGCCCCAGCAAAAATCCACGCATGGGAAAAACATGTCATTGACGGCGCAGGCACGAATAAAGGAATTTCTGTGCTCCTTAGCCAGTTCATCAAAGGTTTTCTTGGTTTCTACCTGAGCACAAAGGCTCTGCACCACACGAATTCCTGCAATATCCTCATGTACAAATGCATTTAAGTTAGAGGATTTCTTGCGATGGATATGCCATCTTTCGTGGGAAAATTTCTGAATGATGAACATTCCCACCATAAGAAGTGGAATAGCACACAGAGATGCCAGTGCCAGCTTCCAGTTCTTCACAAACATAATCACCAATACGCCAATAATGGTAATAAAGTCTGGAATCAAAGTGGTAACTGCGTTGGACAACACGTCCTTTAAAGAGTTTACGTCACCGATAATTCGAGACAAAATCTTGCCACTTGGTCTGCTGTCGAAAAATTTAAAGCTAAGCTTCTGAATGTGCTCATACAATTCCTGACGCACAGACAACAGGATTTTGTTAGAGATTTTTGCCATAAGATACATACGCACCTTTACCAAAAGCACGTAAGCTACATTCAGCAGCATACAAAAAATCCCAAGCGCCAAAAGTCCTTTTATATTTTCTTTTCCAATAAACTCATCAATCGCATACTCGATTAATAATGGATTGACGAGACTGATTCCAATGGTAATTCCCATACAGATTAGTACGAAAATTACCGTTTTTATATGATCTCTCAGGTAGGAAAGCAAGCGGACAATCACTTTCCATTTGCCCATGCTTTCCACCTGCTCATCTTCTCTAAATGAGTTGACGGCCATAATGTCACCTTCTTTCTATACAGCTATGGCTGAACTGATATCCCCATACTGCACCTTATAGGTCTCATAATACAGTCCCTTCTTCTCCAGAAGTTGTTCATGAGTCCCTCTTTCTGCAATCTGTCCATCCTTCAGATAGATAATCTCATCTGCATGACGCACTGCCGAAATACGATGTGCAATAATAATCTTGGTTGTATCGTTTAATTGTTCTAATTCTTTTTGAATCTCACGTTCTGTTTCCATATCAAGGGCAGAGGTCGCGTCGTCCATTACCAGAATTGGTGCGTGTTTTGCCACAGCACGGGCGATACTGATACGCTGTTTCTGTCCACCAGATAAACCAACACCACGTTCACCAATGACTGTTTCATACTTCTCTTCCATCTCTTCAATGAAATCTGACGCCTGGGCAAAAGCCGCTGCTGCTTCAATCTCTTCCTGAGTCATGGTATCCTTTTGGCCCATCTTGATATTTTCTGCAATGGTATCGGAAAATAGGAAAACATCCTGTAATACCACGGCATTGCTACCACGTACCTGTTTGAAAGAAAGTTCCTTCACATCCACGCCGTCCAGGGCAACAGCACCTTCGCTTGGATCATAGAAACGCTGAAGCAGATTGATAATGGTAGACTTTCCTGAACCTGTTGCTCCCATAATACCCAAAGTTTTGCCCTCTGGTACCACAAAGGAAATGTCCTTTAAAATCTCCTTGTCATCCATTGAAAAACTTACATTTTCAAATGCCACCTCTCCGCGAATTTCATCCAGAATCACAGGATTAGCTGGCTCTGTCAGATGTGCCGTTTCTTTTACAATTTTGTCTAATTTCTTCTTAGATGCAATGGCACTGGACACGTCATTGGTAAGCCATCCTACCATCTGCATTGGCCAGGTACAGTTACGGCTGTACTCCACATAGGCAAACAGAGAACCGATATCCATTTTGCCATTCAACACTTCGAATCCCCCCAGAATTGTGGTAGCTACAGGCAGCATCGCGCTGATAAACTGGAAAAATGGGAAGTATTTTACCCACACTTTGGACTGCTTCATATTCAGTTCATAGTAGCGGTTATTGTGATCCAAGAATTTTTTAATCTCAAAGTTTTCTCTTGCAAAAGCCTTTACGGTACGCACACCGGAGAGGTTTTCCTCTGCGATGGTGGTAAGCATGGCATTTTCTTCACTTATATCTTCATATACCTTATCCAGCTTGCGCTCCATAATCACCGCCATAACACCGCAGGCAATCATGCACACCAGTGGTAAAAAGGTCAGTCGCCAGTTCAGATTGAACATGCAATATAATACGCTACTTACATGCACTACAACCTCAATTACTAACATACCAACATAACCAACCACTCCCCAGATACGGTCAATATCGTCCTTAACACGGGCCATTAATTCTCCCGTGTTATTTTTATCGAAAAAGTCTAAGGACAGCCCTTGAATGTGTCCAAACAAGTCTTTTCGCATTTCCGTTCCAATGGTAGAACCGGTTCTATCAAAGGTAATTTCTTTGAAATATCCACAAACACATCTGCCCACGCCGCATAACAGGATAATTCCTAATAGTCCTGCCAGACGATCCATATCGCCACTAACGAGTACTTCATTAATAATAATTTTCGTGACTTGTGGATATAACATATCTAATCCAATTGCAATAAACATACAGGCCAAAGCAAACAGATAAAATGGCCACTGTTTTAATACATAGGTATAAAGTTTTTTCATAACTCCTCCTTTCGAGTCCGTCTAAGTTGCTAAAACTGTTTCCAGTTCTTTTGCGCCATGTGACGCAATTTTCGGAGTCCATATATGTGTTGCTGACATATGCATGCGAAAAATCTATGCATTTTCACAGGTTACGCATATCTTTTTCTTAAAACAAAAAACCCAGGTAAAGATAATCCTTACCTGGGTATACACGCATATTACACATATCAATTGCTGAAACTTCTGATACGCGAATAAAAATTATTCTGTTATCAAAAATATAAATATACTATCAGCAATTCATAGACACCGAGGTAAATTCGTTGTTCAAATTCATATTCTGATCCATATTAAATTTGACGTTATTCATTGTAGTTCTAATCATTGTTTTTACCTCGCTTTCTTTAATATTTTAGTCTACTCAATTAGTAAAACACTCTTGCCAATTATTGTCAACCATCTTTTCACATATTTTTAAATTTTCTGTCAACAATAAAAATTGTAAAGGAGGTGAACATCAATGAGCAAATCAAACAACAACTCAAGTTCAAATTCAAACAAATCTGAAGCTATGCAGCGTTTCAAACAGGAATGCGCTAACGAAGTAGGTGTAAATCTTAAGAGTGGTTATAACGGAGATTTAACATCTCGTGAAGCTGGTTCTATCGGTGGCGAAATGGTTAAGAAAATGATCAAAAGCCAGACAGAGCAGATGAGATAACTAGACGTTAACTCATAATTGGTTTTAGGACCATCTACGAAATGAGTCCTAGTATATTTTGTGTGCGTGCACGCTTTCGCTCTTTGGAGAACGTAGCGGACACTAAGCTCGTGCCGATTCACATCGACACTTGCTAAGTGCCGACGCTCCCCAAAAGGCACTACACAATATATACTAGGACTCATTTCTTACATACTGTAAAATCCATATTATGAGTTATCATTGAGTTGTCTCTTGCTCAAAAAAGTTTTTTAGTTCCCGTAAATAATTCCCTTGCGGATTTCTTCGGCTTTGTCTTCACCGAGAAGATATGCAACTATCTCAAGCGCAAATGGAATGGCAGTTCCCATACCTCGACTAGTGATAATGTTGCCATCTACTACTACAGGATTAAGACTTGTTTCTGCGCCAAGAAGTTTCTCTTCAAATCCTGGATAGCTGGTGGCTTTTTTGCCCTGCAACAATCCTGCTTCGCCAAGCACACTTGGTGCAGCGCAGATTGCCGCCACAAGTTTACCTTTTTCCGCAAAGTCTGCAATTACAGACTGCACATATGAATTTGCTCCAAGATTTAAAGTGCCTGGCATTCCACCTGGAAGCACGATTCCGTCAAGCATATCATAATCCATAAATTCTGCAGGGATATCTGTTTTAAAAGTTACATTATGTGAACTGGTAACTTCTTTTTTTCCAGATACAGAAATCATTGCTGTTTCAATTCCCGCACGTCTTGCAATATCTACTACTGTAAGGGCTTCAATTTCTTCACAACCGTCTGCCATAAAAACGCCTAATTTTTTCATAGTTTTTTCCTCTTTCATTTTAAAATAACATATTCAACATCTTATATATCATCCGATATTCATCTAAAAGATACAAGAATAACATTTGCAGTTACATAAAAATATGATACCATATTTTTGTACAGAAATGTACCATCCTTTCTGAAGATTCCAAATTTTATTTTGGACTTCTTAATGAACATAACATAAACTTTCGAAAGGCGACTACATATGGAAATCGAACGCAAATTTCTCGTAAAGGAACTCCCAGCAAATCTGGAATCTTACCCGCAACAGCATATCAGTCAGGGCTATATTAATAGAAATCCGGTGGTGCGTATCCGCCGTAGCAATGACGATTATTATCTTACCTACAAGGGAAAAGGCATGATGGTCCGTGAAGAATACAATCTTCCACTGAACGAAGAATCATTTTTGCACATGCTGCCTAAAATTGACGGAATCTTAATCGATAAAATTCGCTATTTGATTCCGCTTGACGAAAAACATACCGCTGAACTGGATATTTTCCAAGGCACTTTAGCACCTCTTCGTATTGTAGAAGTAGAATTCGCCACAGAAGAAGATGCTCTCGCCTTTGTTCCACCTGCATGGTTTGGCGATGATGTGACCCAATCCAAAAAATACCACAACAGCAACCTAAGCCAGACCAACTAATCTGGCACAATCCCAATTAAGATAAAAATACGGGGCTGTCACAAGATACCACATTCGGTATAACTGTGACGCCCCGTACTTTTATCTCAATCTTGAATTTTGCTCGTATTTTTGTCTGGTCTGAATTGCTTTTCGCAAATCATCAAAACGCTTGTTAATCTCACCATCTGGAATTACCACGTCCACATCTATCGCCAGATTGTCGATAATGGTATCTGTGATTTCTTCGCGCATAGACAACAAAATCTTATATTTTGCTTCCAAATCTTCGTTATCAAAAAACGTCATCATCTTCTCTTCAAGACTCATTTCTTCCAGACGCTTTTCTTTTTTTGAATTCTCTGTGTCATTCACACCACTTGTATCTCCCAAAACACTTACCGTAACATCAGCTTCGCCAATTTTTTCAAATCGGTATTTCTGAGTAACCTCTGGGTATTTTTCATGGTTCACTTCGCTGACAAACATATCAAGTGGTCTGGCACAAATCATTCCGTCACCATACAAAGCCTGATAGATTACCAGTTCTTCGCCCGTCTCTGAATGATGAGCAATGGCGATAATCTTATATTCTTTATTTTTAAAATGTCTGTAGGTTTCCCCCGCAACTGGTCTACGATTCATTTATATACCTCTCCTTAATCTCAAACTATTCCCGAAACGTTATCGCACTTCGTTGACAACGTTCTTATGACACCTCTTCTGAGCTAGAAAAATCAGGTACATCGGATGGCACTGTGAAACGACTAATCATATCCATACCTTCTCCCACAAAATCTCTTTCAAAGCAAAGGTTTCCATCATATCCCTTAATCATTAAGTCTGCCACTGAGCCCAACATATTCTCAGGAATAATGTCTTCTGGGTGGTGATGCACCGCTGCAGATACACGTTCGGAATGATTGTGTTCCGCTTCCATAGTATTTAACGTAACATCATCGTTATTCTCTGCGACATTCCCCTTCGCACGCTGCAAAATTGTCGTGTTTTTTTCTTCCATGCGACGAGCTCGAATACGTTCTGCTGCGGTCATATCTTCTGTTTCTGGAGATGCAACGCCTTCTTCTTCAAACAAATCATTGAGGGCTTTGTTTGCAATCTGACCCGCACGTCTCGCAGCCTTTTCGATGTTTTCTCTCGCGGCCTTTTCCCACGATTGTGCACCTGTTGTGGAAGTTGTACTACTTCTTGGACGATTATATGAATTAGTATTATTTGAATTATACGGATTATTCCTCTGCGCAGTATTTTGCGTACGCTGTTTATTTTTATCCTCCTTTGAAACTCCATTTACAATGGCGATAATAACGAAAATAATAATAATCAGTTCCATAACTCTACCTCCATAATCTCCTTGATGCGCATTGCATTGATTCTGCCTACCAAAGCCTCTTTAAATGGCATAATAAATTCATCTTCATATATTTTCTTTACTTTTACCAGTTTGTCCGGATGTGGATATTCTGACAATTCCCCGTCTGTTCTATCTATATAGAAAAATGCCAGCGCCCTAAAATCAGGCCATTCCTTCTCTAACGCCTCTTTTGTCACAGCCATAAGGTTTTCTATTTCGCTCTGCAGAATCAACGCATTCCCTTTTACATTCACATCTTTGTCACAAAGCTTAATAATGCTTACATAAGTGGTTTGAAAATCTGTATCTGCTTTTCCAATGAGGAATTCCTGATTAAAATGCCCCTGGTATTTTTTCATTTCCTTTGAAAAAACAGCCAGGTTTTCTTTGCTGACAGTGCCTGCAATCAACTGCTGCTCCATATCCATAATCAAAGCTAATACGCTCTGCAATTCCTGTTTTGCAACCTGATACTGTTCTTCCAAAACTGGCGCCTGAACTCTTACTTTATCATAATTTTTCTGCCATTGACGGATAAAACCTATATCCACCCCAGAATCCTTTAAATCTCTTTTTAAAGACTTAAGACTATCATCAAATCCGAGAAACATATTTCCTCTCCTTCTTTTTGATAAAGCAAGTATAACATATTTTACCAGAAAGACAAAATAATTATCCTTAACATATTCTTAAAAATACTTACTAACTTTTCAAAAAGCATTGCATAGAAAAAAGACTGCACCAACAATCCGTTCTCATTGGCAACAGTCTTTTCTCTATTTGTCATTTATACTCAATTACTCCCCAACAGCCTTGTTGGTAAACATTGTATAGAACAGTTTCAGCTTATTAACTCCTGCCATACGAATGTCTCCCTCTCCTAAACGAAGCACCTTCTTCTGTCCTTCATTCGTCGACTGCCATTCTGTCAATCCTTCCCCATTAGGATTGCCTGTTTTCACGAAATTGCACAGATAGCTTGTCATGGCATCTGTCAATTCATAATCTTTTTTCTCAAATGGTCTCCAGCCGTTCTTCAAAGTACCAAACCAGTACCATAAGTCGCTGGAATGCCATGCACCATTTTTATCCCCTGGAAGTTGTCTGTCAAAGAACCAGCAGTAACTTGTCTGTTTTCCCTGCTTGGTCTGACGGGCACACCAATCTCTTGCCATATCAAAAATAAATGGTGGTGCCATGTCCTGGCTTGTAGAACCTGCCATATATGGAATGTTTTTCTGCTCTCCTGCCTCGGCTGCTTCTAAAGGACTCTTGGTCAGCAGAACGCCATCTACACAAGGAGCTGCAGCCATGGCGTATTTTGGACTGGTCTTTTTCACCGTCTGCCAAGCTTTAAACAACTGCTCTGGCGTTAAAGCCATAAACTCATCAAAACCATTGCATCCTGCTTCCGCCATTACCATCTGCCAAAATTCATAATGATCTTCATAAGTTTTCTTGCTATTCATAATGGAACTTACACCGCCACCACTGCTCATAACGGCTTTTGAAAAAAGACCATCTGTAAGCGGGCTAATACAATGCTGCTGTACACTCATAGCGCCAGCACTCTGTCCCATAATCGTAATCTGCTTAGGGTCTCCGCCAAAGGCTTCAATATTGTGCTGTACCCACTGCATTGCTGTCATCTGGTCATACAATCCATAATTGCCTGTATGGCCATCTCTTGCTGCCAATTCTGGCAAACACATGAATCCCATAGGTCCAAGTCGATAATTACAGGTTACTGCAATCACACCCTTGGTTGGCCATACTGGTCCATCAAAATGTTTTTCGTGGCCACAGCCACCAGTATATCCACCACCGTGAATATAAAATAACACTGGTAATTTGCTATCTAGTGTTGCATTTTCTGGAACCCACACATTTAAGAAAAGACAATCTTCGCTATAGGTGTATGTGGCGCCTTTACGGAATTCTTCATAATAAAACGCTTTTTCTGGCACGGTTGCTTCATCATAGAAAGCACGTGGCTGATAACTACAATTGCCATACTCTGTCGCCTCGTATACGCCATCCCACTGTGTTACCTCAACTGGATATTCAAAGCGTCCTGCTGTCGCATAGCGGATTCCCTTATATGCGATAACACCAGGAACATTGCATTCTGTTCCCTGAATTAATCCACATGGAATTTTAATTGCTTCACTCATTTTTCTCACTCCAAATTATTTTTTTCGATTAAAAGCACTTGGCATCCAAGGATATTTCTCCTCATTTTCCAGTCCATAGGCTTCCAACTTTTTCATTTGTTCTACCACATGAGGAAGATTTAGTTTTGCAACTAATCTTTCAATCAAATCCTGTCCTACATCTGCCATTTCCTTACGTGTTTTTTCATCTGGAATGGCCGTAGTGGCCGCGTGGTCTGTATTTTCACCAAAGCAATATCCAATTGCTGCACTCTGATATGCGACATTGAAAATGTCATTAAACTGTGCACAGCTCTGTGGGGTAGCCACATCAAATTCTGTAGTAAGAGGCACATCCTCTAAACGTCCCATAATCTGATATCCACCCACAAACATAGAATCAAGTAAACGCATAAATGCCTTTGGGTCTGATGTCATCTTATCTGTTTCAAAGATGTCTCTGGCATTGTTAAACATCTGCATTGTCATATCCATGTACAGAATTGGCACCCCTGTTTCATCGTAAAAATCACGCACCATTGGGCTGACTGTCATATGTGCAGGTCCATGCATACTAATATAAATCTGACGCTTAAATCCCACACGAAGTAAGTCTCTTGCCACTGCACCTAAGTAGTCGATGCCATCTCTAATGGATACCTGTATTGTACCTCTTCCCGAAGCAGTTGCGCCAGCATAAAAATACTGTAATCCTGTCAGAACCAATCCATCACATGCTTCTGCCATTTTCAGAGCTACTGCCTCGCTAATGACTGTTTCTACGTCCAATGGCAGTCCCCCGTGCATTTCTACTGTTCCAACTGGCACAATAATAATATCGTTATGTTTTAGATATTCCTGTACCTCTGAATTTAACATTTTCGGCAAAATTCTGGTTCTCATATTCGCCATAGTTTTTTCCTCCTAAAGCATTATAAAAAACGACGAAAATAGGTGGCAGAGCGTTCCGCCCCACCACCTACATAATCTACCTTATAAATTACTACTGTGCTTTTTTAGCTGCTTTAAACTCTGCAATTTTTGCACGCATTTCTGGGCTCATATTCCAAAGGAACTTGAATGCTGCCCATGATCCTAAAATAAAGATACCTGGTATTAATACGCAGAGAACTTTGATACCGAAAATAGTTGTATCTGACTGTACTGTAAGGTCTGCGTTGTATCCAATAAGACCAAGTAATAATACTGCAGATGAGTTACCGATGGTCTGTCCAACACGACGTGAAAGGTTGAATGTACCATAGATAGATCCTTCTGTACGTTTTCCAGTAATCATTTCGTTGTAGTCGATAGCTTCACCAACTAAGCCCCACTGCATGTAAATAGACATACTTGCAAGACCCATACCTGTTGCATTTAATGCAATGTGAAGATAAATATTTACATCCATTGTTGCATGTAAAGCAAAAAGTGTTAAGAAGCAAACTGAGCCACCTAATAATCCCCAACGGATAAATCTTTCAAGACCAAATTTCTTAGCTAAGAATGGACCTACAAACAATGTAACAAACATAAATGGCATTGTAAGAGCAGAGCCTAAACTAGCTAATTCTAAGTTTCCAAATACTTCTGAGAACATATAGTTTGATAATGTACTTGCAACATACTGCATTGTACAGATACATAAACCATGTACACAAAGTGCCAAGAATGGACGGTTTACTCTAAATACATTGAGGATATCTGTAACTTTAATGTTATCTGCAACTTCCTGAGGAGTATCAACAATATTACGTTCCTCTGTAAATGCATAATGTCCTAACATAAATACCAAACCGATGGTTGCACATACAACGGAACCAATTGCATAACCTGTAGGATTTGTCTTGCCGCCCAATGCTGTAATAATCATTGGCATTGCAATAACAGGAATCATGTTACCGATAGTAGAACCAATACCACGTGCAGAAGAAAGAGTTGCTCTTTCCTGATCGTTATCTGCCATTGCTGAAAGCAATGAACCCATTGGAATGTTGAACATTGTGTAAGAACCTTCGTATAAAATCTTTAATACGAATAACATTGCAATTAAGGCTACTCCATCAAAGAACTGTGGCACTGACCAAAGAGCAATAAACCCAACGCTTACCATTGGTGCAGAACGAAGCAACCAAGGACGGAATTTTCCCTTCTTGTTGTGATTCTTGGCAAAAGACTTATCCATTAAAGCTCCCATTAATGGGTCATTAATGAAGTCCCATACATTCCAAATAGCAAATAAAATTGCTAAAAGACCTGTGTCCAATCCTAAAGCATCAGTACAGTACATAGTAAATGTACTACCCATGATAGCAAATGTCATACATCCGCCAGCATCACCGAGGGCATAACCAACTTTATGTTTCATGGTTAAGCCAGTTGATTTTGTTTTTGACATAATCATCATTCTCCTTTTCCCCATACAATTTCATAATCAATTTATGATATAACTATTATACAATGAAACTTTCGCAATTTTGATTGTTAATTCGTTAAAAAACATTGCAATTCTCGCAACCACCTTTTATAATTTAGATATATTGAACAAATACCACAAGGAGTTTTTATGAAACTAGACCAACTTAACACTCTTAGTGAATTGTATAAGACCAATGACCCCAACTATATTCATCAGGAGTTAAAAAAATTAGGCATCAATCTTTCCAGCGTATATCAAGAATTAGAAATGTCCTCGCATTTTGTGGATACCCATATGGACATTAGCTACGGAACAACACCTGTTCACCTTCATAGCCATAGTTTTTTTGAACTGATGTATTGTTGTAGTAACAGTGGTGTCCAATATCTAATCGGTACGGACCGATACCGTCTTCAGTATGGCGACATCATTATTGTCCCACCAGGAGTTGGTCATAGACCGATTTTCCCAAAGGAACTGGCAGAACCATATAAACGAATTGTATTATGGGTTAGTCCTGAATTCGCCGATCATCTTCGTCATATCATGCGTGATGACGCTCTGGAACAAGCGAAGGCACCTCATCTTATACGCACACAGGGAACACCATGGGAGTTTCTTGGAACATTCTTTGAAAAAGGGCTAGAAGAAGCCCAAAACCGCCACCTTGCTTGGCAGGCAGCTCTTTGCGGATCCACCATGCAATTGATTGCCCATATGAGTAGAGCCACCTTGGAAAACGGCAGCCAGTTTCTAAAAACTGAGAAAAAAGAACTCTTAGATGAAATTGTTGCCTATATCGAACGACATCTGGGCGATCATATTACTCTGACAGACACTGCAGAACGCTTCTTTGTAAGCGAGAGCACTATAAGCCAAACCTTTCAGAAGAAAATGCACGTAAGTTTCTATCATTATGTAACTCAGCGCCGGCTCATTGCAGCCAAAAGTATGATTCTTGAGGACATGCGTTTGGAAGAACTCTGTGAACAAGTGGGATTTACTGATTACTCCGCTTTTTATCGAGCATTCAAGAAACAATATGGAATTTCCCCAAGGGAATACCGCTCTCTTATGTTAGAAAACACATAACCTTTGCTCCAGATATTTTCTTATGATATAATATCTCTACCTTGCAATTTATTTATTAAGGAGAACTATATGCTATCTTATGATGAGTCATTAAACCTAAACTATTATAAAAAGACCTCCTTCACCGGATGGATGAGACCAATTCGTTTTATAATTAAAATGGAAAAATTAGAAGATGAAACTCAGATTTTTCATGCCTGGGTGTGGCCAGAACCATATACCTTTGACCTGACTGATGACAGCCTTAAACTTGACTTCACAGCACCTTTTTCGGAAGAAGGGAAAAAACAAGTAGTAGACTGGGTAAATTCCCAGCAGGAAATTTTTTCAAGCAAGAAGTAGTTCAACTTCAAGAAAAACCAACTTCGAGAAAAAAGGGCTTGACGTTCTGCAAAAAGTGGGATAATATAACAATGTTGCAAAACAAATGGGCTTATAGCTCAGCCGGTTAGAGCGCACGCCTGATAAGCGTGAGGTCGGTGGTTCGAGTCCACTTAAGCCCATTAAAAAACGGTTTCCATTACGGAAACCGTTTTTTGTTTATTATTTAATTCTTAGATTATATCAATTAGATAGACTTAAATCTTCTAACTTCGCCCTGAAGGTCTTCAGAAATCTCACGGTTTGCATCAGCTTCTGTCTTAATTGTAATCAAAGCTTCTACCAACTGTCCTGTACTCTGTGCCGCAGAAGTAACACCCTGAGCACTTTCATCTACTGCAATATTAATTCCATCGATACCTTCTGCCATCTGGGCCATAGTATCTGCCAGTTTCTGAGCATCACGATAGAATGTCTGAAGGATTTCATCCATATGATCTGCATCTTCATGATAGGTATTAGCAGTTCCTACAAACTTATCATAATCACCTAATACAGTTTCATCAATGAATGTAATCATATCATTTGCATTCTTAGCCAAATCTTCAACTGCACTTGTAACCTGTCCACTGATACTCTGAATGTTGTTTGCAGTATCTTTTGAACGTTCTGCAAGGTCACGGATTTCATCTGCTACTACCGCAAAGCCTCTTCCTGCTTCACCAGCTCTTGCCGCTTCAATAGATGCATTCAAAGCCAACAAGTTTGTCTGACTTGAAATACCAAGAATATCATTTGTAAGTTCATTAATCTTCTGAACGCTACGGCTATTTTCAATAGCAATCTCCAAAAGTCCACGGATGCCTGTAATCATCTCTGTCGTAGTAGCTTTACTTGTTTCTGCATCACCACGTACACCGATTGCACGTTCTTTAATGCTCTCCACATATTCCTTACCTGATTCAGCCATCTGACTCATACTATTAGATGCATCAAGGATTTCCTGAACACCAGTTGTGATTTCATCCAGTGTAGCAGCAACTTCTTCCATACTTGCAGACAACTGCTGCATAGTTGCTGAAATACTGCTTGCGCTTTCATTAGATTCATTAATTCCACTTGTAATCGTTGCAGCCTGTTCATTCATGGTTGCAGCTTCTTTACGAATCTTAATCATAATTCCCTGAAGCTGTGCAATAAAGCTATTAACACCATTTACTAACTGGCCAACTTCATCCTGGCTCTTAATCTGAATACGTTCTGTTAAGTCTCCTTCGTTGTTCTCAATCTTTTCAATAATAGAATTCAAATGTCCACTTGCAGTCTTTGCTGGAGCTGAGATTGATCTGTTAACGATAAGCACCATTAATGCTGCTGCGCCAAGGAATACAAAGAACATAACATCAGAAATACTTGAAACAGCATCTACTGTTGCCTGTCTGTTAGCAATCATATTGTCCACTGCTGTGGCTATAAGCACATCAAATGCTTCTTCTGCTTTTACCACTGCCGTAATTTTCTCTGTTGCTCCATTATTAGCAGCTACCGCTCCTGCTTCATCTCCTGCAAGATAAAGGGTTGCAACTGTGCTCATCTGTTCGTTTAATACTCCTACAGCAGTTTCGTATTCTTTCAAACAATTTGAAACTTCTTCATATGTGATTCCCACCAAGTCGTTTGCAACCAGATTATCTGCAATCGCATGCATCTCTTTAAACAAATTGTTAGATTCTTCAATCTGCCCAAGCACCATCTGAGCCATGCCCTTCTGCGCTTCTGGCATCTTCATCCAAACAATCATATTGGTATACATCTTGTTGCTTTCCAGATTCTTAACCATATCCAGCTCCAAACGCTCTAACTGGGTCCAGTTGTTATGAATACGGTTCATACCACCAAGAGCCTGTTCCTGTGCAAATCCACTGGCAACAGAAGTAACCAAATACATTACTGTCATTGCAAGTAACATCACAATAATTCGAGTTCCAATTTTTTTCTTCATAGTACCCTCCAAGATTTCTTTTTCTTTTCGTTCTTAAAGATAAAGTATCTTTTTTATATAGCACCATTGTACTACTTTAGGAAAAAAAGACAAGGAATTTGGCGACTTTTATAGACTTTTTGTGAATATTGTATATACAATACTCTCAAAGTTTGGCAAAAGTTACAGTATAATGAACATGTTCATATCGCAAGTTATTTCTCCTGTTTTTTCTCTAGCAATTGCTTCGCTTTTAAATGATGAGTATATCTTGTTTCCTCTACTGGCACAATCACTTTACACTCTTCCCAACCTGATACATATGCTGCATTCGTTAGCTCAACTGTCTTAAGCCCTTCGACACCATCCGAATATAACGCGTCTCCATGTAACACATGTGCCGCAAAATTTGCAAACACCTCTGCATAAGGATTTATTGGCTGTGAAAGCTCAATTTCTTTCATCTCATGTGGAAGTCCCACATAGATTTCTGTGTTGGTTTTAGCAAATTCTTCTGTGGATACCTCATTTAAATCCAGATACACTTTTGAACCATCTTCTACAATGATCCTTCCCTTAGTTCCCCAGATTTCCAGACGGTTCACTCCTGGCGCCTCTCCTGTAGCACTAATCATGGTTCCATGCAATCCATTTCCATACGCAAACTGGATATCTACCGCATCGTCCACGTCAAAATCGTTGTATCGCCCAAAGCTCATATCTGCATATATTTTTTCAGGCATACCAAACAACCACTGCCACATATCCAGATAGTGTTGATTTTGGTTAATTAACAGACCGCCACATTCTCCATTCCAGCTGCTACGCCAAGGCGCAGATTTATGATAGGCTGGCGTACGATACCAACTATTACATACCCAAACTACGCGATGCAGTGTTCCAAGCGTTTCTTCAGTCAAAAGTTTTTTAGCCATCTGAAATGCAGGCAACCTTCGATTATTGAAAATAGTTCCCACAGAAACCTTATTTTCCTTACAAACATGGAGCAATTCCTTCACTTCCATAGCACTAACACCAATCGGCTTATCAATCAAAAGATGCTTTCCAAGACGTGCCATCTGAATTCCAATTTCCACATGAGTCGTATGAGGAGTTACAATCAAAACCGCTTCGTATTCATCCTGGTGTGCTTCCATGTCGATAGTATCCGTATATATACTTACACCAGAAAATTCATTCTTTAACAGAGTCTGTCCTTTTTCATTACGACAGCAAACTCCCACCAACTGCATCTCTGGGATCATTCCCGCATAAATCATCTTAGCGTAGATTTGTCCCATTCCACCAAAGCCTACTAAGGCAACTCGTAATTTGTTCTCCATGGTCTTGATAACCTCCCCGTCCTCACTACCCTTTTTTGTTTATTATACGCCTTTTCCAACTCTGATTAAAGACACATTTCGCATATTAGGTATCAGATTTCGTTTTCTCCCCGCTATACCTAAGATTTCTTGCTAAATATTGATATTTAGGCACTACCACTTCTATATCTAATCCAATACCTAATTCTCACTATTGGAGACAAAAAAATTAGGCACAAGACAACGCATCCCGTTTCTAGTACCTAATTTTCTAATTTAACATTTTTGCTTAACTCCATAGAAACACTTAGTTCTTCTCTTATCCATTTATTTAAGCAGTAATTTCAAACAACCCCAAATTCCTGCATCATTGCCAAGTTCCGCTAATGCAAACTTTGCACGACTGCATTCACCAAATGCATTTGGAACAAAATATTTCTGTACGGTTTCAGTCAAGATACTTCCTGCTTTGGAAACACCGCCACCAATGACGATAACTTCTGGATTAATGACACATGCCACATTTGCTAGAGCGATACCAAGAATCTTACCGATATGCTCCACAACTGCAAGCGCATCTGTATCCGCCTCGCTTGCGGTCGTTCCATAAATTCCCTTGGCTCTGTCAAAGATCTGCTTTGCAGTCAATTCTTCCCCAGGAATAACCGACTTCAGTCCAAACTTTGTCTTTGCCAGACGAACAATTCCTGTTGCAGATGCATACTGTTCCAGACAGCCGTATTTTCCACAACTACACTGTACTGTTTCTTCCATATCCACAACCATATGACCGATTTCGCCAGCTGCTCCATCATGGCCAGTAATGATATTTCCACCACAAACAATACCAGAACCTACGCCCGTGCCTAAAGTGACAAGTATCAGATTCTTACTTCCACGGCCGCCTCCTTTGTACATTTCTCCAAGGACTGCCATGTTGGCATCATTTTCTACTTTGACGGGAATTTCCAATAATCCTTCCAGTTTAGAGGCCACATCTACCGTTCCCCAGCCTAGGTTTTCACAACCATGCACCACACGAAAATCTGTAACTGGACCTGGTACACCTACACCAACTCCCTGCACCTCTGACATCAAATCCCTTGGAAAATTTTTCGCAACACACTCCCGGCCCGTCTCAGGGGACGCTTCTCTTTCTTCCGCTTCATAAACCGCCTGCAGCTTTCTGCGGATAGAATCTGCTACATCTTCCAGGATTCCTTCACCTGCGTTAGATGTATCTGTATGAATTTCCCATTTGTCTAATAATACACCCGTAGTATCAAAAAAACCTATTTTGCATGTGGTTCCTCCAATATCTACTCCAAATGCATATTTTTTAGTTTCCATTAAATCATGCTCCAATCCATGTATATCTTGGGTCTACCACTCGGTCCGTCCAAGGATTGCCTTCCAAGTGACGAATCATCCAGCAGTAGTACATTGGAAATGCTGGTGCAGTTACCTGTGGATGTGTTTTTCCAGGTGGAATTGCTGCAGCACTTCCATCCATAATTTTATACGCATCATCCCCAATAAAGCAAGCCCCAAAACCTTCTGGTCTCTCATAACGGTAATAATATACTTCTGGCTGTGGGTGATGATGTGGTGTGTAGCTGGACCATCCACCCTGATGATTGATTACTTCGCCATTTACCATATTGGAATATGGTGCGTTACTGTAATCAAAAACAGTACGCACTGTTCTCTTCATTTTGTTATCAAACATATCCGCACCAAAAATATCATCACGGCAATCTTCTGGTCTGTAGAAAATCTGTCCAAAGTCTTTGTCGTTTTCTGTGCACTGTACAAGCACTTCACTGTCTGCCAATGCGTTTACGGTAACTTCAACACCACGGCTTACATGAAGACAATATGGCCCTTCTTCAATGAAGCTGTCTCTCTTCCCGCTTTCCATATGGTCGTTCCATTTATATGTAATCTCTCCTAAGACTAATAAAACCGCCATTTCTTCGGATGGATATACAAACGTTCTCTCTTCGCCGGCTTTCATATGATATACGGTGATGTTCATCATCATATCATTTTCTGCATCACCTGCGGTGGAAAGAACCTTGATACCTTCTTCATTATATTCTGGATAACTAAACTGTTTGCTCATTTTTTCTGCCCTCGCCTTATTTACATTTTACACTCCTGTACTTACTCGTGCTCAAATCTTTCATAAAATATTATATACCACTACAAGCAACCGCACGTAATATGCAGTTGCTTGTAAGTGTCTTAAGGATAATAAAATTTTATTAGTACTTAATCTCAGAAATCTTAACTGGTCTGTGTTCTTCTACAGATTTCTTAGCCGCGATTCCCATAAGTACTGGTTTCAAACCATCGATAACACCTACAGGGGTATCTGTGTTGTTTTCGATAGCGTTGATAAAGTCTTTTACTTCTGTTGCAAATGACTGCATATATCTCTCTAAGAAGAAGTATAATGGTTTTTCGCCTGTTACGCCTTCTGCATTAGAAAGTACGCAGCTTGACTGTGTATCATTTGTTGTAGCTGCCATACCCTTAGAACCGAATACTTCTGCTCTCTGATCATAGCCATATGCTGCACGTCTTGAGTTGTCGATAACTGCGATTGCGCCGTTTTCCATCTTGATTGTGATAACTGCTGTATCAACATCGCCTGCTTCACCAATTGCTGGATCAACTAAAACTGCTGACTGAACATAGATTTCTTCTGCGTCGCATCCTGCAAGGAAACGAACCATATCAAAATCATGAATGGTCATATCAAGGAACATACCGCCTGAAACTGCTGCGTATTCAGCACTTGGTGGTTCTGGATCTCTTGATGTAACTTTGATGATATGTGTTTCTCCAATCTTACCATCCACTACAGCTTTGCGAACTGCTGCGAAATTGTGGTCAAATCTACGGTTGAAACCAACCTGGTATTTTAATTCTGGATGCTCTTTTAATGCGTCCATAACCTGTTTAATCTTGTCTAAATCATGGTCAATTGGTTTTTCGCAGAAGATGTGTTTTCCTGCTGCGATTGCTTCCAATGAAATGATAGAATGTGTATTTGTTGATGAGCAGATAAGTACTGCATCAATTTCTGGATCATTTAAAATGTCATGGTAATCCTTTGTTGTATTAGGTACACCCATGCTAGCAACCCATTTTTCTGTTTCTTCATTCATATATGGATCTGCGATTGTTTTGATTTTTGCATTACGAACGTAATTGCAAATACTTTCGGTATGTACTTTACCAATTCTTCCTGCTCCGATAACGCCAACTGTAATCATTCTGTTTTCCTCCTAAGCCCTCTTGGCTTTCCTTATATAAATCTAAAAATTTTAAAGTCCTGTATTTTCTGCGATAAATTTTCTCGCGCGGATAGCGTATTCTAATGGATTAGCCTTTGCTGGATCCTGTTCCGCTTCCACTACCATATAGCCTTCGTATCCGTTTTCTGCCAATACCTTGAAGATTGGTGCAAACTGTACACAGCCATCTCCAGGAATTGTGAACGCACCCTGACGAACACCTTCCAAGAAGCTAAGACCTTCTGCTTTTACTCTTGCAACAACGTCTGGACGGATGTCTTTTAAGTGAACGTGTTTGATACGTTTTACGTGACGAGTTACCATTTCTACTGGGTCTTCTCCACAGTATGCAAAATGTCCACTATCGAAGAGAAGACTTACATATGCTGGGTCTGTACCTTCCATAAGTTTGTCAGTTTCTGCAGCACTCTGTACAACAGTTCCCATATGGTGATGGAATGTAAGAGCTACGCCGTATTTTTCAAGAGAAAGTTTTCCAAGACGGTTTAAGCCATCACAAAGAAGTTTCCATTCTTCGTCGTTCATTTCATATTTTCCTTCAAATACAGGCTGTGTCTGGATTCCCTGTGTACTATAACTCTGTTCAGAAACACCAACCACTTTCGCACCCATAGCAGCTAAAAATGCTACGTGTTTTTCAAATTCTACTTCTGTTTCTTCATATGGTTTGCTGATAAGGAATGTTGAGAACCAAGCGTTACAGATTTCGATTCCACGAAGTTCTAATGCTGGTTTTAAAACAGCTGGATCCTTTGGATATTTGTTACCAACTTCTGATCCTGTAAATCCTGCCAGTGCCATTTCGCTAACGCACTGTTCAAATGTGTTTTCTCCACCAAGTTCTGGTAAATCATCGTTTGTCCAAGCGATTGGTGCAATTCCTAATTTTACTTCTTTTCCTGCAAACATTTCTTTTCCCCTCCAATTAGTACTGTCTTGCATTTTTGCGATTTTCAATTAATTTATCGTAAGCGTCCTGCTGCGCTTCGTTACTTGTTGTGCTTGCCAATCCTACATTCCACCAGGAAACGTAACCATCTGTCATAGTCTTTGGCAATACTTTAATGTCGATTAATGTAGAAACCGTCTGTTTCTTTGCATCAATCAATGCTTCTTTTAACTCAGTAAGAGTTGTTGCTGTATATGTTTTTACACCATAGCCCGAAGCAACTGTAGCATAGCTGATTGGCATCAAATCACCATTTAAGCCACCTTCTTCATCGCGATAGCGGAACTCTGTTGCAAGATTTCCAATACCATTGCTCATCTGAAGATTGTTGATACATCCAAATCCGCAGTTGTCAAATAAAAGAACATTGATTTTCTTCTTTTCCTGAAGAGATGTTACCAATTCGCTGTGCATCATAAGGAACGCACCGTCGCCACACATAGAATATACTTCCTGCTCTGGGCAAGCAATTTTTGCACCAAGAGCTGCAGCGATTTCATATCCCATACAAGAATATCCATATTCCATCTGGTATGCATCCTTCTGGTCTGTGGTCCACATTCTCTGTAAGTCTCCTGGAAGACTTCCAGATGCTCCAACGATAATGGCATCTTTATCAATCATATCTCGAATCGTAGCAATGGCAGAAGTCTGAGTAATGGTTCCACCAGTTACTTCTACGAATTCTTCGATTGTCTTTGGATTTCTAGCCTGAATAATCGGACGGAATGCATCACCATAACTGTAGATTCCAAGGCGGGCATATTCTTCGTCCCAGGCGCGTTTTGCCATTTCGATTTCCTTGTCATAACCACTGACGTAACAGATTTTTGCAAGTTCTTCGGAAGCCAGTTCTAAGGTTGCTTTTGCATCACCAATCACAACTGTAGCATCCATTTTGCCTGCATCAAACATAGATACATTGATGGCAACCATCTTAGTTTTTCCATAAAGTTCCTTAGAACCAGTGGTGAAGTCAGACAATCTGCTTCCCACCGAAATAATAAGGTCAGCATCTCTTGCAATGGTGTTCGCTGATAAATTACCAGTTACACCTACACCACCAAGGTTATAAGGATGTGAGGAACTACAAGCACTCTTACCAGCCTGTGTTTCTGCAAATGGAATGTGGAAGCGCTCACAGAATTTTTCTAATGTAGCACCTGCTTCGGAATAACGCACACCGCCACCACAAATAATCATTGGTTTCTTGCTTTCCGAAATCAGTTTTACCAAATCTGCCAAGTCTTCTTTTACTGGAAGAACTCGACGGATTCTATGTACTTTCTTTTCAAAGAAGTAGTCTGGATAATCATAAGATTCTCCTTCTACATCCTGAGATAATGCGATACAAACTGCACCAGTTTTTGCTGGATCTGTTAAAATGCGCATTGCCTGAGTTAAAGTTCCCATCAACTGTTCTGGTCTGGTGATTCTATCCCAGAATTTACAAACTGCTCGATAAGCATCATTGGTTGTAATGGATGGTGAATCTTCCTGTTCAATCTGCTGTAATACTGGGTCTGGCTGTCTTACTGCAAAGGTATCTCCAGGGAATAACAGTAATGGAATACGATTTACTGTTGCTGTTGCAGCTGCAGTTACCATATTTGCTGCGCCTGGTCCAATGGAAGATGCACAAGCAATAATTTTTCTTCTGTTATTCTGTCTTGCATAGCCTGTTGCCACATGAGCCATACCCTGCTCGTTACGGCCCTGATATACACGAAGTCCGCCTGGATTTTCATCCAGTGCCTGACCTAATCCAACTACGATTCCGTGTCCAAAGATAGTAAAAATACCATCTACAAATTTGTTTTCCACCCCATCCAGTTCAATGTACTGGTTATCGAGAAATTTTACGATTGCCTGACCGACAGTCATTCTAGTATTTCCCATTTGTTTACTCCCCCTAAAAATTATTCGTTTCTATCACAACATACGGTCTCGCCGTATTTTTCCTTGCTCATTTTGATAAAATCATGTACCTGCTGTGGATTTGGAAGGTCTGTTGAGCAGGAATGTGCTGCAACCATCATAGATGCTTCTGCACAGCCGAACTCTAAGCAGTCATACATATCCCAGCCATTGTACAGGCCATATAAGAATCCTGCGCCATAGCCATCGCCACCGCCAAAGGATTTTAAAGCATCCACTGGGAATGGTTTTACAGTATAGGATTTTCCATCACTGGTATATGCAGTAGAGCCCTTCTTACCATGTTTGATAATAACAATCTTCGCATTGCGTCTATGCCAATAGGAAGCTGTCTGCCAATCATCACGACCTTCTTCGATAAGTTTCTCAGTTAGGTCAAACTCTTCACGGGAACCCATGATAATGTCCGCCTCTCTTGCCACCATAGAATAGTAGATAGAGATTTCATCTTCGGATGCCCAGTTGTATGGACGATAGTCAATATCAAAGATAATTCTTGTATTATTTCTCTTTGCCAGCATCACTGCCTTAAGAGCAGCCTCTCTGGATGGGCTTGCTGCCAGTGATGTTCCTGAAATAAGAATTGCTTTTGTATTTTTGATGTATTCTTCATCAATATCCGCAGGGCAAAGCTGTAAGTCTGCAATGCAGTTACGATACATAAGAATACTTGATTCGTCACGGGATAAAATCTCTGTGAAGGTTAACCCGATTTTTTCTCCGTGCTCGCAACGACGGATTCTTGAAGTATCAATGCCTTCTTTTTCGAAGAAGTGTGTAACGAAGTCCCCCAACTGATCGTCTGACACTCTTGCAAAAAATCCTGCTTTTAATCCGTGGCGGGCAACACCAACTGCAATGTTAGCTGGTGAACCACCTACGTACTTTTTAAATGTGGTACATTCCTCTAATGGCTGAAAGTAATCTACTGGGTTAAAGTCCACTGCCACTCTACCTAATAGCACTAAGTCAAAAGGTCTTGTCTCATCAAATGTGATGTATTTCATTTCCCTTATTCCCCCTTTTATTAGTCCCAAAGTTTTGTATAAATATCTAAAATATCTGCTTTTGTTACTGCTTTACGAGTGTTGGCAGGGCTGCCACTAATCAGTGCATCATCTGCCATTTTATCCATACGTGCAAAAAACTCAGTTCTATCAATTCCATATTTTTCCAAGCTTGGAATCTCAAGTTCCTTACAGATATTTTCGACTTCTCCTAAAAAGGCCTTTGCTTTTTCCTCTACACCTTGTCCTGGTACCGTCACACCGATTGCATCCCCCAAATCAGCAAATCGTTCATACGCACCGTCCAGTGCAAAGGTCAGGCATTCCTTCAAAAGCATAGCGTTTGAGATTCCGTGTGGTACGTGGAAAAGAGCACCAATTGGTCTACTCATTCCATGCACTAATGTAACTGAAGCATTGTTAAAAGCAACCCCCGCTTCTAACGCTGCCAGTGACATTTCTTCTCTAGCTTCCACATTGCTTCCTTCATGGAAAGCCACTGGTAAATATTTAAAAATTCTCTTTACAGCTGAAACTGCAAACACATCTGTCATTGGCTGTGCCTTTACGGATGTATATGCTTCTATGGCATGCGTTAACGCATCCAATCCTGTAGCCGCTGTAATTGCTGGAGGTGCAGTGATGGTAAACTGTGGATCAATAATTGCCAAGTTTGGCATCAATGCATCACCCTTTAATAACATCTTTACGTCTTTTTCTGTGTCTGTGATAATGGTAAACTTAGTTGCTTCAGAGCCGGTTCCTGCTGTGGTTGGAATCGCTACCATAGGTGGAATGGCTCCAGCAATTTCTTTTCCCATATAATCACTCATCTTGCCACCATTCACTGCCAAGGCAGCAATGGCTTTCATAGAGTCAATTGGACTTCCGCCGCCTAATGCGATTAAGAAATCACACCCTTCTTTATAAAGTTCTAAACCTTTTTCAATCATCACGTCGGTTGGCTCTCCGCCAATACCATCATAAACACTATAAGCAACTTCTGCTTTATCTAACACCTTAGT
Organism: Lachnospiraceae bacterium; assembly: GCA_015057035.1. GTDB lineage: Bacteria > Bacillota > Clostridia > Lachnospirales > Lachnospiraceae > Roseburia. The sequence continues at coordinate 48,524 of SVFC01000010.1, read as the reverse complement.
AACCTGGTCTAAGTTTCCCAGCTTAATCATTACCGCATCAGTCACAATCAAGGCTTTTTTACCAAGCTGTTTGAAGTAACCTTCTGCCTGCTCTAAAGCACCGCTGCCGCTGATAATCTTACCAGGCATTATAAATTCTCTTCCCATATTCCCCCCTGCTATATATCCTGCGCACATCCGATATGGCACATTCTATTTCTATTCTTTCGACTTACATCTCGTACTGGCTTCTCTTATTGCGAATCTCGATAGTGTGGTCAAACTCTGTGTAATCAGTTAAGTACAGAGTTGCTGCACCTGGAGTTTTTGCTTCGCTGTCTTCCTTACCAGCAGTAAAATGATGTTCTCCGAAGCAAGGACCAACAATAAATGCGTCCTGTCCATTGGATACTTCTGTGTAACCCTGTTTTACTACCAGAACTTCACTTCCGCTAAGAGGCATTGCCATATATTCATTGGTTAAGAAGTTCACGCCTGAGAATGCAAGCTCGATTCTCCAAGGAGCACCTTCCACACCAGAAGTCTTCACTCTGATGTCAACGCCATTTTCTACTTCTTTTACCCATACATCAATGTGCATGTCTGGACCCATTTTCTTGTCACGGGATGCATTGTCCATCTTCCACCAGTCGCTGGTGTCTGGCTTTTCTTTGAATGGAAGATAATACCATCCACGCATTACCTGGCTTAAATGATATTCCTTATCTGAAATGCGTTCCATATTCTCGCTCTTGAACGCTCTGTGTTCGCAGAAGCTTCCACCAACCTTCACTTCCAACTTCATAGTTCCATTATGGATGTAGAAGAAGTTAGATTTGCCGTTCATAACGGTGTATGTATATCTTCCTGCCTTACCACGAGCGATACCGGAATCCTTATAAAAAGCATTGAAATCCGGAACTTCATAGATGCCATCATATTCAAAACTTCTATACTCTGGATAAAGCATATATGCAATTAAGCAATCTGGTGCTTCAATGCGTTTTCTCTCGCAAATGTCAAATACACGGTTTGCCATAGCAAGGAATTCTGGAATGTTGTACTTGATACCCATTCTAAGATACTCATCATAGTAACTTAATGGATATACCAGTCTGTCTTTATCAAAACGCGTGGAGTTTGCAGTAAAAATACTATCATCAGGCTCCCAGTAGGTTAACATCATTCTCAGGTTACGAATCACATATTCATCAAAGCTGTCGTCGCCTGTTGCAATGGCAAAAAGCATCATTGCATTGTTATTAACGCTGTTGTAGTTACCAGCAGATTTCTCTGCATATTCGCCATCTTCGTTGCCGTCAATACCTTCGTTTAAGTATGTATTCGCTGCAACTCTCATCTCTTCACTGTCATAGAGATTTGCTGCAAACATCAGTAAGGATGCAATGGCCCATCTATGGTTTGGAGTATGGAAACCACCTTCCAGCAAACCGAAGCAACCATCTCTTACGATTTCATGCATTGCCTTCCACAGTGCAACTTCTCCAGCAGGAGTGTTCTCTTCCGGAATAGTACCCTGGATTGTATCTGCACCATATTCCTTGTTCAGGTAAAGATATGGCATAATCAGCTTTCCTACGCAGAATGCTGTATCAGGAGCTGAGAAAAAGTTACAGGTTGTGTAATCAAATAAACCGTTGTCATGCTGTACACTACGAACATACTTCAGTCCTAGTAAGCTTCTCTCTAAAAGGAGTTCGTTATGATAATAGATACTGTCCTTATTGCAATACGCAGTCACCATAGCCGCTATGCTATAGATGGAATTTTTCGCCTGCACCATACCATTCCAGTCTGCAAATCCGCCATATCTGGAATTGTTTTTATCCAAAATCTGTGCCTGTAAGGATCTAATGACACGCTCTTCCTGGTCTTTTAACATTCTCTGATAATGCTTTTCCATACTTCCTTACCTGTTTCCTTCCTAACTTATCGTAAAATTCCTATACTTCTAATAAAAGGGTCTGAATCTCAAATGCACCGAGGTCAAACTCTACATAGAGTTTCTTCCCCTCCTTCTGTATCTGTAATTCACTTATTTTATCCTCTAACATATTTGCAGTAAAAATCCTCTGCACCTCATCTGGGACATAGAGTTTTGCGTCTACTGCGCTTCCCATATATTCATAGAGACGAAGCACTACGCCATTTTCCATATCCATAGCTGGTTTACAGGTGTCAATCATGACAGATGGGCTCTCTATCTGGAAGAAGGAGCTTGCTCCCGACGCTAGGCTTTCTCTTACCACATTCTCGCCCTTGTTTGTCTGTGTTGCATCTGATTCTGCCATCTCTACCTGTGCCACTGTAGGTTCCAGATTATATTCATATCCCTTCTTAGGCACATCGCTATTCTGGAATGGCCCCTCGAAAAGATATAAGGCATAAGAGACTTCATGTTCTCCCATATCCGCCTGCATATCTGGCATAACTGGCGCTTTCAAAAGTGTTAAGGACAGTCTGCTATCCTGTGCAGAAATACCAAACTTACAATCATTTAATACCGCAATACCATTTCTTCCGTCCGTAAGTGCTGCGTATTTATGATGACAAGTTTCGTACATATCTTTTTCAAACTGTCTTGATTTATGTGTTGGACGTTTGAGATATCCAAACTGAATTTCCTCATACGCTTCCTTGGTGAAAACTGTGGTTGGGAAATCCACCTTCAAGATTCTGTGTCTTTCATGCCAATCAATCTTGGTTTTAAAATCAATCCAGTCTTTTCCTGCATCAAAAATCATATCCTGATGCAATGTAAAATGTTCTTCTGTTCTTGTAATATGTAAAATTACTTTACTGCAACCATCCACATTCGCTGCTTCAAGTTCAATCTTGGCATCTCCCTGAAGTTCTACGGAAGCTTTCTCATACATACTTCCTAATTCCCAGGCATCATAATCAACATTGATATCCTGATACATCTTCAGGTCATTTAATGGTTTCGCAGCATATTCATATCCGGTTTTTACGCTCTTAAGGCTTCTGATACAACCCTTACAATCCACAACTGCTGTAAACTGTGGATGCTCAATTCTGTATGCTCCGCCTTGTTCTTCTATCCAGGATACCTTTACTACGTCTGCTGCTTTTTGTGCCTCATCCATAGCGCCTTCGTTCATAGAACCGACAGCATTATCCTTCGCTACGTATCCACAAGCAGGAATTACAATTCCATTCTCTGCTTTTCTATCCCAGCTTAAGGAGTTAAAGATTGCACCTTCTCCGGCAAGAACTTTTAACAACTTCTGTGACAATTTCTTGCTACTGCTAATTACCTGTTCCAATGCAACCTCTGCTTCTTCACAAACTCTGCGAATACCTGTGCCTGGTAAAATATCATGGAATTCCTGGAATAAAAGCACCTGCCAGTTTTGTTCAATCTGCTGGATTGCATCAACCAGTACCTCTCTTGCCTTAAGAATCTCTTCTGCGTTTTTCGCTTCCTTCTCTATCTTCGCCAATTTGATACGAAGAAGTCCGGCAAGATACTGAGCCTCACGTAAAGCAAATTCGGCTTTTCTTACACCTTTTTTTATCTTCGCCTGAGTGGTATAGGTACCTCTGTGCCAAGCCAGATAAAGCTCCCCGTAATAAGTGTTTTCCACTTCTGAGGTGTCAATGCCTTCAAAATAATCAATTGGGCTAGCCATTTCACATCTTGGAAGACCTTCTAAATCTTTACATCTTAGGTAGGTTTCCATCATGATTTCGGTTGGACCACCGCCACCATCTCCAAAACCAAATGGGAAAAACATTCCATCAATATTTTCTTTCTGGTTACGGTCATCTTCCCAACGGGAAATTAATCCATCTGGAGTAAACTGTGCATTATTTTTCTTATAAATGTGTGACAGCACCTTGCTTCCATCAATGCCTTCCCACCAGAAAATGTTGTATGGGAACTGCTCACATTCTGGGTCACTACGAAGGAGTTTCTGTGTAGCAAAATATGGAACTTCACAGCCTATCATAATCTGTGGCAACGCACCAGAAAAGCCAAAGGTATCTGGCATCCACGCCATTTTACTATCTACGCCGAATTCTGTTTTGTACCACCTCTTACCGCGTACAAATTGCTGAATCAGACTTTCTCCGTTTGGAAGGTTGGTGTCACTTTCAATATAGACTGCACCTTCTGGAATAAACTGTCCGTTTTCTACCTTTTCCTGTACACGTTTATAGAGATTTGGATAATATTTTTTCAGATTTTCTAATACGGTTGGAGCACACAAAAGGAAACGATATTCTGGGTATTTTTCCATAAGTGCCAACTGGTTTGAATACGTTCTTGCAGATTTGCGTTTGGTCTCTTCGTGAGTCCAAAGCCATGCCAAATCCAAATGAGACTGGCCGAATACAGTATATTTTACTGCAGTGTCTCCATTCTTCTTGGCAAGAAGAGGTTTTAAAATCTCTCTTGCTGCCACAATGCTTTCTGTTCTCTGTGGCTCAGGCAATTCGAAGTCTGCCTTATATGTAAATTCCTGAAGCGCCTTGCCAATCTCCATGGCACGAAGGCTGCTCTCTGGAAGTTTCTTCCATAATTCGTAAAGAGTATGGTAATCTGCATATGCCAAAAACATATCCTCGTTCCATACACCATAAGTGCTTTTCCCGATAGTGCACTGCGAAGCAGGTGGCTCTGGTACCGGCACGGATTCTCGTGACCAAATACCTGCATTTTCCATACGTGGGCCATGTCCTGCATACCCCTCCGCATAAATCTCGTAGTTTTCACCTGCTCTAGCACACTGGGAGAGAGTTATGAAAAAGTGCTGTTTATCAATTGATCCAGCTTCTTCGTTATTTACAAAAACTAACATTTCAGGTGCGACGCCAAGAGTCATAACAATTCGCTTACCCTGTGCAGATTCTGGAAGCGTAATAGAGGTTTTAAACCATCCATACTCCCACTTCTTGCCCCACTTCTGGCCAACAGAAAACGGTTCATATTTTTCTGCTTTTGCCATCTCCAGGGACAACTGCTCCATTGTGGTAAATCCTGTTATTTCTAACTCTTCGATTGGCTGATAAAAATGTTCAGAAAAAGCGTTATCCCATATCTTTAATCTGTTATCCCACTGTCTTCCAAGACTCATAGTTTTACCGCACCTTTCTTCTAAATGGCAAGAAAATGAGGTTATGCAACCTCATTTTCCTGTCTTTCTATTTGTTTCTCTTGATTTAAATATTCCGCCAGGAACAACATCGCCAACGCCTGACCATAAGGCATTGGTTTCAGTTCAATATTCTTATAAAAATCTTTATCAATACGTCCCATCGGTGTTCCATATGAAACCTGATGTACAACACCATCTTCTGCAATACACTCTAAGATTGGAGCAACTGCCTTCAAAGCAACTTCTCTGTAAGACTCTGCTACCAGACCTTCCTTGACAGCCTTCAAGATACCAAACGCAAAACCGCAGGTTGCGCTTGCTTCTACATAGGATGTTGGATCATCAATTAAGGTATGCCACATGCCGTTTGAAGACTGGTATTTTGCTAAGCTTTCAACCTGTTTGCGTAACGCATCAATTAAAACCGTTCTGGTTGCTTCACTACATTCTACTAAGGAAAGGAATTCTGGAATTGCCATAGTAACCCAGCAGTTTCCTCTTCCCCAGAACGCACCTGCAAAATTGTGGCTGCCGTTAAAGGTCCATCCGTGATACCAAAGTCCAGTTTCTTTATCACTTAAATACTTTACGTGAAGAAGGAACTGATGCTCTGCTTCTTTTTTCATTGCATTATCCTGTAAGATACGACCCATATTAGCCAGGAACAATACTGTCATATACAGGGTATCGTCCCACAGCTCCTGATCGTTCAAGGAATCTGATGTCATATGCTGGAATCCACCTTCTTTGGTTCTAGGGAAGGATTCCATTATATCATGTGCTGCTTTTACACAAGGTTCCATATACTTTGCTTCTCCAGTATACTCTGCCAAGCATGACATCGCAAGGTATGGAGTCACAGTATTAACATTCAACGCTGGAAAACCTATTCCTAGCTGTCTGTCATAATATTTGCGAAGAATCTGTATGTATTCTTCTTTTCCTTCATAACAGAACATCTTCCACAGGCCATATAATCCGACCCCCTGAGTCCATTCCCAGAACTGATATCTGCGAATATCATCTCCAGCCAGATTGTTCTTTTCCATGTTCTTAAGGAAGGTTGTATCTTCCTCATAGAGAACGCCAGAAAAAGCCTCTGTTGTCTGTTTTAATTTTTTCTTTGCCTCAAGTTCTTGTTCTAAATTGTGAATCAATGCAAGTAATTCCTCCGGTGTTTTCACAATATAGTCTGGCTGCCAATCTGGTTCTTCCACTTTATGGAAGTATCTTGGCGACCAATCGAGCCAAACAGATATAAGTCCATATCGGTTGGCTCCTGCCACGTCTTTCTTCAGGTTGTTACCAATCATAACAATCTGTGGTTTATCGGCGTCTGTTAACTGCATTTTATCCATTGCTGTGTCAAACATGGACTTTGCAGGCTTCTGTTCCCCTACAACTTCAGAAACAATCCATTGCTCAAAACAGTAGCCTAAGCCATTGTATTTATAGACGTTCTGGAAAGATTCCCACTCTCCATCTGCAACCAATGCAATTCTATACCCTTCATCATACAGGGTGGTTAAAACCTTATCTGCTCCCGGAATAAACTCTGCTGTTGTGACAATTCCTCTTTCGTCAAAAACCTGAGTGCCTTCATCGATGATAGTATCACCGCTGTCCGTGAAAATGATTAGGTTCTTAGCCATTGTTTAACTCCTCGTAGGAAAATCCCTGTAATGATAATTCTTCTGCACGATGGCAAGCACACATTCTGCCATCTGGCATTTTCTTTAATTCTGGAGCTTCATCAATACATTTCTGTGTACAGTACTGACATCTCTCATGGAAATAACATCCACTTGGTGGATTTGCTGGATTTGGAATCTCACCTTTAAGAGGAATACGTTCTCTCTTGTATTTTGGATCTGCAACTGGTACTGCAGATAACAATGCTTCTGTATATGGATGCATTGGTTTTGTAAACATCGCTTCTGTGGTAGCAAACTCTACTAATTTACCTAAATACATTACGCCTACTTTATCAGAGATATGCTCTACTACTGATAAGTCATGGCTGATGAAAAGATATGTAAGATTCAATTCCTTCTGCAAGTCACGAAGAAGGTTGATTACCTGTGCCTGAATCGATACGTCCAAAGCAGATACTGCTTCGTCACAAACGATAATCTGTGGTTCAATTACAAGTGCTCTTGCAATACCAATACGCTGTCTCTGTCCACCTGAGAATGCATGTGGATAACGCATCAGATACGCTGGGTTTAATCCTACCTTTTCTGCCATTTCCTTTGCTCGCTGATCCATCTCTGCTTTTGGCATCTTTGGATAGTTTGCTTTTAATGGTTCTTTGATAATATCAAGAACTGTCATACGTGGATCAAGAGAAGAATATGGGTCCTGGAAAATCATCTGGATTTCCTTGCGGATTTCTTTCATTTTCTTTTTGTCTACTTTTAAGAAGTCTACTTCTTCTCCTGCTCTGGTACGATAGAATACTTGGCCCTCAGATGCATCGTAAGCACGAACGATACAACGTCCTAAGGTGGTTTTACCACAACCAGATTCGCCTACAATGCCGATGGTTTCACCTGGTTCAACATCAAAGCTTACATCTGTAACCGCTTTTACTGTAATACCTTTGGATGTAAAACGTTTATGAACATTTTTAACTTCAAGAATAGTATTTTTATTCATTCTCGCTTACCTCCTTTGCTGCCAAACGAGCTTCAACTGCAGCTCTATGTTCCTGACATGCTGCATGTGGACAGTTAAAGCATGCAATCTTATGGCCTGGTGCCACTTCGATTAATTCTGGCTCTGCCTTATCACAAAGACCTTCAATTCGTGCATCACAACGATCATAGAAACCACAAGCTTCTGGAAGATTCATAGCAAGAGGTACCGTTCCTTCGATAGAGAAGAGTCTGTCCTCTTTCTTGCCACCAATCTTATGTACTGATCCAATCAAACCTCTGGTATATGGATGCTGTGGATTAGCATAGATTTCTTCTGCATCAGCACTTTCTACGATTTTACCAAGGTACATAACCGCAACTCTGTCACACATCTTAGCAACAACACCAAGGTCATGTGTAATGAAAAGAATTGAGGTACCAAAGTCTTTCTGGAGTTCTTTCATAAGTTCCAGAATCTGCGCCTGAATAGTAACGTCAAGAGCAGTAGTAGGTTCGTCTGCAATCAAAAGTTTTGGATTACATACAAGCGCCATAGCAATCAATGCTCTCTGTAACATACCACCTGAGAATTCATGAGGATACTGATTGTAACGCTTTTCAACGTTGGCAATACCAACCTTACGCATTACATCCATAGAAATCTCTTTTGCTTTCTTTTTATCTTTTGTAATATGTAATAATGTCGCTTCATTAATCTGGTTACCAATAGTGTACATTGGTGAGAAAGCAACCATTGGTTCCTGGAAAATCATTGAAATCTCTTTACCACGAATAGAACGGATTTTATCTGTTTTCTTCATGTTGGCAAGTTCGATAAGTTCTACTTCACCGTGTCCATCTGAATCAAACATAATCTGTCCAGATGAAACACATTTCTTTTCATTAATTCCAAGAATTGCTTTACAAGTAAGGGATTTACCACATCCAGACTCACCTACAAGTCCAAGGGTTTCACCCTTTTTCATTTCAAAGTCCACGCCACGTACGGCTGTTAAGATACCTTCTGGCATTTTAATATCCACATGGAGGTCTTTTACTTCAAGAATATTATCATTTTTCATTTTTTTACCTCCCGTTTCTATTTGTATGGGTCAGCTGCGTCACGAAGACCATCGCCCAAGAAGTTAAATGCCAACACGGCTACTGTTACGAAAATAATTGGAATAAGCTTATGTGGGTAAGCTGCAATATCTGTAATATTACTTGCTTCCTGAAGCAATACGCCCCAGCTTGTTGCAGGAGTCTTGATACCAAGTCCTAAGTAAGACATAGATGTTTCACCAACGATGGAACCTGGAATACCAAGTGTTACAGATACGATTAAGTAGCTTAAAAAGCCTGGAACTAAATGTTTCCAGATAATATTCCAAGTAGATACACCTGACAATCTTGCAGACATAACATAGTCTTCATTCTTCAGAGAAAGGAATTTGCCACGTACGATTCGAGCCATACCTGTCCATCCAATAAATGACAAGATAAGTGTCATGTAAAAATACATTTCAACACTGGAAATTCCTGGAGGAATTGCTGCAGATAATGCCATCCATAATGGAATCTGTGGTACCGCACCGATAACTTCGATGATTCGCTGAATAACCATATCCAAAACGCCACCAAAATAACCAGAAATCGCACCAATGGTAATTCCCAGGAACAAACTGATTGCGGCACTGGCAAAAGGAATTGTTAAAGAAATTCTTCCACCGTATAACACACGTGAGAAAATATCTCGGCCAAGACCATCTGCTCCGAACAGCATGATTTTCGCACCTGTACCACCTTCACTACCTTCACCTAAGCCAAAGAGATGTAAGTCAGAAGGGAAAAGTCCCAAAAACTTGTATTCTGTACCTTTTACAAAGAATTTAATTGGATAATATTCCGATGTATCCTCTGTAATTGTTACCTTAAAGTTTGTCTTATCAACATGTTTTTGTAATTTGTACACAAATGGTCCAACAAATTTTCCTTCATGCATAACATGAATCTTGGTACTTCCAGAGTTTTTATATAGACCATCAAATTCTTCCAGACCATATGGTGCAAGGAATTCCGCAAAGAATGCTGAGAGATATAACACAATCAAAATTGCGATTGAAAACTGGGCTAATTTGTGTTTCTTTAACTTTCTGCCCATTAAGGTCCACTGGGAGGCAAGATAATAATCTTCTTTTGACTTTTCTTTTTTCTTAAACAAACTCATTATCGATTACCTCCTGAATAACGAATTCTTGGATCTAAGAACGCAAGCGCAATATCGGAAAGCAAGATTCCGATAACAACCAGGATAGCCTGAACCATTACAATCGCACCTGCCAGATAGATATCACCTGTTTGAAGAGCCTTTAATAATTCTGGTCCCTGAATATCAATCATTAATACCATAGCAGTAACAGTAGATCCTGAGAATAAGCTGGAGAGAACTCCACCTAAACCTGATACTGTAGGATTCATTGCTGCACGGAAGCAGTATTTCATAATAATTTTTCTTTCTGATACACCTTTTGCTCTCGCGGTCAGTGTATACTGTCTAGAAACTTCATCAAGCATCTGCGCACGTACTGAACGGATAATTCCACAGGTACCACTTGTTCCGATAACAAGGAATGGAATAATCATACTCTTCAAGAACGGGAAGAAGCCACTAAAATCTAAACCTAGGTTTGCATCCCCAAACCATTTGTAGGATATATACATAATAACAAATGCCAAGATAAAGTTCGGCACCGCGGCGCCTATGAACCCGATAAATGATGAAATATAGTCACCAACGGAATACTGATGTGTGGATGCATAAATTGCTATTGGTAAAGATACCGCATACTGGAAAATCATAATCAACGCTGTTACTAAAATAGTGAGACCAAGTCGGTCATCTACTACGTCCCATACGTCTTTACCATATGCAAAAGAATATTTCCAGTTATGGTGTGAACCATAAATACGATAATATTCTGAATCAGTAGGGGTCCAGATAATATCTTTAATCCATTTGATATATCTTTCGTGAATTGGTAAATCGAGACCGTATTCTCTTCTCAATGCCGCAGCCTGCTCCTGATCGATGAATTCACCTTCCATCTGAAGCTTAGCAATCTCACGGTCTACATAGTCTGTCTCTGGCAACTGGATAACGAAAAACGCCAGAATCGAAATCAAAAACAAGGTTGGAATAAACATCAAAAGACGTTTTACAATGTACTGTACAAGGTCTTTCCGATAGAAATCCACCACTTTTTCCCATATACTTTTTTTATTATTTTCCATAGGAAATTCCCTTTCTAAACAAAATCGGAGGCGGAGAAACTGGGTTCCCCACCTCCGAATAGCTAACCTATTTATTAACTGGTTCCTAATTAATTACTGAACTTTGTATAATGTTTCGTAATGAACGATATTTGCGTACTGATATAAGTCTGCACTTACTAAGTTGTCTGGATAGTTCTTAATCTTAGCGCTGATTAAGTTGTATGAACCAGCTGCCTGCAAGTAAGCAATTGACCAAATGTTATCTTTGTGGATTTTGTAAATCTCTAATGTGTACTCATCTCTCTTAGCTGAATCTGGAGTTGAGTTCCATTTTTCGTAGATTTCAAGTAATTTAGCCATATCGCCTGTAGGTTCTACACCTGAAGCGCCGTTTGTTCCGTACCATGTACCAAATTCGCCATACCATTCAGCAGCCTGCTGGATTGGAACGAATGGAGCAACACGGTCTCTTAATGAAAGTCCACCGATTGATGTGTGTGGTCCTAAAATTGCATACCAGTCATTGTTGTCGATTTCGCCGTCGAATGCTGCAACTTCATATTCTTTTGAAGCACAGTCAATACCGATTGCTTCCCAATACTGTTCAAATACTGGATAAGCACCTGCATTTCCTGCTTCTACATACATATAGAATGGAATCAAGAGGTCTGTTCCGTCTGCGAAGTTGTAGAATCCATCATCGCCCATAACAAGACCACATTCTTCTAAAAGTGTCTTAGCACGTGCTACGTCATATGTTGTCCATTTTTTATCCCAATCAGCATCATATCCGAAGTTACCTTCTGCTGGACAGCACTGACCTGGATCAAGGAATCCATCTGCAAGCACCTGTGAAACCTGTGCACGGTCTACTGCGATAGACATAGCTTCACGGAATTTAATGTTGTTGAATAATTCAGCATATTTTGGATCTTTGTTTGTGTAGTTAAATGTAATCTGGTATGAACCCCAGTTAGAACTTGCAAATGTACGAAGTTCTGCTGCAGTGCCCATATCTTCAAGTGTTGTTGCAATATCCTGCATTGCGATACCAATGATATCGATTTTGCCTGAACGGAATAATAACTGATCCTGTCCATCTGCAGATGTCTTGTTGAATACGATGTTGTCAATGTATGGAAGCTGATTTCCAGCTGCGTCTGTTTTCCAGTAGTATGGGTTACGCTCTAATGTACAAACCTGATCATCTTTAGAGTTGCCAGCTTTTAATACATATGAGTTAACAGTTGGGATACCATCTTCATTCCAGAAGTAGTAAGAAACTGCTTTACCAAGGTCTTTTACAGTAGCTTTGTCAATACCTTTTGCTTTAGCATTGATAAGTACCTGTTCATCTGAAAGTCCTGTGCTTTCCCAATATGGGTTTTCAACATGTCCATTTGCAGGAATCATATCGATTAAGTAGTGAGAAGGAGCCCAGCACCATTTGAAATCGCCGTTTTCGATGAAGTCAGCTGCTAACTTAGGATTGTTGAATTTCCATTTAACTGTGTATTCATCAACCTTTTCAAGTGTTGCCCAAGCATCATCGCCGTCTTTTAATGCTGTCCAGCTCTTCTTTGTATCGAAGTTGTTGAGGTGGCACATATAATACCAGAATGTAATGTCATCTGCATTGAAGTCATTACCATCAGACCATTTCATTCCTTCTCTTAAGTGGAATGTCCATTCTGTATATGTATCATTGTGTTCAAAGCTCTTAATAACGTTTGGAACATATGATCCGTCAGTGTTGTAACGGATGATACTTTCAAGAACTGGTCTAGAAAGATCCCAGCTACCACCACCGCTGATTACGTTAAGGTCTCCACCGTAATTACCGATTGAAAGTGTATCACCTTTAGCGTCAACTTTTGAGATAAAAATATCTTCTGTTTTTGGAAGACGATCTGCTACTGCAGGAAGTTTTCCTTCTGTTACTAATGCTCCAAGAACTGGAGATTCAGCTAATTTCCACTCCACTTCTGGCACTTCGCTACCTGGTTTTTCTGAACCAGGATTCTCAGATACTGGAGGCTGTGCGGTTGGTGTACATGCTGTTAAGCAAGAAACAACCATAACTCCTGCCAATAAGAGAGATACAAGTTTTTTCAATTTCATATTTAAATACCCTCCTTTATTCGGGGATTACCCCCACCTGTTGGGTATAGATTACCAACCTTTTCACATTTATACTACTCATATGTTGCCTATTTCAACAAAAATATTGCATTATTTGCTTTTTTATTTTATAATATTTTTAATGATTGCGCAATATGAACGAATTCATTTACACATTTTTGTGCATATTCTATAATTTTCTTTGATTTTTTAACACTTCAACCCGAAAAAGTGCCAACGCAACCAAAAGCAAAATTCGCAACTAACTAAAATACTTTAGCAATTTTTGGGATGTTTGGATATTTTGTGAACAAATTATGAACAGGAGGCTCCTATGCTAATTGACAACCTTGTCTATGAACAAAAATATCGCTTTACAGTGAATCAATACGAAGGACCATTTTTCTATTTCTTCGACTGGGACGAACGTTCTTATCAAATCAACATGGAATTCCAACATTTCCATCAGTATTATGAAATGTGTATTTTTCTGGATGAACAGGCAGGCCACTTAATTAATGGTGCTTGGCATGATATGCGCTGCTGTGACATCGTAGCTATCCGTCCTTCCCTCTTGCACAGAACCTCTTATCCGGAAGGCGCGCCAAACAAACGACTCATTATCCAGTTTGCGTTCCCTAATATGCCATCCCCACTGGATGGATACATGAAAAAAATCTTAAGCATTTTCAACAAAGAAGTTCCGATATATCGTTTTGAGGGGAAATACAAGAACATTGTTTTAGAAAAACTAAATGACATTTATTATTTATCTAAAGCACCAAACGAAATGACCGATTTAGCGATTCATAATAAATTTGTAGAGTTTTTAAGCTTGATTTATTTATATAGGAGTCAAAACTCGTATCAAGAAAATGTAGACTTTGACAACATCACCAATAAGGTATATAGTATCACTTCCTATATTCACAACAATTACACCGAAGACCTGTCCCTGAACTCTATCGCGGACCAGTTCTATGTAAGCAACTATTACCTGTCCCATCAGTTCAAGAAAGTTACCGGATTCACCTTAACGGAATATATCCAGCTGACACGCATTCGAAATGCCCAGTCGTTACTTATCTCTACGAATAAACCAATTACCGACATTGCCTTTTTAAGTGGTTTTAGTAGTTTCTCCCAGTTCAATCGCGTGTTTAACACCTTTGTTGGAACTTCTCCTTCGAAGTTTAGAAAAAACAATCAGAAACCATAAAACAAGAAGTCCTAGAGTTGCATAATGAACTCTAGGACTTTTCTCTTAGAAATTAAGTTTTACATCTCATCTAGCATCTGAACCTTAACCACATAGGATACACTCTCACCTGGCTTTAAAACAGTAAGGGTTCCTTCCTCACGCATCTTATCACGACCATTTGGATGACAGTTACCTGGCTCAAGCCCTAGCACATAATCTCTTTCTCCCATCTGTTTCCACTGGGTAAAATGAGTAAGATTCTTTGGATTAAAATGAATTGCCAACCCAACCTTCACATCTGGATTATACAGTAATGCAACTCCATCTTTACTAAACTTATGGAAATAGCACTGCTCCGCAAACTGTTTCTGTGGTGGAAGCATCTGATTCCATGTATCCAAATCTTCTGCAGCACGTGGGTCTCTTGGAACAACCTCGTCAGAATTTACTTTTAGAATTGCATTCTCACTTAAGAGCGGATACCCAAGATTCATGTGATACATCAGCATTGCTGGAGAATCCATATCACCACGGTTTTCAATTGTATCATGAATTTCTAATTCATTTGTCTCTAGTGAACAGATAATTTCTCTTCTTAATACCAGCTTATGTGAAAAAATTCTCTCATCCTTCATCACCGCATGAATGATTAACTTCCCACCTTTTTCTTCCCAATAAGATGTTTCCGCAGGGGTATTTCCGATAGTACCATGAAGTGGCAATTTTTCCCCCTCATCTTCACAGGCCGCACCAACCGCGCGAAGTCCACAGGTGGTTAAAAATCCCGCAGTGAAGGATTTCAAAAAACCATCTTCTTTATCATCATAAAAAGTTGGAGCCACATAACCGCATGGAGAAAAATATCCCATATTAATTCCTTTATATGAAAGGCGGGAAATATCTGCACAACGATCTAAGGATACGGTAAAGTCTAATCCTTTTCCGTTACGAACTTGCAAGAGACGAAGGCCGTCGCCTTTTCCCCCAACGAGACGATGTTCCTCAATGCCATATGCCTGGCTGTCATGTCCCAAGTATTTATTCATAATTAATTCTCCTTAGCTACTGGATATTCGTTGCAAAGCAAACGATATGGAGCTTCATCTTCTTCGATAGAAGGGAAACGTCCTACAGGTGGATTGAAACGGTTATCTGTGTTGTCATCGTTACACATAGATACTTCACCGATTAATACGTCTCCTGTACCTGGTTTTACATCAAAGTCATGATACTGATGTGGCCACAATGTAATACTTTCACCTGGTTTTAATTCTACGCCAGTTCCTGCCGGAACATAGAAAGAACGTCCATCCATATTTACAAGCACATCATTTACCATATCTAATTCTTCATTTCCGTCATCATTGTATACGTGAATGATTAATGTACCACCGCCACGGTTAATAATATCTTCTGATTTCACCCAATGGAAATGCATTGGAGAATGCTGGTTTTCCTTGAGCATTAATAACTTTTCAGCATATACCTTTTTATATTTTGGATTGTGCTGATTACCGTTTCTTAATGTAATTAATGCAAAGCCAACCTTTTCAAAATCACCGAGGCCGTAGTCTGTAATATCCCAACCTAACATGTTGTCGCGGATTTCATCATATTCATGGCCTTTGTCTGCCCATTCTTCTGGTGTCCAGTTGCAGAATGGTGGCAACTGAAATCCATTGTCCTTTGCTAACTGTTCCATTTCTTTGATATATTTGTTTACTTCTGAACGTTTCATTATATTTCTCCTCTTTTCCTCTTTTCTATTTTTTATTTTTTCAATAATACATTTTTATAACATAGTGGTCTTTTTAACCTTAGCCTGTTAGAGCCTTGCTACCACATCCTCAAGGCTTGGCATTGCAGGAATTGCCCCACGTTTCTCTACGCAAAGGCTAGCTACAGCATTGCCATATTTTGCAAAACTTGCCGCCTCTTCTAAAGATACATCTTCTGGACGTTTTCCACTTTCTAACAACTTATGTAAAAAGCCTCCCCAGAAGGAATCTCCTGCACCTGTGGTATCTACAAGAATTGCTTTATAACCAGGTACCACAACAGAACCTTCTCTTGTGCAAACCAGTGCACCTTCAGCTCCCAAAGTTACTGCTACAATCTTAACGCCTTTTTCCAAAAGCACTTTCGCAGCATCTTCTGGTTCATACTTATCTGTCAGCAGATTCGTTTCTTCATCTGATAATTTCATTACATCCACATAAGATAATACAGAACGCATGCCCTCAACTGCTGCATTCACATTATCCCAAAGTGGCGCGCGATAGTTAGGATCATAGGATACGATACATCCATTTTCCTTCGCCACTTCCAGCGCGCGGAATGTTGTTCCCTTTGCAGGTTCTGCCGTAAGAGACAGCGAACCAATATGAAACACCTTGCTCTCCTTAATCAAATCCTCTCGCAGTTCTTCCTGTGTCAGGCAGGTATCTGCTCCAGGTTTTCTTGCAAAAGAAAAACTTCTTTCTCCCGAATCCGACAAAGCAACAAACGCCAGAGTTGTGAATACATTTTCATCCACAATCACCCCATCTGTGGCAATATCGTTTTCCTTTAATACGGACACCAAAAACTCTCCGTGCATGTCCGCACCAACCTTTCCCACAAAGGCTGTCTTTCTCCCAAACTTACTCAACGCAGTCAGCACATTGGCTGGTGCACCTCCAGGATTCTGCTCAAACACTCTCTGTCCCGCTGGCGACACTCCGCAAGGCGTAAAGTCAATTAGGATTTCCCCTAATGCCGTTACATCATACATATTTTTACCTCTTTCCCCTGATGTTTTTTGTAAAAACATTTCTCCGTTAAATGTCTAACAATCATATTAGAAAAATTTTTGCTTAATGTCAATTAGAAAACCACTATAAGCAATAAAAACCCTCCCGCACCATCACATGTGCAGGAGGGTGTATCACTTCTGTTTATTCTGGATCAGAATACAAAAATTTATAATAACTTCTATGGGCATTCTCAATATCTGCCATATCCTGATTAGTCAGATGCCCCTTCGTATAAGCATCTGTCAATGTAAAAAACGCACCATTATATAAAACCAGAATTCGATTTCCATTATTATATCGAATGTTAAAATGAGCAATATTTTCCTCCCAAAGAGCCTGCGTGTAATCCCCAGAATTAATCATCGCCACAATAGCACCGCTCTCGAACTTTCCATAGTAGTTTTGAATTGCCACATAATCTGACTCTGGATAGTCAATCCAAAACTCTCTCATTACAATGGCTTCCTCAGCATGCTGTAAAAACCCATCATAAGTCTTAAAGTCAAGCACTACATCTTCAGCCGGCATTACAAAACTAAACTGCCACCATTCTTCAGTACCGCTACTTTCATCCTCTTCTACCGGCTCCCCGTTTGCCATTAGAAGATATCCCATATCCGTTGCTATATGAATCTTGACGGTGACTGTTTCTCCCTCTGTATATTCATCCTCCAAAGGTTCATAAAGCCAATCCGGATTCTTCATAGTAATCTTGTAAGACTCTACAACAGCCCCATTTCCATTCTTGTTACAGATTATTTCTTCGAAAAAGATATGTTCATGATCTATACCACAACCTTGCATTACACCCGTAGAATTCTCTATGCTCACAATAATTTCTCCGCGCAAACACAAATTCCCCTCATCATCTATTCCAAGAGAATATGCTGGACTTTCGCCATATTTTCCTGCCTCATATGCAATTCTATCTTTTGCCCTATTGAAATCTTTGACATTTGCGATATCCAAGTAACGGGCATATTCTCCATATTCTCCTGAAACAGACTTTACCTCATATTCAGGTGTCATTTCCACTTTGTAAGATTCTGATGTATAATATCCTCCAAGATACAACTCATATCTAACCCAGATCGTCCCTTTGTCATTCTTAGAGACCTCTACCTTATATGAATCTAGATTTTTCACCGGATACTGTTCCATAATAGCCGCATCTGCAACCTCACGTATCCTCTGCTCTTCCTTCGACAAAGGCTCTTCCACAGAAATTACCCTCGCAAAAGAATCCTTTAATCCATTAAATGAAACCTCCAAATTATAAAATCCTTCTGGTGTATTCTCATCCGTTGAAAAATAATAGGTTCGTGTCGCCGTTTCTCCTCTGCCAAAGACTCTCTCCGTTGCATCATCTGTATATGCAAGCGGTTGCATTTCCAATTGATGCTCCACTTTTGACGAATTTAAAATCAACCTCGCATCTCCAAATAAATCCGTCGCATCTCCTCGATAACTAAATTGTTGTCCTTTGTTCTTATAGGTCACCTGAATGACAATCTGTTCTCCTTTTGCAAACTTCGTACGTTCTACCTTATAAGAAAACTCATAAATATCCCGTTCTGTTTCTCCTTCAATTACCGGACTTCCCACTCCAGCACATCCAGTCAACATACAAATACTACAAATAAAAACCAATAATCCGTTAAGATGCTTCTTCATAGTATTCCCCCCTTGCCCTTGTCCATCTTACCTATATACACGCTCAATTTCGCAAGAAGTTTCATTTTTACACGCTACTGCATCCATAATACGCAAGCATTCGCTCTGCTGCCTCATCTGATATTGCAATCACCCCGCCATGACGCTTTTTACGTGGTCCCATATCATATTCCTCTGGCGACAGCTTCACAAACTCTCCTGTAGCCAAATTCTCTGCCAAAAGTGGCATATATCCAAGCCCTGCGCCAAACTGGTCCACAATGAGACACCATTTCTTTTGTTCTTCTAAATAATAACACTCTGGTCCTTCTACCCATTCGATTTCCGAAAGCAGTTTCGAATCAACCTTCTCATACCGCTCTCCCTCTTGTGGAATCAAATGACGACATCTCTCCAATGTAATCAATTTGTAAGTCTCATCCTTGGAAAAACGATAGTACCAGCCCTCTGACCAAATAATATCGGTATCAATCACATGATTTTCTCCTTCAATATATTTAAAGGCAGGTGTAAAAGTAATAAAATCCTCTGTAAAAGAACCATAAATTCTCTGCTTTGCTTCTACGTCTCCTTCTTCCTTCACCATAGATGCCCAGAACACAAACCACTTATTTTCTTCTTTGCAGAAAATCGCTTCTGGAGCCCACACACATCCTGCTCCTTCGATTCCGACTTCAATGAGTCTCTCTTCTGACCAATGGATTAAATTCTCTGATTCCCACACATGAATAGAACGACTTCCCTCATACTGTGCCTTCCACCAGTCGCCCCCTTTTCCAATCTTCAAATCCGTAGCAATGATAAAATATTTTTTCAACTTCTCATCATATACCATAAATGGATCACGAATTCCTGTGGTTCCCTTACTAGAAGTCAGCGCAGGAGTTTCTCCGCCTAAATCCTGCCAGTGTAAACCATCACGGCTTACCGAAAACCAGATATGTTCTATTTCTTTTTCCTCATCACTTGTAAAGTGAGCAAATAAATATGATGACATAGTACAAGTCCCCTCATTTATATTATTTCCAATCATATCATACTTTTTCTTATCGCGCTATTCCGACAAACAAAAAAGGATTTCCACGCTATCTCTAGCATAGAAATCCTTTTGCGTAATGCGGGTGACAGGAATCGAACCTGCACGGTCTCCCACCAGAACCTAAATCTGGCGCGTCTGCCAATTCCGCCACACCCGCATGTGCAAGTGATATATTATCATTTTGTGGTGGCAAAATCAAGTGGAAATTTTCATTTCCATTTTCTATTGATGTAGGGTATAATAGATGTATATTATTATATGAAATGTAAGGAGAGGGAAAATGAAACTTAATTACAAAAGAACGATACTCATCGGTTTAGCTTTCATGTCTATCAGCGCCTTCTGGCAGATGTATGACAACGAAATCTCCAAGATGTTACAGTACACCTTTGGAATTGGCGAAACCGTAGTCGGCGTTATTATGTCACTGGATAATATCCTGGCATTATTCTTACTGCCAATCTTTGGTTCACTTTCAGACAAAGTAAACACCAAACACGGAAAACGTATGCCATTTATCATCGTAGGAACCATTCTTGCAATTACCTTCCTGATGATTTTACCATTCGCAGAAAGCACCATGAACTTGCCACTGTTTATTGGAGCATTATTCCTGTTACTTATCAGTATGGGAACCTATCGTTCTCCTGCAGTTGCTCTTATGCCTGATCTTACTCCAAAACCACTTCGTAGTAAGGCAAACGCAGTAATTAACTTAATGGGTGCTGTTGGTGGTGTATTCACATTACTTATGATTAATCTCTTCGTAAAAGAAGGGGCAAGCTATTATCCACTTATGATTGCTGTTGCTGCATTTATGGCAATCTGTGTAATTATTCTCGTTCTTACCATCAAAGAAAACAAGCTTCGTGCTGAAATGGACCCTGAAGAAGTAGTAGAAGAAGTTCCAGCCACAGACAGCAAAAAAGGTCAGAAACTTCCAAAAGACGTTATGCGAAGCTTAGTATTCTTATTAGCATCTGTTGCATTCTGGTTTATCGCATACAATGCTGTAACCACTGCATTCTCTCGTTACGCAAAAGAAGTATGGGGATTAGACAGCGGATATACCAACTGTCTGTTAATTGCAACTGTAGCTGCTATTATCAGTTACATTCCAATCGGTGCTATTGCAAGTAAGATTGGACGCAAGAAAACCATTATGATTGGTATCGTTCTGTTAGGTGCATGTTTCTTCGCAGCAGGTTTATTTGACCAGTATAGCAACGCTATGATTATCTTCTTCTGCATTATCGGTTTTGCATGGGCAGCTATTGGCGTTAACTCATACCCAATGGTTGTTGAGATGGCCAATGCTGGAGACGTTGGAAAATACACAGGTTTATATTACACCTTCTCTATGTCAGCGCAGGTTGTTACACCAATCCTTTCTGGTTGGTTATTAGAGCATGTTGATTATAGAACCCTGTTCCCATATGCTGTTGTATTCTGTATCTTAGCATTTATCACAATGTCTCAGGTAAGACACGGCGATTCTAAGCCAATGCAGAAAAAAGACGTATTAGAGAATTTCGATATTGATGACTAATTAAAACGAATAATATACAAAGAGGCTATTTATGGATTTTTTAATAAATGTACTAATTGTACTGGCAATACTCATTCTGCTCTTCATCGGTATGGTTGCTCCAAGAATGTTAAATCGCGCCAACCGCAAGCCTTTTTTGAATCGCCATTACGCTCACAGAGGTCTGTTTGACAACAACTCTGAGGCTCCTGAAAATTCACTGGCAGCATTTAAAAAAGCTGTAGACGCGGGATACGGAATCGAATTAGATGTACAATTAAGTAAAGATGATAAATTAGTGGTTTTCCACGATGCCACCTTAAAAAGAATGTGTGGCGTAGATGGAAAAGTATGGGAATACACCTTAGAAGAATTGAAAGAATTTCGACTTCTCAATTCGAATGAACAGATTCCAACCTTTGACGAATTCTTAGAAGTAGTTGATGGAAAAGTTCCATTTATTCTGGAGTTTAAATTAGACCGTGCTCAGACAGTTGTTTGCCAGCTGGCAAATGAGCGCTTGAAAAACTACAATGGCATTTACTGCATTGAAAGTTTTCATCCACTAGCT
Source organism: Lachnospiraceae bacterium (assembly GCA_015057035.1). GTDB lineage: Bacteria > Bacillota > Clostridia > Lachnospirales > Lachnospiraceae > Roseburia. Next base: position 26,560 of record SVFC01000010.1, on the reverse strand, counting down.
CTTTTATGGTATCGCAAAAACAGACCTGACGTATTACGTGGACAGTTATGTGAGGAATTCTTCCGCAATGACAATTACAAAGGAAAACCATTATTTATGATTCTCCCTTACTTGCCATTTAACTTTTTGACAAGGCCTGACTTCATCGCATACAACCATGAACATGCTAGTAATATCTCTCGCCGTCTCTGCAAGGCATTGGGCGGATTATCTGTGGCATACACAATCAAGAGCACGGAAGAATATGAAAAAGCCAAAGACAAATTTGAATTATTCATTTTCGATTCTTGTATCTTGTAGAACACGTAATTGAATAAACGGGGTTGTTGCAAAATGCCACTTTCGGTATGTTGTGACGCCCCTATTTTTATGCCCCAGACGCAGCCATGACACTACGACTTTGAATAGAAGGATAGATTTTCTTGAATCGCTTTTTGATGGATGTTTTCGTGTCTTTTGACATTTGACACCCAGTTCCTTGTGTATGTGTGGTGCGGACTCGTCAGAAACTCCTAAGTTGCTCTAAGTGGGGCGCTAAACAAAGTTGATATTAAAAGCCCTCCTTGAGAACTCGACGCAAAAACAGCGTCTCAAACACTCAAGGAGGGCTTTACATTTTGTTTATCTGCCCCACTAAGAGCAACTAAGAACTTCCTGAAAAGAGTTCCGCACTCACACATACACAAGGAACTTAGGGTGTTCAAATTTTCAAAAGACATCGAATTATAGACAACATCAAAAAGCGATTCTTAGGAAATCATCTTTCTAGTCACGGAGTAGTGTCATGGCTGCGTTTGGGGCATAAAAATAGGGACGTCGCAAGTTTGCCAAATGTGGCATTTTTACGACATCCCTGTTTTATTATTCAATTGATTTCAACGCTTCTACCGGATTAATTCTATCCAAAGATTTGTCTGTAATGAAATTCACCATAAAGGCAAAGACAATTGCAAGTCCAGCAGAATAGAAATAACTGATTGGATAAATGTGTGGGTCGAAATAGATGGATGGCATATCCAGAATAGACATCAGCCACTCTCCAAATACTTTTCCGATTGGAAGTCCCATAACAATTCCCAAACTTGTGAGAATCAATGTTTCTTTATTTACATATAAGTGAACTTCCTTGTCAAAGAATCCTAACACTTTAATTGTTGCAAGCTCTCGCTCACGCTCTGAAATGTTGGTAGTTGCCAAAGTAAATAACACCACAAATGCCAGCGCTGCCGCAAGAGTAATAACAATATAAACAACCAGATTCAGAATTCTAAACACCTGATCTGCCGCCTCTTCAAACCCTGCAGAAGAAGATGCCGACAGGATTCCGTCCTGTTTTGTCAGATTCTCTGCCCAGGCTTCATGTTTGGAAGGATCTGTCTTCATACGAATCAATGCAGCATTTCCCTCAAATTCCACATCAAACATTTCTTCATAGGTTCCCTGTGTCATATACACAAAATTACCTAAGTAGTTCATGGCAATATCTGTTACTTCAATTTCCGCCATATCCAGTTCCATTGTCTGGATAGAAACCATATCACCTACGCCAATTCCCAACAGTTTTGTGGCATTAATGGTTACATAGGCTACACCATCTTCCAGACGGAGGGTTTCCTCTTTCTGATTATACAGGTTGATGTATCCACGAAGAGTACTTCCTTCCGGCACAACCATAATCTGAATGCTCTCTTCTTTACCCACTTCGTTAATCAGCTTGATGTTGCTTACATGCACATTCAGGAAAGAACGCACACTCTCGTCGCCTTCCAGATGTTCAAACAGCGTCTCCTGGTCTTCTGCGATAATCATAGAATCGTAGATATATGCATCACCATACTGCTTATACATCAGTTCTGTTACAGTATCTTTAATGGTAAATCCTGCTACCAACAGAGAAGTACAACCCGCAATACCAAATAGCGTCATAAACAAACGCTTTTTGTAACGGAACAGATTTCGTACCGTTACTTTGTTTAAGAAGGATAATTTGCTCCAGATAGACGGGAATCTCTCCAAGAACACTCTGGATCCATTCTTTGGTGCTTTTGGTCTCATTAAGGTTGCAGGCATTTTCGATAATTCGCTACGGCAGGAAAGAATTGATGCTCCCACAATACCAATAACGAATAATATAATGCCTCCAATACCATACAACGCATTAAAATGCAATGAATAGTCCTGCAACTGATACATCTCTCCGAAAATGATAAATAGGATATTTGGTAAAACAACAAATCCCAGGAACAAACCTAACAGTCCACCAAAAATACATGCAAGCAATGCATAGATTACATATTTTCTCTGGATTTCTCTGTCCGTAAATCCAAGTGCCTTGTATGTACCAATCAGCCCTCTGTCCTCTTCTACCATACGAGAGATCGTAGTTAAACTAACCAGAATCGCAATGGTAAGGAAGAGAATCGGAAATGCATTTCCAATAGCTTCGATACTCTTTGCATCTGTCTTAATGTTATTATATCCACTTAAAGATGTACGGGTAGATATGTACCACTCTGCCATCTTCAGGTCTTCGATTTCTTCGCGGGCATCCGCAATCAAATCTTCTGCTTCACTCTTTTTATCTTCATATTCAGAGATATTAGCATCCAGTTCGCTTTCGCCTTCCTCCAGCTCCGCTTTACCATCTTCTAATTCTGCCCAGCCATCTTCGATTTCCTGTCGGGCATCTTCCAACTCTTCCCAACCATCTTCCAGTTCTTCCCAGCCATCCTCGACCTCTGCTTTTGCATCATCGTATTCCTTCTGGGCCTTTTCTAAATCAACACGGCCATCTGCCAATTCTTTTTTATTCTTTTCTAACTCAGCACGATTATCCGCGATTTCCTTCTCGCCGTTTGAGATTTCCTCTCTCGCTTCGGCTATATCAGCGCGGCCATCTTCAATCTGCTGATAAGCGTCTGCTTCCTGCTGTTCCAAGTCCGCCAGAGAATCTTCATAAGCAACCTGCTGCTCTTTCAGACTTGCCAACTGTTCCTGCTTCAAAGCTAGTGCAGGTTCTTTCTCTGCCAACTGCAGTTCTACCTCCACCAGACGCATCTGTTCGAAGGCATTGATGGTTCCGGCCTCCTGCTTCGCAGCCAATTCATCACGCTCTGCACGGAGGTCAGCTACCTCTTTCTCCAAAGTCTCAATCTCTGGTTCTATCTCCATAATATCCGCTTTGATATTAATAAGCTGACCATTTAACATGGTTTTCATGGTACTGAACTGCCCAGGAATCTCTGCTTCAGCGTCATCTAATTCTTTCTCAGCTTCATCCAGTTCCTTCTTGGCATTTTCCAGTTCTTTCTCAGCTTCGTCCAGTGCCTTCTCGCCCTCTTCGATAGCTGTTTCTCCAGCTTCTAACTCATCCCAGCCATCTTCCAGTTCTTCTCTGGCCTCTGCTAACTGTCTCTCTGCACGTTCCAGTTCACGCTGGGCTTTTGCCAGTTCTCGTTCTGCCTTAGCCAGGTCTTTCTCCGCCTGAATTAAATCCGCTTCGCCATCCGCCAGTTCCTGTCTGGCATCTTCGATTTCCTGTAAAGCATCATTAATCTTATCCTCTGCATCGCTGAGTTTATCATTAATCTCATCTTCCGCATCATTTATTTTATCGTTTGCCTCTCCCGTTATCTCGTCATAACGACTCTGCTCACGATCTTCTTTTATCTCTTCTTCCAGAATCTGAACAAATAAATCCACGCGCTCTTCATAATCATCGCTGTAGCATAACAATTCATCCGTTCCAGTCAGGGTGAGGTAAATGGCAGTATATACATCACTTTCTACCGCTTCCGGAAGCACGAAAAATGTGTAGTCTGTATTAGAGTTTGCACGGAAAGCAATTGCACCCTCGTTACTATTGATGTCCATGGCATCAATTACAACACCAACAATCGTATATTCTGTAATCAGGAAGTTCGGCTCTTCCTCCTCTTCCTCGATTTCGATTTCTAAATCTTCGTCATCCTCAGAGTCTTCTTCTGTTTCGGTACTTTCTGAGATTTCTGTATTTTCTTCCGCACCCCCAGATTTCACTACCACCTTAGATTCATCTTCAACCTCAGGCTCCTCATCCTCCGAATCCATGTCTTCTTCGATGACAATCTTATCTCCGATTCCTAGGCCCGTCTCACTAATGTAATCTCGTGTTACCAGAATCTCATCTGGTGCCAACGGCAATTCGCCCTCCAGTATGTATGGCATATTGATGCCCTTCTGGCTAAGCACCTTTACCGCAGCCTGTTTTGTCTGTCCATCCACATAGGTAAATACCGTCTCGCTGAATGTCCCTTCTACATCTTCAATGCCTTCAATACGGGATAATGCCTCTAAATCTTCCTCGGTAAGACCCATAGTAGACACTACCATAATATCCATCAGATTCTGCTTGTCAAAAAACTCATCTGCAGAATAGCGAAGGTCATCACAGGAGGCTTTCAAACACGCCAGCATACAGACACCCAGTGCCGCAATCAGCATTATGGCGCAAAAGCGCTTTTTTCCTTTCCATATCGTCTTAACGATATCCTTTGTATATGCCTTCATTGATATCCTTCCTACCACTCGATATCCGCAATGGATACTGGGTTGTCATTCTTGGTAATTTCAATCACCTTTCCGCTCTTAAAACGAATCAGTCGGTCTGCCATTGGTGCTATGGCAGAGTTATGGGTAATAATGATTACTGTAATATTCTCCTTGCGGCAGGTATCCTGCAATAACTGCAAGATTTGTTTTCCCGTATTATAATCTAACGCACCTGTTGGTTCATCGCACAGCAGAAGTTTTGGATTTTTCGCCAATGCACGAGCAATGGAAACTCGCTGCTGTTCACCACCGGAAAGCTGTGCAGGGAAATTGTTTTTACGTTCTGACAATCCTACCTTTTCCAATGTTTCCGATGCGTCTAATGCATCTTTACACACCTGTACTGCCAGCTCTACATTTTCCAACGCTGTTAAGTTTGGCACCAGATTATAAAACTGGAACACGAAACCAATATCGGTTCTACGATATCCCACCAACTGCTGCTGGTTATATTTGGTAACGTCATTACCATCCACAATAATCTGTCCTTTTGTGGCCACATCCATGCCACCCAAAATATTAAGTGCAGTGGTTTTTCCTGCACCAGAAGAGCCAAGCACCACCGCAAGTTCCCCCTTTTCCACAAAAAAGGATGCATCATCTAACGCCTTAATGGTGGTCTCTCCTGTTATATATTCTTTTGAAATATGGTTAAATTCAATATATGCCATTACTTCTCTCCTAAGTATTCAATTACACTATGTGCTGCCACATTGCCCTCGCCAACTGCCTTGGCGTACTGATATGGCTTCCCTGTACAATCACCAATTGCATAAATGCCCGGCATATTGGTCTCCTGTTTGCGATTCACGCCAATATGACCGTCCTCCATCTGAAGTCCTGCCAATAATGCGGTTGGTGCAATGGAATTTCTCATGATGAAGATACCGTCCACTTCCAATTCACTATCGTCAGACAGGCGAATCTTATCTACACGAAAGCCTCCGGAAATCTCACGAGGCGCTTTTGCAATCAGCTCCACATGTTCCCCAGACACTTCACAATCCTTGTAAAAAGGAAACAGATATACCTGCTCTGCCAGTTCTGCCAGGAACTTTACTTCATGCTCAAATCGTTTTGCAGTACTAATCACTGCAATCTTTTTTCCTTTATACAGATTTCCATCACAAGTGGCACAATAGCTGACACCACGTCCCACAAATTCGGCCTCACCCTGATACTGATTAGCAGTCACGACACCGGTAGCCAGAATCACCGTTTCCGTCTCGTAGAACTCATTTTCCGCCATTACATTATAATATCCACCCATATCATAGATGGTGCTTACAATCTTGTCCGTAATCTCCAGTCCCATGGTTTCCTTGTGTTGCAAAAATGCCTGTTGTAACTCTTTTCCACTGATAGCTGGCAGCCCTGGATAGTTGTCCACTCGTTCTGCCTTCTCTACCTTGTCACTTAAATTGTTGTTTCCAAACCACAGAATATTTTTATTGTGTATTTTTAAATTCATCGCTGCAGACAGCCCCGCTGGGCCACTGCCGATAATAATACTGTCATATCTCATATATACACCCCAAATGTTAATATATTGTTTAATATTCATTATAAAAAGCCCATAGCAAAAAAACTAGTACTTTTTTCTTATTTTTTTGTAAACTGCCTCTGAAATTATATTGTGTGGAATTCAAAAAGAGAATATAATCGAATTATGAAGAGTTTTATCCAAATATTACTATGATAAGAGGGAAACTTTATGAAACAAAAGATAAAAAAAGAAGCAATACGCATTCTCACGATATGTGTGGCATCCTTGATTATGGCCACCAATATCAAGACATTTGTACAGACCGGCGAAATGATTCCTGGCGGTGCCACTGGTTTAACACTGCTGATTCAGAGATGTATTGAGGTATTTCTTCATTGGCACATTCCTTACACTGTGATTAACGTTATACTAAATGCAATTCCAGTATACATTGGCTTTCGCTATATTGGCAAAAAATTTACATTGTATTCCTGTCTGATGATTTTCTTAACAGGTATTTTTACAGACTTAATCCCAAGCATGCCTTTAACCTATGATATTCTGCTGATTAGTATTTTCGGTGGTATCATCAATGGTTTTGCCATTAGTTTATGCCTTCGTGTGGACGCTACTTCCGGTGGAACAGACTTTATCTCTATTTATTTTTCTCAGAAAACCGGACGTGATTCTTTTAATCTGATTCTGGGCATTAATATCGTGATTATCGGATTAGGCGGTTTGCTTTTCGGATGGGACATTGCACTGTACTCCATCATTTACCAATATGCATCTACTCAGGTGTTACACCTTTTATACAAAAATTATCAGCAGCAAACCTTATTCATTATTACGAACAAGGCCGCTGCTGTCTGTGAAGCAATCTCAACGATTTCGCACCACGGTGCCACCATCATGAAGGGCGAAGGCTCTTATGAAGGCCACGAACGAAGTGTTGTATATTCCGTTGTTTCTAGTTACGAATGTCAGCAAGTCATTGCTGCTATCAAAGCCGTCGATGAAAAAGCTTTCATCAACGCCATTAAGACCGAGAAACTTCAAGGTCACTTCTATCATAAACCAAAGGATTAGTTTATTCCTTTACTGCAAGTGTTGCCGGTGGCTGGGACAAAATCCCATACACTGGCAATATACTTATCAGGCTATGTACCAGATAAATCGCCACCAGAAGAAGTGCTACTGCCCACCATGGAAACAGCAATTCTAACTGTAACGAAGGAATCGCACTAATCAGTTTAATCACAACGCTGGTTCCCAGCACTGCAGGTAACGATGTCATGCACGTCATAAAGAACATTTCCAGAATATATGCCTGCAGAATACTTCCCTTAGAAATACCAATCAAACGATATACTGTTAACTCCTCACTTCTGGATACTGCATTGGATTTTACAGTAAAATATACCATTACCAGAGATAACGCCACACAGATAAAAGCAATCAAATATTTTGCGTCCAAATCCACCTGGTTGGCTTCTTTGTACTCTTCCACCTGCATCTCATGTGGTACGTTAATCTCAATCTTCAATTCTCCACGGTAACTATTTTTCAGCGCTTCAAAATATTCCAATGCCGCCTGCTGATCGTTTGTATAGAACATGCAATCCTTCAGCTCGTAAATAATCAAATCACGAACGTTATCACATCCTTCATCCGACATAACATAGTTTGCATTTAAGGAGTCAGGACAGGTTCCCACAATCGTATATACATGGGCATCATCATCCCCAATAGTAATTGTGTCTCCCACCTGGTAATTCAGAGAATTCACAATCCCTTCTCTCATAAGGATTTCATTATCTTTCAACGTCAGATTCTCATATTCCCCTGGATATTCCGCCTGCAGTTCTGCAATGTTTGCAACCTTCTCACCACGGGTTGGGAATGACAATAATACGTTCTGTCCACAATAGATGTTGGACTGACCTGATTGGCAGATACCTACCACTTCCACTTCCACATTTGTGGTAGCCACTACCAATGTCTTTCCCACAAAGTTTTCTGGTTTTTCTAACATTGCAGACACAACACCACCAGATTTTAACATCTGTTCCACAATGCGAAGATCCAACACCACTTCATTTCTTTTTTCTGGAGCCCTTCCATACACAATCGTACTTTCATCCAGATAGGCTTTATCTACATAGGAAAATCCCTTAATACGTTCTACCAGATTTTCCATCTGGGTATATACTTCACCCTGCAGGAAAATGTTTTCATCTGGAGTAAAAAACGCAGTTCCCAGCTTGTTATTACTGAAATGCTCTTCTGCGAATTCCAGAATCGCTTTTGGTGACTCTACCGCAAAAGACCCTGCTGGAGCAAACTTCATATAGATATAGTGAGAATCCGTAGTCACAATGGCTTCTTCATCCACAGAAACCGTATTCACAAAATCCGCTACCGTGACGGATAACAATATTGCCGTCACCACCAGCACACCCAGAACAAAAGCCTGCTTTTTGCCCATAGAACGAATATTTTCAATCGCCATATGGAGAACTTCCTTAAATGCCAGGTGAGCACTTCCCTTGCTCTTTAATTTTGGCAAGTTATAGGCAACCTTTTCCATTTCCTCCATATCGAATTTTGGACGGAATTCATCCACCATATGAATACCGCTTTCCTCTCCCTCCAGGATAACGTCGCAGTTCATATGGTTCTTAATATAGAGTTTTCCATCTCGAAAGGCGATACTAAGCCCTACCGTTCTTTCCTCTAGGTCTTCTCGATCCTTGCCCTCCACGTAAATGCGGAAGTTCGCCAGGTCATTGGCCAGAGTCTCACATTCCATCTCTTTTAAGTAGATGTTAGCATCATCCCCACGCTCATAGGCATCTGCTGCGTGATTGATTTCATCACTGATGACCTGACCATCACGGATTTCAATAATTCTATCTGCGAAGAAGTTGGCGATACGTCTCTCATGAGTTACCAGAAGCACAAGGCATTCCTTGGAGATGCTCTTTAAGATACTCATGGTGCGTAATGTATTTTCTTCGTCCAGGTTTCCTGTTGGTTCATCTGCCAGAATAATATCAGGAGATTTTACCAGTGCTCTTGCAATGGATACTCTCTGCTGCTGGCCACCAGATAATTTGTTAACCTGTTTCTTTTTGTATTTTCCCATGCCCAGCATGTTCAATACGTATTCTACACGCTCTTCCTTTTCCTCTTCGCTAATATCGAAACGGTTTAAGGCAAGCTTCACATTGTAGCCAACAGTATGGTCTCCCAGCAGATAATAATTCTGGAAAATGTAATCAAATCTATCATTTCGAATTGGTTCCATCACCTTAGGGTTATATCCCTTAAGTGTGGTCTGGTCAATGGTTATGGTTCCACCAGAAAAAGTGTCTAATCCACCGATGGTATTTAAGAGTGTGGTCTTACCAGAACCACTTTCTCCCAAGAGACATACCAGTCCTGTGCGGTCAAATTCGAGTGAAATGTCCTTTAATACTTTTTCCTCATTCTTCTTACCAGGATTATAGGTTTTATATAAATGTTCTATCTTAATCATGCATTCAACCTTCCTTTCAGTAATCTGTTAAAGGAGGCAACTGTTAAAACAGAAAGGAACAAATTATACGCCGCAAAAGCTATATATCCCTTCAGTTCGTAGTACCACATCATCTCTGTCACAAGCGGAATTCCCGCAAAATTAAGCGCCCACATCAGTGCTACCGTAATTCCCATTGCAACCAGAACATATACTCCAATTTCTAGATAACTAATCTTGCGAATCATCTGCATCTTCATACCGATGAATTTCAATACAAAGTAATCTTTTACTCGAATCTTCATAAGCGAACGCAGGATAAGCACTTCTGCAAAAATCAATGCTAAAAGGCCGCCGAAACAGATTCCCATAACCTTCAGTCTGTCAAATACCAAAATCTCATCGTAGTCTGTTGTGCTAACGCGAATTGTACTAATTGCACTATATCCCAGTCTCTCCAATGCTGAGATAACCTCATCGGTTTTGGCATAACTTGCAATATATACAGAGGCCTGTTTATTTTCTGCCTGATAATACTTGTCAAATAACTCCTGACTTACTTCCAGGAAATCTCTGGTGTGACCTGTGGTCTTTTTCTGTACCACAACGGTTTGTTCCACATATTCTTCTGAAATCTCTCCGTTTTCATCATATTCCCAGAAACGGAACAGAATCTCTCCTGTGACACCCACTTCGATATCCTTGGAAACACGCACCTGATTGTCCTTCAAATCGTCCGCAATCACCAACACCATTTCTGGTTTCTGGGCATAGTCCATCTTTCTATAATCGTAGGCATAAACGATTCTAGACAGATCCGAATCAATATCCATAGACAACATCTGACACATTGCTTTTGAGAAATAAATCTGCTCGGTTTCTTCTTTTAAGATACCGACGATCTTCAAGTTCGCTTCATAATATTCCCCACTGTCCCAAATGTTATTTGCCTTAAAATACATTTTCTTGGAACGGTTCAGAAGGCTATCATCTGTATCATAGATTACAATTTCATTTCTCTTCTCTGGCAAACGTCCATATGCCAGATCCTGTTCTGTAATACAGTCCACCGATTTCATAAACTTCTTATCAGAAAGGAATTTCAGTGTAATCACAGGGTCTCTGCTACCCCAATGCCAGCTATACAGATATTCGTAATCTTCATCTTCTGTTACATAGTAGTTAATGTCATTAGCATAGTCGCAAGAATCCACATCTACCACGTATGCCAATTCTTTCATCTTGGCAAAGTCCGCATCTGTGAGAAGGCTTCCATCCGCCTTCTTCACCACCAGTCTTGTATCATCCTGTCGATAAAATGCTTTGTTAGAATAAATCTTGGTACTGATGTCATCTTCATATACCAGCAACTGTCCTAACAACACAAAGGACGCAATCGCAATAATAGACAGGAAAATAGTAAACAACGTTGCCCTTCCCAACTGTGTGACAGCATTCTTGCTGGCAAAATACCATGCCGTTTTAAACTGCTCCCAAAAGACTTTTTTACGCGAAGCTTCGCCTTCTTGTTCCGAAAGTGTCTGCTGTTCTATCACTTTCTCCTGTTCTGAAGATTCCTGCTGCTGTACAGATTCCCCCTGCAGTTCTCCACCAGCTTCTTCCCCGTTATTCACCAGAACATCCACCACAACTTCACCTTCATGGATTCTGATTTTTCTGGTTACATATTTTTCCGCCTGCTCATAGTTATGAGTAACCATAATCACCAGGCGGTCTTTCGACAACTCTTTCAAGAGAGCAATAATCTGGTCGCCCGTTTCACTATCCAGGTTACCGGTTGGTTCATCTGCAACAATGATACCTGTATTCTTAGCCAAAGCTCTTGCAATAGACAAACGCTGTTTCTGACCACTGGATAATTCTGTGGCTTTATGTAACTCATATCCTTCTAATCCTACCAGTTTCAGATAGTGTCTGGCTGTATTTTTTGCCTCATCCGAAGATAATCCCATAATAAGAAGACCACTCATCATATTGTCCAAGACAGTATAATGACCGATCAAACTATAATCCTGAAATACGTAGCCGATTTTATTTCTGCGATATTCTTCCCAATCTTCTTCGTCATACTGGAAGGTTGGCTGGCCATCCACATACATCTCTCCATCATCAAAAGTATCCATACCACCAATGATGTTTAAAAGTGTAGACTTACCACTACCGCTTTCACCTGTAATCGCTACAAATTCACCCATTCGAAAAGTAAGATTTATCTTGCGAAGCGCCTGCGTCACTGCAGTCTTAGCATAGTAACTCTTACTAATCCCTTCTAGTTGGATTCGTACCTGTTCCATATACAATTCTCCAATTCCTTTAAATCCCAATGTGTTTTCCCTTATACAAAAACAGGAGAGCAATGATGCTCTCCTTTGCGTTCTTGCTTATATAAATTGTATACGATTCTAACCCTAAGTTCAACAGAATATTTACTTTTTTCTAAAATACTTTACTTTTTCACTAATTATCCATCCGCAATTTGTACAAAATACCATCATTGACTCAATCTCTCGTAAAGTTTCAAATACTGCGCTTCTACTTTTTCAAACGGTTGCACTGTATAATCCAACTCAATCTTTAGGTTTGGCGCTTCCCCCGCAGGAGTCTCTCCCAGTAACACCTTCAAATCATAATACAACAAATCGTCATCTATGATTTTTACCAGTTTCTGTTCCTCTTCTGATAAGCTACTCCCCAAAAACTTCTCATAAATCATCTCAAGAAGTTTCTCTTCCGCCTCCACATAAGATGGTAGCGCATGTTTAAATGGTCTTGGCACATCCGACATATATGCCTCACTGGCATCATGCAACAAGCATGCTAAAACCACTCTCGTAGGAAACCCTCTCAGTTCCGCTTCCAAAGCACAATTTATGCAATGCTGTCCCACTGAGAAAAAAGTCTTTACATGTCCATTTCCTCTACAAGTAAGCGACAGAGCATGCGCGATATCTCTCACGTCAAACAGACTTGCGTCTGGCGCCGTTGGATCAAAATGTTTTCCCGTGTATGTTGTAATGTAACTCATATTATTTTCCTCGATTTCTATATTTCTCGTTGCCTATTTATTGTCCTGATGTTACATAAGCCCAATTCCCTGCATGACCTCATTCGTCTTCTGCTCAGGCTTATTATACTGTAACTCTTCCAAATCAAATGGCAGCTTCGCCTTGTCATTTAATTTGATAATCTCATAGTTAATCTGCAGTCTGTCTTTATCTTCCTCTATGGATTCCCGTACTTTCTTTTTCTCAATCTCTGCTGTACGTTTTAGAATCTCTCCCAGACTGCCAAACTGTTTTAATAGTGCGCTGGCTGTCTTTGGCCCAATGCCCTTTGCTCCCTTTATATTATCCGCGTTATCTCCCACTATGGACTTAAAATCTGCGTACACTTCTGGAGCAATATCGAACTTTTCCTTAAGATATGCCACATCACATATAGTAGTGCATTTTCCACGATATCTTAGTATTTTGACGTTTTCACTAATAAGCTGGAAAAAGTCACTGTCCCAGGAAGATATCACTATATCCAATAGCTCTTTGCCATAGGTCAGCACATAACTGGCTATTACATCATCTGCTTCCACATCTTCTGTCTCACAGTATTTAATCCCCATATAATCCAGCGCCCGATACACATCTGGCAACTGCGAAAAAGGATTCTCCTCTTCCTCCACCAGGGAATAATCTTCACGGTTTCCCTTATATTCTGGCAACAACTCTGTTCTAGAATTCTCGTACTCTCCGTCAAACAGCACTACCACATGGGTAGGCTGCACTTGTTTTATAATTTTATTCAGCGCACCTACAAATCCGATGACACCCTGTATGGCTTTTCCGTCTTTATTAATAATGCGGTTTGGCATTCCAAAAAACATCTGGAACAGCAGGTTATGGCCGTCTACAATTAATAGTTTTTCTTTGGCTTTCATATCGCGCACTCCTCACCCATATGTTTTTCTCTAAGAGCGGAATTCTATACATAATTTTACTATTTGGATATTGTTTAAGCAACTAAATGTTCTAATCATATAAGCAGATTTTAGCACGCTGTCTCCGTTCCATCTTCTTCCAACTAACAAACGCATATACGTCATTCACCAAAAATGCCACAAAACACACCACAACCGACAGGTAGGTTATATCTTCCATAGACGCCAGTACCCACAACACAATCAGCACAATATCATTGGACGCATAAGCCAGAGAAAAGTACGGACTCCTTCGAAACGTCAGATACACTGCTACAAAACTTGTAGTAACGGATATTGTGCTAGGAATAATGTTTGCAGTCTCAAATGTCTCCAAAATATAATAAAACAAAATTGTCACAATGATTGTCAAAATCCACATAAATCCAATCTCTTTTTTGCTAATTCGATTCACCTTCACTTCTGCACGATTCCCCTCAAAAGGATTTCTAAGCCATGAAATCAGCGCTAGAACTGCCATAGGCATTGTCATCCCGAGATAAGTAATCATTTCCCCATAATAAGAAAAAGAATAGGATATCACCCCATATAACAAGCTAAAAACCACCATAAGTAATTGCCCAAGAGGATTGCCCTTGGCATTTAACATAATGGAGGTTACACCCAAAAGAGATGCCCCTAAAGTCATATAGTTTTCTCTGTCAAATATCACAAAGGATAACAGAATCAACACCACAGAACTAATCCAGATGCCCCATTCTAATTTGGTAAAATAAGTTAGTATCTTTTTCAAATTTCTCATAAAAAACATTTTCCTTTCTATAGAAAAAGCATTCGCCAGTATATCTTCTAAGACCTAACGATATACTCACGAATGCTTTTTACATTCACTACCCGGTGGCAGTTTATCTCTTCAATTCTTGATTATTTTATTATAAAATGCTTATCTTTGCAACCAATAGTTTTATACATATCTTTTCACTTTCTTCAAATACTAATCACATCAAACAAAACACATTTCAGAAACGGAGAATTAATATGAATACAGACAAAAAAGATTTCGGTTCACAACTTGCTTATGCGGCTTTGGATGATATTCCAACCCCAAAATCCGACGCCAAAGAGATTGTAGGCCTCGTAAAATCCAGCGGGCGTATCACAGGTTATCAGCTTTCCGACGGTTCCACCATCTCCAAAGAAGAAGGTGTCTCTATGGCTAAGGCTGGTGACATTCAGGGTGTTGGTGTAGCACACAGAAAAGATACTGAGTATCTAAAAGCTTTGCCTGATGGAAAAGAGAATAATAACTTGGGTAGTTTACCCTCAGTAAGTGAAAAGCAGGAAGGATAACCTTCCTGCTTTTTAAAATCATTATATATAGTGGCTTACAACTATCTGTTTAGGCAATTTTTTGCTTTATCGCGCGCTTGATAAGATTCATATTCCAGACCTTCGTCAGCTAAGGACTCAGCTATTTCTACCCAAACAGAATATGCTTTTTCATATTGCCCTAACTCTTCATAGCAATTAGCCATTGCATATTTTGCATCACAAAACTGATTGTTTTGTTTTAGAGCATTATTCCAGCACGCAAATGCTTCATCATATTTTTTAAGTTCTTTACAAACTGCACCTCCCCAAACAAAAATCGATGCATCTTCAGAAAACCTTTCCACACTCTTTAAGTACCACTCATATGCCTTTTGATATTGACCTGCTAAATAATATGCACCGATTAAAAGCCCATACTCTCGTGCATCATTTGTTCCTTGCATAATAAGCCCATATTGCTCTTCTATATTCTTCTCATTTTGTCCTATATCCGAAAGTAATCCAAATTTCTGGCCTTTTGCTCGATAATAAACTTCTTCTTTTTCAGCAGACTTATTGTCAATAATTTCATCAAACAACTGCAAGGCTTTGTCCTTACAATAGTTCATCATATAGTGATGAATAATTCCATAAAATCTTTTATCCTCATCACTATACTCTCCACTTTTGAACAACTTTCTAAATTCCAAATCTGCCTGCATAAAATCATCCGGCTTTCTTGTATATTCATATAAACAGGCTAATCTTACAGCATAATTTTCATAAGCAATTGAATTTTCCTTATATAGATCATCAATTGTTACACAATACAATTTCGCAAGTTCTGGTAGCATTAACACATCTGGAGTTCCATTTCCACATTCCCATCTTGAAATCGTTTGTGAACTAACACACAAAGATTCTGCAACTTGTTCTTGCGTAAGTTTCTTAGAAAGTCTTAATGTTTTTAAATTTTTAGCAAATATTCTATTCATAAATTCACATCCTTTTTTATTTTTCGAAGCTTCTATCTATAGTATAGAAAAGAGAATTCACAAAGTCCACCTCTCAAATTATGAGTGAACTCTCAAAAAACAAGAAAAGCACCATGCTTACACATGATGCTTTTCTTGTTAATGAGACATCGGGGATTCGAAGTTTTACGAATTTCCCAAACCCGCTAAAAGAAAGGAGTTCAGAGACTTCATTTTCATTGTCAATCATTTAGACAAATTGGAATTTGTCGAGTAATTTTTATAATATTTTTTCCATCAGGATGTGAGGAACTGGAGCATAGCTCAGCATAAACACATCCCCCACAGTTTTGTAACCATGATTCTCATAGAACTTTTGAGCAGAAACACGAGCATCAAGAATAATTTTCTTGGCATTTTTTTCTAAAGCCTTTTTTTCTAACCATTCAATCATCTTTCCTCCCGCCCCATGACTCTGTATATCAGTATCAACACAAAGATATTCAAGTTTGAATGTATTATCACTATAACTCATGGTTCCTACTCCAATTAATTCCTCTTCTTCATAGGCACCTACTATGATTGCGTTCTTTTCAAAGCTGAAGTCTTCATCGTAAATATTAAGCCCAAGTGGGATCCTCATTACCTTATTTCTCAAATCCAATGTTTTTTTATAATTCATTGAACCATATTCAATATTTTCAATCTTAATCATACAACGTCTCCTTTGGATTTCTATATTCAAGTCTGTTCTACAAATTCGAATTTGTTTATCTTCTGATTATATATTTTTGTAGTTCTTTCTTATAAATGTCACTATAAAACTCTTCAACCAGTTCTCCTTTGCAATTCTTAATAACATTTACAGATGCAATATTGGATTTGTAACATGTTAAAACAACTTCTTTGATGCATAGTGTATCAAAAACCTTTAAAGCATCATTCAACATGTCTGTTGCATAATGTTTCCGCCTTTCGGTCGGTCTTATACAATATCCTATATGACCACCTTCTCTTTTGATGAACTCATTTCCTGCCAATCTAACATTTATCATTCCAAGTATTTTATCATCTTCTTCACGAATGTAAAAATAAGTTAAGGCTGGAACTCTTGATTGCTGAACATTTGCAATATCGATATCAGCAAGAACCTTCTTTAACCATTCTTCGTAAGTAGATTCTCTCAAATATCTGTCTAATCCTCCACTCCCGTTAATCTCAGAATTATATTCATAAAATTCATTTATAAACTGTACTGCTTTTTCTTTATAACGTAAACTAGGAAAAACTAACTTCATAATCATCACTCCAAATTCAAGTTTCTCTATCTATTCTACATATTGGAATTTGTCTAACATTGTTTTGTTTGGCTATTCTATTGGCCATGTATAAAAAATAGCGTCTAAACCGTATCGAGAAGCATTGTCATAGGCTTCCAAGGAATTAGGTTCATTCAGATATCGTTCTCGCTGAACAGCAAAAATATCTTCTAATTTGACAAAACTCCAATGCTCCTCACAAATATACTCTTTCGCTTTGTGCAACGCATCTTTTGGAGTGTCAGCCTTTACCCAACAGTTTATATAGGCTCCACTATATTCTTTGCTTTCGGGATTATCGTGGTGTGGTACTGCTTCTGCCATCAGATAATAGATAATCATACTGAACATTCCTTTCCACTGAACTTGAGTCTGATACACTGGTGCGGTGCATCAGTTAGACAAATTCAAATTTATATATACGAAAAAATCTCATCAAAATACACCTTTGTTGTATTTCATTTGAACTACGACAATCCAAACAATTCCGATGAATAAGCCAACAAAAAGTACTGTTATGGCAATTGTCACAATTGTTTCTGTATCACCAAATAGACCTATAATCCCACTGAGCAATAATGCCGTTGATACAACCAACATAGCTTTTCCGAAAGCTTTTCCATAGGCAGCTTTATCAGTAACTTTCATTTGATGATAATCATGAATCAGGCTGGTTTTGCCTTGATATATCGCAATGCTCATTATAATCATTGGGACAGCTGTTAAAAACATAATTATAGAATACAGTACCATACTATCACCTCGTCATATTCAAGTTTGTATAATTATATCACATAAAACAACACTATGCTACGAGCATCACTCGGAAAGCTTTGCTTTCCTCGTTGGACGGCTGTCGCCGCATGTCCATCCAAGAACAGTCGGTCTTACGTGCAAGCACGACGTCCACCTGTTCTTGTCTGTCCACCCTGCTCGTAGCTTAACCAGGTTCGAACCCACAGGGTTCGAACGAATACACGATGGTTTATTGAAAAGAAAAAAAGTATCGCATACGCGATACTCTTTTTCTTTTCAATGAGACATCGGGGATTCGAACCCCGGACAACTTGATTAAAAGTCAAGTGCTCTACCGACTGAGCTAATATCCCATATTTATTCTTTTGTGCGGTCCCATTTTTTAAAAGCTGGGCTAGTTGGATTCGAACCAACGAATGCAGGGATCAAAACCCTGTGCCTTACCGCTTGGCGATAGCCCAACATTATGTTGCTACCGCAACAGGGTGGATAATGGGATTCGAACCCATGGCCTCCAGAGCCACAATCTGGCGCGCTAACCAACTGCGCTATACCCACCATATTGTCCTATAAAATAGGAAATGTGCCCAAAGGGATTCGAACCCCCGACCCACGGCTTAGAAGGCCGTTGCTCTATCCAGCTGAGCTATGGACACATAAAAGATATTTTTACAATATCAAAGCGGGTGATGGGAATCGAACCCACGTATCTAGCTTGGAAGGCTAGTGTTCTACCATTGAACTACACCCGCATAAAGTCGGGGTGACAGGATTCGAACCTGCGACCTCCTGGTCCCAAACCAGGCGCTCTAGCCAAACTGAGCCACACCCCGAAGGATATTCTATTCCGTCATTTGTCTGACGCGAAATTTATTATATTATAGGGAAAGTGATATGTCAACAACTTTTTTTAAAAATTTTGCAAAAAATTTTCTTTTGTGAACTTCCCACATTTCGAATGAGAAGTTCACATCAAAAATCTACTTTTTGACTATATTTCCCCTGCTTCTTCCAACATTTTTTTCATCGCTCGCAAGGCTTTTCCACGATGACTTATGGCATTTTTTTCCTCACGGGAGATGGCTGCGGAAGAACAACCATATTCATCCAGCATGAAGATTGGGTCATATCCGAATCCATTTTCTCCCTCTGCATGATACCCGATATATCCTTCCATCGTCTGTCTTGTGCTAAGATGACGTCCATCTGGCAGAACTGCTGCAATCACACAAACGAAGCGTGCAGTTCTCTGCTCCTTTGGAACACCTTCTAATTTGTCAATAATTGCCTGATTTTTAATATCATAAGAAGTATCCTCGCCCATAAAACGTGCAGAGTATACTCCCGGTGCTTTATCCAGATAATCCACTTCCAAACCAGAATCGTCTGCTAGAACAATAGCATCTGTATGAGCCGCAATCGCCTTCGCCTTAATCAAAGCATTTTCTTCAAAAGTTGTGCCATCTTCTACCACATCTACAGAAATCCCTGCTTCTTTCATAGAAAGTACCTCAACTCCCGTACCTTCCATAATTTCGCGAATCTCTCTTAGTTTACCCGCATTTCCAGTAGCAAAAATAATTTTCTTCACTCTGTTTCCTCCAAAATTAGTAGCCTTCCTCAAAAGCTTGCATTACTGCGTTATACACGCCCTTCGCCACAAGCTTCTGATATTCCTGTGTCTGTATTTTTTCAAACTCTTTCAGGTTTGTCATATATCCTACTTCAATCAACGCCACTGGCACCTGACTATTTCGCACAATATGTACATAATTTCCCTTTGCAAGACCGCGACGATTACTTCCAGTGGAAGCCATTACATTCTGAATGCACATCTCTGCAAAACGTTTGCTGGAATACTCAGAATTATCTGTCTGATTATACAACACCATAGTGCCATTTTTCTCATTGAATTTTCCACTGGCAGAAGAATTGTGGTGAATACTTATGAACAAATCTGCCTTAGCCTTATTGGCTAATCCCACTCTTTGAGCCAATGTCGGATTGACATCTGTCAATCTTGTGTAATACACCTTGATATTGTCTTCTTCATCAAATAACTTCTTGATTTCTGAAACAACTCCAAGATTTAACGTCTTTTCCGATACACCTTTTTTTACTGCACCAGGCGCTCTGCCACCATGCCCAGCATCTACCACGATTACCTTGTCATATATCTCATGTGGGTCCATAAAGTCAACACACAGATAGTCCTCACGATAGGTATACGCCAGCTCACACACCTGACTTAACTGTATCTCAAGAACACCCGCCTCACCATCACGATAGTATCCCAGAGAAGAAATATAGTCACTACTACCGAACACCTGATAATCATCCGAATAGTTGTCTACACCCTTTGCAAATCGCACTGTAACTGTCTGGGTAAGATAGTTATTGGAAATCGTCACCTGACCACCATGAACACCTTCTGGGAGCTGAATATTTAATTTTTCCATGTAATTGTCAACTACGACATCTTCTATTACAACGTCCTTTGGTGGCTCTTCCTGTACCTGAACCTGAACCTCTACTTTGATTTCAGGCATAATATTTAATTCTGGCTCTGCTGCAAAAGTTTCCTTGATGCCCGGGAAAAAATACAGACATACGCAAGCCATAACCGTTACAAAACCACTACTCGCTGTAACCAACTTTAGTATTCTCTTTTCCATTCGTAAACGCCTTAATACAAAGATTACAATCCTGCTTATCCTTTACATTTATAAATGTATTTCCAGAGTAGCTGATATAGCCTTCTCCATCTTCCAAATCAACATTGGCAAGTTTTTTATCTCCAGTGTTATACTCTATCGCCATTGGATGTGTTGAACCAGGTGTTTTTACATACACCACTACGGCATACTTCTTTCCTTCTTTAACAGAAACACCATTCTCAAAATCAACAGTATAATATCCCGCATCCTCCAAGACTCCTTCCGCAACAAGCTGTCGATTACGGAATGAGTTAACACCAGTAAAATCACTGACAACATATACCTTATACTCTGTATCCGGTGCTGTAGCATAAAATCCTGCAGCCACTACTTCTTCGTTAGATTTTGCAGTAAACACATTCGCACCATACATAGACTCTTTTTCATATCCTAATTTACCTACCCAGCCGCACAAATCGCTCTGATAGATATTATCATAATTATCCTTATCCTCTACTCGAGTATATGCCAGATTATGGGTTCCAATATTCGAATCATAATAGGATACGTAAAATACCCCATTCTCTCCAAAAGAAGTGCCCCAACTGTTCTGACAAATAAACGCTCCGTCTCCCTCCAGTGAAGTATTAAAATTCTCTTTTGGATAATTATCATCCCAACCAACAATCACCACATCGTGATTTGGTTTGTTGGTACCAATATAACAATAACTATGGGTTTCTTTATTGTAGTATTTTGAAGAACTGGATGCATTCTTTAAACTACTATACAATGAAGTCTGAACACCACCGTATTTGAATACCGCCTCTTTGATTGCTGCAATATCTTTAGACGCAATGATACGCATTTCCTGCACATGTTTTACAGCCGTCAATTTATTGTTACTCTCACCATCTCCATATGGGTCGTCAACTTCATATACAGGCCCCTGCCATGCTGCCAGATAAGCCATACTCATAGTATATTCCCCACCATCATTCTGTCCCGTGGCAAAGGAGTTGCTAAGGCTCATATGATCTGCGGAAAATACATAAGAATCCTCTGGTAACAATGATGATTCCAACGCACTAACCGCTCCAAAAGCCCAACATGTTCCCAGTTTTCCCTGGTCTCGAACCGTTGGTACACGATATCTGTCTCTTAAATCATATTTTGCAGGCAAACTACTAATATTCTCTGCCATGTCTGCAGCCACAATAGTATTGGTTGTAACATCAAAGGAAAAACTATATCCAAGCATTTTCGCCAAATCTGTAAGACTCACATAATAGTTACCACCGAACTCCACCAAATTAGAGCCAAGCAATACTGCATCCCCACTACTGATTGCAGTCTGTTCATTCAATGTGATTTGAGCATAATAATTATGTTTTTCCACCAACAAATGACTACCATCATAAAGATGTGCACTACAATTCATGGCGTCCCTTAAGATATCCACAGGCACCATGATGTTTCGATTATGATCCATATAAAAAAGATATTTTTCATTTGTATACTCTTTGTTATCAATGACAAGTGTAAGAAGTTTTCCATTGACATCTTCTGCAACCAATGGATACCAGCTGTCCTTATCTAATGTTCCACCTCGGAACTGATCGATTCGGCCTGCATCAACTCGCATTACTTGAAATTTAAACAAAAAGACGATTAGTAATAAAACTGCTAATACGATATATCTTTTTGAGTGTTTCATTCTATTCCTATTTTATCCTTTCTTAGGAGGCTTTGGCCCCATAAACTGGTAGAAATAAGTCTTAATCATACCATTATAAATCTTGCGGTTCTTGTCCGCTTTTCTACCAATATAACGTTCTGCATCCTCATAGCTTGTAATCATATACATAGACCAGGAATCCAGATTATTATATACATCACCAATTGTTCCATACAATTCTGGCAAATCCGCTTTTTCTTCCAAACGTTCGCCATATGGTGGATTTGTAATAACAAATCCATATTTCTTTGGATGACTCATCTTCGCCACTTCACGCTGTTGGAAATGAATCAGGTGGTCTACCCCCGCACGCTTTGCATTTTCACGAGCAGCTTTTACCACATCGCCATCCATATCGTAGCCCTGGATATCTACCTCAATTTCCTTGTCTACCATATCTTCTGCCTCATCTTTGGCATCCTTCCACAGTTCCTTTGGAATAATATTCGTCCAACTCTCTGCTGTAAATGAACGATTCATTCCAGGCGCAATATTTGCAGCAATCATAGCCGCTTCAATAGGAAAAGTTCCACTGCCACAGAAAGGATCCACCAGAATTCGGTCCTTTTTCCATGGTGTAAGCATAATCAATGCTGCCGCTAATGTTTCCGTAATTGGCGCTTTACTTGTCTGTAAGCGATATCCTCTCTTATGAAGAGAATCCCCTGAAGTATCTAGCGCCACCATAACTTCATCTTTTAACAAAAAGATACGAATCGGATATGCAGCTCCATCTTCCTTAAACCACTCCGTTTTATAAACTTGTTTCAGTCTCTCAACCATAGCCTTTTTTGCAATAGATTGAATATCAGAAGGACTGAACAATTTACTCTTAATAGAAGATGCTTTTTTCACCCAGAACTTTCCATCCTGTGGGATATATTCCTCCCAAGGAAGAGCTTTAATACCCTGGAACAATTCTTCAAAAGTTGTGGCTTTAAATCTGCCCACCAGGAGCAAAACTCTCTCAGCCGTGCGCAAAAACACATTAGCACGGCATATCGCTTCTGCATCTCCCTCAAAGGTAATTCTACCATCCTCTACTCTTGTTATCTCGTATCCTAAATCATATATTTCTCTTTTGGTCACTGCTTCCATGCCAAAATGACATGGTACAACTAATTCGTAGGTTTTCATATATACTCTCCACGTTTCTCTGCTAATTGTATTTATACCTTCTACTTTTACGTCTTATCTATAGACA
Source organism: Lachnospiraceae bacterium (assembly GCA_015057035.1). GTDB lineage: Bacteria > Bacillota > Clostridia > Lachnospirales > Lachnospiraceae > Roseburia. The sequence goes on along the minus strand of SVFC01000010.1, from coordinate 3,053 downwards.
ATTTATAAAAGCAGAAACTCCCTCATCATAACTACTATACCCTATGTTTACATAGTTTTTCAATCACAAAACATAATGTTTTATGGTAATTTCATGGTAATTTTTTCATAGCATCATATCCACCAACCACCGTTCCAACTACATATCCATTTTTCCCCAGATTTCTTGCTAGTTGCATGCTACTTCCACCATGCTGACAATAGAGGATAATCATACGCTTTCTCCCTAACACCTGCGTATAATCCACCACTTCCTCCTCAGGATAATTAATTGCCCCTTCCCAGTGTCCTTTACGATAATCTTCTCTCGAACGTATATCTATGAGTATCGCTCGCTTCTCCACTCTTAAACGCTCTATGTCCTTTGGATATACTACCTCAAACGTCATACACACACTCCACATTATATACTCGTTACAGAATATGCATTTACTCGCAACTTTGATAGTACTAATTTACTATTGCAAACAAGTTTCTCTTTTCCTATAATCACTTATGAAAAGACGATTGTTGTCTTTTCAGTTATACCTCTTATTAATTATTTATACTCCCCTCGAAAAAAGACCCAAGCATTTGGGTCTTTTTTCATTGTCATTATTTTGTTCTATGTCTTCTTACACGATTTAAATGTTGCTCAAAATGTCCTCTCTCAATAAATTCCGCCAATACATACTGATCCAGAACAGGCACCGTACAGGAAAACTCCCCCATCGTTTCTTTGTATCTTTCCATCAAATGTTCCGGCAAAATCATATATCCAATTCTTATAGAAGGTGAAAGACTCTTTGAAAAAGTATTAATATAGATAACCGACTGAGTATGATCTGTCATATACAAAGTATCAATTGGTTTTCCTGGCATAAAAAACTCACTATCGAAATCATCCTCTACAATAATCCCTTGATTCTGTTTTGCCCACTCCAGATACTCCTGCCTTTTGCGAACTGTGGCAGTCACTCCTGAAGGATAACTATGAAATGGTGTCACATGAAGCACCTTCGCCTGCGTACGCTGTAACTCCTCCGTCTTAATCCCTTCTATGCCCATCTGAAGCATTTCACATTTTGCCCCCATGCCTTCGTAAACCTTACGAATCTGACTATAGGACGGATTTTCCAAGCCATAAATCACATCATTGCCCATAAGCCGCACAACAGCATTATATAGATGTTCTGCACCGGAACCTATCACTATCTGCTCTGGCTGTGCAAAAATCCCTCTATAACGCAACAAATACTTTGCAATGGCATTTCTTAAAATGGTACAGCCCTCGTTTGGCGAGCGCTCCATCAACTTACTTCCATACTCTGTTAAAACGCTTCGTACTGTTTTGAAATATAAAGACTCCGGAAACATATTTTTTCCGTCATCTCTAGCACTTTCAATTTCAGCCATCACATCATTATTTTGTTCCGACTCTTTCAATAACTTCAGCATTTTCTGCTCTTTTTTTATCTTTGCTACAGGAATCAGTTCCGTCACAAAATACCCACTACGTTCTCTCGACTCAATATATCCCTCATCTTTCAACATTTGATACGCTGTTTCCACCGTAATCAAACTCACACCCAGATGCTCCGCCAAAGAACGTTTAGAAGGAAGTTTTTCATTTTTCTTTAACGTACCTAATAAGATATCTTCTTTAATTGCAGCATAAAGATAATAATATTTTGTTTTTTCATCTCTTTGACTCATTGCATATGTTAACAAAACACTTCCTCCATTGCATTGATATTGCTATAATGTGCATTATATAATCTCATACTGTAACAATTCGTACTTCAACTGACTCCCCACCACAATCTCAGCCGGAAGCAATGCTCTTGCCACTAATTTCAAATCATCCAATTCAATATCTGTTCTTTTCAAGTTCGCATAATCGCCATCTATGCTCACTACTTCGTAATACCAGGTTTCCATATGTCACCTCGCTACATCATCTCAAAAATCATTATCTTTTCTCTATTCTTATTGCTCTCAAACAGGTCACTGCAATCTATCTCATCTAAAAAACACAATTCTGACACCGTCATCAAATATGAAATATATTCATCACTTGGATAATAGAAAAATAGTTTCATTTCTCTTGGATTATTATAATAAGATTTCTTAATTTTTCCAATTACAGATTGTAAAATCTCTACAGAAAAAGGATTAAAAAAGTAGAATACATCTGCTTCTTCTATCTCATAATTTTCTGCCCCAATACACAGGAATTCTACTTTCTCTCTACGAGCAACAAAACCCGAAAGATTATCATAGGCTTGTCCATAAATTTTCACATCAAATTCGATACCGATTACTTTGCAGTCAATCTGTGATGACAAGAAAAAACCAACACGACCTTTTCCACAACCATAGTCTACAACTATATTTTCTTCATTAATATAGTCGCTATCCGCCAGTCTCACTAACACGGAATATGGTGTTGGCTCATAAGGATGATGATACGCATCCTCTACTGAGGCATCTCTTCCTATTGTATCTATATGAAGTTTTTGATCCCATTCACGTTCTGTCATATTACGTTCTCCTGCTAAAATTAATATATCATAAATCACATAGATAGGATATCCTTTTTCCAAAAACAAAAAACCTCGAAAGTGATTTACTTTCGAGGTTTCAACGTGAGTGAGAAGATTCGAACTCCCGACACCTTGGTCCGTAGCCAAGTGCTCTATCCAGCTGAGCTACACTCACATATTAAATTTCCCTTTCGGGTAATGCCGGCGACCGGAATCGAACCGGTACTGTATCGCTACAACAGGATTTTAAGTCCTGCGCGTCTGCCAGTTCCGCCACGCCGGCATGTAACTTACTATCGTAAGTTCAATGGGACCTACAGGGCTCGAACCTGTGACCCCCTGCTTGTAAGGCAGATGCTCTCCCAGCTGAGCTAAGATCCCATAGTTTCTAGCAATAATGCTAACGACCCCAGCGGGACTCGAACCCGCGACCTCCGCCGTGACAGGGCGGCGCTCTAACCAACTGAGCCATGAGGCCATATATTTAATTTAAAAGTGGACCATCGGGGACTCGAACCCAGGACCGACC
>SVFC01000032.1 GCA_015057035.1 Lachnospiraceae bacterium | reverse complement strand
TAAAAGGCTCTACCTATCCTTCCTGGATATGGAAGCAGTATATGGAGTATGCAAGCGAGGGATTGAAACCGTTGAATTTCCTTCCTTATGCTAAGTTGTCGGATGGATTTATTGAGGAATATTATCCGCCAGAAACAGAGGAACCAACGGAGACGCAGACACCTGAGATTCCAGTGGTGCCTGAGGTTCCAGTGGATCCTGCAGACTCGGAAAGCCTGGCAAATCCAGAGGATTCTGTGGGACATGGCAATTCTGAAGTTGCCGAAGGAAACTAATTGGATAGATAGATAAATTAAAAGGTTTATAGAAAAGAATAAAGAAATAAGGAGAGAGCGCAAGTTATGAAAAAATATGGATTTGGTGTCGACATTGGCGGCACAACAATTAAGATGGGATTTTTCGAAACAAACGGAAACCTCTTAGACAAATGGGAGATTAAAACGGACACTAGCAACAATGGTGAGAATATTTTATATGATGTTGCAAAAGCGGTGGACAATAAGTTGGCTCAGGAAGCTATCAGCAAAGACGAGGTGCAGGGAATTGGTATCGGTGTACCAGGACCTGTTCGCGGAGATGGAACAGTGAACCGTTGTGTAAACTTGGGCTGGGGCGTTATCAATGTCGCAGAAAAATTATCTTCCCTTACAGGAATCAATGTTAAGGTTGGTAACGACGCCAATGTTGCTGCATTAGGTGAAATGTGGCAGGGCGGCGCAAAAGGCTGCAAAGACGTTGTAATGGTAACGCTTGGAACAGGTGTTGGCGGTGGAATCATCGTTGATGGCAAAATCGTAGCAGGTTTCCATGGCGCCGGCGGAGAAATCGGACACATTACGGTAAATCCAGATGAAATTGAGGCTTGTAACTGTGGAAAATATGGTTGCTTGGAACAGTATACTTCTGCGACTGGTATCGTAAGAATGGCTAAGAGAAAATTAGCAAAATCTTCTGATGAAACAACACTTCGTAGTTTGGAGAATATCACAGCAAAAGATATTTTTGATGCTGCAAAAGCGGGCGATGAACTTGCAAAAGAATTAGTGGATGAACTGGGAGAAATCTTAGGTTCTACTCTTTCTAATATGGCTTGTGTAGTGAACCCAGAGGCTATCGTAATCGGTGGAGGCGTTTCTAAGGCTGGAGCAATTCTCATTGATACCATCAAAGAACACTTCCAGGAAAATGCATTCCATGCTTGCCGTGAAACGAGATTTGAGTTGGCAACTCTTGGAAATGATGCTGGTATTTATGGATGTATGTGTATGATTTTATAATTACATATTATTTGAGCGTAGAGTTTTTTCGTACTCTACGCTCTTTTTGTTTAGGCCAAAGATTTTACATGTTTCAAAGCCTTGTTTACTGGTGGTAAACAAATAAGTATTAATGTAAGAATTGCTTCTGCGCCGATATACGCTCCGTTATAGCAGATGGAATATACGATTGCGCTATCAAAGAATTCTGGCATAAAGGTTGGGAAGAAGATATATCCGGAAAGTGTTGCGAATACAAATCTTCCTAAGATGCCCGCAATATAACCTTTGATCAGACCGTTGTTAGATTTGTGGAACAAGCCAGAAAGGCCAAGTCCACCAAAGGCAAACAGGTAATCCAGTAACATCTGTGGGAAACTGATGATGTATGGATCAACGATTAACTGCAGGATACCATATGCAATAGCGGTGGTTAATCCCACACCGAATCCATACCAGTATCCAATCAGGGTAATGAATAGCATGCTAAAAAGAGTAACGGAACCGCCCATAGGCATATCCCAAAGTTTTAGCAATGATGTCACCATGGCAAGTGCGATTGCCATAGCAGAGAATGTGAGCTGCTTTGCACTAAATTTTCTTTTGCTACCGAATATGGCGCATCCAATGAGCAGTAGTGCAATCATAGCGATTACAAGTGCTGTGTAACCAGCGGTAGTAAGCTGATAAGAGGTTCCCCACTCGTCAGTTACTGGTGTTGCAAAAATAGACAACATAAAAAAATCTCCTCCTTGTCTGCTGCCAGGGAGAAGTCTTCTAACTTACAATTCGCTTCCTTACGCCGGTACTAACCGGATCAAGTAGTGAGGGTCATATCTTACGATAATCTCAGCCAAAGGCACCCCTAGCAAAACTATTATTTTGTTACAAAAGTTACAATACAGCATTTTGTATGTGGAGTCAAGTGATATTTTGTGCGGCAGGAAGGTTATGGCGCTGTCTATCGGTTATAACTTATGCGAATAAAATATATAAAAAATTGGAATTAGTATTTTGGAATAATTTTCTTGTAATCTGATATATATAGGATTAAAATATGTGACAAAGCGAAAGTGATTTACGCAAGGAGGAAAAATATATGTCATATGTAGATGAAGTAATTGCAAAGGTATCAGAGAAAAACGCAACAGAACCAGAGTTCTTGCAGACAGTAGAAGAAGTGTTATCTTCTCTGAAGCCTGTTGTTGACAAAAACGAAGAAGTTTATAGAAAAGCGGCTCTTTTAGAGAGAATGTGTGAACCAGAAAGAGTAATCGAGTTCCGTGTTGCATGGGTAGATGACAACGGACAGACACAGGTAAACAGAGGATACCGTGTACAGTTTAATGGAGCAATTGGACCATACAAGGGAGGTCTTCGTTTCCATCCATCTGTAAACTTATCTATCATGAAGTTCCTCGGTTTTGAACAGACCTTTAAGAACAGCTTAACAACACTTCCAATGGGTGGTGCAAAAGGTGGTTCAGACTTTGACCCACGTGGTAAGAGCGATGGAGAGATCATGAGATTCTGCCAGGCATTTATGACAGAGTTATACCGTCATATTGGCCCAGACGTAGACGTTCCAGCTGGTGATATCGGTGTAGGTGGAAAAGAAATCGGTTACATGTACGGACAGTATCGTCGCATCAAAGGTGCTTTCGAAAACGGAACCTTAACAGGAAAAGGCCGTTCTTACGGTGGTTCCCTCATTCGTCCAGAAGCAACAGGTTATGGTGCAGTTTACTATACATGCGAAGTATTAAAGCATGAAGGCGAAACAATCGAAGGCAAGACATTTGCATTATCAGGCTTCGGTAACGTAGCTTGGGGTGCTGCTAAGAAAATCGCTGAATTAGGTGGAAAAGCAGTAACGCTTTCTGGCCCAGATGGATACATCTATGATCCAGACGGAATCGTAACAGAAGAAAAGATTGATTACTTGCTTGAAATGCGTTCTTCAGGACGTGATAAAGTTCAGGATTACGCAGATAAATTCGGTTGCCAGTTCTTCCCAGGTGAGAAACCATGGGGTGTTAAGGTTGACGTTGTTATGCCATGTGCTACACAGAATGACGTTAATATGGAACAGGCAGAAAAAATCGTTGCAAATGGCGTAAAATACTACATAGAAGTTGCTAACATGCCAACAACAAATGATGCGCTTTCTTTCTTAATGAAACAGCCAAACGTTATCGTTGCTCCTTCTAAGGCGGTTAATGCAGGTGGCGTACTTGTATCTGGTCTTGAAATGAGCCAGAACTCTGAACGTTACAGCTGGACAGCAGAAGAAGTAGATGCGAAATTACATCAGATTATGATTGGAATCCATGATTCTTCTGCAGCAGCTGCTGAAGAATATGGCTTAGGCTATAACTTAGTAGCAGGTGCTAACATCGCAGGCTTCAAGAAAGTTGCTGAAGCTATGCTTGCACAGGGTGTATTCTAAACCCTGTTGCAAAACAATTTTATACTCTCTCTAGTCAAAAGGCTCTGCGGGCGAAAAAATTCGTTCGTGGGGCTTTTTTTAACAAATTTCTAACATTTTTATAATACATAAAAAACATATCCAAATTACAATACTAATACCAAAACGAAACAAAGACAAAATTGATTAAATAATTTTAACTAATTTTGGTAACTTCTAGTAGTACATTGAAACTTTTTATGATAAAATATTATATTGGAGTGTTATAGTATGAATCAAAATGCAAGAGGAACACACATGTTAAATTCCAAAAATCAGAAAACCAAGAAAAAGGTCTATGTACTTTTAACCCGTTTTCCGGATACAGGGTCCAAGTGGATTCAGGCGCTGACTGGATTTTATTACACCCACGCATCCATTGGGTTGGAAGAGGACATGAATACTTTTTATAGTTTCGTAACCAAAGGATTTATCGTGGAAGATATCAATCGCTACGTAAAACCAGACCGAGCGCCATTTCCATGTCAGGTATATGAGCTGGAAGTGTCGGAGAAGGTATACGAATCCGTAAAGCGTATTATCCAGTATTACGTCAGAAAGAAAGAGGAACTGGCCTACACCAAAGTGGGATTGGTTTTCAGTCTGATGAGAATACCATTCAAAAGAAAACACAAATTTATCTGTTCACAATTTGTGGCACATGTACTAAAGAGAGCCAAAGCAGCAAAATTGAGAAAGTTTTCCGTATTGTATTTGCCAAGGGATTTAAAGAAACTTTCGGAATTGAAATTGGTTTTTGAAGGTAATTTGCAATCGTTCATCACACATTTTGGTGTTCAGCCAAAACCATGCTTTGCATAAATGAGGGAATAAGTTATGAAAATATTAATTACGACAGATTTATACACCGTAAAAACCAATGGTGTAGTAACATCATTAAAAAACCTGAGAGAGGAACTGTTAAGCAAAGGACATGAGGTTCGTGTCCTGACCTTTTCGGAAGGGTTGAAGAGTCATAAAGATAATGAAGAGGATGTGTATTATATCAAATCGGTACCAATTGGCTTTATCTATCCAAATGTACGTATGCCGATTTCCTATCGCAATTCTCTGGTAAGAGAGCTCATAGAGTGGAAGCCAGATATTATTCACAGCCAGTGCGAATTCTTCAGCTATCAGTTTGCAAAACGTATTGCGAAGTTAACTGGTGCACCACTGATCCACACCTATCATACAATGTATGAAGATTATGTAGGATATGTAGTTCCATATGAGCGCTTTGGAAAATATGTGGTTCGTAAATTCTCACGTATGCGTCTGAAAAAGGCGGACAGAGTTATTGCTCCAACTACGAAGGTGGAAAAAACCTTGCGCAGTTATGGGCTAAAAAATGAGATTAATGTAGTTCCAAGCGGGGTATCCTTAAAACAGCATGATTATAAGATGACACCAGAAGAACGTGCGGAGAAAAGACGTGCTCTTGGCGTTCCAGAGGATCACCATGTGGTATTAAACCTAGGACGTCTGGGTACAGAGAAGAATCTGGATGAATTGGTGGAATATTTTGCATCTGTTTTAAAACTGCACAACAAACTGACCTTCCTTATTGTTGGAGATGGACCAGCGAAGAAGAATCTGGAAGAACTGGTAACAAACCTTGGGGTAAGAGACCACGTTATTTTCACAGGTATGGTACCACCAACAGAGGTGCAGATGTATTATCAGTTGGCAGATGTGTTTGTTAGTGCGTCCACAAGTGAAACCCAGGGACTTACATATATTGAGGCCGCAGCCAATGGTTTGCCACTTTTATGTCGTAAGGATGAGTGTCTTTGTGATATTATCGTGGATGGGGAAAATGGATATCAGTATACCACGGTAGAAGAATTCCAGAAAGAATTGAACAATATCATTGCGGACAGTGATTGGAGAGAATCCGCAGCAAAACGAAGTAAGGAAATCGCGGAAACGTTTGATAAGAGCCATTTTGGAGATACTATGGAAACAATTTATGAAGCCGCAAAAGCGGAGGAGTAATCAAGGAGTAAACGTATGCATTCAATTTTAGTAGCAACAGATAGTCATAGCGGTCTTTCACCAGAGGCAGGAAAAAAATTAGGAGTAAGCGTGCTTCCTATGCCATTTTTCTTTGGGGAAGAATGTTACTACGAAGAGGTATCCTTAACAAGAAAAACATTTTTTGAGAGATTAAATGCAGGTGAGACCGTGTCCACCTCCCAGCCATCCCCAGAAGCAGTTATGGAGTTCTGGAGAGAGGGCTTAAAAGAATATGAAAGTATTCTCTATGTGCCTATGAGTAGCGGATTAAGTGGGTCTTGTAATACTGCTATGATGCTGGCGCAGGATGAAGAGTTTGAAGGTAAAGTAGTTGTTGTAGACAATGGCCGAGTTTCCACACCATTAGTAAGAGCGCTTATGGATGCCCTTGAGATGGTAGAAGAAGGTCTTTCTGCAGAAAAAATCAAAGAGGTATTAGAGGCAGAAAAAGAAAAAATGTCTATCTACATTGCTGTGGAAACATTAGAGTTTTTACAGAAGGGTGGACGAATCTCTGCTACAACAGCAGCTCTTGGAACGATGCTGAATATTAAGCCAATTTTAAAACTTGGAACAAATCTTTTAGAGACTTACAAGAAGAGCCGCGGTATGAAGAAAGCTAAGAAAGAGATGCTGGAAGCCATTCAATATGATTTGGAAAATACTTTCAAGGAATACCATGAACGTGGCGAGGCATACCTTCTCGCAGCAACTAGCGCCAATGAAGAGGAAACAGCTGCCTGGGTAGAAGAGATTAAGGAAGCGTTTCCGGGTATGGATGTGCTTGCAGGAAATCTGTCTTTGGGCATTTGTTGTCATACAGGCGAAGGTGCGTTGGGCGTAGGTATTTCCTGTCGTCCGAGACGTTAACAATGCGTAAGTAAACTTACGCATGCGAATTTGAATGAGAGGTTCAAATTTCGAAAGGAGTATACGATATGAATCGAATTGTGCTTGCAGCACTAAAGAATTTTTATAAATTGCCTTCTGCGTGGTTTAAGTTGCGCAAATATGCAAAACACACAGACGATTATAGTTTTGAAGAGAAGTATAATCATATTCGATATATTTTAAGACATTTTATTCCGGGGGCAAATATTGATTTCAAGGTAACGGGAATTGAAAATATTCCTGCAGAAGATGGCTTCCTTTTATGTGGAAATCATCAAGGCATTTTTGACATTATTGCTATTGTACATACCTTTGAAAGACCGCTTGCTGCAGTGCTAAAGCAGGAATTAGATGCGATTCCATTTTTGCATGAAATCGTGTTGTGTACCAAGTCTTATCCAATGGACAGAGATGACGTAAGACAATCCATGAAGGTCATTATGGGAGTAACCAAGGAGATTCAGGAAGGTCGTAATTTCCTCATTTTCCCAGAAGGAACCCGAAGCAAGTTAGGTAATAAGATGTTAGACTTCCATGGTGGTACCTTTAAGTGTGTTACTAAGTCTAAGTGCCCGATTGTGCCATTTGCTTTAATCGATAGTTATAAAGTTTTGGACGAAAAGGGTAGCAAACCTGTGTCAGTTCAGTTACACTATATGAAGCCGATCTATTATGATGAATACAAAGATATGAATACCAATGAGATTGCTGCTATGGTACGTGGTAGAATTGAAGAAGTGATTCAGGCAAATCTGGAAAAATAAATGGAGAGTCAAAAAGGGATGAGCGATATTAATAAGAATTTTACAGAAGAGGATGAAGTGGATTTCATCGATTTAGAAAGCGAAGAACTAGAGGACGATAGAATCTTCAAGGATATTGATGAAGTTCTTGAAGAAGATGAAGTCGAAGAAGAAAAAATAGATATAAAAAAAGAAATCTTAAGCTGGGTGCTGACGTTGGCAGTTACCTTTGTGCTTATTTTCGTGCTTAAGAATTATGTGATTATCAATGCGATGGTTCCAACTGGTTCAATGGAAAATACCATTATGCCAGAAGATCAGATGTTTGGAAATCGCCTTGCATATGTGTTCTCAGAACCAGAGCGTGGAGATATTATTTTCTTCTACTATCCAGATGATGAAAAGCAGAAGTTTGTAAAGCGTATTATTGGTCTGCCAGGGGAAACGGTTACCATTGAAAATGCAAAGGTTTATATCAATGGTGTAGAACTGGAAGAACCATATCTAAAAGAAACCTGGGTTAACGGAACAGGACCATATGAATTCCATGTGCCAGAAGGTTGCTATTTCGTAATGGGAGATAATCGAAATACCTCTCAGGATGCCCGTTATTGGCGCAATACGTATGTTGCAAAAGAGAAAATCATCGGTCAGGCAGGATTTATTTATTATCCATTTGACCGTATAGGAGTTGTGAAATAATTATGATTACAATGTTAGCAAATCTTTTTAAATATGAAGACTTGCCTACAGAGAAAAAGAGAAGTGCCTATGGCAAATTGTGTGGTTTAGTGGGAATCCTGCTAAACCTAATTCTCTTTGTGGGGAAATTCATTGCGGGAATGCTCAGTAACTCGATTGCGATTACCGCAGATGCATTTAACAACCTATCTGATGCAGGGTCTTCGGTAGTTACTTTGGTTGGATTTAAACTGGCAGAACAAAAGCCGGATGCAGACCATCCATTTGGGCATGGGCGCATAGAATATCTGTCAGCGCTTGCCATTGCAGGAGTGATTTTGCTGATGGCATTTGAACTTATCAAGGATTCCATCAGTAAGATTGTCAATCCGGTGGAAATAGAATTTTCCGGAATTATCCTGGCAATTTTAATTGCGTCTATCCTTGTAAAATGTTACATGGCGTTGTATAATTTCAGGGTTGGTAAAAAGATTGATTCCGCAGCTCTTAAGGCTACAGGAACAGACAGTTTAAGCGATTGTGTGTCTACAACTGTCATCTTAATTGCTACATTAGTAGGACATTATACGGAGTTTCAGATTGATGGATTCTGTGGTGTCGCCGTAGGTCTTTTGATTCTCTGGGCAGGAATTAATGCTGCCAAGGATGTGTTAGACCCATTATTAGGTCAGGCACCGGACCCAGAGTTTGTGGCGCAGATTGAGGAGATGGTGATGGAGTTTGATAAAGATTCTATCGTAGGCGTCCATGATTTAATCGTGCATGATTATGGTCCAGGACGTCGCGTGATCTCTTTGCATGCGGAAGTTCCAGCGGAAGGAGATATCTTACAGCTTCACGACGTCATTGACAATCTGGAAGTGAAACTTCGCACAGAACTTGGCTGTCTTACTACCATACATATGGACCCAGTAGCCACAAAGGACGAAAGAGTGCTTGCATTAAAAGAACAGTGTAAGACCATCGTGAAGAATATCGGTGATAGTCTTTCGCTTCATGATTTTCGAGTGGTGTTAGGGGAGAGTCACACCAATTTGATTTTTGATGTGGTAATTCCATATGAATTTGCGTTATCGGATGCAGAAACTACTCAATTGATTCAGGAAAAAGTCTGGGAACAGATTGGAAATAATTACTTTACCGTAATACAGGTAGACAAAAAGGGAGGATTATAAAATGCCAGAAAATACAAGCTGCAGCAGTGCTTCCACATGTACAAGAAGTAGCTGTGAAGGATGTCCAAGCAAGGACCCAAAAAGTTTATTAGAAGAAATGAATGCCTATTCCAACATTAAGCACGTGATTGGTGTTGTTAGTGGTAAGGGTGGTGTAGGAAAGTCTTTTGTGACCTCTTCGCTCGCAACACTTATGGCTAAGGCTGGATATAAAGTAGGTATTTTGGATGCAGATATTACAGGACCTTCTATTCCAAAAATGTTTGGAGTAAAGGGACAGGTAACTGGCGATGAAAGAGGTATGATTCCATTGGAATCCAAAGATGGAATTAAGGTTATGTCCATTAACCTCTTAATGCCAAATGAAGAAGCTCCTGTTGTATGGAGAGGACCAGTTATCGCAGGTGCGGTAAAACAGTTCTGGACAGATACCTGCTGGGGTGAACTTGATTATCTCTTTGTAGATATGCCACCAGGAACTGGTGATGTTCCACTTACTGTATTCCAGTCGCTTCCAGTGAATGGAATTGTTATCGTAACATCTCCTCAGGAACTGGTTCAGATGATTGTAAAAAAAGCCTTCAATATGGCTAACATGATGAATATTCCAGTGCTTGGTGTGGTTGAGAACTTCAGTTTCTTAACATGCCCAGACTGTGGAAAAGAAATCAAGATTTTTGGAGAAAGCAATATTGAAGAAACTGCAAATCTTCTTGGAATTAATCTTCTCGGTAAACTTCCATTAAACCCTGCTTATGCAGAAGCGGCGGATAAGGGCGAATTCTACAACATCGAGAATGATTATCTGGACGTGGCGAAGGAAATCTTAGAACGCATTTAAGAAATTATATGTTCTTCGAAATAGTCATATGCGACTGACCCGAAGAGCCATTACGACAGCCCATATTGACTTGTTAGATTCAAATTTTAACCTCTTGGTGTAAATCTATTTACATCGAGAGGTTCTTTTTTTATAATGCAATTATCAAAACTAAGGAGCAGTTATGAAGATCAAAATTGAGATTGATGAGGCTCTTGCAGAGGAAGAAATCGTCATCCGATGCAAGTCGCTAAATGAAGATGTGATATCCATACAAAAACGTATCACAGACGCCGTCAACTCACGAATGCAATTAGAAGTATCCAAGGATGATAAGGAATACTATTTAATCATTGATGAGATTCTGTTTTTTGAAACAGATGCAAACGGTGTTGTAGTACATACGGCTACACAAATGTATGAAACCAAGCACAAGTTATATGAATTGGAAGATTTATTACCAGGGAACTTTATCCGTGTTTCTAAGTCATCGATTCTGAATTCTGCGAAGGTTCGTGCAATCCACAAGAACATTACTGGCGCCAGTGAAGTGGAGTTTGTGGGGTCAAACAAGAAGGTATTTGTATCACGTAATTATTTTAAAGTATTAATGGCGAAATTAGAAGAAAAGAGGTTAATGAAATATGAGAAAAAATAATATTGTGGGTGGATTAGCATTAATTGCAGTTGCAGTTTTACTGGTGGCAAATGGCTTGGGAGTATGGCCAGAGATTCCATGGCTACAGGCGTTGGTATCTATTGCATTCGTAGCATTTTCCCTTCGTCAGATTTGGAAGAGACATTTCTTCTGGTCTATGATGTCATTGGGTTGTGTGGCTTGGATTTGGGAAGATTATATTGGAATTGAAAACATTGCGCCATTCCCACTTCTTCTTGCAGCAGGCTTGCTTGGAATTGGTCTCAATATGATGTTCGGAAAAAAGCATCGTATCGTTACCATTACAAAAAATGGTGAGACTATGGGACTGGACGAAGCTCGTATTGAGAACTGGGAGGATGGACGTCATGTCACATTGGAAAATATCTTCAACTCTACAAGCAAATATGTGAATTCTGATGCCTTTAGTTCCGCAGAGTTTCAGAATGTATTCGGTTCTGCTAATGTGTACTTTAATAATGCTGTCATTGCAGGTGGTGAGGCAGACATAGAGTTAGAAAATGTATTCGGTACATTGAATCTGTATTTCCCATCTACCTGGAGATTACAGGTGAACAAAGAGGCGGTATTTGGAGGCGTGAAAGTGTATGGAAGACCTTGCACTAATCCAGATGCGCCAGTGATTCGTATGAATGCGGAATCCGTATTTGGTAATGTTAATATCTACTTCGAATAAGATAACACATAAATAAAAAGGCGATTGTAAGTACCATTAGGTACCTGCAATCGCCTTTTAGGTTTTTATTTATCCTTTGAATCTTCTGGAATTTTCGTCTCTGTCGAAAGGTCCTCAGAAGTTTCCTTGAAAACAAATTTATACTCGTTAGAATCTCGGAAACGGGTGTTATTGGAACCTACCTGGCTGACAACAATTGTGGAGCCTTCTTTTAGTGAAGCGGCTTCAATGGTCAGCAGAGAGCTAGAAACATAAGTAGGTTTAATCTTAGTGTTATCAATATATACGCGGCTCCATTGAGTAAAATTCTGTCCGGTGATAATATATTGTTTTCCGTCTTTGGAGAGTTCTACATGATCAATTACTACCTCATCAAGCCCCATAACAATCTCTGTTGGAGGATATGGAGAAATGCCATCTTCGTAGCAATAACGCTCTCCGTAGAGAATATCATACTGTAACTGTTCGATACCATTAATGTAAGTTTCCTCGTCTAATACGCCAGCTTGTGTCTGGTGATATCCAATCATTGTTCCTTCGTGGATGCCAAGGGTATCTAAGATGTCTGCCATTAACTGGTAAGCATACAGGTCACAATCTTCTTTTTCTAATCCGAAGTTGTTCCATGTAACATAAGAAGTCTTATATATGTCGCCGGATACCATGTCTTCGTCTTCCAATCCCATGGTTGGGAGATGGTCGCCCCAGAACACCACAATGGTAGCTTCATCTAATTGTTCTAACTGGCGAATCAGGCCTTCGATAAACTGGTCTGTTTTATTTAACTGATGCATATAGTAAGTCCACTGATTGGTTACTTCCTCGTTGTCAATTCCGAGAATTTCACAATATGGATCTTCTAAAATGGATTCTGTAGGATAGGTTCCATGGGTACCTACAGTGATGGTGTAGGTAAAGTCAGGCTGATTTGGGGTAGAAAGAAGTGTTTTCATAGTTTCTTCTACTAAAATTGCATCTTCAGCCCATCCATTTGGAGTGAATTCTGTAATATCCATTAACTCCTTGCTTGTAAAGGTGTCAAAGCCCATCATGGAAAAAGCGTTTACACGGCTATAGAAGTTGCCACCGTTATTATGAACGGCATGTGTACCGTAGCCAAGGTTTTTTAATACGGCGGCAACACTTTCGCAGTCCGTTTCCTTTAAAATGGTTTTATAAGGATATTCACCAGTACCAAAATACTGCAGCTTCATACCAGTCAGAATCTCAAATTCTGCATTGGCAGTACCTGCGCCTACCACTGGCATGGTTACATATCCGGAAGTAAAGTTATCTCTCAAATAATGATAGAAAGGCGCCGGATCCTGACTATAAGTCATAAAGTTGAATTCGTCTGGGTCTACAAAGGATTCCAGCAATACGCAGATAATGTTTGGAGCAGTATCGGCGGTTATGGTGGTTTCTTCTTTGCCATTTACAATCGAATCAATAATAGGCTGGATTGTTTCCTGAGAGTATTTACCAGGTTTATCCATTCCACGGTCTAACACACCTGTGGAAAAGGAATAGACAAATCCATAATCCTCATATCCTTGGGCAATGTTTGCAAAGTAAGTTTCTACGATTTTGTTATCCTGAGCCATTTTGGTGGTTACTGGAATTGCAATAAAAATCATAGATAGGATGAAAAAAGCGTTTCGTATTCTATAAGTTTTTCCTGTGAAGACGGGACCCTGAATATAAAAAACCACGCAAACCAGAATAAATGCTGAGCTGGCAACAAGGATTGTAATAATCAGGGGAGGTGTAATATAACTGGTACCAGACAATGCCAACAAGTCTGGAATACAGCTTAAGTCCGAAAAATTAAAAGGTGTTACACGATTACACAGGACAACACCATTGATGATTCCTAGGATAATCCAGAAGGAACAGACGATTAATCGTGCAAAGCCTCGACGTCGGAACAAATATACCAATGACAAAGATGCAAATACGATAAAGGCATTGTACAAATAGGTAATCGGTGTTTCTGCGATAAAATCTATAGCAGAAAACAGATTCCTTCGTGAAACTAGTTCTACGATAAAAACAACCACACAGGAGAAAATTGCGTGGAATAAATAGGAGTATTTATTGAAAATGCGAACGGTCTCATTAAAGCGTTCTGAATGTTTTGCTTCAACCTTGGTAAATAATCGTTGTTTGATGGATAAAAGTTTATGTTTCATCGATTACCTCCTTACAACAAAAAAAGATAGTTCTAAGATTAAAGAATTTGGACCATAAAAACAAGTGGTAAATTTTATAAAAATTCTTAAGATTTTATGTAGATTCCTTTATTATATGTGTGCCATGTGATAAAATGACGTAAAAGTATAAATGGATGGGAGAAATCATCTATGGAGAAAAACAAAGTCTGTCCATACGCAAAAAAATGCGGTGGATGTGATTATCAGGGAATAGAATATAGTAAACAGCTGGAGATGAAAACGGAAGCCGTAAAGAAGCTTCTTAAACCCTACGTACAGGTGTCACCAATTGTGGGAATGGAAGAACCATACCATTATCGACATAAGGTACATGCAGTATTTGATTGCGTAGGACGTGGTCAGGTAGTTGCGGGGGTTTACAAGAAAAATTCTCATGATGTAGTGGATATCGAAAGTTGTCAGATTGAAGATCAGGAAGCAGATGCGATTATTCGCGAGGTAAAAAGTCTATTAAAATCCTTCCGTATCAAAACCTATGATGAAGATACAGGCTATGGCCTTTTGCGTCATGTGCTGGTTCGTAAGGGCTATCATACAGGGGAAATTATGGTGGTGCTGGTATTGGCATCTCCAATTCTGCCATCTAAGAATAATTTTGT
>SVFC01000009.1 GCA_015057035.1 Lachnospiraceae bacterium | reverse complement strand
CATCTGTACACGAAGTTTAGCATCAAGGTTTGATAAAGGTTCGTCCATAAGGAATACCTTAGGATTACGAACGATAGCACGACCCATAGCAACACGCTGTCTCTGTCCACCAGATAAAGCCTTTGGTTTACGGTCTAATAATTTCTCAAGGTCAAGAATTCTTGCTGCTTCTTCTACTTTAGCTTTGATTTCATGTTTTGGAACTTTTCTTAATTTAAGACCAAATGCCATGTTATCAAATACTGTCATATGTGGATATAATGCGTAGTTCTGGAATACCATTGCGATATCTCTATCCTTTGGTTCTACGTCATTCATGATTTTTCCATCGATTTTTAATTCACCAGATGAAATCTCTTCCAAACCAGCGATCATACGAAGTGTTGTAGATTTACCACATCCTGAAGGTCCTACGAAGATGATAAATTCTTTGTCTTCAACTTCAAGATTGAAATCTTTAACTGCTTCAAATCCGTTTTCGTAAACTTTGCAAATGTTCTTTAATGATAAACTTGCCATTTCTATTATTCCTCCTGTATTGCATATAGGCCTCCTACGGACCTTACTGTACACATCTTATCGTACCTTTGTCAAAAATGCTATTGGCAAAGTGACAAAGATTTGACGAATGTATTGGCAAATTGACGAAAACCTATTCTGATATCTGTTTCTGTGCTATAATGACTATATAAAACCCTGAAAATCTTTTATAAAATATTACTCGTACTGATTCCGCTTACATTGATATTTGGATTATGCTGCTTATGTAATTACATATTCAGAGGATATTGGATATAGCTTATTTATCCCATCTAATCGACATAGCTTGCAAGAAGTTCTCTAAATTCGCTTTCATCACAAGATTCTCGAACAGAATAAATCTCACCATTTTTTACATACTCCGCCCAGTAATGACAAATCATTTCATAATCTCCATCAGGATAGGTTATCTTTACTGCTGTTCCACTTACAGTCATTGGATCCCCAATATAATATTTCGCAAATTCAATCTTTTGAAACGATTCCAAAAACGTCTGCTTCTCTTCTTCTGAAAGAGTTTTAATAACCGTAAATTCCATGCTGTTTTTCGCATCAACAATTTCTATTCTCTCAATTTCTTCAACTGAATTGATAAAAGAATATGATTGCTTAGTGCAACCTGTAAGAACAAGTACCACAAACAAAAACAAAAATGCTACTTTTTTACTTAAACCGTATCTCTCTCGATGCAATACTCTTTACTCCTTTTCATTCTTCAATTCTTCTCCACGTATTCTCTCCATCTCTTTTACCCATCGCCAATATGGGGATGGTAGCTTTGGAAGTTCTTCAATTATAGGAAATGGTTTGCGTACGATTCCTTCTTCCGTACCAATCCAGTATTCATCTCCTATTAGATTTCCCGCAAATCCCGCATTAATAGTTGATACATATCGAGCGACCAGTTTTCTGGCTTTACAGTCAATCGCAACATTTCCCCCATATTCCCCGTAGAACGCAAGCAACAATTCTTTCTCTGGAAGATATATAGAATTAAGCATATGTATTCCATTTTTCCATTCCTTTTCTGGATCATTTTCTAGTAGATTAAACGACTGCATTGTTACCATATCAATTACAGTATAATCTTCACATAAAATAAAATGACCATCTGTATGATTCCACTCTTTCCACCTATTATGTTCGCTTTGCCACATACACTCCCAGGAAAATATCGGTTTCTCTCCTCTCCAGTCAATCCGCAATATACCATTTTGTGATATCTTACCATCATCTCCTAGTAGATGTGTCTGCAAGGCATATAAAACGCCTTCTTCATCTGTATATATATCGATGGTTGTTCGCAAACTTTCCGGCACTTCTACTTTGGAAACCATAAAATTCTCTAACGAAAAACGTAGCACATACCATTGATTTCTTACATTGTGACGGTACATATCATACAGATAACAATTGTCCGGCGAGGCTGCAAATCTCCGACTACGAAGAAACCCCTTTCGATCATATGATGTAGTCCAAATATCTTCAGCGGTCTGCAGATTAATATAGTGGTACTGATAATCTGCTCCACCTACAACAAAGATCTTATCCGGTGGTAGAAAATACAGTTTCCCTGGGCGCCGGATGGTCTTACTTTTTGCTACGAAACTACCATCTTTTCGAAACACCCATAGAAATTTTCCCGCAGCCACTACATATTCGCCACATTCCCAAATCCTATCACAATCTTTTACTGTACTAAGGTCTATTTTTCTCATATGTCCCCTCAATAAATCGAACCATTTTATCCATCTGCTTAATTATATCACATCTATAAACATTATCAAAGTATCGTATTTGAACACAAAAACTCTCGTATTTCTGCGAGAGTTTCTATAAATCATACATCATTCTATTTTTCTTTTTACGACACCCCAGTCGTTCCAAATCCACCTCTGCTGTCATTTCCAAGGTGTTCCACCTCTTCAAAAACAATCTTAGGCTGGTTCTCTACAATACGAAACTGTGCGATACGGTCATTTACGTGAATCACAGTGTCGCGGGTTGCGTAAACTGGCATGCGCCACATATCGTCGTCACCACAGTAGGTATTGTCCACAATACCGATACTGTTAGTCTGGATTAAGCCCCAGGTTTTGAAGGTTGAGCTTCTTGGAGCAATGTGTCCTTCATATCCCTTTGGAAGTTCCATAGCAACACCAAGAGGAATTAACTTGAAGTCTCCGGCTTTCAGTTCCACCTCTTCCGAAGCACGAAGGTCTATCCAGTCGGATTTGCCGTCGATATAGTCTAATTTTTCAATTTTATCTGTAAAATATTTGATACGAATCTTTTCCATAGTATTTTCCTACCAATTCAAATTAGTATGTTCCGCTCTCTTGTCTCGAACCATAAGGTCTGCAACTGCTTCCTGTACGGATTTATTTTCAAACAGTACAAGGTTTACCTGTTCGATAATAGGCATAGTAACATAGTATTTTTTCGCAAGAGCAAGGGCTGCTTTGGCAGAATAGATACCTTCTACTACCATCTTAACTTCCTTGGTTGCTTCATCCATAGTCATTCCCTGACCCATGAGCATACCTGCTTTACGGTTACGGCTGTGCTTACTCTGACAGGTTACAATCAGATCACCGATACCAGTCAGACCATTTAAGGTTTCTGGCTTTGCTCCCATTGCTACTGCAAGGCGGGATACTTCCGAAATGCCACGGGTGATAAGTGCAGCTTTGGTGTTATCACCATAACCAAGTCCGTCTGCCATACCTGCCGCAAGAGCGATGACGTTCTTTAAGGAACCACCAAGCTCCATACCAAGCACGTCAGGGCTTGTATATACACGGAAGGTTTCATTCATAAAGGTATCCTGCACAAGTTCTGCTGTTTTTCTGGTTTTAGCGCCTGCAACTACGGTGGTAGGAAGTCCTACACCAACTTCTTCTGCATGGGATGGTCCACATAATACACACACATCCGCCACAGGGATTTCATCTTCTACAACCTCTGTAATAGTCATAAGGGTTTCGTCTTCAATACCCTTTGCCACGCAGACAATGACCTGGCCTTCTGTTACATAAGGAGCCATCGCCTTTGCTGTACTTCTGGTAAAAATAGATGGCACTGCGAGAACCAGCAAATCCTGTCCTACAACTGCAGTTTCCATATCACAGGTAAATTCCATACCTTCAGGAAGTTTTACCCCTGGAAGTTTGTCCAGATGTTCTCTGTGTTCCTGTAACATTTTGATTTCATCTTCCATAATGGACCAGATAGTTACCTGATGCCCGTTATTGGCAAGATTTTTTGCAAGAGCGGTGCCCCAACTACCAGCACCAATAATTCCAACTTTTCTCATTACTATTTCCTTCTATACTTCCTTAGAATCCTGATTGTCTGTAGTAATCTCTGGTTTCTTACCGATTTTATTCTCAGTGCCTTTCGCCAAACGAATAATGTTGTCTTTATGGCGGATAATGGCCATTGCACCTAAGATAAATGCCAGAATATTGAATTCCATTGCATCTGTTCCGTACAATTCCAAAATTCCATAGCCATTAAATACGAATACCTGAATAATAAACAACAGTGCCATAAGGATAGAACCAAGTGATACATACTGACTTAATGCAAGACAGAGAATAAATACGGTCAAACAAACTGGTACAGCAGCTGGACAAACAACGAAAGCCACCCCTGCGGTACAAGCAATGCCTTTTCCACCCTTGAAGTTTAAGTAGAATGGGAAGTTATGTCCTAATACTGCACCTAAACCAGCATAAATCTGAATCACAAGGGCATCTGCATACACCCAATCTGTTAACAAAAGAGTCGCAACCCACATAGCAAGTACTGCTTTTAAACAGTCTCCTGCGAAGGTAATTACGCCACCCTTCCATCCAAAGGTACGAAGAGTATTTGTGGCACCAGTGTTACCACTTCCGTGCTGACGAATGTCAACTCCACGCATTTTTCCATAGATATATCCA
Source organism: Lachnospiraceae bacterium (assembly GCA_015057035.1). GTDB lineage: Bacteria > Bacillota > Clostridia > Lachnospirales > Lachnospiraceae > Roseburia. The sequence goes on along the minus strand of SVFC01000009.1, from coordinate 78,496 downwards.
GTCTGAAAAATACCAAAAGCGTATCCAATCACTAACGCTAAAACACGAGCTAAAAATTCCATATTTTATTTCTCTTCCTTTCGTTCACGGGTAATGAATTTGAGAGCAGTTCCTCTAAATCCAAAAGTATCACGGATGCGGTTTTCCAAATATCTGGTATATGAGAAATGCATCAGGTTTTTATCATTTACGAAAATAACAAATGTTGGTGGCTTTACGGATACCTGGGTTACATAATAAATCTTAAGTCTCTTACCCTTGTCTGTAGGTGGCTGTTGCATAGCAACTGCCTCTGTTACGATTTCATTTAACACACCAGTTGCAACACGCATGCTATTGTTTTCAATAACAATATCTATCATCTCAAAGATTTTGTGAAGTCTCTGTCCTGATTTTGCTGAGATAAATAAAATCTCTGCATATGGCATAAAGCTTAAAACATCACGGATATCCTGAGTATGTTCTTTTACAGTATCGTTGTTCTTCTCGATAGCATCCCATTTATTTACAGCGATGATGATACCTTTTCCTCTGTCATGGGCAATTCCTGCAATCTTAGCATCCTGCTCTGTAACACCTTCAGTAGCATCAATTACAAGAATAACCACGTCTGCACGTTCTACCGCTGCTACAGCACGAATGATACTGAATCGTTCGATATCTTCTGTTACTTTGCTCTTTCTACGGATTCCCGCTGTATCAATAAATACATATTCCTGTTTATTGTACTTGATTACCGTATCAATAGCATCACGGGTAGTTCCTGCGATGTTAGAGACAATAACACGATCTTCCTGAGCAAGCTTATTTACTAATGATGATTTTCCTACGTTTGGTTTACCGATAATGGCAATCTTAGGACGTTCGTCTTCTACTTCTTCCTTGGCAGATTCTGGGAAGTATTTTACAACTTCGTCTAACATATCACCAAGACCAGTCTTTTCTGTTGCAGATACTGGGAATGGATCGCCAATTCCTAAATTGTAGAATTCATAAACATCTGCCTGGAATTTCTCAAAGCTGTCCACCTTGTTCACTACAAGGACAACTGGCTTGTGAGAACGGCGAAGCATATCAGCCACTTTAGAATCTGCGTCCTGAAGTCCCTGTCTTACGTCTACGATAAACATAATTACGTCTGCAGTATCAATAGCAATCTGAGCCTGTTCACGCATCTGGGACAGGATGATGTCTCCGCTTTCTGGTTCAATACCACCTGTATCAATCATTGTAAAGTTATAATCCAACCAGGATACGTCTGCATATATACGGTCTCTTGTTACACCAGGAGTATCTTTTACGATAGAGATACGTTCTCCTGCAAGAGTGTTAAAAAGAGTCGATTTTCCAACATTTGGACGGCCAACAATGGCCACGATTGGTTTACTCATATTCTTCCTCCTCTTCTAGTTCACAGCCAAGCATACCTTCCAAAAGGGCTTGACCGCTTGATTTTACAATAAGCAGTGAAACTTGTAAAGCGTTTTCCACCTCTTCTACTGTCATGTCATCTAAGAATACACTCTCTCCCATACGAAGCATATTGCAAGGGATTGCCACTGCATTTCCTAACTCTTTATCTTTTAACTGAGCCACCATATCTTGAGCAGTAATTAAACCGGATACGGTAATTCTCTCTCCAAAGAAATCATTACGGATATCTACTACTTCCACTTCATATCCTGGGAACTCTGCCATAAAATCATCCGCCAGTTTCTTGATAAATGGTGCCGCCAGTCTTCCTGTGGCAATGGTCACCTTATGATGTCCACCACATTCCTCCAGATACTCCATAGCCTCTGCCTTCATTTCAGCATCTTGTCTATACTCTTCCAAAGCATCCTGGAATTCCGTAATCAATAGACGAAGCATTCCTACGCCATTTTCCAGCTGGATATATCCGTCATAGCGTTCTTCCTCTGGAAGCGGAAGCCCCGCCAGGAGATACCATTCGTCACTTGCCTGCACAAAATGCATATCGTGTTCTTCCATACAGATATTCTGCCACTTTTCAATGGTCCTAATTACTTCTATTGCATCTTCTCTGGTAAAAGGCTCTAATGGATACAAACCGTCACGATATTTTGTCAGTCCTACTGGTACAACAGATAAGCTTTCCATATAAGGAAGATACTTCGACAAATCACTTAAGGTACGTTCTAATTCTTCCCCGTCATTCTCCCCTTTACACAATACGATCTGTCCATTCATCTGAATGCCTGCTTCATAAAGACGGTCAATTTTCTTTAAGGCCTCTCCTGCAAAACGATTATGAAGCATCTTACAGCGAAGTTCTGGATTGGTGGTATGCACCGAAATGTTAATTGGAGCAAGTTTGTACTGGATAATACGTTCCAAATCCTTGTCCTTCATATTGGTAAGAGTAATGTAGTTGCCCTGTAAAAAAGACAGACGTGAATCGTCATCCTTAAAATACAGAGTTTCTCTCATTCCCGGTGGCATCTGGTCGATAAAGCAGAACATACACTTGTTGGTGCAGGATTTGTAATCGTCCATAAGACCATTTTCGAACTCGATTCCTAAGTCCTCGTCGAACTCCTTCTCGATTTCCAGCTCCCACTCTTCTCCATCTGCTTTTCGGATAACCACATCTAAAAAAGTGTCATTAACATAAAAATGATAGTCAAATACGTCTTCTATTTCTTTTCCATTGATAGACACCAGAATATCGCCTGCTTCAATCTCCATCTCTGCTGCGATGCTGTCTGGTTGTACTTTGTATATTACATGCTGTTTACTCATTGTTCTCTCCTTGCTGCGCCTTTATCCACAGGCACAGAATAAACCAATAATAATATACAATAAAACTGGGGCTTTATTCAAGCCCCAGTTACCTCTAAACTTTTTATTGCACTTGTACATCCCAATTGTCCGTCGTCCAACAGATGTCTTCTGCTTTTTCTACAATTCCACACTCAACAATCGCATTGATGAGGTTGGTACAGTCTCTACCAAACAATACAACCTCACTTTCATTATTCCACGTACCAGGAATCACATAAGTCACAATAAGGTGGAACACATTAGCATTGCCCTCATATTTTTCTCCCTGATATCCATTGTAATCTTCGAAATCTTTCCAGTTATATTTTAGCATCTTGCCATCCAGCCAGTCTTTTACCATAGCCTCATACAAGATCTCCTGCTGTTCTGCTGTTATCTCGTATGCTTCATCCAGAACTTTCTGTTTTTTGTCTCCCTCAATGGAATCAGCATAATAACCAATTTTAATCCAGCTATCATGGAATGTCTCTATCTCATCATAATATGAACCAATATAGTTCTCCAATGAGATTTCTGGAACAGGAGCATTTTCTCCCTTTTCATACCAAACAATATCATCCTCTGAATCGATGAATTTTAATCCCATGTCGGCAATTGTTGAGACAATATTCTTGCAGTCTTTTCCAAACCGTACATTTACCGACTGATAAGCAGACACCATATCATCTACGTAGATTCCTCTTGCAGTTGTTTTCTCAGGAATTCTATATTCTAAATGAATCTCATATGTTACATAGTCGTTAAAATATTTGTCTTCATCAAGATTATTGTATTTTAAAAGTGTTCCCTCGTTAGCATCTGCGATAATTGCATCAAAAAGGCGTTTACTCTGCGTCTGCGTCAGTTCCGTAGACATGTCATCTGTAAGCCGCATTCCTGCAGCGTCATACTTGTCATAATAGCCTCTAATTCTTAAAAATCCATAATCAAAAGAGGTAACCCTCTGATATCCTGTACCAAACCAATTGTCCATAAGTCTATCTGTCTGCTGTTCCTGCAGTTGGATATATTCAATCACCGACAAACCTGGCTCTTTGGCAGGAATTCTATAGGAACGATACATTGTTGTGCCATTTTTTAAATTGTAATTAATACGAACATATTCATCAGTAGAATTAATGAAATTATTGTTATCCATTTCTTCATAATAATCAATATCTTCTAGAATCATCTTATGAATAGCAATGGCAGTTTCAATATCTTCTTCCGTGTAATCCATTCTATAGTTCATAGTAATTCTAACAGATTCCACGTCCTTTGCATTTGGCACACGCTTTTCTTCCAGATTCGCATATCCGATTAATGCCACAAAAGTAAGTACTAATGCAACACAGAATAATCCACAACCTTTCCAATTCTTTTTCTTAAATACGCGGAAGGTTTTGCGCACAAACATATCTGCGAAGAAGTAAAACAAACTACCGAAGAACAATAATCCAAGAGCAAATGTAATTATGCCAAAGTCATATCCTACTCCACCAAAGATTGAAGCAAAAAACAGAGTAACATAAAATCCACATAAAGTTCCTGCTCCCCAACGGAAAATAGGCTTAATAATCTCAACCGTGATTAAATCTCCCGCCTGTTCAATCTTGCGCATACGGTAAACAACATATGCCACTGCATATAAGATTACCGCAACGATAAAGTAAACTACCAGACATTCGATTCCCTCAAACTCAAGAGTTGCTGGTTTATATGCCCCTTCATCATACCATTTCATATGATGCACATCAATCTTAGACAAGCAGTTAAAGAATGGTGAAAACCAAATCAAAACCTCATTGGAAAGTAGGCCGGAATCATTAATTCCGTATCCGAAAATGTGTACAACATAACTAACAACACCACTGATAACATATGCAAATACATTAATCCAGATTACATACAGTGGCATTGCAACGAGCTGTCCCGTAAAAAAAGCACATACCGTTACAAATCCAAAGGCTATAAATGCCACTGCCATAGCAAACAATAACCACATTGCGATATATTCTACTTTAGTTACTCCTTCAGATAGGCATACCAATACCGTAATCACAAAGGTAAGAATCTGAGGAACAATCAAAAATGCCAGTCCTGAAATCACATTGGTTCCAAATAACTCTGTTCTATCCACGGGAAGAGAATGTATCATATTGGCACTCTGGCTCTTATACAAGTAACTAAACAACGCCATGCCCATAATGACTGCAGCAATTGCAATCACGAAAATATAGTACTGTGGTGTAAGCACATAGTAGATTTCACTTACCATACGGTCTTCAGATAATGGAGTTGTGTTATATCTGGAACTCAAACTAATCCAAAGAGAAAACGGCATTGCAAACAATAGGAATAATGTGTAGATTCCCCAGATTGGCCAATAGAGTGTCACATTTTTCAAAAAGATTGCTTTATTAAAAAAGGATATCTTTGACTTCATAATCTACACCTCCCATCTCATAAATAAAGATTTCTTCCAAAGTCAAAGGAAGAATATCAACAATTGCAAACTGATGCTCGTCATTTGCAATGATGTCTGCTGCTTCCTGTGGATTACCACGAACAATCAGCGTATATACGCGCCCTGTATTGGACATATGAAGCACTTTGAACTCTTGAGGTAATTTTGGCATACCATTCTGACAAGCCACCTGAATCTTGGCAATGTTTCCCTGAAGTTCTGAAAGAGAACGTTCAATAATAACTTTTCCCTTATTCATAATACCCACATGGTCACACACGTCTTCCAACTCTCTTAAGTTGTGAGAAGAAACCAGCACCGTCATCTGACGTTCTGATACTTCTGCCAGAAGAATACTCCAGATCTGTCTTCGCATTACCGGGTCCAAACCGTCTACAGGTTCATCAAGGATTAAAATCTCTGGTTTGCAGCAAATTGCCAGCCAAAATGCTACCTGCTTTTGCATACCTTTGGAAAGTCTGCGTATATTTCGCTTCAGGTTAATCGCTGGGAAATATTCCTTTAATTTGTAGAACATCTCTTCATCAAAGGTTGGATATAACCCTTTATAATAACGCATCATTTCCAATGTATCTGCCTGTAAAAAATAAAATAGTTCATCTGGAATATATGCGATTTTGGCTTTTACCAGACGATTTTCGAATACTGGCTCTCCTGCCACGAAAACCTCTCCTGCATCCTGACGATATACACCGGTCAAATGACGGATAATCGTAGACTTCCCTGCACCATTTGGTCCAACCAGTCCATAGATATCGCCTTTTCCCACATGCATATTCACACCATCTAATGCGCGAAAGCCATCAAATTCTTTGATCACATTATTTACTTGAATCATCTATGAGTCCTCCCTTCGCTAGTCCCTGCACTCTCTCGTTAATTTCCTCTGGGGTAACGGAATACAAAAACAGTTGCCTTGTCACCTTATCAAACTGTTGATAGAGACTTTCTGTCATTTTATCCTGTAGTTCCATTTCCTTATTTACAAAAGTTCCGATTCCCGATTGTGTATATAGTATTCCTTCCTGCTCCAGCTCTTTATATGCTCTTGAAATGGTGTTTGGATTAATTGCTAGTCGCGATGCCATTTCCCGAACCGAAGGAAGTTTTTCTTCTGGGGATAATACCTGTGTGTAAATCATCTGCAAGATACCATCTTTGACTTGTTCATAGATTGGTTTTGTATCTCTATAATTCAACTGAATCAACTTCTCCCCTCCTCGTCTTAAGTGTACTAATTCTCTTGATACACCTAGTGTACCATATTCTGGTATTTATACAATTAAATCCAGTGGAATAATTTCTTAGGAAATTCTTAAGATGTAACATTTTTGTAACTTTTTGTTGCATTTTGTCAAGAACTTTGGTACAAATAAAAGAGTTTAGGATTATGTAACATTATTAATAAGAAAGAGGTTAAAAATATGGCTTGGGGTACATTTACACCAACACACATCATTACACTTATTATAAGTGCAATCGTCATCTTTGCACTGCATCACATCTTAAAAAAACATCCCGAAAAAGTTCAACGTATTGTGCTTTTCGTTTTATCTTTATCTGGATTTGCAGCAATTATTTTCAACCTTGTGTTTTGGAATTCACCAATTGAATATCTTCCATTACATATGTGTTCCATTAATGCAATCCTGCTTCCAATCGCGGTTGCAACAAAAAACGAAACCATTGGTAACCTTCTTTTGGTATGGTGCTTAGGCGCTTTAATCGCATTAGTCGCTAACTTTGTACAAGGCTCCTTCCTTTTAACCGATCCAGCCTTCTGGTTCTACTATGTGCCACACACCTTTGAATTTGGAATTCCAATACTTCTGTTTACATTGGGAATTTTCCACTTTAAGCCAAAATACATTATTTCAACAGTTGGAATTACACTTGTTATTTATACTATTGTACATTTTATCAACCTTTGGATAAATCAGTATTGTATCGATAACAACCTCCTTGATTGGGCCGGAAATCTCATTCAGGTAAACTATATGTACTCTGTTAAACCTGATGCAAATCCACTCCTGGAATTATTCTGGAGTTGGAACCCAAAACCATATTTCTATATGTTCCCAACCGCTGTAGTTGTGGCAATTTACGAATTGTGTTTATACGCATCCTGGTATATCAAACATCGTATCAAAAAAGATTTATAGTTATACATAAAATGGGTGTCACCATCGTGATGACACCCATTTTATTTTTATTTCTCTACATTAAGCTCAATATCAAGTTTTGTTAGTCCAATAGAAATTTCTAACCAATATCTATGCGGTCTAGAATAATTTAAACCTTCGAATTCTAATTGAATCTTCTTAGGTTCTCCAGCTTTTAATGAGACTTCTTTAGAATCCATCGTACCATAATGGTCACAGCCGTTACTACTTTCCCATCCAACGATTACCTTCTGATCCATATCAGAAGTAATTTCTAATTCAATTACATTTTCTTTAGAAGCAAATTTCAACTTCTTGACGACCACTGTAACATCTGTGTCTGACGTATATCGATGGGACATCTCTAACATGCCATTTTCATAGGTTCCAGCCCAATAATCATGTGGGTAATAATACCATATATCTGAAAGTTCCGAAGCACATTCCTCCGTAAGATTCAGAACAACACCTTCTCCAAGTGGTTCTTCTACACGGCATATACTATCATACTCCCAAGAAGTTCGATATAAATCCTCTCCTATCTCTATCCAAGTAGTACCACTTTCTGCTGAAATATTAGGCAGGTAAACAGAATCCCAATCCACTTTTTCATCTGATATCTTTTCTTCCACCTCACCCGTGGCTTCTAGATTCTCAACCAACTCTATAATCGCATTTGCTGCAGCCCCACTTATAGTTTTTGTATCATATACCATATCCGGACCATATTGATGATATAATATCATTCTTACCGTCTCAGTACATTCCTCATTTTTATCATACATCGTATTATTAGGAGTCTCATCACTGTAAACAATTTTCACTCCTGGGGACTGATTAATCGCAAGTGTACATCCAGACAAACAAAGGCAAAAACATACGCACAAAATCCAAATCTTCTTCATAAAAATCCCCCTAATTTCACACAAAATAAGTTCTTTATTTACAATATGCAATCAACAACCTCAATGTATTTTCCACTCCGTCCTTGTGGCTTCTCTCGTATCCATGGGATGCGTATACGCCTGCTCCAATCAGTCCATGACGGATGTCATAACCTGCGCTTAAGGTTACGTCTACATCAGAACCATAATATGGATAAATATCTACCGCAAAGCCCAGTTTTTCGTCTTTTGCAGCTTTGATGAGACCTGTCACCACATCATAGTTGTATGGCCCACGGGAATCCTTCGCACAGATAGATACCATATGTTCATCACAGGTGAGTCCATCACCGACACAGCCCATATCCACAGAAATCACTTCTGTTACACCTTCTGGAATAGAAGCTGCACCACCATGTCCTACTTCTTCGTATACTGTAATATAATGATATTGGCGATTTTCTAACTCAATTTGGTTATCTTTTAAGTATTTTGCGTATCCAAGCAAAATACCTACGCTTAACTTGTCATCTAAGAAACGGCTCTTAATATAGCCTTTCTCAGTTACAGTAGTTCTTGGATCAAAACATACGATATCCCCTACCATAATGCCAAGTTTTTCGGTGTCATCTTTGGAATGTACCACTTCATCTAACACCACTTCCATGCCAGAGTATTTACGTTTTTCATCACTATAATCTCCATTTACATGAACAGAAGCATTGTTGAGCTGGAAGGTACCTTCGTATACCCCATCAAAACGAGTTACAATACGGCAATTTTCTGCTTCTGCGTTGTTTGGATTCATTCCTCCAAGCGGAGAAACCTTTAAATTACCATTGCCTTTGATTTCAGAAACCATAGCTCCTAAGGTGTCTACATGTGCAGCAAGGACGATTCCGTTATCTTTGTTTTTTCCACCCAAATCCACGATAACTCCGCCTTTGACGGTCATCTTTGGTTCATAGCCTAACTTTCTATATTCTTCCATTACCCACTCTGCTGCATTCTTGGTATAGCCTGTTGGGCTATCAATTGCAAGAAGCTTGCAAGTTTTGTCTGTAATAAAGTCTACATATTTTTTAACACTTTTCATATTTATCCTCTTTCTTAGGCTTTTCGCCTACATTATTCACATATCTTTTCTTAATACAACTTATCATCTCAGCGCTTTTTTTCATCTACTACTTCAACATCAGAAACGCTCCAAGGTTTCCCCTCTGTCCTCTGCTTGCTCTATGAGAAAACAGCAGTTTCTCATTGCAACAGGTGCAGATATTGGTCACCGCCAAATGTTCTGGTAGAATTCCAGCCTCTAGCAGAATAATCTCATTGGTTTTCCAAAGGTCTAACTGGTATTTTCCATTGCCTTTATCTATTAGAATCTTCTCACCATGCCCAGAAAATTCCTGATAAAACTGCTCTGCCACCTCTTCACTAATCTCATAGCAGTCCTGACAGATGGAAGGTCCCACTGCAGCATAAATGTCTGCTGGATTGGTGCCATAAGCCTCTCTCATAGCCTCCAGAGTCACTTTTCCCATTCGATGTACTGTTCCTCGCCATCCAGAATGGCTCAGTCCTATGGCTTTGTGTACCGGATCCACAAAATATAACGGCACACAATCTGCATAAAACGTAGAAAGAACCAGTCCCGGCTCATTTGTAATAAGCCCGTCCACATCCGTATAATCCCTTGGTCGCGTAACGCCTTTTCCCGCGTCTTCCTGCGTTACCTTGCGCACATTAGTGGTATGCGTCTGGTCTGTAGTAACAAACTGCTCAGGATAAGTTCCCATTGCAGTTGCCACACGACGATAGTTCTCCTGTACCGACTCTGGTTCATCCCCTCGGACAAAACTAAAATTCATCGACTCATAAATCCCCTTGCTGACACCACCCATTCGGGTACTGAAACAATGCTCTACCATTCCCGTTTCTTCCAGTAATGGATAATGCAATAACGGCACTTCGATATTTTTTGTTTCATCCACTCTATGTTTTTTAAGTTCTAATATATTACACGTCGTTTTTTGCTGAAAAGTCATTTTTTACTCAAATCCTATATTTTTTCTTTAAAACGCATTCTCGATGTGCGTCATCTCATCTCCTTCAAAAGCAATCACGTCAAATCGGCAGGGTGTCCACTCACTTAATCCGTGTCGCATCAGATAAAACTGTGCCACTTTACGAATCTGACTTTGCTTTCGCCAGTTTACGGCTTCTAATGGGCTACCATAGACACTGGTGGTTCGAAACTTTACCTCCAGAAATATGATAACGCCATTATATCTGGCGATGATATCAATCTCTCCACATCGATTGCGAAAATTCTGTTCCAAAATAACATATCCACAAGCCCGCAGATACTCCACCGCCTTTTGCTCATAGTACGAGCCAATCTGGCGCTTATTTTCCATAAAAACCCCCGTTCTCTCCCCAACGCGCGTTTTTACTTTTATTGCTACTTCTTGGCACCATCTAATTTTGCCTTGAGACGGTCCATATCGTCCACAAAAACCAGAATCTCTGCTACCACATCATACAATTCTGGTGGAATAGCATCTCCGATTTTGAGTCGGGATAAAGTATCCGCCAGTTTGTTGTCCTTGTATAATGGGACATCGTTCTCTTTGGCTTTTTCAATTATCTTCTCCGCTAACTCGCCCTTTCCAGTTGCCAGAATCTTCGGGGCACCATCCCCCGGCTCGTAGGCAACCGCAACGGCAGTCAGGTCCTTGAATTCATAATCTTTCACTCTAGGTCCTCACATCAAAGGAATATCTGTGTAGCATCCCGGTAGAAGGGGCATCCTTTTTCAGGAAGTCCTCCACGAAATTCACATGACGTCCTTCGTTCTCAATCTCAATCTTACAGTTGTAACCTTTTGCACGCAGTCTCTCTTCTAGCTGTGGCATATAAATTTTCACCAAATCATAAGAAGCATCACTGTCCATATAGAACTTGGTACTAACCTCTTTTTTGTGCATACGTACTGACACATCCGTTGCTCCCAGATGTTCCAAATCCAGATGCAAAAATGCAGTTAAATCCCGTTCCGGATCCTCCAGATTACGCTTACTGGTATATACATACAACTGCCCGCTAGCGTTCTGATTGGCCATCTTAAGTGGAATCTGGGCAAAGGTATATGCTTCATTAATCTGATTCATAAATTCCACATTTGCATGAATTTCCTGAACGGTCTGCGCCAATGGCGTATCCTGTAGTCCCGCACTTTGTAATAGGGCGTTAATGCTCTGGGACTTGCCATCCAGCGTATCATATAATTTCTTCAGTTTCTCTCCATCCTTGATGTCCTTAGGCTCTAACAGGAGTTGCTGTTCTAACACCTGTTTCATAAGCACCTGCACGTCTTTATTAGAAAACAGTATCTGTAGTGCCTCTTTGGATATATTCTCCCCAGTCGAAATATGTGTTGCCAGTTTCTGTAAAATACCAGCCGGAGAGTCGTTTTCTGCAATTCCAATTTCCCCAAACAGATTTCTAATCAAATTGGACACTTTCTGGGATGCGGACTGTTCCGTCTGGGCGTTCTGTCCTGCCGAAACCTCCAGATTATTCGAAGACGCTTGCACTTCTGTCTCATCCTGAATCACAACCATCCCCTGACTATCTGTCGTTGCCGTAGTCTGACCTTCGACGTTGGCCTGTGCCTGTACCTGTCCTTCCGTGTTGACCTGAGTTTGAACTGCCGGCTGTCCTTCTATGTTCGCCTGACTCTGTACTACCGATTGTCCCTCTGTGTTCACCTGCCTCTGGACTGCCGATTGTCCCTCTGGTCCATTTTGACCGTCTATGGTTGGCTGCGACTGAACCTGCGCGTTAGACTGCTCTGCTTCCTGTGTCAAGGTACTTCCTTCTATTAGAATCATAAGCAACTGACTATCCAACGTCTTCATCTGTTCCAAGGACAGATTGCCAGAAGACATAGTAGTCGGAAGTTCTGCTACAAATCTATCTAATGCATTATGGACTGCACTTTTATCATCCATATAGTTCTCAAACTGAGATACCATCTCTGTGGTAATTGGCAGATGTAATTTCTTCATCTGAACCAGCGTCTGAACATTCATTTCCGGATGATTCATAAGGATTCGTGCCATTTGGTTCATACTACCCTTGTCAATTGGCATCTGCTCCTGCATCATGGTATTCACCATAGTCAGATATTTATCTGCAATTGGCAGGTTTGCTGCCTTCAATGCATTAAGAAGGGTTAGATTTGCGCCATTGCCATCTACTGTATATGGTCGAATCGCAATGGTGTTGCCATCGTTGGATTTTACCTGAAAAAACATAGACTGCCCCTGTACAAGCTGCATATTTGCCTCAATACGGGCAGCAAGCTCTGTTCCACTGGACAGTCCTAAGATTACCTGATTCCCTTTTATTGCATTTACGGTGCCTTCAAAAATATTACCCACTGTAAGATTGCGGACAGCAGAAACAAGGGTCTCAACGCCCCTTGCACCACTTACCGTTTCTGGTGTCGCATTTGTACTTGTATACTGATTCGCCAATTCTGAAATCTGCATACCGAAAGCCCCCATTTATGTATTTTCTAATTTCTAAATAAAATTCCCAATAAAACTTCTTCTATGAATTGGAGTTGGTCCATACTGTTTAATTGCAGCGATGTGTTCTGCTGAACCATATCCCTTGTTAGAGGCAAAACCATATTCTGGGAAAATATAATCATACTCTTCCATCATTCTATCTCTTGTAACTTTGGCAATAATGCTAGCCGCACCAATCGAAATACTCTTGGCATCGCCTTTTATAATTGGCACCTGTTTGATATTAACCCCTGGAATGGTTACCGCGTCGTTTAATAACACATCCGGCTGTGGATCCAGTTTACTAATTGCCTGACGCATTGCCTCATAAGTTGCCTGCAAGATATTGATTTCATCAATTCTTTCTGGGCCAACCATACCGATGCCAACCGCAACAGCCTTTTCCATAATTTCATCATATAACTCTTCTCTCTTTGCTGCTGAAAGTTTCTTAGAGTCATTGATATATAAAATATCACAGTCCTTTGGCAAAATCACAGCGCATGTAACTACTGGTCCTGCCAATGGTCCTCTTCCCACTTCATCAATGCCCGCAATATAAGTATACTGTGCATATTCTTTCTCATACTTTTTGAGATTTTCTGTACGTTCTAACTCTGCCAGATATTTTTCCTGACGTTTTCTCGCGGTCTCTACAAGTTTCTGTACGCCACCACGTTCATCTGATGTATATGTGTCAATAAAGGATTGAATTGCCGTAATTGATACGGCTTCCAATTCTGCCTTTATGACACCGATTTTCTTCTCTTCCATGTAAATGTACCTTATCTGCTTTCTAGTGTGTCTGCTTTTACATTAACTAAATCTTTACGCTTCTGGTGGAAATTCCAAGGAAAGTTTTCCTAATTTTCCACTTCTGAAATCATCAATTAAAAGAATTGCCGCCTTGCTATAATCCAGTTCATTTCCTTTGCTTAAGCAGTTTCTGCTTCTGGCAATCTCACAAAGCAACTGTACGTTATCTTCCACTTCTTCAATATCGTAACGCTCTGCCAAAACCCCCGGATAAGATGTCTTCAGCAACTTGATTAACTCAATCGCCAATTCATCGGTATTTAGGATTTCGTCCTTAATAGATCCAATGAGCGCCAAACGAAGTCCTACCATCTGATCTTCGAATTTTGGCCACAAAATACCTGGTGTATCCAGAAGTTCCACGTTTTTATTCAAACGAATCCACTGTTTTCCCTTAGTAACACCTGGCTTGTTTCCAGTCTTAGCACAGGCTTTGCCAGCGTAAGAATTGATAAATGTAGACTTACCAACGTTAGGAATTCCCACAACCATAGCACGTACTGGGCGATTCTTGATACCACGCTTTAAATCACGCTCAATTTTTTCCTTGCAAGCTTCCATAATGATATCTGAGATGGATTTCATTCCATTTTTGCTTCTGGCATCCAGACTTACCACAAAATAACCTTTTTCTTTGAAAAAATTGCTCCACTGGTCTGTTACCTTCTTATCGGCCAAATCCGCCTTGTTCATCAGGATAAGACGATATTTATTTTTCCCTAATTCATCAATATCTGGATTACGGCTGCTGAGTGGAATTCGTGCATCCACAATCTCTACCACCAGGTCAATTAACTTAATATCTTCCTGCATCTGACGTTTTGCTTTGGTCATATGCCCAGGATACCATTGAAAATTCATATCTTACCTCTTTCTAATGGATAAAGCTCATATCCTTAATGGAATTGAACTTATACCATGCTTTTCCTATAATGTATTCTTTTTTCACATTGCCAATGTTTGCATGTCGGCTATCCTCACTGTTATTGCGATTGTCACCTAGCACAAAATATTCACCATCCCCCAGGGTAATCTCTTCTTTTGCGATGCCCGCTTCCTGCATAGCCGCTACAGTTACCTTTTCGTTAAATCTCTCTCCGTTGACATATACGGCACCGTCAATAATCTGAACCTTATCTCCTGGTACTGCAATTACTCTTCGCACATAATAGTGGGACTTGTCATTACCATTTGGTAAAAATACCACCACGTCTCCTGGCTGTGGATTTGTCAACACATAGGTAAACTTGTCCAAAAGAATCTGGTCGTTATTCTCCAAATTATCTTCCATTGCCTGGCCTACAACCGTGGTACTGGTTCCCCAGAAGTTCACTATGAAATATGCAATAAATATTACAATAGCTATCTGAACAACCCAGCCAAAGATTTCCTTAAATAAAGGCAGGTTAAATTTTCTTCTTTGCTTTCCAAATTGAAGTCCACTTCTACGTCTCATATCTATCTCCAACTATAAGTATTACCAACATTAACTGGCAGAATGCCATACATAGTTAATTATATAAAAAATCATAGATTTTCGCAAGGAATTCCATCCATCTGTAAAAATAAAAAAGACGCAACCATCGGCTACGTCTTTTCATTACGCAATTGTTATTTTACTAACTCTTTAACTTTAGCAGCTTTACCAACACGATCTCTTAAGTAGTAAAGTTTTGCACGTCTTACTTTACCTTTACGTACGATTTCAACTTTTTCTACGTTTGGAGAGTGAAGTGGCCAAGTTTTTTCTACGCCACATCCGTTAGAAAGTTTTCTTACAGTAAATGTAGCACGGTTGCTTCCACCCTGTTTCTTAATAACTGTTCCTTCGAAAACCTGAATTCTTTCACGGTTTCCTTCTTTGATTTTACCGTAAACTTTTACAGTATCACCAACTGAGAATACAGGAACTTCTGCTTTTAACTGTTCTGCTTCAATACTTTTAATAATTTCACTTGCGTTCATCTTGTGACCTCCTATATACTTTGACGTTCTTAATGCGCACTATGCTAACAACAGAGGACCATCACCTTTTATTCACAACATTAGTAATCTACCACAATTTGTTTCAAAATGCAACTACTTTTTTATCCAAGATTTACCATTAATTAAAATATCTTCTGCCTGAATGTCAACACCTGCTTCTGGTTCAATAAAAATGTGCCATTCTGCCATATCGCAAGTACACATTTCTGGTGAATATGACCGAATTATGATATTAACAATCCCGTCTCCTGCGTCTACTATTTCCTGTACCTCATCTCGCGTAGAACCACTACCATGTTCTACCAATACAAGAATTAGAATCTGATTCTCAAAGTACTCTTCCGTATACTTATCGCACGCATCCAGAAAGCCGATGGTTGTATCGGAATAAACTTTATCATGGCGTTCCAAGTCAAAAATTCCCCGATTGACTTCGTAATATTTCTCCAATTCCTGTTTCGAACGAATAACTATCACTTGTGGATAATTTATATCTACATAATATCCACCATTGGTACGGATATATTGTGCCTCAAAACTAATAAGGTTTGCAATATCAGTATGCTCTGATTCTGTCTGCTGTCCTTCTGTCATAGCCTGGGTCTCCGTATCACCTTTTTCCGTACTATTTCCGTTAGAACCAGATATATCACCTGCATCTGCAACACCCTGACAACCATATAAGGATAAGCACATCATAATACTTAAAAGAATAACCATTAACTTTTTCATAGTTTTATCCTCCCTTAAATTAGACGCTATTTTGATACCACCAAGCATCTCTTATCTATATATTCGTCATTTTCACAAAACCGTTTCAATTAATCCTATAAAATGTAATAGTGTTATATAATAATACACACCAATCCACCATTATTATCGTTGACAATCTTCTGCATGGTGTTCTGCAGCTGCGTCTGGCATTCGTCATCCATGCGACTTATTTTATCACGGATACCGTCTTCCATCAACTCTCCAAGAGATTTTCCGAAGATATTCGCTCCCCAGATTCCATCAGCGGAATATTCTCCGTCTTTGATGTAAGTAATCAGGTCTTCCGCCTGTTCCTTGTTTCCTACGATTGGTGCAATTTCTGTCTCGATATTTGCTTTTATCATATGGATAGATGGTGAATTAGCACGGATTTTCACTCCGTATTTTCCTGCGTGAGTAATCAGCTCTGGTTCTTCCATTACGATATCCGTAAGCCCAGGAGTAACTACTCCGTAACCTCTCGCACTAACACTATTCATAGCGTCTTCCACTTTTTCATATTCCTGTTTCTTGGCAGAGAGATTTTTAATCATGTCAATCATCTGATATTCACTGGTGATTGGCATACCGGTGATGTTGCTTAGAAATTCATAATAATATTTGTCATCCACATCCATACGAAGTTCTACCGTTCCATCTTCTGTACGGATTTTGCGGATAAATGGAATACAGATGGAAGTCTGGCTATCTGTCACAGGCGATTCATCCTCCTGGTACAGGTCCCGCATCTTCGTCATCTTTTCCATCCATTCTGTGGCAAAACGGATTAATTCCTTTTTCATTTCATGTTCCATAGGTAACATTTCTGTCCATTTTGGGATATAGAATTCCACCTGCGAAATTGGGAATTCCAAAAGCACACTTTCCAAGAGTTTTACTATGTCACTTTTTTGCATCTGCTTACAGTTAATAGCAATGACAGGACGATTATATTTTACTTCCATATCCGTTTTAAGTGCTTGTGTCTCTGCACTATATGGTCGTTCACTATTGAGCAGGATTACATATGGCTTTCGTGTCTCTTCCATTTCTGCTATGGTCTGCTCTTCTGCTTTTATGTAATTCTCGCGGGAGATTTCTCCAAAACTTCCATCACAGGTTACAACCACACCAATAGTTGCATGCTCTTTGATTACTTTTAGCGTTCCAATCTTAGCAGCGTCTTCAAATGGAATCTCTTCTGCAAACCATGGAGTTCGAACCATTCTCTGACCGTCTCCTTCCATGTGCCCATTGGCGCCTTCCACAACAAAGCCTACGCAATCCACAAGACGCACTTTTACTTCTTGATTCCCATCAATTCGAATAGTCACTCCATTTTGAGGGATGAATTTTGGCTCGGTGGTCATAATGGTTTTTCCCTGGGATGATTGAGGTAATTCGTCAATGGTTCGCTCTCTCAGATGTCCCTCTTCCATATATGGAAGCACACACAAATCCATAAACCGCTTAATAAATGTTGATTTTCCTGTCCGCACCGGTCCCACCACTCCGATATAGATTTCTCCGTTTGTACGACTGGCAATGTCCTTATATATATCCATAAAAATCCCTCCACTCATATATTCCCAATATATGCAACAAAAAAGAACGTTATGCATATAAATGCCAACGTTCTTTGTATGTTTACTTATATGTAATTATTTCATAAGTTTGATTGCACCTGGAAGACATTCAATATGCATCTGAGTATTATAAGAACACATCTCTCCATCGGTATGCCATACAAATGGGGTCTTTAACACAATGTCTGCTTCCTTGAAATCCACGCCTAGATATGCATCCAGATTGGTATGTTTTGCACCAAGTAAAGATGGGAACAAGGTTAAAGCCTTGAACTTACCAACGCCACTAATACAGCACATAGATAACTTTCCATCAAAGGCATCTGCCTGTGGAGACATTGGTACTCCGCCACCTTCTGTGGCATGGTTCATAATTGCAGTAAAAAGCACTTTATCTTTGATGCCATAATCCTTACCGTCTGCCACAATGTGGGCATTCATAACAGGTGAAGCAAAAAGTGAACGGATTGTTAGGATCGCATAAGTAAGTTTTCCTAAACCGATTTTATTCAGCACCTTCTTCAATGTTGAGGATAACGCAAGACGACACACATCTGCATCTACACCCACACCAGTGCTAACTGCAAAATACTTCTTGCTCTCGCCATCATCCCAGGATAAGCATCCTAAATCCATATGGATATAATCCTTTGAATCCAAAATACGATTTAGATTCTCCAGTGGATCTGCAGGAAGTTTTAAGCCTCTTGCAAGGTCATTGCCAGATCCGGTTGGAATATAGCCAAGTTCAATCTTGTCAAATTCACGGGCACCATTAATAACTTCATTAAAGGTACCGTCACCACCAAGCACAATAATCTTCACTGGTGCTTCTTCGTTTTTTACCAAACGACGTGAAATCGATATGGCATGGCCGGCATATTTGGTTTCGTGCAAAATATATGGCACCTGACGTTCTTCTAAAACCAAACGGAGGTCTTCCCATATTTTTTTTGCTTTTCCCGTACGGGAATTCAAATTCACTATAAAATGATACATAATCCCTCTGTTTATATAAACTATCTATTTAATCTACCGTACATTTCTGTGTATTTGTAGAGTCTTGCAGCCAGCTTATTATTAATCTGGTCAGCTGTTGCTCTCCACTTCCAGTTATTGCCTAAGGTTGAAGGTGTATTAATACGAGCTTCTGTACCAAGACCAAGTAAATCCTGCATTGGTACGATTGCCATATCTGCCACTGATGCCCAAGCACCACGCATCATGCCCCAGCTGTATCCTTCTTCTTTGGTAAGGTTCAGATATTCTTTTGCAAACTTCACAGATTCCTTAGGAGCGTTCTTCATCCAGCCTTCACTTGTGTCATTATCATGTGTTCCTGAATAAACAACACAGTGTGTTGGATAATTGTGTGGTAAGTAATCACTACCTTCACGGGAATCAAAAGCAAACTGAATTACTTTCATTCCTGGGAATCCAGAATCCTTCAACAACTGATGTACTGATGGTGTAAGGAATCCTAAGTCTTCTACAATAATTGGAAGTTTTCCAAGTTTCTGCTCTAATACGTTGAACAAATCCATTCCTGGACCCTGTCTCCATTCACCAATCTTAGCATTGGTTGAACCAGCAGGAATCGCATAGTAAGAGTCAAAGCCACGGAAGTGGTCAATTCTTACGATATCATATAATTTAGCCATAGCTGAGATTCTCTTGGTCCACCAAGAATAACCATCCCACTTCATAGCGTCCCAACGGAACAATGGGTTACCCCACAACTGTCCATCTGCTGTAAATGCATCTGGTGGGCATCCTGCCACGTCGATTGGGTTTCTTGCTTCATCTAAATAGAACTGATCTGGATTTGCCCATACATCAGCGCTGTCGCCAGATACATAAATTGGCACGTCACCAATAATCTGAATACCATTCTCGTTGGCATATGCTTTTAATTCATTCCACTGTTTGAAGAATAAATACTGAAGCATCTTGTAGAAATTGATGTCATCTGCATTCTGCTGTCTTACTGCTTCAAGAGCATCCCAATGACGATGTTTGTACTGTTCAGGCCATTCAGACCATGCAACGCCACCATTGATATCCTTGAGCGCCATAAAGAGCGCATATTCATCTAACCATTCTCTTTCTCTATCACAGAAATCCCAATATTCCTGTGGAATCGCTTTTACAAAACGAACATATGCTTTTCTAAGTAAGGCGTAACGAGAAACATACATTGTACCGTAATCAATGTACTGTTCACTTCCACCCCAGTCAAAGGATTCGCATTCTTTCTTTGTAAGTAATTTATCTTTGCAGAGAATCTCTAAATCGATGAAATATGGATTGCCTGCAAAACTTGAGAAGGACTGATATGGAGAATCACCATAACTTGTTGGACAAATTGGAAGAATCTGCCAGTATTTCTGTCCGCCTTTCTTCAAAAAGTCAACAAATTTTCTTGCTGCCTTGCCCATGGTTCCAATGCCGTATGGCGATGGTAACGATGAAATTGGCATTAATACGCCGCTTGTTCTCATAACTACTTCTCCTCCTGAATTAATAACCTTATTTGTATAATATCACTCTTTTTTCACACCCGCAACAACACAATTCATCATTTTTTGACAATTCTTACGTTGTTTCTTGTTATTTTGCCAAGATGGTATTAGAATAACAAAAAAGAGGTGCAGTTTATGAAGAATGTTTATATCCATCATATTCAATCCATTCTTAATAATTGTTTAATTACTTTGAAATGGGTTGTGTTTGCAATTCTGACAGGTACCCTTGTAGGCTGTGTCAGCAGTGCATTTTATTTTTTATTATCTTATGTGAATATTGTACGCCAGGAACACTCCTGGATTATATATCTATTACCTGTGGCCGGTCTTGTGATTGTAGGACTTTATCATCTTATGCACAATGATAACGACGGCGGAACCAACCTAGTTATTTCTGCCATCCACTCTGGAGACCGAATTCCACTTCGTATGGCTCCATCCATCTTCCTATCCACAGCGCTTACCCATCTGTTCGGTGGTTCTGCTGGTCGAGAAGGTGCCGCTTTACAAATTGGTGGAAGTATTGGAAACGCTCTTGGCAGTCTTTTCAAATTTGATGAAAAAGACAAACACGTTATGATTATGTGTGGCATGAGCGCTGCCTTCTCCACA
Source organism: Lachnospiraceae bacterium (assembly GCA_015057035.1). Lineage (GTDB taxonomy): Bacteria > Bacillota > Clostridia > Lachnospirales > Lachnospiraceae > Roseburia. The sequence goes on along the minus strand of SVFC01000009.1, from coordinate 57,320 downwards.
CTGTTTGGTACTCCAATGGCCGCTGCAATCTTCCCAATGGAAATGGTCAGCGTCGGTGTTATGTACTACATGGCATTAGTTCCATGTGTTGTTAGTTCCCTGACCGCTCACGGAGTTGCCATTTTGTTTGGGGTCTCTGGGGAAGTTTTCCACATTGCTGAAGTTCCAGGGTTTGAACCACTCCCAATTATCCTTGGAGTTGTTGTTGCTATTGCGTGTGCTTTCTTAAGTATTGTGTTCTGTGTATTTTTACACAAAGTAGAACACTTTTACAAAAAGTTCTTGAAAAATCCTTACCTTCGCATTTTTGTGGGTGGATGCCTTGTAGTGCTTCTTACTGTAGCTCTTGGCACCTACGATTACAATGGTGCAGGTATGCACATCATTGAACATGCCGTAGCTGGAAACGTAATTCCTGTTGCATTCCTATTAAAAATACTATTCACAGCGCTTACCCTTGGTTCCGGATTCAAAGGCGGTGAAATCGTACCAACCTTCTTCGTTGGTGCCACCTTTGGTTGTCTCATTGGACAACTGATTGGGTTTAACCCTGGCTTATGTGCCGCAATTGGTATGATTGCCCTGTTTTGTGGCGTAACCAACTGTCCTATCAGTTCTCTTCTTATTAGTTTTGAACTGTTTGGATATGCTGGAATGCCTTACTTCTTACTGGCAGTTGCATTTAGTTATATGCTTTCTGGTTACTCAGGATTATACCGCAGCCAAAAAATCATGTATTCCAAATACAAAACCGACTTTATTAACAAACACACAAGTTAATCAATTATTCACATACTGCAGCCAGACAGGAGATTCCCTGAATTTCCACCTGGCTGTTTTTCTTTGTTAATTTTCTAAGTGCCTTCGTCTGGGCTTTGTCGCCGTCAATATAAATGCTCCACTCTGCTGTCTGTGGCAAATCTATCACAACTGCCTTAGGATTAGCATTATATACAATAAGCAAAGTCTCCTTTTCTGTCTCCACTGTAAATGCTACCACATTCTTTGGAAGTTCATCTATAAAGTGTACCGCCTGCTGAACTTCTTCCGTTGTTCCAAGGCGAAGTCCATTGTGTTCCTTACGGAAAGCAATTAATCCTCTGTAAAAATCATATAAGTCTCTATGCTTTGTGAGTTCGTCATACTTCATACTATTGGTATAAAGTGGCAGATTATAACTATTTTCCGAAAGCTCATCGCTACCCTCTACTGGCTTGCTACGGGCGAATTCTTCTCCTGATAAAAAGAAAGGAATTCCCTGGGATGTAAAAATAATAGATGCCGCAAGACGGTTCATTGCAAGTTTTTCTTCTATACTTGCATCTGGTCTTGAAATGGTAAGTTTATCCCAAAGAGTTAAATTGTCATGGCAGGATACATAGTTCACTGTATCTACTGGATGCTTTGCCCATGGACCAGTACTGTAAGTATATGCATCATAATCTACTTCTGGATGATATGTTGCTCCTACAACAGAATAACGAATGTCATTTTCCAAGCCTTCCTTGCCATTTACAAATCCTGTTTCCTCTAAGTTAAACACATGACCTTTAATTCCATCACGAATATCATCGGAAAATGCACCGATGCCATGATATTTTGGAGTGTTCATCTTAAGGCAACGTTTCTCATCTGGAAGTGTGGATGGTCCGCCAGTCCAACCCTCTCCGTAAATAATGATATCCGGATTGATTTTGCGCAATTCTTCTGCGGCTTTTTCCATAGTTTCAATATCAAGCACTCCCATTAAGTCAAAGCGGAAGCCGTCAATATGATATTCTGTCACCCAGTATTTTAAGGAGTCTATGATAAATTTAGAAACCATTGGTTTTTCAGATGCTACTTCATTACCACATGCAGATGCATCGGAATAACCTGTTTCTGTCATTCTATAATAATAATCTGGTACACACTTCTGGAAGCAGTTGTTTTCAATGTCAAAGGTATGGTTATAAACCACGTCCATAATGACACCTAAGCCTGCTTTGTGAAGCGCCTGCACCATCTGCTTGTATTCTTTGATACGAACTTCTCCGTGGAATGGATTCGTTGAGAAAGAACCTTCAGGAACATTATAATTCACTGGATCGTAGCCCCAGTTATACTGTGGAACTTCTGGCTTACTCTCGTCGATACTACCGAAATCATAAGAAGGCATAATCTGAACATGAGTAACTCCCAGTTCTAACATATGATCTAAGCCTGTTGCCATACCATCTGCATTTTTTGTTCCATGCTCTGTAAGTCCAAGGTATTTTCCAGGGTATTTTGCTCCGCAACTATCATCTGCAGTTGTGTCTGCGATGGAAATCTCATATACCACAATGTCAGTCTCTTTAGCCACTGCTGGGCCATGGTCCTTGTCAAAACCTTTTGGATTTGTAGCTTCCAAATCCACAACCATACTTCTTCTGCCGTTTACACCAGTCGCCTTGCCGTATGGATCATTGGTTTCCTGTTCCCTGCCATCCACTAATACCAAATATGTATAATATAGCTTATGCAAATCTCCACTCTTCACATAGGTCCAAGTGCCATCTTCGTGTGCTACCATTTCTTTTACTTCGATGGCATCACCGCCATGACCTTCTGTATAAAAACAGATGCGGACACGCTCTGCTGTTGGCGCCCACAGACGAAATGCTGTTTTTTGCTTTGTATAAACTGCTCCTAAATCATTCCCACCATAATATGTATATGTTTTTGCCATAAAAATACCCCTTAAATATAAAATATTTTCGTATTTTTTCGATACTATTATATTTTATATTTAAAGGGTTTTCAATCGTGAATTCTACTAGTTTTTTTCGTAAATTTTAGTCGATATGCTAACAAATACGATTTTTCCCAAAAATCACGTCATAATTTATGTTTTTATAGAAGATATCTTCCTGGTTTTCTTTGGTAATCTCTTTGTTTGCAAGCATCCACATGGTCTTTGCAATTACAGATTCCAATGTCATGTCGTAGGACTCTAAGAAGTTACACATAACCTTCATCTCATTTCCCACTTCATAAACCGTCATATCGCTTCCTTCATGTGCTACCTGCGTTGCCATAATAATGGTTTTGTCTGGATACTTCGCACATAAATCATAGAAGGTCTTCTGTATAGACATTGGAATACCACCTACACCAAAGCTTTCCACGATAATTGCATCGTAATGGGAAAAGATATATGTTAACATCTGTGTTGAAATTCCAGGGATCAATTTGAGCAGGAATATGTTTTCATTCATCTGATTATAGAAACGCACCTCTTCTTCGTATGGAAGCATTGGAATGTATCTCATAATCTGTCCATCCTGAATCACTGCCAAAGACGGAAAATCAATGCTGGAAAAAGCATTGTAACTCTTGGAACGAACTTTCTTTGCACGGGTACCTGCAATTACCTTGCCATCAAACACAATGGATACGCCCTGAGATTTATCATCTGATGCATAGGTAAAACTATCGATAAGATTCGTCTTCGCATCTGTGATGTCCATATTAATTGGTTTCTGAGAACCTGTAATGACAATTGGTTTCTTGGAATTCTGAATCATATAGGACAAACCAGCTGCTGTATACGCCATGGTATCTGTTCCATGGGCGATTACAAAGCCATCATATACGTCATAATGCTCCTTGATGCACTCTTCCATCATAATCCAATGGCGTGGTTCCATATTGGAACTGTCCAGATTCAAAAGCTGTAATGTATCCACTTCGCAAATCTTATTCAGACTTGGAATATAAGATAATAACTCATCTGGGGAAATCTGTGGTTTTAATCCGTTTTCTGATTTTTTTGATGCAATGGTTCCACCCGTTGCAATAAATAATATTTTTTTCATGAAAGAGCCCTTTCTACATCTGCCAAAAAGGCAGTCACATTTTCTTCCTTGGTTGCCCACGAAGTGCAGATACGCACTACTGTATGTTCTGCGTCCACTTTGTCCATGATTTCCAGTTTATAATTGGTACTCAACTGTGCAATTGCTGTATTGGATAAAATAACAAAAAGCTGATTCGTTGGCGATTGCACGAAGAATTTTACACCCAAACAAGTCAGTTTGTCACGTATTATTTCTGTCATATGCATTGCATGCGCTGAAATCTCATAATACAAACCACTTTCAAACAAGGTTTCAAACTGAACTCCCAGCAAACGCCCCTTTGCCAGCATTCCTCCGTGCTGCTTGATATTATAACGGAAATCCGGTTTAATATCGTCATGACTGATTACTACCGCTTCCCCGAACAGTGCTCCAACCTTGGTTCCACCGATGTAAAATACGTCGGTATTTTGAGCAATAATCTCTAAAGTTAAATCATTTTCTTTGCTAGCTAGTCCATACCCTAGACGGGCGCCATCTAAGAACAGATACACACCATATTCCTTACAAAGTGCATAAAGGCCTTCTAATTCAGCCTTACTATAAATGGTTCCATATTCCGTAGGATTGGATATGTACACCATCTTAGGCTGTGCCATGTGTTCGTCTCCACCATTCGCATAATGATTAGAAAGAATCTCTCGAATCTCTGGTTCATATATTTTTCCATCCATGGATGGGATGGTGATACATTTATGACCAGAAGCTTCTACTGCTCCAGTCTCATGCACATTAATATGTCCTGACGCAGCACAGATTACCCCCTGATAAGGCTTCAACGCCGCATCTATAACTGTTACATTGGTCTGAGTTCCGCCTACCAAAAAATGTACATCTATCTTCTCATTATTACATTCTTTCTTAATCAACTCCGCAGCATGCTTACAATGGTCATCCATACCATAACCAATGGTCTGTTCCATATTTGTGGCTGATAATCTCTCTAAAATCGCAGGATGCGCTCCTTCTGTATAATCACAATTAAAAAATATCATATTAACCTCTGTTTAATTTCTTTTTCTGTTGTCTGGCTGTAATGGCCACATACCATTTCCTTGGAAGCAAACGCACTCCAAATAAGGCTAGTTTCATTGTAAATGTTGGTATGATAACCGTTTTCTTTTGAAACATTTTCTTAAGACTGTACTGTGCACAATATTCTGCTGAAATTCCTGGAAGGGAAAACTCTACATTGGCAACAGCATTAAATTCTGTATCTACCGGTCCCGGACAGACACAACCAATATATATACGGGACTTTGCTTCACGAAGTTCCTGAGCAATCCCCTGAGTAAGGCTTGTCACATAAGCCTTTGTGGCATAATAGGTTGCCATATATGGTCCTGCTGGGATTAACCCTGCAGATGATGCAATATTGAGTATATACCCCCTATCTGTCTTCTGCATTTTCTGGAGTATGAGTTTTGTTAAGGTATGAACTGCTTTAACATTCACATCCACCATATCCAGTTCTTTCTGTAAATCCCCTTTTATAAAAGGACTACAATCTCCAAAACCTGCGTTATTAATGAATATATCAACTTCTAATGTTTCGATTACACTCATCAACCTCTGGCATTCTTCTATTCTGGACACATCGCAGGCTACTACCTGACATTCCACATTATATCGCTGCTTTAAGCGCTCTGCCAGTTGTTTTAGGCGCTCTTCTCTTCTTGCAACAAGCACAAGGGGATATCCTCTCTGCGCCAAACCTTCTGCGAGAAACATTCCAATTCCTGCGCTGGCACCAGTAACAACCGCATATCCTAATTCTTTCATCATATTACTTCCTTACTGTTCTTAATTAAACTCTTCTAAGAGTTCTCTGAAACGAGGTCCTAAATTGCCTTCCTTCCAGTGTTTGCGACATAATGCAATATAGGAAGTATTGCCACCGAGACAAACCTGGTCTCCTTCACGGATAATCCCCTGATCGTTAAATCTAGCATTGGTTCTGGCGGCCTTTCCACACCAGCATACAGTACGAATCTCTTCGATCACATCCGCCCATGCTAACAGCCACAGGCTTCCTTCAAACAATTCATTACGGAAGTCTGCACGAAGACCATAGCAGATAACTGGAATATTAAGGTCATCTACCAAATGAACGAAAAACTCAATCTGAGATTTGTTACAGAACTGTGCTTCGTCAACGATAACACAATCATGCTGCTGTAACTCTTCCTCTGACATCTTCACCAGATCCTCAACCAGAATACATGGAAGTTCCAAACCGATTCTGGAACGAATAATCAGTTTTCCATCTCTTGTATCTGTCATAGGCTTTGCCATAATTGCCTTTTTGCCACGCTCTCTGTAATTATACTCTACCATTAATGCATTTGCTGTTTTAGAGCTTCCCATCGCTCCATAACGAAAAAATAATTTTGCCATATCTATTCTTCTATCCTTTCCATAAAATACATTCTTGATGCAAAATCCTGCCAGAAACGAATATCTTCTGCATACCCTGTTGCACCAAATCCCTGTTTCAGTTTTACGCCACCTTCCATAAGAAGTTTCCCTGAAGCAACACAATCTTCTTTTTCCCCAGGCATACGAATAAACTTCGAAATGGTATTATGTAATAGCGAATCCTGTTTAATATGAATTGGAGACACCTGATTAATCAGTCCACCAAAATCCTTAATATCAAAAGTTAATTCACGATTAAAGAAATGGTATTTTGTATCTTCTTTTAGTCCCTGAGGAACATATTCTTCGTAATGTGTATTGGCATCAAACAGAACCTGAAGCATCATTCCTACTGCTTTGGTCTTATCCTCACTAACACAGGTCCACTGATATACATTCCCCTGTTTCTGACGATAGAAGGTACCAAACTGAAGAACCTCACGCCATTGCTTATAAAGGGCAATCTGTTCCTTAATGTCTTTTACATCTTCTTTCTTCATTTCACACAGATTGCACTCATATCCTAGCACACCAAATGCCGCTACCTGGAAGCGTGTAGCCATTGGAGTGTTGCGAAGTGTCTGATGATTTGGACAATCAGATACATGGGCACTTACTGTAGACATTGGATATCCATAGCTGTATCCCGTCTGCCCCTGCACACGGTAAATCGCATCTGTGTCATCGCTGGCCCAAATCTGTGGGAAATAACATAACATACCAAGGTCGAAACGATTTCCTCCAGATGCACATCCCTCGAATAAAATATCTGGGAAAGATTTGTTCAAAGACTCCAGCATCTTATACAATCCCATCATATATCGATGTGCTACTTCTTTCTGGCGATTTGCTGGAAGTGCCTGTGAATAATAATCCGAAAAGATTCTATTCATATCCCATTTTACGTAAGCGATATTTCCAGAGGAAAATACATTTTCCATCTGCTTTGTCATATATTCTACTACTTCTGGATTTGAAAAATCTAAAATTCTCTGATTACGGCTCTCTGAATGTGGCTTACCAGGAATCTCCATCACCCATTCTGGATGTGTGCGATATAAATCACTATTTACATTTACCATTTCTGGTTCCACCCAGATACCAAAATCCAGACCTAATTCATTGACTTTTTTGGCAAGACCAGCCACACCATTCGGAAGTTTCTTGGTATTGGCATACCAATCTCCCAGGGACTGGGTGTCGTCATCTCTGGTTCCGAACCAACCATCATCCATGACAAACAGTTCAATACCAACTTCTTTACCTGCTTTTGCAAGTTTTAAAAGCTTGCTTTCGTTGATTTCAAAATAAGCAGCTTCCCAGCTGTTCAGAAGTACTGGACGAATCTTTTTCTTCCATGTACCGCGAACAATGCATTCACGAACAAAGGAATGCATATTCTGGCTCATTCCGTTAAAACCTTTCTTAGAATAAGTCATAACTACTTCTGGTGCTTCGAAGAATTCTCCTGGCTCAACCACAAACTGGAAGGATCTAGGATTAATACCACATACCACTCTTGTCTTACCAAAAGCACTTACTTCTACTGCTTCGTAATGGTTACCGCTGTAAATCAAGTTTAAACCATAACAAACACCATGGTCTTCCCCAGTGTCTGCCTTAGATAACATAATAAATGGATTTGCTCTGTTAGATGAGCATCCACAATAGGATTCATTCACTACCTTGCCTGCATTCACAGTCATATCAAAGCGTTTCATTTCACGCGCCCATGCCCCGTGGAATGTAGATAATACCCAGTCAGAAGTTTGTAAATCCAACTGTGTACTCATAAGTCTTTCTACTGTAATGGTTTCTTCACTAGTGTTAATCAGCTTTGCAGAACGAGAAATTATATCCTGATTTAAGAAAGCAAAATAATGTAATTCCAAAGTTAACTGATAGTTTTTATCTCTAAGTGTAAGCACCAATTCATCGACCAGATCATTTTCTTCATAAGATCCAGGAAGAGTTTCAAATGGTGTTTTTCCATGTTTGATTTCCGCATCCTCATATAGAAAATCCGAGGTAAAACTACCATCGTGATGTGTCACTTCGATAAACGGCTCCCTAATGTCTCCTTTTCCTCCTGAGGACATTTCCAAACGCACATCTTCTAGTGGCAATGATTTATTATCATCATTGTAATACACTGTGTTTCCAGGAGTACATACACGTTTTTCACGCAACGCTACCGCTTCTTCCTCGGAATCAATGGTAATACGTTCTCCATAGTACATATGCTCCACGTGACCGGTTGGAAGTACTCCAAGAACATAACTGGTATTTGGTGTATCTAAGACAAATACATTTCCTAATCTTCTAATCATAGTCCTTCTCCTATCCTTCTTTTACAATCTCAAATACCACTTCTGTGGTTCCTAACTGCTGATTGTGAATTCGAACTTTTCCCTGTCCGGCTTTTCCCAACGATTTCACATACAGTCCACCCATACCACCTTTTAAGGAAATAACCTCTGGTCCAATTAATGCAATTGGTCCTTCCACTTCTACGCTAAATCCTTCCTGGTAGTAAGGAGCAAGATTATCATTATCGTCCAACGCACGCAGACGAATTGCAGCAACATCATAACTATGTTTCTCTACCAATGTTGTATGTGATACCTTTGTTTCCAAATGAAGGGACTTCATAGGTTTTCTATAAATTGTTTTTATGATTTCGCCATTTTTAATCGCTTCAAATCGGTATTCTGTAGCTGTTTCACCCCAGTTACCGATATATTTGATATATAAGTTTACCAAATCTTCTGGTTTCATATGATAACCAACAACAGCCTTCAATGCTTTCCAGATAATATGTAATGGAAAGTTCTGATATCCGTGAATCGCAATATAATTAAGCGCTTCTGCAATCATCTTGGCCTGTTTTGGCTCAAATCCTTCCACGGTTTCTAGCATATCTCCCACAAAATCATCCACGAGGATTGGACCATGAGCAATTCCCTGGAATGTCGAATCCTTACTGGTATATTCCTTGATAAAATGATTATTCTTATACATTTTTACGCTGTCTGCATTGGAAAACAGATAAACATTTCCAAGGTTTGTGGCTGGATGTTCTCCGATGTCCATAGAAGAACTTACCTCAAGCACTATTGACTCTTCTTGCTGACATGCATATACAGATGCCGCCAGCTTAGAGTTACGGAACATATCCGTCACACCATGATAACAGATTCTGTCTCCTGCTCCAAAATCCTTGTGAGTATTATAATCAAACATGCACCAGCCAAAACTTCCCGCAATGTCGGCTTCTTTGCCAACTGCATCAATCACTCTTGCATGACGCATGGCATGCTCTAACCGATGCTCTTCCCAGTCAAATGGCTTCGTTGGATACATATGTCCATTATATTCTGTAATCAGATATCCCTTCGATATATCCGAAGTAACGTTTTTCTTTGGTTCGCAGCCTGGTTTCACACCATCATGAACAAACTCATTATATGTATAAACATCCTCTAACAAATGGCTGTTTTTAAAGTTTCGGACACCACCTGTTTGTCTTGTATCATCCAAATCATGGGCAATACGATTGGTTTCTGTATAGAAAGCATCGTCATCTCCCGATTCATTAATACGAATTCCCCAAATCATAATAGATGGATGATTGCGGAATTGACAGATCATATCTCTAGCATTCTGGCAAGCCTGCATCTTCCAGTCGCCATCACCGATATGCTGCCAGCCTGGAAATTCCATAAACACGAAAAGTCCCAGTTCATCACATCGGTCAATAAAATGGTGCGACTGTGGGTAATGGGAAGTACGAACTGCATTACAGCCAAGTTCTTTTTTCAAAATGTCCGCATCCAGTTTCTGCATGCTCTCTGGCATTGCATATCCTACATATGGATAACTCTGATGGCGATTCAATCCGCGAATCTTAAACTTCTCATGGTTTAGATAAAATCCGTCCGCCTTAAACTCTACCTGACGGAATCCAAAACGTGTCGTAAAGGTATCATAAACCTGTGAATCTCCTACTAATTCTACTTTCAAATTGTAGAGATATGGTTTTGTGGAATTCCACATATGAATATGATGAATCATCACACTATCAATAGAAAAAATTTTGGATTCCTGTATATCTAAGATTTCTTCAAAAATGAACGTTTCCTTGTTGAACTCATCCTTCTCGTCATATGGACAAACATCTGTAAATGCCCTGGAAAGACTTCCTACAAGACTCCATTGGGTTTTGTCAACAGAACTACGCATACGCATTGCTTCAGATAGTTCTACCTGGCAAACAAGACATACATCTTCACTTCCACTAATGTTCACTTCTGTTTTCACAAAAACATCCTGGATATATTCTGGTTCTTTCACTTCCAGATAAACTTCGCGGTATACTCCACCGAAAGTCATATAATCAATTACAAATCCAAATGGAGGAACATTCAAGCTTTCTCTACTATCTACTCGAAGTACAATGGTATTTTCCTGACCATAAACCAGATAATTGGCAATATCCACTGTAAAGCCAGTATATCCACAGGCATGCTTCGCCACAACCTGTCCGTTTACGTAAACTGTGGTTTCATGAGCTGCACCCTCACAGGTAAATAAAATTGCTTTCCCACTCCATTCTTCTGGAGCAAAAAGCACTCTTCGATAACCACTGACCATCTGATAGTCATTCTCATCAAAATAGTTAAATGGTAATTCCTTACATGTATGAGGAAGGCGAACCTCGGTTAATCCGCCCAACGCAATCTTATGATCACATAAATTTTCACTGAATTCTTCTGTAAAAAGCCATTCATCATTTAAATAGATTCTGCTCATATTTTCCCCCAATAAAACATATTTACTGCACAATAGGGCTGTCGCATTCAGCTACAGCCCTACCTCATTAATCCTCAATTGTTAATACTCTCTCACTTACATCCATCGTTACACTGTCTGGGTTAGCTTTGTGCATGTCAAGCAACAATGTCCATAAAGAATGCACCTGATATATCAGCATCTGAGATGCTTCAACAGAATATGGTAATAATGTGTGAATATCAAAATAACGAACACCTAATGGTGGTAAAAATACAAGATTTGTAGATTTTACCTTGTCTCCTGCAGTATGGAGCATCTCGTATGTAATCATTAAAAACTCTTTTCCTTTGTATTCACAGTGATAAGACACATAACACTCATCCACAGTCCACTGTAAACCATCTTCTTCTACTGTTGGTTTTGTCGCTGCGTCGTTATATTCTGTCGTCTGACATATCACATTCCAGTGTACTTTTCCAGCCTTGGTGTCCTTCACCATATCTGTCAGCTGTTTTACTAATTCTTCTTCTCTTTTCATAAAAACCTCTCCTATTCCTCTTCTGGTTCTAATTCCTGCATTTTCTGCACATAATAATCTACCGCCTCTTTGGAAGATTCAAAAACATAAACCTCAGGTTCCTGTCCTTCCCTTGTAATGCGCACTTTATTGTAATTTATGTAGGCAATTTCTAACTGTCTTCCATCGATTACATATTGACGGCACATTGCTGGTTTATCGTTTCCAGAGGATGTGATTCTCTGTACTTTGACCGTTGGACGGGAAGACTCTTCATCACTTTCTGCTTTTTCTGGTTCAGGAATCGAAACTGGTTCCACCTTCTTTGGAATCGTTTCTACAGGTTGTTCTACAGTCTTCTTCGGTTTCTTGCGTGGTGTAGTTTCCTTCTTGACAGCAGTCTTCTCTATTTCCTGTTCCTGAATTTCTATCTCATTCTGAGATTCTACCACATCCGGTTCTTCAATCACTTCTGGTTCAGCCGCCACTTCTAGCTCATCCTCTGGCATCAAAGACACCATCTGCACCTCACCCATTGGAATATCTTCCATGGACTTAAAAAAATCAAACATATTTAATTGTCCAGCCAATCCTTTTCTAGCCATATGTTTTCTCCATATCCAATCTCACATAAGCAAAATTGCAACTTTAGAGATATTATAGCACATTTTGTGGAAAAGGGCTATCCCCTTACATAGATATAGGATAAATTATTCATAATTGCTTCAGCCACATCTGGCTTATTCATAGAATAGATGTGGATGTGATTTGCCCCATTAGCAATCAGGTCAATAATCTGTTCTGTAGCATAAGCAATTCCAGCCTGCTTCATAGCATCTGGATTGTCACCGAAACGGTCTACAATATTGATAAACTTAGAAGGAACCAAGTTACCAGATAAGGAAATAATACGTTTTACTTGATTAGCATTGGTTACAGGCATAATTCCAGCTACTACTGGAACATCAATTCCTTTCTTCAAAGCTTTATACATAAAATTGTAATAAATGTTATTGTCAAAAAACATCTGCGTGGTAAGATACTCGCAACCAGCATCCACTTTCTCCTTTAAATGGATTAGGTCTTCTTCCATGGTGGCAGCTTCTGGATGTCCTTCTGGGTAACATGCTCCACCAATACAAAAATCGCCTGCCTGTTTAATCTGAGCAATTAACTCCACTGCATGGTGATACTGATTAGGCAATGGAAAATCCACGTTCTCCGGAATATCTCCACGTAAGGCCAGGATATTTTCAATTCCACGACTCTTTAGTTGATTGATTACTGTATCTACCTTTTCTTTGGTAGATGACGCACAGGTCAAATGTGCTATAGCCGGAATTCCGTGTGCATTTATTGCATCAGCAATCTCAACCGTATAATCTGAAGTGCCACCTGTTGCACCATAAGTACAGCTTAAGTAGGCCGGCTTCAGTTTTGCCATTTCCGCAACAATTCCTTTATAGTTTTCCAACATAGTTCCCTGCTTTGGTGGAAACATCTCACAGGAAATAGTCACTTTATCTTCTTTTAAAATCTGCGATACTTTCACAATATTCTCCTTTAAAAAGCACTAGAATTTTCTTAATTCATCGCTTCCATCATCCACTGTATTTTCTATTTTACGAATCTCAACATAATAAGAGTAATTGTCATTGACTTTTACTTCACATCTGTCTCCTACCTTGTGTCCGTAAATTGCTGCCCCAAGAGGTGATTCCTTACTCACCAGATTCTTCAAGGAATTACTTCTTACGGTAGTAACAATCTTATAGGTTTCAACTTCATTATCTTCTTCAAAAAACAATTCCACCGTATTATTCATACCCACTTCATCTTCAGCAGAATCCTCTGAAATCACCTTTGCAGTTCGAATCATTTTTTCCAGATAACGAATGCGACTCTCATTTTCATTTTTGAATTTTTTCGCCGCCTTATATTCGAAGTTCTCGCTCAAATCTCCATGAGCACGAGCTTCTTTTACGTCTTCTAACGCTTCTTTTCGAACTACCAACTTGCGATATTCGATTTCTTCTTCCATCTTTTGAATATCTTTTGCCGTTAATTCATCATACATATCTCTAAATCCTCTTTCTGCAACTGATCCTTTTCCCGATAAACACTGATATAGTACTCTTCATCCAGCCAGAAGGACAAAACATTCTCATCTGACACACAGATTTTGGAAAAATCCATAGCAAGACCTTTTCCTATTGCTTTACTGACAGCTTCTTTTCTAGTCCACAGTCTTAAGAAAAATTCTGTCTGTAATTCTTTCGGTGTATTTTGATAATCCACAAACTCTTCTTCTGAAAAACTACTTTTGATTACGGACAATAATTTGCTATCATTCCCACTCAATAATAGTTTGCGGTTTTTATATTCCACATCCACACCCACATTTTGATCTGAAATAAGACAAACAGCATATTTCCCTGAATGGCTTATACTAAAACAGATTTCTGGATGAGCCTCAACATATGGTTTCCCCTCTGCTGTTCTGGAAAACTCCAGATTATCATATGTATAACCTTCATTCTCCAAAGCAACAGCCAACAAATATCCCGCTAACAGCGTACGCTTCTTGTCCTCTTCATTTTTACAGCGGAGAACCTTTGTCCTCCGCCGCTCATTCACTTTGCTCAAATACTTCGCAAATGTCTGTGTGTTATTCAGGCACTCAACATTTGCCACATACAATTTCATCATTTTGCAACTTCCTAGAACAATTCAATGATTCCTGCCACTCCACACAGTAAAACTAGAGTGCCAAGCACAATTCGATACCAGCCGAAAACTTTAAAATCATGTTTGCGAATATAACTAAGCAGGAACTTGATTACGATAATAGATACTAAAAATGCACTAATCATTCCTACCGCCAAAATTACCCATTCGCTTCCGGATAAATGAAAGCCAAAATCCAGCAACTCTAATAAACTTGCCCCTAACATTACTGGAATCGCAAGAATAAATGTAAATTCACTCGCTGCTTTTCTGGATACCCCAATCAGAAGTGCTCCTAAAATCGTAGCTCCTGAACGTGAAGTTCCTGGAAATGCAGCTGCTAATAACTGAAATATTCCAATCATCATCGCCATCTTCCAAGTAATCTGCATCAACTCTTCTGCTTTTGCATATTTGGTAGCCTTACGATTTTCAATCAGGATAAATGCAACACCAAATACAATTAATGCAATGGAAACTCCTGTTGCATTGTAAAAATACTGGTCGCAAAGATCATCCAAATCCAATATAACAAATACAATTGCAGGAATACATGCAACAACAATTTTTAACCAGTTAATGATGATTTCCATTTTTACTGCAATTGGTCCTACAAGCCAGTTTTTCTGTTTCCAGAAGCCCTTATCTCCGTTATCTGAGAAAAACTCATGAACATTTTTCGATAAGCCAAATGGCCAAATAATATTCCAAAATAAAACCACAACTGCAAGAATCGCGCCTAACTGGATTACCACCAGAAACATATCCCAGAATTCTTCGCTTACATCTAATTGCACAAACTCGTTAAGCAAAATCATATGTCCTGTACTACTAATTGGAAGCCACTCTGTAATACCTTCTACAATACCAAATAAAATCGCTTTTAAAATTTCAAAAATATTTTCCATATAAACCTCATCAATTTACTTTCGGAATACACCGATACCTATAGAACCTAATCCCGCATTACATACGTTAGATGGAGATGCAGAAGTAAATACTACTTTCTTAAACTTAATACATCTTCTAACCTCTTCCTGAACCAGTTCTTGCTGTCTAACATTAAGTCCTGCATGAACAATGAAAATTATCTCATCATTAATCTTCGCCTTATTTCGTAAATGGAAACGAATATACTTGCGCCATACATTTTCCATCTTGCCAGCACGAATTCCAAACACATGAACGGAACCTCTTGCACATCCCAAGACTGGATGCCAGTTAAACATATCACATATTGTTGCAGTGATTTTATCTGTTAAACCTTTTTGATACAGGATATTAACCTTTGGAATGATGTAAGAAGAGTCCGTTTTCTTTTTCAATCGCTCCAACTCAGAACAAATCTCCTGAACTGTAGCCCCCTCATTCGCCATCTTACCAGCAGACAGAACCAACAGCCCCTGGCCACAAGAAAGCATTCCTGAATCCACAATATGCACATGGGAGAATCCCTTCGCTGCTTCTTTTGCATTCCAATAACACTTTCCAACTTTCGAAGCCAATGAAATATATATCACTTCCTCTGCTTCTGTCAATGCCTCTGCAAAGAATTTTTCATACTCTTCTACCGACGCAGCCCAAGATTCTGCCTTACTTTCACTATCTGACAAATACTGTGCAAGGTTATTAACATCCAATTCCTGAGAATCACGGAATCTTCCGTATTTGGTCTGGATATATAAATCCATAATCTTAATATCATATTTATCTTTGTATTCTTGTGGCAAATCACAAATACTATCCGAAGCAATATATACTTTTTTACGTTTACGTGTTAACAAACGAGAAACAAAACCTTCGTTTTGACCATTGAAACTATTTTCCTTACGATACTCTATCAGTTCCTCTGGAATAAATTTAAGCGCTTCCTCTTCCAATTTAGTAGCATTAATTGGTTTTTCCAACATTCCATCAAATCCCATTTGCTGGTATTCAGTCATTTTGTCACCAAATACATTGGCTGACAATAATACAACCGGAGTATCTTTACACAATCCATTTTCCTGTTTGCGAATCTCTTTTAAGACTTCTCCACCATCTCGCTCTGGCATCATATAATCCATAAAAATCAAATTATAGTAACGGCGCATGGTTTTACGCAAACATTCATCCGGACTGCTGGCAGTATCTATGGACATCTTCGTATCCTGAAGAAGTTTTGTTGTAATAATCAGATTCAGGTCATCATCATCCACAATCAAAATTCTCGCTTCTGGCGCTTCAAAAGATTTGCTGTAATATGCTGATACCGTGTGAGCATCCTGTTCTGATAGGAATTCTCCCATAGAAGCATCATCAATGATGGTCTGAGGAATCTTAACAGTAAACAAAGATCCCTGGGTATAGATACTGTCTACGGTAATCTTTCCTCCCATTAAATCCACTAAATGCTTTGTAATCGAAAGTCCTAATCCCGTTCCTTCGATGCGATTCGTCTGCTTAATGTCTAAACGCATAAATGCATCAAACAAATAATCCAATTCCTCTTTACGAATACCAATTCCTGTATCCGCTACAGAAATAATGATATTTGCTCTGCCATCCTCCAGCATCTCATGTTTACACGTTAATGTCACAGAACCTTCCTGGGTGTATTTCACAGCATTACTAAGAATATTCAGTAAAACCTGTTTTATACGTCTTTCATCACCACGTAACACAGCTGGCAAAGAACTATCAATATCTACCATAAACTTCAATTTCTTGTCATTCATGCGGATCTTCATAATGTCCACAATTTCGTGGAACATATCATATATACGATAGTCTTCATCCGCAAGCTGCATTTTATTAATCTCAAGCTGTGACAAATCCAAGATGTCATTCACCAGAGATAACAGCATCTTGCTGGCATTCTGTATATTCTTAGCGTAATTTTGAATATCTTCCGATGGGTTCTCGCGCAAAATCAATTCATTCAAACCTACAATAGAATTAATAGGTGTACGAATTTCATGACTCATGCTAGCAAAGAAAATATCTTTTGATTTGCTTAATGATTCTAATTCCCGCTTTTGTTCTTCATTAATTCTTCGTTCACGCTCATATACTGCTGTTTGAAAGCTCATGATTGTACCAATCGTCAAACCAACTACAATAACCGCAAATCCCGCATCAAAATGAATCTCAAATGGAGTAGCAAGTTCATCCACTGCATCTGGATATAAAAATGCCACAACATAGCAGGTCACATCTGTGAACAAAGTAAGTGTCAGGAATATCCATCTCTTCGTTCCTGTAAACATCAAAAACACATAGAATAATCCCATACACATCCAGGTAGATGCACCACTATTGATTCCGCCTCCTTTGAAGAAAATAAACGGAAGCGCAATCATAATAATAACCACACCGATTAACATTGCCGCAAAATCCGTATTACGGAATCTAAATGTAGATATGAATGCCACAATGAACGCCACAAACATAATTCCATAAACAATCATCAGATTCCAGGCATTTACAAGTGTCAATCCCTGAATAATTGCCGCAGCTACCGCAACTGTTCCCACCAATAAAATCACACGGAACAGCCTTTCTTTCATTTCAATTTCATCACTTAAGAATAATTTGTGTAATTTTCTAAACATAGCATTTCCTCTTAAGCCTTTTTGATTTTGTCTTTTAGTTTCACTACAGTTTCATATGCAGACATAAGATCTGACATCTCAACCTTTTTGTATACAGTCTGAAGTTCTTTCGCTAAATCCTTGCCTCCATAGGAATATGCGCTAAGCTGATCTAAGATTCCCTTCATCTTTGCGTCATCTAATTCATAGGAAGCGTTTTCCATTTCGGTTAACATATTTGCAAAAACAGACTCTTCTATTTCAGTTTTTTCACAAACCGCCTCTGCCGCTTTTGGTGCCCCTAACACATCGCTATGATTCAAAATGTCAATGATGCGACGATATTCATCCATCATAGGTTCGTGATTTGCACGAATATATGTATAGTCCTCGCCTTTTCCTGCCATTTCCAAAGCCTTGGCCATTTCTGATAGTTTTACAGCGCCGATGCTCATCATAGAGCTCTTAATGCCATGAACTGTAATGGTATAGTTCTTCCAATCTTCTTTATCAAAAAGAGCCTGACACGCACTCATGTTTTCTTCGCCACTATCACGGTGGGTTTTTAAGATTTCAATGTAGTTTTTCTGGTTTCCACAGTACATAATACCTTTGGAAATCTCTAAATCCCCAATTTGAAGTTCTGAAGATGTTGTAGTTGCAGGTTTTACCTTTGTTTCTGGCATAGATTTCACCGCCACAGGTTTTTCTGCCACTTCTTCAACAGGTTCATTCTGTACATATTCTTCCAAAGACTTCTGTTTCTTAATAGGAATGTGACGTTTTAATGCACGCTGCAGAACGGAGCTTTCTACTGGCTTTGGAAGGAAATCGTCAAATCCTTCTTTGATAAGCATTTCTCTTGTTCCAGCGATAGCATTGGCTGTCAGCGCAACAATTGGAATCTCCTTGAAATAAGAGTCCTGTTTGCGACGAATATGATGTAATGTTTCTACACCATCCATCTCTGGCATCATATGGTCTAAGAATACCATATCATAGCTTCTGTTCTCTAACATCGCAATTCCTTCTGGACCACTTAATGCAGAATCCACTTTCAATCCGTATTCTTTTAATAGGCCTTCTACAACTCGAATATTCATCTGATTATCATCAATTACCAATACACTTGCATCTGGTGCATATAACTGATGTGCATCATCTAGAATTCTTCCTTCTTCTTTTTCGTCCCTGTTCTGATTCTTCAAAGCAGTCATAATCGAAAGCACGAAGAACGGTTTAATAATCTTATTGATTAATCGATTCTGAACCTTTGCTTCATCACTATTGTCCAAAATCACATGAACCTTAGCCTGCATTGATAAATTATCAAAGAATACAGAATCTTCCTGATATTCTTTTAAACTAATAAATATCTGATTATATCTCTCTCGTTTAGACCAACGTTTCAATTCCATAAGATTACGGAATACTCGAACTTTAACGCCCGCTTGCTCTGTAATCTGACGTATATTATTACTATATTCATCTCGAAGTGCCGTATATTCAAACTGTTCCATGTTGATGTAAACAGCTGCATTAATCTCTTCTTTATTTGGAATTTCCGCAATTGGCTTCTCATCAAATACCTTTTGTGGAATAACAAAGCGGAATTCACTACCTTTTCCAAGCTCACTCTTAACGGTAATAAAACCACCCATTTTATATATAATGGCCTGTGCAATGGCAAGTCCCAGCCCAACGCCACCTTTTTTTCTTGTTCGTCCCATATCAACCTGTGAAAACTTGACGAATAGTTTTTCAATGTCTTCTTTGGACATACCGCTACCAGTATCTTTTACGGTAACAATTAAGTTTACGCCATATTCTTCTTTACGGTATCCAAATTCAATACATACACAGCCTTCTTCTGTAAATTCAATCGCATTATTCACAAGGTTCATAATAACACGACGAATCTTCTGCTCATCCCCAATCAGAACACTAGGAATATTTGCATCACAGTTGATAATCAGTTCTAATTTTTTCTCACTCTTTTTCGCCATGGTCATATTAATGACATCATATATCGTAGAACTAACATAATAGTTTTCCTCTACGATATCAAACTCACCTTCCTGAAGTTCAGAGTAATCAAGAATATCACTTACTACCATCATCAGGTTGCGGCCAGCTGACTGAATATTTAATATATCTTCTTTCATTTCCTGAGGAACACCATCCCTCAGCATAATTTCACTAATGCCACAAATGGTATTAATTGGTGTACGAATTTCATGGCTAACATTTGCCAGGAAATCATCCTTCTGACGCTCTGATTTCTTTAAAGCATCGATCATTTCCAACATACTTTCCTGTGTCGTCTGATAACGATAAACCAAATAGAAAACTACAAACCATACCAAATAGCCCTGCAGTACTCTCATTACCATTCCCAAATCGGAATCATAGTGTCCCCAGGCCAAAGATTTATCAATAAAAATACAGTGAAGAATAATTCCTGTATATGATATTAATGGTATAGTCATTACTTTCGGAATACCATATAATCCCAATGCAATACACAAACTAAGGTAGACAGATATTACAGAGTAAAAGTCCCCTACTTCTGCAGCATACATAAATACTGTTAACTGCGACATAATACTTGTAACATATGCTCGAACTTCATAAGTCTGATACTGTCCAAAGAAATAAATCCATGAAATCAGCATTCCACAAAGTACTACCATCTGTCCCACTGGATTCCAGTCGTTTTTGTATCCCAAAAATAACTGTGTAAAGCTGTAAAATGCACAGATAACAATGACTATACTTTCAATTTGTCTTGCATAAGATTTTTGGTAATCATATTTTCCCATCTGATTGCCTCCAAAAAGTAAAATATAAACTAGGGCTGTCGCAATCTATTCCTATTGCGACAGCCCTGAAACTCTAATATTTTCCGAATCCTTCCCCAAGAGAAATGATTGGTTCGTTTACATGTTCTGCCACGGTTTCTACTTCAACATCATCTGCCACTGGAGTATGTTCTGCTTCATTTAATTTGTAAATAGAGAGTAAATCTCTCATACGAATTGCCTGATTTGAAAGTTCTTCACTAGCTGCAGCACATTCTTCACTTGTTGCTGAATTGGTCTGAACGACCTGTGAAACCTGTCCGATTCCCTGATTAATCTGAGCAACTGCTGTTGCCTGATAATTAGATGATTCAGCAATGTTATTAATGATTACTTCGCTTTCCTTAACTGCTTTTGAGATATCTTCTAATGCTTTTGCTGTTTCATCTGCAAGCTTAGATCCAACTGCTACTTTTGCAATAGAATCTTCAATCATTTCTGCAGTTTCTGCCGCTGCTGCAGCACTCTTTGCCGCAAGATTACGAACTTCTTCTGCTACTACTGCAAAGCCTTTACCTGCATCACCTGCACGTGCAGCTTCTACTGCAGCATTCAGCGCAAGAATATTGGTCTGGAATGCAATGTCATCAATAACTTTGATAATCTTAGAAATGCTTTCAGATGATTTATTAATATCATCCATGGCGATAACCATTTCACGCATTTCTTCGTTGCCTTTTTCTACGTCTCTAATTGCCACATTTACTAAATCAGCGGCTGTATTGGCCTGTGCCGCATTTTCTCTTGTCTTTTCAGCGATTTCACTAATAGATGAAGTAATCTGTTCGATGGCACTGGCCTGCTCTGTAGAGCCTTGTGCCAATGCATCAGATGCACTTGCCACCTGAGATGCAGAAATCATAACCTGATATGCTGCATCATTAATATTGCCAAGAGCATGTCCATTTCTGTCCACCAATGTTGCAAGAGCATTACCCATAGTATCTACATCAGAAGATGGAATAACTGTTACTGTCATATCCCCTTCTGCTACTGCCTGAGCAGCAAGTGCCTGGTTACGAATAGAATCTACCATAACTACATATTCATCAATAACAGCACCAAATTCATCGTTATAAATCTTTTTGATTTCTACATCCATATTACCTTTTGCAATTTCACGGGTAATATCGATTAAGTTCTTTCTGCTTCTACGAAGCTGTCTTGGAATTGCAACTGAGATTCCCCCCGCAATAATTAAGAATGCTCCTAAAATAATACCTGAGAAAATATTATAACTCATCAAGTACTTTACAGCGTTTGGATCATCTGGAACAAAACGTGTTACAATCTGTTCTGCAGTAGAGTAACCCGCCCAAAGTAAAAACAATACCAAAACATCAAGAATAACAAATCCTACTATAATTTTTGTTCTCATCATCAATTTTTTATTCACCTTCATGACTACTCTTCTCCTTCGTTATCCGCACCATTATTTGTTGTATCTAATGCATTTATTTCTTCGTCGTTTAACAATCTGTCTGGGTCTAATAACAATTTTACCTTATCCCCAACCTTTCCAATTGCATATACATATTTATTCTGGGATTTATCAGCCTTTCCAACAGATGGAGAAGGAATGATATTTTCATCCTGAATCTCTACTACTTCAGCAATCTTTTCAACAATCAAACCAACTACAATATTTTTTACATTTACTACAATGATACAGGTTCTGTCTGTATATTCGAACGGTTCCTGTTTGAAACGTAATCTTACGTCAATGACTGGAATAATTTTTCCTCGTAAGTTAATCAGTCCTTTAATGTAATCTTCGCTTTCCGGAATTTTGGTAATCTCCTGAAAAACAATGATTTCATTTACATACTGAATCTTAAGGCCAAAGTATTCACTTCCTGACTTGAAGGTTACATATTTACCCTTTTGTGTATCTCTTTCGCCCATTTCCTATCCTTCCTCCTTAATCTACCAATCCTGCACCATCTAGGATTAAGGCAATGCTGCCATCTCCGAGCTGTGTACATCCTGATAAACCTTTTACTTTTTTCACGTAGGATGGAATTGGTTTTACAACAATTTCCTGTTTTCCAACCAATCTGTCAACAAATAGACATAACTGCTGTCCATCCACTTCCATAATTACCATCATACCCTTTTCTACTTCTGTCTGATAACCGGTCAAATGATACTTGTCTCCTATACGAAGCACTGGATAACATTCCCCACGAATCATAACAAATTCGCGATTGTCCGGATCCATAATCATCATATCCTGGTTCACGCTTACGAATTCTTTGACAGCACCTGTTTCTATTACAAAGGAGGTATCTCCAACTTCCATTACAATACCATCAATAATTGCCAGTGTAAGAGGAATCTTCAAGATCATCTTGCTTCCTTTTCCTTTTTCACTTTCAATCTCGAGACTTCCACCTACAGATGCAAGGTTAGAAACAACAACGTCCATACCTACGCCACGTCCTGAGTATTCCGTTACCTTCTCGTTTGTTGAAAAGCCTGGTAATGTAATAAACTGGAACACCTCTTTATCGGTGTAAGCGCTCTCTGGTTTACTATAATCTAACAAGCCCTGATTACGTGCTTTATTCATAATCTTAGCTCTATCTAAGCCTTTACCATTGTCCTCAACCGTAATCCATACTTTACCTGATTCTGTCTTGGCTGTAAGAGTGACTTTTCCACGCTCTGTCTTTCCCGCGGCCTTCTTTTCCTCATTGGTTTCGATGCCGTGGTCAACTGCATTACGAACCAAATGCATCAATGGGTCAGAAATATGCTCAACAATGTTCTTGTCCACTTCTGTGGTATCACCAATCATTTCAAATTCAATGTCTTTTCCAAGTTTTCTTGAAACATCGAATACAATACGATTCATCTTCTGGAATGTATTGGTTAGCGGCACCATTCGCATAGACATGATAACATTCTGTAAATCCGTGGAAATCTTGGACATCTGCTGGGCAGCCTTGTTAAAGTTGTCGAGATTCAGTCCAGGAACTTTAAGATCTGGATTCTGAAGCACTACAGATTCAGAGATAACTAATTCCCCGATTAAATCCATTAACTGATCCATCTTGGCCACATCTACGTTGATATATGTAGTCTTTTCCACTTTCTTTGGCTTATCTTTGGCAAGTTTTTTCGCTTTACCAGGTTCTTTTGACTGGATAACGAAATCACCAGGAGCAAGTTCCTTGGTCTTTGCCTCCGCCATAATGGTTTCCTGAGTGCGCTCTGCTGCTTTTGCCTCGATTTCTTCCACGCTGGATTCCAAATCAATCACCAGTGGGGCTTCCTCATCAAAACCTCGGCGATATTCTTCCGCAGAACAACTCTCTACATCCACAGCCTGGATGTCGTAGCCAGCTTTCACAACATTGCGAATATCTTCTTCTGACGACTGTGTCTGAAGTAAAATATTAAAACCATTTTCGAAAATCTCATCCACTGAGCTCTCATCAGATATAATATCTTCTGGAGAATATATCATATCCTCTGCGATTTCCTTTAATGCATATACCGCTTTATATGCATGTACATTTACCAGATTTACTCCTGGATTAAAGGTAAGCTTAATTCTATAATATTTGCTTGAACTGGTTGCCATTGGCGCGATATAGAATTTCTGCTGTGCAGAAGCCACCTTCTTAGGCTCCTCTTTTGCCACGGCGTCTGTTGTTTCACCCTTTATTTTCTTTAGAAAAACATCTAATTCTGCGATAATACCACTTGAATCCCCATCGGCACTCTCGCCATTCTGAATCTTTTCAAACTCATTTGTAATAAAATCAGCAACATCTAGAACATGCTCTACTAATTGCAAATGTGGTACATCATCCGGATGATCTTCTCTTAAAACATAGAAAATATCTTCCAGTTTATGAGCCACTGCAGTAATATCATCAAACATCATGACGCCTGATGAACCTTTGATCGTATGCATAGTTCTGAAGATTTCATTGATGGCATCTTCATCGAAACAGTCTTCGTCTTTCTGCTCTAAAACTGTCTCTTGGAGTCTTTCCAGCAATTGTTGATTTTCAAACAGATACATGTCCAGCATGGCTTCTGTATTAAATCCCTCTGCCATATGTAGCTCCTTTCCCCTTTTGTATTATAAGTCACTAAATATTAGATTAAATCTAATCTCTTTAATGCTTCTTCAAATCTTTCCTGGTCAATTGGTTTACCAGAGTAAATGGTACAACCTAATTCAAACGCCATTTTTACATTCTTTTCATCGTTTAATGCAGTTGCCATAATCACTTTAACTGCTTTTTCTTCTGGGATATTTCTTTCTTTTTCCAGATTACGAATACCAACCAATGCCTGATATCCATCCATTACTGGCATCATAATGTCCAAACAAACCAAATCATATGGATTGCCTTCTTCCAAAGCCATCATATATGCGTCTACCGCTTCTAAGCCATCAACGGTAACGTCACATTCTCCGTACTTTGATAAAAAGTTACTCATAAACTTTCTTGTTACGAAATCGTCTTCTGCTAATAAAATTCTCATATCATATCTCCTTTACATTGTATTTAAAACAGCATATGTCTTCTTAGCAATATCTGTTAATTTTTCCTGAGTTTCTACTGCGCCTAATTCATAGGCCACACGTGGCATACCATATACCACACAACTGGCTTCATCCTGTCCAATGGTTCTGGCGCCGGCTCTTCTCATTGCCAAAAGGCCTTTTGCACCATCTCCTCCCATTCCTGTTAGAATGATACCAAGTGCTCTGTCCTTGGCACATTGAGAAACGGATTCAAATAACACATCCACTGACGGACAGTGTCCACTTACCTTTGGACCAGGCTTAATCTCTACCTGATAACTGCCGTTGACTTTTACCACACGCATCTGACAATCGCCTCCAGGTGCCAGCAACACCTGTCCCTGCATGACTTTGTCGCCATTTTTTGCTTCTCGAACCATCACACGACACTGGTCATTTAGTCGGTTTGCATACATCTCTGTAAATCCTGCAGGCATATGCTGCACCACCACAACCCCGGGTATATCGGTTCCAAATTCCTTCAGAATAGTTGCAATTGCTTCTGTTCCGCCGGTAGAAGCTCCAATTGCCACAATCAAATCCTTCTTTTCCACCGAAATGTTTTCTGTGAGTGTTGGTACTACAGTCTTCTTCAGGTTGCCGATTTTGGCTGTAGATGCAATTTTTATCTTTACTGGAAGTTCTTTTAAAACAAATTCTTCCAGCATTTTTCTATCGCTATAGGCAGGCTTTGCTACAAAGTCCACCGCTCCTGCATTTAAAGCATCAAATACCTTGTCACTTAAGGCACTTACCATAACGACTGGCATTGGATACTGTGGCATCAGTTTTCGTAGGAACTCAATTCCGCTCATGCGCGGCATCTCAATATCCAACGTCATTACATCAGGACGATACTTGATAATGGCATCACGGGCCTCAAACGCATCTCTGGCGCTAGCCACAATCTCAAGTGCAGGATCTTTGCTTAAAGTTTTTACCAGAAGCTCCCTGAAAAACATGGAGTCTTCTACTACAAGCACTCTAATTCGTCGCATTATTATTTACTTTCCTCTCTTTTTCTATAGATGGATGGCTTCACCATTTCAAATCCCTTAATACTTTTATCTAAGGACTCTGTCTGTCCAATAAACAGATAGCCTCCCGGCTCCATCACATCATAGATTTTTTGAATCAGTTCCCTCTTGGTTCTATCATCAAAATAAATCATTACATTTCGCAAGAACACCACATGTAATTTCTTACGGAACGGAAAATCATCCATCAGATTAAACTTTCGGAAAATCACTTCCTTTTTCAGTTCATCGGTTACACGATAAACTTCCTGATTCATCACTTTGCGGAAAAATCTTCTCTTCCAATTATCAGGTAACACTTCTACCTGTTCTGTCGTGTACAAACCTGCTATCGCATGCTGTAACACATCCGTGGAAATATCCGTTGCCAAAACCTTGGTATCCCAGGCTCCATGTTCCAATCCAAAATAATCCATAAGTATCATGGCAAGAGTGTACGGCTCCTCCCCAGTAGACGATGCACCACACCAGATACGCAGGTCTTTTCTCCGCTCTTCTTTTTTCTTAAGCCATGGCAAAACCGTCTGACGCATATAGGTAAAATGTTCTGGTTCTCTCATAAAATACGTATGATTTGTAGATAAGAGATTCACCAGTTTCTTTTCCAGATTACCCGTTGCATCCTTTTCCATAGCATCCATAAAGTCAGAATAATTACGAAAGCCATTCATTCGCATGTAGTTTTCCAGTCGCCCCTGTACAATAGGCTTCTTTCGACTCATGTCAATGCCATACTGGCTTTTTAAGAATCTGACAATTCTTAAAAACTCCTCCTCTGTCATTATACCTCCTAAAAGCCTTAGCGTAATTGTCTGGCTATTTTCTTATAAATATTAAAAATCTCAGCATTAAAATCTACACCTGCTGCTACTTCCATCAAGTCTAACGCTTCTTCTTTGGAAAAAGCCTTACGGAAAGAACGGTTTTCAGTTAACGCACAATAGGTAGACACAAGGGCTACAATCTGTGCTGGAAGTGGAATTTCTTCTCCAGAGATTCCGTTAGGATATCCTGAACCATCCCATTTCTCGTGATGATACAACGCAATATTGTAAGACATGTCTACAAAATCATTATAATCTCCCTCTCCACGTATATCCGACAGAATCTGGGCACCAATGGTGGTATGTGTCTTAACAATGTCTGCTTCTTCTGGTGTCAGCTTATCCTTTTTCTGTAAAATATCCAAAGAAATCGCAACGTTTCCAAGGTCACACAAAGGTGCCGCAAGTTCTATTGTTTCCACAAATGTATCTGATACCAGATGTTCGTATTTTGGCGACAACTGCATTGCCTGTGCTAACAACTTACAGTTATACTGCAGACGTTCCATATGCTGTTCTTCAAAGCAGGCGTTCTTTCTTGCCACCGCCAAAAGAGCATATAAAACCTTTTTCTTCTCGGATTCCATCTGCTTAATCTGTTCTGTGATGGAAGCCTGCAATCTGCGATTTGATTCGATCAGATCATGATTCATCTCTGCCATCTTGAGATGCACTTCCACACGGGATTTTACAACCTCCTGGATAAATGGCTTCGTTACATAATCTGCGCCACCTGCTTCGAAACCTTTTACAATATCCTGAGGCTCATCCATAGCCGAAATAAAAATAATCGGTATATGTCTTGTCTTTATATCCTGTTTTAAAATGTCCGCAAATTCAAAACCATCCATCTCTGGCATAGAAATGTCCAACAGGATGAGATCTGGAATAACACGTTCCATAATCTTAAGCCCCTGGATTCCATTTTCCGCCAGAACCGGCTGGTGTCCCATATCCGCAATAATATTGCGCAGGACAAATCGATTCGCTTCTACGTCATCAATTATTAATATACGTCCCATATTCCCTCCGGGCTATAAAGCCGCCTGTAATTCTTCATATGCTGCAATTGTCTTGTCGTAATCCGCTTTCTGAACCGCCATCTTAAGACGCAATGCCTTAGTTCGAATCTCCTGTGGAGCATTATCTGTTAACTGTTTGATTGCTGTCATAAAGCCTTCTGCCTTCTCCCAGTTATCCATTTCCACACAAAGTACCAATTTGGACATATTCTTTTCAATCTCTTCTTTATTAAGCGCACTACCAAATTCTACTAACTGCGAGCCTTCTTCCTGACGATGCATTGCATCACTCAGGAATGCATCCCTATCCACTGTCGCTCCTGCCACTTTGGCTTCCGTCTCAGGAAGTTCTACCCACACAGAGAAGGAAAACATCGTTCCCTGATTAGCTTCACTCTGTACGTCAATACTTCCACCCATAAGTTCTACCAACTGCTTACTGATGTTAAGGCCCAAACCTGTTCCACCATATTTTCTGGAAATAGAAGCATCCACCTGGGAAAAACTCTTGAAGAGCTTGTCCTGATTCTCCTTGGAAATACCAATTCCTGTATCTGTAACAAGGAAGAACAATTCTGCTCTATTTAGAATCTGTGCTGTCTTTACAACTTCTACCGCAATCTTTCCAACCGAAGTAAACTTCGTAGCATTGGAAATCAGGTTGTTTAATACCTGAACAATTCTAAGTTCATCACCAATAACGTTGGTTGGAACCTCTGGTGATATGGTCACAAAAAATTCCAAACCTTTTTCTGTGATTTTATAAGAATGATTCGACTTCACATAATCAATCATCTTACGGAAATCAAATTCACGTTTTTCTAAAGTAAATTTGCCGGCTTCCAGCTTGGAAAAATCGAGGATGTTGTTAATCAACGCATTCATGTCGTTACATCCACGTTCCATTAAGTCCAGAATTCTAAGACATTCCTCATCCTGAAGTCTGGAGATAAGCTCTCTGGTGTTTCCAAGAAGCCCATTCACCGGAGTACGAAGCTCATGAGTTACATTGGCAACAAACTCCGATTTTACCTTCATGGCATCTTCTGCATCCTGCTCCACCTGTTTGATTCGTTTCTGCAAGAAAGAACGCTTGGTGATATCTTTGGAAAGGCATAAATAAGAGCCATCCTTCGTATCAATAAACTTGGCGTCTATTGGAAAACAGGTCTTGTTATAGCGATATGCCATAAGTTCGTAATTCTCTTCGTTGAATTCCACATCTGTTCCAAATCCAGGATCCGCAACCCAGAAGGCATTTGGGAAGATTTCACTAATATGAGTCCCCACAAGTTCCTCTCCGAATTCTAGTCTGGCACCTGCTGCTGGATTCCCATATGTAATAACCCCATCCTGGTCAAAACAAACTATCATCTCATCCATATGTTCTACAACATATTGTGTAAGATTTTCGTATTTCATGGTTTCATCCCCTTTTTCTTGTTTTTGCATAAAGCAAAAGGCATATTTCCCCAAGGTAAAAGTCTACCTAATACATTATAGGTAATTTTTCCTATTTTTGCAACAAAAAAAGGGTTGAAGTTATATAAACTTAACAACCCTCTTTTTACTTGTAAATATGCTTGCGCAACTTCGGTTTACTCTTCCTCTAAATGAGAAGTACAGTTTGGACATCTTGTTGCTGCAATTGCGATAGCACTCTTACAGTAAGGACATTCCTTCGTCGTAGGTGCTGCAGGTGCTTCTTCTTCCTTCTTGCTAAACAAATCACCTAAAGCGTTGATGCCCTTGATTAAAAGGAAAATCATAAACGCTGTAATCAGGAAATTCAGTACTGCGGTAATAAAATTACCATACAATAAAACTGGTGCTTCTTCTCCTTCTCCCATAACTAACTGTAAATAAGAGAAATCGATTCCACCGAATAACGCCAAAAGCGGAGTTAAAATATCTTTGTTGAGAGAAGTTACGATTGCAGTGAATGCGCCACCAACAATAACGCCGACTGCCATATCCATAACATTGCCTCTCATAATAAATTTCTTAAACTCTGCTACAAACCCCTTATCTTTGTTCTTCTTATCTTTTGCCATTACTACTCTCCTCCGTAAGTATATTCTTATTCTGCAACAGGTTTATAACCCCATACATTGATTTCATTATCACCAAGGATGGTAAAGGTCATAACCATATCCGTTGCATTATCTCTTCGTTGTTTTAAGAATACACCATTATATTCCACATCGTCAATAACCATTGTGACATATGGAGCACCCAATTTGTCGGAGAATTTCCATGTACCTTTTAATTCACCAGTTACTGTTCCATCTTCTTTTAAAGTAATTCCGACTGGCTCATTACAGTTCTTTCCTGCATAGTAGATTTTCAGTTTGTGCTGAATTACCTTGTAATCTCCTACAACATCTTCCTTTTCCACAAAAGCAAGGCTTTCACCAGCATAATCAAATGGAGCTGTTACTAACCATCCATCTTCATTCTGGAATTGCTGATGTACACGAACAGAATGACCTTCACCCTGGTTAGTAAATCTTGTATGATAAATCACATAAGTTCCATTTTCATCAGAATATACCGAGTTATGGCCCTGAGCAATCTGTCCAGACTTGGTGAAATCCCACAGATAGTTGCCCATTACACGAACACCTACGCTTCCATTGATATTATCAATGTTATATTCTGCAATGGCTTTGTCTCCAGACAAATCTGTATATGGACCTGTTATATTTTCCGAACGGAAAAGTCTCATATTATATCCACCATCCGATGCCAATCCACCATAAGAAAGGTATAAATAATAATATCCGTCTACATATTCAATATATGCACCTTCACCAGATACACAATCACCGCCTGCAATCTTGATACCTTGGTATTCGTCAGACTGGTGTTCTACTGTTTCATAGGTGTGGGATTTTAATCTCATACCTGTTTCTGGATCTAATTCAATCATATAGATACCACCAAACCAGGAACCATATGCCATCCACAGTTTTCCATCCTCATCATAGAATACGCATGGGTCGATGGCATTCATACCATAGGTACGATTACCGAAGGCTTCTTCTGTATATCTCTTAGGAAAATCTGTTCCTGTGTATACATCATAGAAGTCTGTTTCTTCTGCTTCTGCTTTGTTCTGGAATCCAGAATAAACCACAGGTCCCACATAGGTCCAGTCTCCGTCAATCTTGTCTGCTGTTAAAAGCACAATGGAGGAGTACCAGAAATCACCATTGATACTCATGTACATACACCATTTGCCTAGTTTTTCATTATAGATTACATCTGGTGCCCACATGTTTCCGGATACGTTATAACTACTGCTGCCTTTTGCCGCCCAGCTGGCTGGTTCTGCAAAAATAGTTCTATAATCGGTATTAATATTATTTTTGAAAGAAGTCCAGTTAATTAAATCTTTTGATTTCGCCCATGCCATATGAGAACCAAAAATATAATACATATCTGTCTCTGGGTCATATACTACACTTGGGTCATGAACCGTAACACGACCTAATCGACCCATATAATACTGGCTATATGTAACTGTTGCGCTAATAGCAACCTCTGTACCACCAATGGTTACCGTCTTCTGTGCGTTAATAGTAACACCAGCTTCCGCAATTGTTGTTGGCAGTAATGTAATCAACATCGCTACCACAAGAGTTGTTGCAGCTGCAGCCGCTTTTTTATTCTTATTGTTTTTGATTACACCAATTACAAACACAATCAATAATGCAATAATAATCACAGCAATCAGAATGATAAATGGCAGATTGGATGAAGCCTTAACTCCCTGTACCTCATAAGTCTGACTAGCACCTGCTGCAAGGGCATCAATTACCAGTACCTTGTCTTCTACTTTTGCAAAAGTCATACCTTCTGGCCAGTTTACACGAACATTCACAT
Organism: Lachnospiraceae bacterium; assembly: GCA_015057035.1. Taxonomy (GTDB): domain Bacteria; phylum Bacillota; class Clostridia; order Lachnospirales; family Lachnospiraceae; genus Roseburia. Next base: position 25,230 of record SVFC01000009.1, on the reverse strand, counting down.
CTGTTAATTCTTCCTTGGAATTATTCGTTACCACAACCGTAACTTGAATCTCTTCTCCTGCACTATAAGATTCCTTGTCAGTGGTAATCTCTACAGATACATCATCCTTTGTGGTGGTATCTGCCTTAAAAACAGTTGTAGCACTTATCATCATCACAAGTGCCAACATCAGAGAACATAATACTCTAAAACTCTTTCTCATAGATTCCTCCTAAAATTCCTATTGTCCTTATAGGTAAAATTCTAGCACTTGTAAAGTCATCCAGACAACTTGTATATTTCGCTTACTTCTAAAACAAAAAACTTCCATACTACTATGGAAGTTTTTTACCGCACTTATGACAATATTCAAAATCTCCTTCTACTGGCGTTCCACAATACGGACAGAAGGAACTTTCATTTTCATCCTCTGTATCTGGACGACCAAAAGCATCATAACCCTGATTATATCCCTGATATGGTTCGCTGTAATCGTTCTGATCATAGGACTGTCCATATCTCTGATTTAATGGATCTGGTTCTTCGTTGCCATCTGTAATATCAAATGCAGAATAACGGTTCTTACTTGTTGCATTCTTAAAATTGTATATTACCTGCGCAATCCCAATGCCTATAAAAATCAACCCAAAAGGCACCATAAAGCCACCGCCCATGCTTGCTGCTGCAATGGTCCAGAATACAGCGAATAACACCACAAAAATGCCCATTACCCCGCTCATCATAGATGGGCCTCTACCTGGTTTAATACTTCTCATAGTTTTCGTCTCCTTTTAATGATATAATCACATTATACTTTTCTTATGGTAGTATGACAAGATAAGAAACCTTAAGGTTTTCTTACTTTTTCCATTTTTTAGTGAGTAATTCTATTCGTTTGCGCGTTATAGAGGTAGAAGGAGAGGTGAAAACCATGCCATATACCGGTTTATATGACTATCAACGTTACCTACAAGGTGACAAATCCGCCTTGGACGCTCTCGTCCGTACATACAGTGATGCCTTAATTCGTTATGCTTATTGCTATCTGCGTGACTCCGCAGCTGCAGAGGATATCATGGAAGAAACCTTTGCAACTCTCATTGTCCGTCGAAAGCGCTTTAGCGACGAATCTCATTTTCATGCCTATCTATATAAAGTCGCCCGCAACAAGTCCATTGACTATATCCGCCGGCGTATAAAAACTCTCCCCTTAGGAGATTTTGACGAAATCCTAGCAGAAACCAACCTGGAAGATTCCGTTATGAAACAGGATAGAAATCGCATGATATATCGCTGTCTGGAGGAATTGACACCACAATACCGTGACGTCCTCTACTTAAACTACATTGAAGGCTTTTCCTTGGAAGAAGTATGCCGAATCATGAAAAAGAACAAAAAACAGGTTTATAATCTTCTATCCCGCGCAAAAGTCGCCTTAAAAGAAATTCTAATCAAGGAGGGAATTACGCATGAAGACATATAAAGAACGCACAAGAAGCATTTTGAAAAAAGCAACCAAGAAGCGTTTTCAGGAAACCACCATTGGAAGCGCCATTGTTGGCATTCTTATAGTACTGGGATTATCCCTGATTCCTTATGATACTACTCCACCGAATGTAGAACGGTACGCATCCAGCGAATACTATTCTGTCATTCAGAAAATGAACATATTAAACTATACTCCACCAATGTATAAAAATCCGTTGGAAAAGTTTTTATTATCCTATTTGCCAATAAGCAAAAATTCTAAGGGGGAAATCTCTCTGGACTTTGGTAACAATGGAGACCTAATGGGAGACGCAGATTTTGCACCTATGGGTACAGAAATTACGAACAATTCGCAGGCAGGCTCTGAAGCCCCTGGGGATATTGACGTGACCGACAACCAGGTGGCTGGAGTTATTGAAGGAGACCGTTTCAAACGAAGCGACAGTCATATCTTCTATATTCGCGATGAACATATCATTGCATTTTCTATTGAAGGGGAAAACTCTAAAGCAGTTGGCTCCTTCTCCGTAAAAGAGGCTTATGGATATTCATTGAAAAGATACGAAAACAATTGGGAAATCTTCTTATCACCAGATTATAAAACCCTGACATTAGTTTCCACCGCCTATAACTCATATCTTAAGGACATCAAGGTGGTTCTAATCAGCATCGATGTCAGTGACCCTGAAAATATGACAGAAACCGCCAGAACATATCTCTCTGGCACTTATCTGTCCGCCAGAATGATTGGTGATGAACTATTAGTAATGTCTAATTATAGAATTTACAAAAATCAGATTGATTTTGATGATCCAACTACTTTTATTCCGGAATACGGAACTGAGAGCCATATGCAGACCATTGATGCTAGCAACATTGTTGCTCCGGAAAAATTAACCAATATGGCTTATACCATAGTGTGCAAGGTGGATGTTTCTACTTTAGAAGCAAAATCTACTGGAGCATTCCTCTCCTACTCTAATGAGGTGTATGTATCTAAAAATAACATATATGCTTCTAGAGAATATAACACTCCAGTTGCAGACACCAATGACCCTAATCGCGCAGTATTTAAACGCATGACAGAAATATCAGCTTTATCTTATAGCGGCGACACGTTCGAACCATTAGGAATGGTTTCCGTTGAAGGCGAGATTCTTAATCAGTACAGCATGGACGAATATGAAGGTATTCTCCGAGTAGTAACTACTACCACCAACCGCAATGCCAGCCTCTACTGTATCAGCCTTGACAATTGGAAAGTGGTTGCTTCTGTAGAAAATTTTGCACCAGAGGGAGAAACCGTTCGTTCTGTACGCTATGACGGAACTGCCGCTTATGTATGTACTGCATATACTACTGTTGTAGAGCTTCACGATCCAGTATATTTCTTTGACCTGTCAGATTTAGATAACATCACTTACAAAGATACTGGAACGATTGAAGGATTTTCTAGTTCCCTTGTAAACTTTGGCGATGTACTCCTTGGCATCGGTTATGGCGAAGACTGGAATACATTAAAAATTGAAATCTATGCTGAAACCGATACTGTAGTAGAATCCATTTGCAGTTATGAAGTTCCACGATGTGAGTTTTCTGAAGAATACAAGTCTTATCTTATCGACCGAAAAAATATGCGCTTAGGATTAGGTTATTCGCACCGGGATGAAAATGGGTCTTACGAGGACTGCTATGTATTATTACAATTTGATGGATATAACTTAATCGAAGTTGTAAAGGCTCCAGTCACAGGCAACCACGATTATATACGTGCTGTCATTATTGACGAATACATTTACATCTTTGGCGATAATTTTGTGGTAGAAAAATTGTAGGTTCATGTCATCTTTCAAATGCATGGTAACATTTTGTAGTTGAATATATGCTTATTTCTTTTTATTATATAAATATGGTTGTTCTACACCATCACTATATTTTTAGAAATGGAGTATTTTAATTATGAAATTTATCTCTTGGAATGTAAATGGACTTCGTGCCTGTGTACAGAAGGGATTCTTAGATTATTTTAAAGAAATGGACGCAGACTTCTTCTGTTTACAGGAAACAAAACTACAAGAAGGACAGATTGATTTGGATTTGCCTGGTTATCATCAGTATTGGAACTACGCTGAGAAAAAGGGCTATTCTGGCACAGCCATTTTCACTAAGCACGAACCACTGTCTGTGGCTTATGGAATTGGTATTGAAGAACATGACCACGAAGGACGTGTAATCACATTAGAATATCCTGAGTTCTATATGGTGACCTGTTACACTCCTAATTCTCAGAATGAATTGGCCCGTCTTCCATACCGTATGACCTGGGAAGATGCATTTCGTGCGTATCTATTAGAATTAGATACTAAGAAGCCTGTGATCCTCTGTGGAGACCTGAATGTAGCCCATAAGGAAATCGACTTGAAGAATCCTAAGACCAATCGTATGAACGCTGGTTTTACAGATGAAGAACGTGAGAAAATGACTGTTCTCTTAGCAAGCGGATTTACAGACACCTTCCGTCACTTCTACCCTGATATGGAACAGATTTACTCCTGGTGGTCTTACCGCTTCCAGGCTCGCGAAAAGAACGCTGGATGGAGAATTGACTATTTTATTACTTCTTCGTCCATGGATGAGATGCTTGTGGATGCAAAGATTCACACATCCGTTCTTGGATCCGACCACTGTCCAGTGGAACTAGTGACGAAACATTAAAATATAACAGGCTGTGCAACGTTTTTATGTTGCACAGCCTATTTTATATAATTATACTATTCCATTTCTTCGTTTAGAAATTCTGTCCATTCCAACCCCAGTCACTCACACCGTGATAAGTCACATACACTGCACTGCCTGGAATTCCAAGTTCTTTTTCATACAACTGACAAATTGCAGCTGTCATGTTCTCGTATGCGGATTTAGATGCATTACCGAAGAGACTTACGGCAACATAAGCACCTTTATCAAGCTTTCTACCACCCATATACAAGTCATAATTGTCCTCAAATCCTACCATTAGAAAACTCTCTGGTTTGCTAAGCAATGATACGGCTTTTCCTAATTCGGACTTTAGAACCTCTCTCTTCTCCTGTGATACTGGTAATGTAATTTTTGAATCAATAAATGGCATTTCCCTTTCCTCCTGCTCTATTATGAAAAAGCCATGGAAGAGAGTCTTCCATGGCTTTTTCTAAATCTTAGTAGTTTTCTTTTCTTACTTCAAAATACGCCTGTGGATGATTACATACTGGACAAACAGTTGGTGCTTCAAGACCAACTACTACGTGACCACAATTGCGGCATTCCCATATTGTTACACCACTCTTCTTGAATACTTCCATAGCCTCAACGTTATGAAGTAATGCACGATATCTTTCTTCATGCATCTTTTCGATTGCTGCTACACCTCTAAACTGTGCTGCAAGTTCTGTAAATCCTTCTTCTTCAGCATCTTTCGCCATTCTTTCATACATATCTGTCCATTCAGCGTTTTCACCTTCTGCTGCATGAAGTAAGTTTGTTGCTGTATCACCAAGTTCGCCAAGAGCTTTGAACCATAATTTTGCATGCTCTTTTTCATTTTCAGCTGTCTGTAAGAATAATGCTGCAATCTGTTCGTAACCAGCCTTTTTAGCTACAGATGCGAAATAAGTATATTTATTTCTAGCCTGTGATTCGCCAGCAAATGCCTCCCATAAGTTTTTCTCTGTTTTTGTTCCTGCATATTTGTTTGCCATCTTTTTAACCTCCATAAAAATTGGTATTTTAATCAAATTTTGAACACAAGTTAATTATATATGCTATTATTTTTAATTGCAATATATGACTTTTGGTGCATATAGAAATTTTATCCATCGAGGTATTACATTCCTTTAACACGCTCTATCATTTCCCGCATATCGCCATCCAAATCCCCATACCATTCATTGTAGTGAATACACCCCACCACGTCTGGAATACAAAGGCTGACCGAGGAACAGATAATAACCGGAATATTGATATTTTTATTCTTCAGTTCCTCTAACACATATAGTCCCGACTGTGTCATACGCTCTCTTGGCGCCATAGGAAAATACATATCCAGGACCAATAAATCATATGGTTTTTCTTCCTTAATTGCCTTCTCAATCATCGCAAGGCCATCCAACGCCGTGGTGGTATGGTCGATGATGTTTCCTGTGATTCCGCATTTGCCCAATGAACGACAGATATTCACATGCTTGCTGATAGTGTCCTCAATATTAAGAACTCTAGTAATCTTCATGCTATTTACTCCTCATTTCTTGCTTTTGAATAGTCTTTTCTCTTTGAAAGTTCCACACTTCATAACCTCCTAATAGAATACAACCAACGCCATAGCATACAATATCTTTTACATCAAAGGTTGTTCCTATCAGTGTAGCAAAAAATGGATTGTTCTGTAATCCAAGGATTTTTACAATTTGAATGTACTGTAACAGCTCTACTCCTGCCGCAAAAATAAATACATATAACGGTAAAAGCTTGATTTTTTCTGGAATAAAGCAACGTATGAAGGTATATATCACAACGACCACCAACACATCTCCCACATAAGGACGAACGAACTTATCATGGACGAATAAGGCAATCAACACTTCGACTACTATGAGAATGATTGTGGCAATGATATAAAATAGTCTTTTGTTCATCGTAAATTTACTCCAGTGTTACTCCTTCAATAATAAATGTGGTAACTGAGTTTGCTTTTAAGGATGTAAACAAACCAGTCTTATCCATCTTGATATCCTCTAACTGTGTCCAATGTTCTCCATCTGCAAGACTTCCACTGGTACGAATCTGCTGAGCAGTCTTTCCAATAGTCTTAAATTGGCTTAAATCAAAGAAATGTTCTACATCGCTACCCTCACAGTTTACTGCCACAATTACAAGTTGCTGTTTTTCACTATTATAGGCCGCCATAGCGTTGTTATCGATATGAATAAGTGTATCACCTGGACGAATATATCTGGTAAACTGGCCAATTGCATAATATTTTTGAGTCACAATAATCTTCTGATTATCGTGATCAACCACGGTCGCTCCCCAGTAGCCCTTATTCAAATCCACCATACCAAAGTCCTGTTTTCCGTTGTAGCCTTCGGAAGAAATATGGTTGTCTGCCACCTGCCACATTACCCATGCAGAAGGAGAAAGACATAATGTATCATCGATGATGTATGTTGCAATAAAGAGAGCTGCGCCCATTTCGCCCGCATCTGTTCCGGCAATACCGTCTCCATCTACTTCACTCATCCAAAGGTTAAAACCATTTTCTTTTGCCATTCTTGCTAACGTCTTTATACCCGTCTTGCTATAGGTATGTGTACTAACACGGTCTAATACAGCCAAAGCCTCCTCTGTATATGCCTCATAAGCTCTGAATGCATCTTTTGGCTCAGTCTCATCACTACCAACAATTTCCACACTCTCTAATCCCACATTTTTAAATGCATTTGCTGTTGCTACAAGGATTGCGGACTGCGCCTCTCCTCTATCCACATGACATCCTTCCTGCTTTGGACTGAATGCTCCCCAATAACCTGTACTAGGCTCATTCATTGGTGACACACTGGAAACCTTAATTCCAAGTTCATTGTTGATATATGCCGCAACATGCGCCAGATACTCTGCAAAGGCTTCCACCTGGTCATCTCTTAAATTGTTAGAATAAGCTCCTACGCTACCTGAAGAGCATCCGCTCACTGTCATAAAGTATGGCGGTGAGTTAGAAAACACCTCTACATAAGCATCTTTTCCAGCTGCTTTTACAGCTCTTTCCATTACGTTAAGCTGATTATGGTCCGCTGTATAGTCATATTCAAACTGGCCAGTAGTTTCATTGAATACTAACCATCCTGGCACTTCACTATCCGTACGTGTGATATGATCATGTGTAGGATCATCACCACCACCGATGTTATAACGCATAATATTGAATCTGAGCCCTTCGTCACCATAGAACAAATCGGCTGCCTGCTGTGCTAATTCATCTGAATACCCCATTCTGTTTGCCCACCAGCAAAGACTTGTTCCCCAACCTTGAAATTTTCCACCGTTGGTTGTAGACATATTTTCTGGTGACACTGTTACTAATACTACATTTTCCATATCCCTTGTCGTCTCACTTTCTGTTTCTGTGTTTTTCCCTGTCTGTCCTGGTGTTCCACATCCCACCAGCGAGAAGACAAGTCCCAGGCAAAGGATTTTTGCCCAATACCTTCTCTTCATTTTTTACATCCCCCTTAATTTACATTACTCAACTTCAATTCGTATCACAGTTGCTGAATACTGTGGAACCGTATAATTAAACTGGTTACTTACTCCAGATATGGTAAATTCCTCCATAACACAATCCTCTTTTGCTCCAAGAATATTGTCATTTTCAAAGGAATCACCCTTCACCTGATTCACGGTTGCATCTGCTTTTATCTTGCCTGCATTGGCAATATCAATGGCAAACACTCTGTCCTCACCTGTGATATTCACCAGTTTGATAATGATATCGCCATTGTCATCTACACTAACCACCTGGAAACTTTCTGGTTCTTTTTCTGTAAAATCATGATCCACGTATAAAATTCCATCAATATAGCATTTTACAACGTTTCCTGTTACAACCACCTTCAATTCATAGGTTCTTCCTGATTTGATGTTACACATTTTAGAAGTACCCTGAATCTGATTGCTCTTATTCCCGTCTGATACCTGCTGCAGACAGGACACCGTATTCATCCAACCACCAATATTCCAGAAATAGTGTTCATCCTTATTCTGAACTACAAATGGAATCAAGAATCCTTCTGAACCAGAAATCTTGGTAGCCTCTACCGTAAATGTATAGTCTGTCCAATTTGCATCTCCATAATATGCTACAGTTCCTGTAGTTGTTGCAGTTGTAGTTTTGTTGGACTGAACAAGCTGTCCGTCCTTCACGCTAAACTTGCCATCTGCCACATTCTGCCAGTCTGATGCAAAGGTGTCTGTATCAAAGGTCTGTTCACCAAGAACTTCCCCGGTTTTATTAGAAACAACTTTTACGTTGTCAAATTTTGCCGTCGTATTCCATGTTCCTACACCCACCATGCCTTTGAGTGGCTCCATAACAATTTGTTCTGTAACCAAGTCAGATTTTAAAACTGCTGTTCCCACATTGGTAGAAAACAGTTTCTGCATGTAATAGTTAATAGAACCTGTAACCTGATGGTTATTAAACCAGATTAAATCCGGTGCCCAATGAGTTGCTGTTACATTTCCAAACAAAGGTGCATATGCAGCCATGCGAATAATGTCGCTATTTCTCTCAATTCCTGTCATATAGGCAGCTTCTGCAAGAGCCGCTTTTAAAGTGTTGGACTTTGCAGCATATTCTCCGATAAAGACGTTGATTCCTCCACCCCAAGGAGTACTTGTCAGCGAATCTCTGCTATAATTTTTCTCATCATAATAATCTGTATTCTGGAAGAACCACTCTGGGAAATTATAGTAGTGATGGTCTGTCGCTCCTGCAAAATCTAAAATTGTTTTGCCAGGATTTGCATCTAACCATTCCTGTGCATATACATAGGACTGATAATTATCTGAACCACTTGTGGCATCATCCGTACCTGCAGAGTACATCAACTCAATTCCTTCAAACAATGCTGGACGTTCTTTCTTCGCCTGTTCAAAAGCTTTTACAAATTCCGCATATCGTAAATAATAACTCTGGCTCCAGTTTTCATTGCCGATGCCAATGTATTTTAATTCAAATGGTGCTTCATGGCCCATGGCAATACGTACTGCGCCCCATTTAGTGTCCGCACCACCACGGCAGAATTCTACCAAATCCAACGCATCCTGGATAAACTGCTGAAATTCTTCACTGCCGATTGGAACTGCGGAACCGCCACGCACCTGGCAATACAATCCACAGTTTACCACTGGCACTCCAATCGCTCCAATATCTTCTGCTAACAGGAAATATTCATAAAATCCCAATCCATATGTCATATAAGATGGGAATGGATCATCTGTTAACTGAATATTGGTCCATAAATTGGTGCCCTGCTTTCTTGCTGCCACATCTCCATAAGTTCCATTAAAATACAATGGCTCTCCATCACGTCCTACACCTATGGAATCTTTCCAGTTATACATAGTTTCATAATCATAGCCTTCAATAACGCAACCGCCTGGGAAGCGTAAAAATGCTGGTTCTAACTCTTCCAACATCGCTGCAAGGTCTTTTCTAAGACCGTTTTCTCTATTCTTGTAGGTATCCTGTGGGAACAGGGATACCATATCAATGGCAACGGTTCCATCGTCCATTAACACCTGAAGTGTTACGGTTTTGTGAGCCGTTTGCGTAGAAGTAATCTCTGCTTCGTATTTTGTCCATTCTTCGCTAATTCCTTTGATACTGGCAGTTCCTACCACATTGTTTCCCACCATAAGATTGATGGTTAATTCACCTGCATATCCTTCTGGTGCTTTGGCATAGATACTAAAGTCATATTTTGCATCCTTATCAATAGAGATACCGTCCAAAAAACCTACGTTGGCTACACCTGCTTTTTCCCCGGATGTATTTTTCATTACCAGATAGTTGGTATTATTCTCATTCAAAGCTCCCTTGACGTCATTCACTGTTACCTTGGCATCAATAGCTCCAATGGTCTTCCATCCGTACATCTGGTCATCCCTGGCAATCTCTGTAAACTCAAAGGAACGGTTTACAATCTTTTCCGCATATAACCCACCATCTGCCGCAAAGTTGATGTCTTCAATAAAGATACCCATCAGCAAATCACTGACATTATGCAGCTGATTAGACGCGTCAACGTTTAACAAATAGTCTGTTTTCGTTTTGTCATATGGAGTAATGGTATTTTCCTCCGGAGTGACAAATTCTCCTCTCACGAAATTCTCAGAGTCTCCTGTTCCGCTTCCATTGCCCTGAGCATTGTTGTCGCATGCTGTCATAGTTAACACCATCATAGCCGCTAGCATTCCTGCTAAAATTCGTTTTTTCATCCCCTTACTTCTCCTTATAAAAATACAACCACAGCCCCCACTGTAGTTGCTTGTTGTTATAATTAAATTTAGCACTTATTTTCGTTTGCTTCAAGTTGTATTTGATATCATAAATCCTTTCCAACTGCGCCATTGCAAACGTACGTTTGTTTTATTATAATATATCGTATAGAACTATTCAACATATAGTTCTAGTCCTTTTACTAATATAACGAAAAGGAGAACTTCTTATGTTCTGCAAATTAAAACTGTCAATTAGCCGTATTAATTACAAACTTTACATTGCCCTAATCATCCTTGCGTTAGCACCTACGATTTACACTACTGTTCGTGTGTTTTTTCTCGGGCAATTACCTGGAGAATGGGCTTTTTCCATTGCTGGGCAACTTTCGTGGATTAATTTACTCTATGAAATACTTAATGAAGCTATCATTCTCCCATTGTTTTATTTCATAGGCAATGTAAAAGATAATAAGGACGAATTTTCTAATCGAGTAAGAACAGGATTAATTTTCTCACTTTTCGTATATTCTGTGCTAGCTACGATAATTATTACATTTACCAAACCATTACTCACTCTAATGGCAACTGATGTAAGCATAATAGCTGCGTCAACAACTTACATACGAATAGAAAGTGTAGCCAATATCTTTTCCATCCTTACACAGTTTACGCTGGTGGCACTTGTAACAATAAATAAGAGCAAATATCTTTATTTACTAACTGGCGCCAAACTGCTGCTTTGTCTTGTAGTAGACACATTTCTTGTTTCCACACTACCATTCTCACTCAATCTAGGAGTAAATGGTATTGGATATTCAAACATCATTGTCAATGCACTTCTTCTTGGCGTATCTTTTGTATTATTAGCGAGAGAAGGCTTTATAGTCTTTACAAAGACACGGCTTGATTTTCAATGGGCAAAAGAATTTATCAAAATCGGTGGAATTTCGGGTGTAGAATCCCTAGTCAGAAATATTGCCTATATGGTAATGATTGCGCGTATGGTCAACGTAGTTGGAGAACAAGGAACCTATTGGGTAGCAAATAACTTTATCTGGGGTTGGCTACTCCTACCTGTACTTCAACTTGGAGAACTCATCAAACAAGAAGTTTCAACTGACAAAGACAATATTAGACGAAACTCCCTTGGTTATTTCGGTATAACTGCGTTTATTTCGATTTTCTGGTTTGCTAGTATTCCTCTCTGGAAACCATTTATGAAGTATATTCTGTGTTTTACTGACGTGGAAAAATTATTTGAACTTGTGATGCTGCTCATTGGTTTCTACGTCCTCTACGCCATTCAGAATGTTTTCGACTCTACCTTTTATGGGCTGGGCAAAACAAACTATATGCTCTTTGAATCCGTGGTAACAAATACTATTTACTATGGTATTGCATTTATTTTATATATTACAGGAATATGGACTCCTACCTTAACGGGAATTGCATTACTGTTTGGACTCGGAAATGCTTTTGATAGCATTGTATCGCTGGTTGCTTATGTTTATATGCTAAAGAAAGAGAAAATTAGTATTTTTCAAGTGGAGTAACGATAATGTATCCTACTCTTCCTTTTAAAAAATCTCCTACTCTAACCATTATGGTTTAAGCAGGAGATTTTTGTGTTTATTGTCCAAATAAAACTTTTCCATCCTTATCAAGAATCACATCGTAATCCATCATAAAGAAAAGTTTAACATAAAGGTCATGATTTTGCTCATAAAATGCATTAGATCAGTTTATACTTCTTTCCTTCACGTTGTTCCCTAAATAAAACTTTTTCCATCTTCTACCATTACCATAAGCCTATTATATTCCTTCTGTAACATTTCTCTACCTATCGCAGTTATGACATAAGATTTTCTACGCCCTTCTGATGTTGTCATCTGAATGACTCCATTTTCTTCAAACTTCGCGAGCATAGCATATAGAGTACCTGGTCCAACTAACACACGTCCATGAGAAATCGCTTTTACCTTCTCCATAATGTCAACACCACAACATTCTTCTGTCAGTGCTAAAAGAATATAATACATAGGTTCTGTTAAGGTTTGAAACTGTTCTCTCGCCATATCCTCACCTACCTTAATTCTAATTTATCCAAAATAATATTTATCTGCTCTTCTGATAAATACACATCTTCATCATCACTGAATACTAGAATTGAATTTTCATATCTCACGTAATAAGTACCTATGTTATTTCGAAGTGCCTTTTGTGCTCCCCAGTCATTGGTGCATTCTACCACTTTTTCATTGTATTTCTTGCTATTTACTACTTCTTCCCATATTTTATCTAGTATCCATACATATTCTGATTTGTAAATACGATAAGAAATAGCATTCTCTTTTCCATAGACGAAGTATCTCGATACACTGCCAAGAAGATTTTGCTCCGCATAAACTGATGTTTCTTCTACCACATCATCACATTCTCTATAGTCTGTAATTGTTAACGGTACTTCCTGCTTCTCGGCATCACTAGAATCTCCATTTCCTGTAAAAATCATAATCGTTGCGATTACAATGGATAACATTAAAACAACTGCAAATACAACCTGAATTGCTATGCTCGTATCTCTCTCTGGTCGTACTTTGTTGATAGCAAAGGCAAATCCCATTGTGCCTACAATAATCACCACATTAAGAATAATCAAAGCAACTTGATCTATGGTATAAAAATAATACATCAGCAAGATCATCAACAACAGTATATAGATATCTTTTACATTTATATGATACTTGCCATCTTGACGATTGCCAATATATATTTTTTCACCCATTCGCACTTTCTTCTTTAGTTTTATTGATTTATATAATCCATACAACAATGTCAATAATTGCCAAACAAATAGCAATGTCAATACAGAAATCTGGAAGAAAAAAGAACTTGAAAAAATACTATTTTCAAACATCGTCGCCAAACTACTCCATCGTAACACAGCATTTAAGCCATATAGGAACAATAAAATAATTGCCGACGCTGAAAAAGTACCCCTTAGCGCATTATTCACTCGTTCTCCCGGAGTATACAAGTCTATTGCCGTTGTTTCTATCTTCTTAAAGATACAAAATTTCTGCTTCGCATCAATAAACTTCCAGCCTGCAGATTCACAATATTCTGCAAACTCCTGTGTATTTGGCTCAGGGCGCATATCGTTTTCACTTGCTTTCTGAAATACTTCTACTGCATAAACAGCCTGCTCCGGTTCGCCTTTTTCAAATTTCAATCCAGCTCCCCATTCTTTAAAATGCCATCCTTTTGCAGCCATATCACTTAAATACTTCGCAAAGTCATCGCAATGCATATAATCAAAACCTTTTAAAACTGTCTTTCTCTTTGCACTCATAGAATCGCCCTCCTTATCATATCATTATCTAAACACCAATTATCGAGTATCGATATTTCTTATCTTTATTATATTATCGAGTATCGATATTGTCAACTAAAAAAAGACTCCATGCCCATCATTTCTGATTGATATGGAGCCTGTAAAAGTCATAGGTGCTTAACCTTATTTAAGTTAAAATAAAAATCATATGCATTAGAGCATTCTTCGAATGTAAGTCCTGTCTCCTTTATTAAATATTCAACAGCCGCCTCTTTACTTTTGAATTTAGACAACATTACTGTTGTTTCTGATATCCTAAGCAAAGCATTCTTGAAGTCTTCATAACTCACACCACTATCTACATCATATATTCTACTAGCCAGCAAATCCACTAAGTAATCTTTCGCTTCATTTTCAGTTTCTGAATTTAACCGCTCCCCAGAAAACAATTCATTAACCGTAATGCCTAATATCTCACACAAACATTTATACTTTGACGCATCTGGTAAACATTTTCCGGTCTCCCATTTGGAAATCGACTTGCTTGTAACCCCCAATTGAACTGCTAATTGTTCTTGTGTTATTTGCTTTTCCTTCCGGCATTCTGATATGAATTTACCTATTTTTTCTTGATCCATAATGTGCTTCTCCTTTCAAAAACATTATAAACCAAATCTTAGCTTCATTACACCCACTCAAAGTAGATATTGGGAAATTCAAATTAGACCCATTCGCTTTCCTTGTGATAACTAAACCATTCTAATCTTTCCGTACCATTATCATACATAAATAAATTCTTCTGATACTGACTTAAATATTTTATGTATTCTGTTTTGATTCCATAAATACGTATATTATTCCGCCTACAGTGATCCAAAGAGTTTTCACCCAGACCAAAACTATAATTACATTACCTTTTAACGACGAGGAGTCTCCCCGCCAAATAGGTTGGACCTGGGTCTTATGACCAGCCCTAATGATGTTCATATAAAACATCTAACTAAGGTTCACGTTCGAAGTAGTGAGGCACTTAAATTAAGGCTTGCACTCAAGAACAAACATCAAGTATCTTTTCTACTGCTGCCTTACTTCCTCCACATTTTGAAAAACTATTACTTATCACAGTTGCTTGTTCTTTGTACTCTAATTGTTGCAAGAGTTCTTTAACCGCTATTTGAATATCTGATATAGCATCACTATTTAAATACATTCCTGCCCCAAGCTCATTTACACGAAAGGCAACACCTTTTTGTTCATTCGTTTGTGGATACATTACAAGTGGCACCTTAAAATACAATGCTTCACTTACACTATTCATACCACAATGCGTAAGGAATGCATCCGCTTTCTCAAGTACTGCAATCTGGTCCACATAAGGTAGCACATGAAACTGTGCCTTACTCTCTGATTTTGTCACATATTCCTCTAATTGCTTGATATCAACTTGACTACCAACAGAGAGTACCACTTGATAATCACTATCTTTAAGTGCATCTATGCAGTTTTTGTAAAAGGGAGTCATATCATTATTTACTGTCCCCATCGAAATATATACAAGTTTCTCTCTTGTCTTTTCAAACACATCATTCGTCGGACGAATAGATGGACCAACAAATACATATTTATCAGAAAATGTATCGGAATATGGTTGAAACTCTGGTGATGTATAGACAATCGTATTCGTATCATTATCATTTTGAATAATCTCGATTACATTTTTTATGTCATAACCATTTTCCTGTAATCTTTTGATATGCTTTTGGGCTTTTCCCATTTGAATTAAGACTTTAAACAAATCTTTTAGACTACCTTGCATCACTTTTGCTGAATCTTTATTAAATGCGAAAGTTGTGGTAGAAGAAACAAACGGAATATTAAGTTTCTTTGCTATAAGCTTTCCCCATAACGCCATAGAATCTGCCACAATGCAATCTGGCTTCCACTGCTTTATCTGCTCCAAAAGAGCAGCATCCATCGCAAGCGTTGAATTCACTAAGATTTCAATTGCAAAAGACATATCTTCTGCAATGCGTTTTCCATCTGCTGGAGTCAGCTTCTGTTCAAAATCATAATCATCACAAGAAATATACTCCGCTCCTGTGGATTCTATCTTTTCTCTCATACATTCATAAGAATAATATCTTACTTCATTTCCCTGATGAATGAGTTCTTTTACCACTTCTAATGTTGGATTTGTATGACCATGTGCTGGAATACAAAAGAATGCTATCTTACTCATATTGATCGCCTGCTTTCTTCACTTCGTTTATCATATTTAAAAAGTTTGATTCCTTGATTAACGCTATCCCTTGATATTCATCCCCAAGAACAATAAATCTATCTCCACTCTGAACCTGAAAAATCTTCCTTGCCTTGTGTGGTATCACAATCTGTCCTTTATCTCCAACTGTCACTACACCAAATACGTGCTTACCCTTTGGTGGTACATTAAGCCCCATTTCATCTTTCGTATAATTCACTAAACCATCTAGTGTTACATTATAAAGCTCTGCCAGCAATACACATTTTTCTATATCTGGCATGGTTTCTCCGCTTTCCCATTTTGCAAGAGCTTGTCTACTAACGCCTATACGCTCTGCTACTTCTTCTTGCGTCAACTGATACAATTTTCTTAAAGAATATAAGTTATCACTAATCATCTTTTTCCCACCTTTGATATATTTGATTACATTATATCTATGACTATCCTTTCTTACAATCAACCAAACTTACCATTTTGTAAGAATAATGTTATGATTTGTTGCATAAGAAACAGTCGCTAGATATTTATAAACTTAGATAAAAAAGAAGCAGAGACTATAGCAGTCTCCGCCTTCTATTAACTCGCTCATTTATAAGGCTGTGCATCACCTTCTATAAAGAATATACTCTTTATGTGGTAATTTAGTCAACTGATTTATTTAAAGCACCTATTTACCAAACAAATTCCTGATACTAATCAAAAACGAGTTAAATAATAATCCAAACGTGGGGATTCAAACCCTAACTTTTTATACATTTCGATTTCTTCTTTTGAAGCAGCATCTAAATAGTATCTAATACTTTGTACCATTCTGTCATATAATCTACGACTGCTAAGAGAATCATCAAATATTATTAATTCTCCGGTTTCCTTATATTTTCTAATCGTCGCTTTCAACGCACGTTCTATTTCATCATATTCACATTCACATGGAACAAGCGATTTTCTATGATGAAAATATCTAGTAAAAAGTGTAAATCTGCTTTGACAATAAGGACATTGTAATGAGAAAGGAATATTATCTGTGTAAAAGACATCATAAATAGACTGTTGATTTTCTTCTTCTAACCAATAATCTTCTGATTCAGGCCATATATACGCAATAGTTCTCTTATGATATTGCACTTGGACGTATGATATGATTTCCTTATCGTCTCTATTTAAATCCACATCAATTTGTATCGTAGTGCCATATTTTTTATTAATCAATACACATAAACTTTGGATTGCAACATCGATGTTTTTATAATTTTTTTCATAGTAGTAACTGACTACATTTCTTTTTCGACTTTTATCTTGAGTTGCTTTCATCTCTTGTATATGAATAAGATAAATACCATGTGCATGACACAACGATGTTTTTTGACTATCACTAGAGGATGTATTTCTATGATAGTATTCACCATCATATTCGACTGCTAATTGTAATGAAGGAATATAAATATCTAATGAACGTCTACCAAGCCAATCAAACTGCTTTTGATATTCAACTTCGTCACCAAACACTTCATGTAAATAAAAGCCGATATATTGTTCAGGAAGAGAAGAATGTAAAGACCGCACTAAAGGAATAATATTTGTATTTGTTTTGCACCATTCTTCATAAGTAATTGACATATTAGTCGTCACCTCGTATAAATAATAATAAAGTTAATGTATAATTATAAGTACTATTTCCGATATAGTCTATATAGTTCATTGATAGTTTCTGCATACAATGACCTTGAACGCTTGTCTGGATTACAATTACAATTCTTTTTCTCGATATATACTTCTCGCACTTCATTCCAAAGACTATTTTCTTTCAACCATTGAACCCTTTTTTCTAACTCCTCATTGCTCATCGGCAAATATTCCCATTTATAAATCTTTTGTTTCTTATTAAAGTGAATATACTGTTGTCGCCCATCTGAACAATCATATACAATTGCAAAATCACAACTACTAAGAATCTTGCTTCTGAACCTGTCTTTACGCTTAATGGTTAGAACTCTAGTACTATCCTCACAAAAATCATATCCAAATGTTTTTCCATGTTTATCAAATGCTTTCCTAATGACTCTTCGAATCTCTTCAGGAGAAAATCCCTCATTGTCATCATTAACATGTATGTTTACATCAAAGTCATACCCTTGATTCCCACCAACATCTTGCGTAATTAATTTACGATGAGTGCTTCCTACATAAGTGAAAGAAAATGTAAAGTAATCATCTCTTAATTCATTCTGAACTGCATGAATCAGTTCCTCAAGTTCCTTTTTTATAGGCAAATACTCACTGCGAGGAACATATTGAAAATTATGTTTCATATAAATAGTTTTCCTTTCTCATCCCATGCCTTCATTTAACTCGTGTTAAATCGTAAAAGCATATCATTAAACATAAACTATGTCAACATAATAATAAACTGTGTTCATTTTAGAAAATCGTCATATAACTCTTTTTACTGATATTTTTTGACACTTAACATATACAACTGAATTATTATCTAAAAATATTTTCAAGGTTTTCACATATTAAATCATATTGTTTCTTTAAAATATCATCCCTAATGTAGTCGTTTACTAGTGTTGGTATTGAAATCATTGTAATCCCTATTAATCTACACAAATCATTCTTAAAGTCACTTAATTGAATATTTCCATCATAAACAATACCTAAGGATGAAACCCTAAAATTTTTAGCTAATGCGCTTGCCGACACATGAGTACTACCACAATATGTTCTATACAACAAATATTCTACTTCAAAACCATTCTTTATTGCCAAATCCTTTACACTTTTCTTTTTAGATTGTTTCTCCCCAAATGAAGCATAAGTTTCCTGTATTTCTTGTATTCTTTCTGGAGGAATTAAATCAAGCCTATTAAATTCTTTAGCAGTATTTGCAGTTGAACGCATTTCTTTAACCTCATTAAATAGAATTTCTTGTACATATCCTTCGTTTTTAATAGTTTCAACAATATTTAATGATAATTCTAAAATTGTTCTAATAATTATATTAGCAGATGCAGGAATTCCTCTTTCAAATAATAACACCGCACTTTGAAACAACCTATTTAATTCAAGGATAGATGACATCAAAAACACATCCTGTTGTGTTACATCTTTGCCAATGAGATTGTCTTCTATCGAATATAAAAATTGCATTAAGTCAATAATGATTTTATATTCTGCTCGGTGTTCTTCTCTCCATTTTGGAATACATTCATTTATTTTTAAATCTAAAAATCCATATGCCAACTTTTCATTTGTCCTACTTTCCATAAACGCACTCTCCAATTCATATTACATTCGTCTGTTACATCATTTCATCATAATTGTATCATTTCACATTTTTAATTACGAGAGATTTCTACACCATTCTCATTTCCAAGTACCCCAAACCACACATTTCAAACACCATTCGCTTTCCTTTGCACGCCCCAAACCCGTGTTCCGCCCAACTCACGCCCAAAACTCCATACAAAAAAGCCCCATATCAACCATTTCTGATTGATATGGAGCCCTTGAATTTCAACTCACTATATTCTTTACACTAAATCATATAGATAAGCGCCAACTACTTGTTGTTGATAGCAGCCTGTATCGCAGTGGTACACCGGTGAGCTATTGAGGTTTCGGATTGGATTTCATGTCTTGTAATATTTCCTGCTTTGCACGGTTGTATGTCGGCACGTTGATAATCCGGGCTTTCAACAATTCGTCTAGCAAAGTTAGAACTACGCGTCTTGAATCTAATCTTACTTTTCCGTTTTCAGTGTAACTAATTTTTGTAATCGTCCATATTTAGTCCTCCTACACATATTTTGTTTCAGACTAGTCTTTGCACTTAAGTGTGTTGGAGTATAACTCTGAACTGAAAATAAGTCAACTAATATAACTATTCCTTCAAATTATCTTATATCTCGTTCCTCGCAAATAAATTTTCGATATTTGAGACAGTGTAGAAGTTAACATTTCAAACCTTTTAATCCGACTCGTCTTCTGAGAGGCGAATTAAAATATTTTTATAATATTCTTCGTTTATTTCAAATCCTATATAATCTCTATTCAAATTTTTTGCCGCAACAAGTGTCGTTCCGCAACCACAAAATGGATCTAACACAACCTGACCTTCAATTGTTACTAGTGATATTAAAATTTCCATCAATTTAACAGCTTTTTGAGTTGGATGAAGTCCTCTATCAGATTTTTGTGTTTGAACCTTTAAAATATTTGAACATATTTCTAATCCTTCATTCCAAACTGCAAGTTCTTTATACTTTTGCTCATTAAATGCGCCAATTTCATTTTCTAATATGTTATCTGTTAATGTTCCTCCTTGTGGATAGGGTTTCATAAACCATAAGATGGGCTCAAATAGTGGTCTCAGATTACCAATTTTCCACCCTTCCCATTTCTGACTATTTTCAATATCATCTCTTCTATCAAAAACGCAACTTACCCTCTGCGCTCTGTATGCAGCTGCATCTTTTTCCCATGCAATCATATCTTTAAAAATAAATCCGGAATCCTCCATTGCACATATGCATCTATGAGCCAATCTTCTACCAGCAAAAACAAAACAACTAGCTCCAGGTTTCAACACTCTATACCAATCATCTGACCATGACTTGCACCACTGATAATATTCCATTGGAATTTCTTTATCCGCCTGCGACCATCCATTAAGCGGTTTTCCACGTGTTTTAAATACAGACCCACATTTTTCTTGTGCGGGACTTTTTCCCAACAATGCACTATTCGTATTATTATGTAGAACATCCCATTCATCATAATTTATTCCATATGGAATGTCCGACAATATAAGATGTACAGATTCACTCTCCACAGTTTTAATCAACTGAATAGAATCTCCATGTTCCACTCTACTCATCGTTTTACCTCATTATTTTCGTAATTTAACAATATATGAATTAATTGCACCTATCTTTTCATGCAACTTCTTTGCTCTTATCAACTCTTCAATTGCTTCTTCTCTAGTCAGCTTTTCAATTTCTCCAATGCAATTATTCCAAAATTCAATTTCCATTTCTCCTCGACAAACTATAAGATTTTTATATTCTGCAAGTATATCTAAAAAATCTTCCTCCGATACACCTATCTTTTTTGCCACATAACCATCTATTCTATTCAAAAAACATGTCTTTGCATTTGCAAACACTAATGTTCTGTCCCTTGCAATCATTTGTGATGAATTCCATAAAGATTCCAATGAGAAATGCTCATTTTCTATAATTTCACGTTCAATCATAATTGACATATGCTCCCAAGTCATAAGACATACGTTGTTTTCTAATGCTTTAGAATAAATTTGACTAGTATTTTGAGGATACTGGAAATAAGGCGCAACCAAAACGGCATACTCGTTTTCTGAGCCTCTCCAATCACTTAAATTACTTACTTTGAAATCCTTTTGATTTTTAGCTGTTCTACTCAATCTAAAGCATTTTGCATCAGCAACTAAACTATAATTATATCCTGACTTACTCTCTGCAATTATATCTGCGCTATCCCCTCTCTCATCCAATGCACGAGACTTCATCCCTAATTCTCTAAAACATCTTGCTAACACAATATCAGATGCTTTGGAATATAATTTTTCTTCTGTAGAATCATGTTCAATCACTTCTGGTATAGTACCTATCTGCCTTACAACAATTTTAAAATCATCTAAAGACATTTCATCTATAACTTTTCTTATTTCTTCGGTTGCAGACTTAAATTCTGTTTTTCCAAACTGAAAAATTTGTTCTACTAACTTATTAAACATCTGACATTCTCCTTTGTTATATTCTAGTTTTTATTATAGAACATCTGTTCTTGTTTTTCAACTATCATTTATCTCCTATATCAAATATAATTTAATTTATTTTATATTAACATAATTCCCCCTGCAAATCCACTATCTTAAATACAAAAGAGCCGAATGATTCTTTGTACTTGAAATCACTCGGCTATGTGAACCATATAGCTTTTATTACCTATATTTCTCTATGATATTAAATTCTATATATCTTCCACTTTCAACAATCCTTTTCGATGCAAAAACACATCTAAGCACTGTTCACTAGAAATCTCGCCATTTAGAAATTTTTCATATAACTTGAGCAAAGTATATGTACTTATAATCAAACAGCCATTTCTTTCAGCCAGCTTAACCTGTTGCTCATTAATTGGTTCTCGCTGACTAATCTCTTTATTACGAAAAGGATTCATAATTAATATTTGATTAACATATTCTTCTCTCTGTTCTTCTTCCAAAGAATCCAAATACCCTCTATAATGGACCTCCACTTGTGATATATGCTCATACTTCACATTCGACGTCACACCCTTGATTTCTCCAATAAGTGTTCCTGTATTTTTTTTAATCAAGAAATCTTCCTTTTTTAAATCTATGAACTCCGAAAGGTCACAATCTAAAATTTGTTCTAAAATATCAATCACAACCTCTACCAAATGCTCACCATTAGTATATAAAATAGATTTATATTTTGAATTTTCTTGTATTCTTTGAGTCGCTAACTCAATCTTTCTTTTCTCAGTTTCAATAATATGTTGGCTATTGCATATTATCTCTTCTTGAACTTTATCATCTGCAAACTGTACATTTTGAACCCATTCTGGTTCTATTTCCTTTTTATTGTTAGAAAACAGATAATTTATGTACGCACTTAAACTATCAACATCCTTAGTGATATTTAAAGTAGTCACATATAATCCGTTACCATATTCAATGGTTGTACATTTTTCACTTCCATGTGATTTTGTAACGCAATCATCATCTTCCATAAAGCAAAAATCCGCTTCATATGTAAACTCTCCAACTATTGTTCTGGTATTCTCAAATAATAGTGAAATACTATACCCACAGTTTGGTATGATTTGCGGCAACATATGTTTACAAACATTCTCAATATTGTCCTTTATTGGCTGTGCATTATTATATCCTTTTTTTGCACCGTAATCATAATAATCACTATAAAAAGTTACATTTTGCGGTAACACATATATTATTTTCGACTTATTGCTATGCTCAACCATTGACTTAATACTCTTAAAATCACTCATAATGTCAATTGAACTACTTATATTATGATGATTTTGCCATATTCCATCCTTAGATGATATATCAATAATATTTACATCATACTCATCTAACGACCTTGGTGAAGCAAGCGAAGAAACATCAAATTTATCATCGTATTCTTTAGACATATTAGCAAGCATATTTATAAGTTGAATTTTCATATTTTCTCCTTTACAAAATCATATATCATTTTCTTCATTATAACATTAGATTCCTTTTTTTACGAGAAATTTCTCCACATTTCTCACTTCCTAGTACCCCAAAACGCCCCATCTATTCGCTTTCCTTTACACGCCCCAAACCCGTGTTCCGCCCAACTCACACTTCATACTCCATCAAAAAAAGAGGCATCTTACCTATTTCTAGATAAGATACCTCTTTGAATTTTAAACTCAACTTATAGTTGCACTATCTTCTATAGAAAACACCCAACTATTTGTTGTTGATTGCAGCCTGAGCAGCAGCAAGTCTTGCGATTGGCACACGGAATGGTGAGCAAGATACATAGTCAAGACCGATCTTGTGGCAGAATTCTACTGATGTAGGATCTCCACCGTGTTCACCACAGATACCAACGTGAAGTTTGTTGTTTACTGGCTTACCAAGTTTGATTGCCATTTCCATTAACTTACCAACACCTGTCTGGTCAAGTTTTGCAAATGGGTCGTTTTCGAAGATCTTAGTATCATAGTATGCGTCTAAGAACTTACCAGCGTCGTCACGAGAGAAACCGTATGTCATCTGAGTTAAGTCGTTTGTACCGAAGCAGAAGAAGTCTG
Source organism: Lachnospiraceae bacterium (assembly GCA_015057035.1). Classification (GTDB taxonomy): domain Bacteria; phylum Bacillota; class Clostridia; order Lachnospirales; family Lachnospiraceae; genus Roseburia. Next base: position 1,255 of record SVFC01000009.1, on the reverse strand, counting down.
CGTTAGTAGCGATTTCATCAGCTGTAAGACATGCACGTGGGATTTCCATCATAGTACCTACTTCGTAGTGAAGGTCAGCACCTGCAGCTGCGATTTCTTCGTTAGCTGTAGCGATAACGATATCTCTTACGTATTTTAATTCTTTTGTATCACATGAAAGTGGAATCATAATTTCTGGAACTACATTCCAGTCAGCATGTGCTTTCTGTACGTTGATTGCTGCACGGATAACAGCTTTTGTCTGCATCTTAGCGATTTCTGGATAAGTAACTGCAAGACGAAGACCTCTGTGTCCCATCATTGGGTTGAATTCGTGTAATGAAGTGATGATAGCTTTGATATCTTCTACTGATTTGCCCTGAGCGTCAGCAAGTTTCTTGATATCAGCTTCTTCTGTAGGAACGAACTCATGTAATGGTGGATCAAGGAAACGAATTGTAACTGGGTTTCCTTCAAGTGCTTCGAATAATCCTTCGAAGTCTCCCTGCTGGTATGGAAGGATCTTTTCAAGAGCTGCTTCTCTTTCTTCTACTGTGTCAGAACAGATCATTTCACGGAATGCTGCGATTCTGCTTTCTTCGAAGAACATATGCTCTGTACGGCAGAGACCGATACCTTCTGCACCAAGTTCGCGAGCTTTACGAGCGTCAGCTGGTGTATCAGCGTTTGTACGAACTTTAAGTGTACGATATTTGTCAGCCCAAGCCATAATACGGCCAAATTCGCCAGCGATAACAGCGTCTACTGTTGGGATAATTCCACCGTAGATGTTACCTGTTGTACCATCGATAGAGATTTCTGAACCTTCTACGAATGTCTGGCCAGCTAATGTGAATTTCTTGTTTTCTTCATCCATGTTGATGTCGCCACAACCAGATACACAGCATGTACCCATACCACGAGCTACTACTGCAGCGTGAGATGTCATACCACCACGTACTGTTAAGATACCCTGAGCAGCTTTCATACCTGTGATATCTTCTGGAGATGTTTCAAGACGAACTAATACAACCTTTTCACCTTTTTCAGCCCAAGCTACAGCGTCATCTGCTGTAAATACAACTTTACCACAAGCAGCACCTGGTGAAGCACCAAGACCTTTTCCAAGTGGAGTTGCAGCTTTAAGAGCTTTAGCGTCGAACTGTGGATGTAATAATGTATCTAAGTTACGAGGATCAATCATTGCAACAGCTTCTTCTTCTGTTCTCATTCCTTCGTCAACTAAATCGCAAGCGATCTTAAGAGCAGCCTGAGC
>SVFC01000031.1 GCA_015057035.1 Lachnospiraceae bacterium | reverse complement strand
GAAGACCTTTTCCTAAGTCTTCAAGACCAGCACCGATTGCAAGACCGTCATCAGAGAAAGCACTCTGTGTACGTCCGTAAACGATCTGTAAGAATAATTCTCTCATAGCTGTGTTGATAGCATCACAAACTAAGTCTGTATTTAAAGCTTCGAGGATTGTTTTGCCCTGAAGAATTTCAGCTGCCATAGCTGCTGAATGTGTCATACCAGAACATCCAATTGTTTCTACTAAAGCTTCTTCAATGATACCATTCTTTACGTTGAGGGAAAGCTTGCAAGCACCCTGCTGTGGTGCACACCAGCCAATCCCGTGTGTAAAGCCTGAAATATCTTCAATTTTTTTGGAATGAACCCATTTTCCTTCTTCTGGGATAGGAGCTGGTTCATGGTTTGCGCCCTTAGCAACTGGACACATGTTTTCAACTTCCTTAGTGTAAATCATTATAAGACTCCTTTCGCGTTACGCATTTGTATATTTGTAATTACTGTTTGTTAGTAATTTCACATACCCTGAATATTTTCGCATATTTTTCTTATTTCGTCTAGTCCAAACTTGCCGAATTTTATGCGAAAATGCTTTACATTTTCAGCAAAGTATCTTTTTTGCAACTATCTCTTAGCCTCAAAAACACTTTGTTCTAGATAAAAAACGCCTTTCATATAAAAAACACTACTTCTTCGCTACCACATGCTCTTTATCCTTGAAGATATGATTTGCAGGAATTACCCCACGAACACAGGATGTTGGATAAATATTACTGTTCTTTCCAATCACTGTTCCTGGATTCAATACAGAGTTGCAACCAATCTCTACATAATCACCAAGCATTGCACCGAATTTCTTAAGTCCTGTCTCAATCTCTTCTTTTGTATCATAGCAATCTTTTACTACAACCAAAGTCTTGTCAGACTTTACATTAGATGTAATAGAACCTGCGCCCATATGGGATTTGTAACCAAGTACTGAGTCTCCAACATAGTTGTAATGTGGTACTTGTACATTATTAAAAAGAATCACGTTTTTAAGCTCAGTAGAGTTCCCAACCACAGAATTTTTACCAACAATTGCACTACCACGAATGAATGCACAGTGACGAATCTCTGCATCTTCATCAATGATAAGTGGAGCACCTAAAAATGCGGTTGGTGCAACCTTCGCAGATTTTGCCACCCAGATACCTTCGCCTCTCTGTTCGTAAATTTCAGGGTCCAATGTTGGTCCTAACTCTTTAATATAATCACTAATTCCCTTTAAAGCCTCCCAAGGATAGGTAAACTGTGCCAAGTAATCCTTAGCGATGGTTTCCTCTAAAGTATAGTTGTTGATTAATTTCGCGTTTTCCATATATGCTGCCTCACTATCTATTTATTATTTTCTTCTTCTTTTTTTGCTTTCCTATATGCAACAAACCATATAATTACGCAAAAATCGAACAACACAGCACAAACTGTATGTAATACAAATGATAAACTATCCAGATCGCCTCGCGTAAAGTCCAAGACTACAATTGTATTCCACACAATTGCACATATAAAATATATGATTACATTTACTAAGTACATCTTTTTCTTGTTATTCATATTGTAATTTCCTTTCATATGTTTGTGAACTATCATATTTCAGTTGTATCTTCTTCTACTGGTGGCAATTCAATCATCATGGATTCTTCATTCCCGAAATCCACCTTGGTATCTCTTCCACCATTACCACTCGTACCATCCCCAGACTCTTCTTCTCCCGGATTATCAAAGTCAAACTTAATAGTGTCATCTTCATATTTCAAGCAAGCATCAAACACATTCCCTGCTTTTGAAGTAAATCCAATGACTTTCTTCTTGGTCTTACCCGTACTTAGAACCTCTAAGATGGTTTCTTCCGGAAGTTCTACCTTCGATATTGTATGCCATAATTTGAAGCCACATTCACACTCGTATTGCCACTGGCCTTTCTGCATCATCTTCTGACACTTTGGACAAGGCACATTGCTATCTACTGGCTTTGGTTTTTCAGGGAAGTCAAAAGTTACCTGTCCATCTTCTGTGAGTTTCAAAGGTGCATCGAATTTCATACCTGTTCGTGCAACAAATCCTTCAATCATCTCTGTCTTACCTTCCGTCAGAAGTTGTTTCACATGTGCTTCCTTCAATTTCACGCTGGCAATCTTGCCAATTATAAAACGACAGCTATGCTCTAGGTCATCTTTATTATAGTTTGAACAACCATAACCAAATGGTGTCACCACGACATCTCCACCACATAGTGGACAAACCACATCTTTGACCTTCATTGGTTCTAAATCATTAAAATCAAACTTTAATCCTGTCACTTCGCCTGCTTCGTTCTTACTTAACGCTACTCTTGCGTCAAACTTTTTACCTGTCTTAGACTTAAAGCCACGTATTGTTCCTGTAATACCGTTAGTAAGAAGTTCTTTAACATTGGATTCCGTCAAAGCCTTATCCGCCATTTTATTAATCATAAAACGACAACTTCCTTCCACGTCCTTTTTATAATTAGAACATCCAAACCCGAACTGCGTTGTAACAATATCACCACCGCAGATTGGACAGACAACGTCTTTCACTTTCTTGGCTTCTACATGCTCAAAGTCAAAGCTGATTATGGTCTTACCCTCTTCGTCTTTGGTCAAAATCAGACACGCATCAAATTTCTTACCAGCTTTGGATTTGAAGCCACGTAAAGTTTCTGTCTTTCCATCTGTAATAAGCTGTTTCACATTTGCTGCAGTAAGCGTCTTTCCTGCGATTGTTCCCACAGAGAAATAACAACCATCTGCTTCTTGCGCTGGCCTATCCTCAACAACAGAAGTCTCCGCCTCAAAAGGATTCTCTTCTTCAAAAGGATTCAAAGACTCTTCGTTGTTTGTTCGTTTTACCTTATAGTTCTCACAGCGATATCCATAGTTTGTCTTGACCAGTTTTCCACCACACACAGGACAAACCACGTCTGGCAAAACTTCCTGCTCAACATGTTCGAAGTCAAACACAATGGTACTACGTCCATCCTCATTTTTCTCTAGTTTCAGCACCGCATCAAATTTCTTGCCTGCCTTAGATTTGAATCCTCGTATAGTGGAAGTTTTTCCTTCCGTTAATAGCAGCTTCACATCTTCTTCTGAGAGATTTTTATCTGCAATACTTCGAATAGAGAAACGACATCCATCTTCGTTTTCCATAGAGAAATTTACACAACGATATCCATACTGTGTCTTGGCAATCTGTCCACCACAATCTGGACATACTACACCTTCTAATATCTCATTTGGCACTTCTGAAAAATCAAATGCAATATTACTCTTTCCATCTTCACTTTTCTCAAGTTTCAGGATAGCATCGAATTTCTTGCCAGCTTTGGATTTAAAGCCACGAATCAGTTCGGTCTTGCCTTCTCCAAGTAAAGCAATCACTTGTTCCTCAGATAGATGCACCCCAGCAATATCCCCAATATTAAATCCACAGCCGGTTTTATCGGCTTTATAATTTGAACAACCATATCCAAAAGAGGTAGTAACTATGTCACCATCACAGACAGGACATTTTGCCCCAATCTTCTTTTTGATACCGATACGTTCTCTTAACTCACCACGTAAATCCTGGTCTATCATCTTCAAGGTTTCTTTACGAATAAAGTCCTCTAACTTGTTACGATAATCCCAGAAATCCACGGTTCCTCTGGTGATACCGTCCAAGCCTTTTTCCCAAGATGCGGTCATCTGGGGATTAAGAAGCGCTGGCACAGTGAGACTTACCACCTCAAATACCATCTCTCCTAAGTTTTCTGGAGTAAGCACCTGTGTTTTTTTATTTAAGTTCAAATACCCAATACGAACCAGTTTCTTAATGATTTCCGCTCTGGTTGCAGAGGTTCCAATACCTGAACCTTTAATCTGCGCGCGAAGTTCTTCGTCCTCGATTAACTGTCCTGCATTTTCCATTGCAAGCACCATCGAACCAGAAGTATATCGCTTTGGTGGCGAAGTCTTTCCATGACGAATATCATAGCCACTAACCGAAATAACATCACCAACATTCAGCACTTCTGCCAGTTTTAACAGCACTTCTGGATCCTGTGCACGTCCTTCACCAGTTCCTTCAGAAGATGTTCCATCAGCACCTTCCTCGTCACCAGAACCATCTGCACTTTCTCCACTAGTAGCCTGTTTCTTAGGAATTCCAGCCACTTCCAAATACCCTGGAGTTTTTAGTACTCTGGCTGACGCAAAAAACTCTTCTTTTTCCACGCCCACTGTCAGTTTTACATTCTGATATTCCGCCGCTGGATAGAAAATGCTTAAGAATCTGCGACAAATCAGATCGAATACCTTCTTTTGCAAATCATTCAGAGAATTCAGTTCTGTCAACTGACCTGTTGGGATGATTGCATAGTGGTCTGTGACCTTGCTGTCATCTACATACATAGTCTTAGCAATAGATGCATATGACTTAGTCTGCATAATCTGTTCCACATAAGGTGCCATGACTTCATAGCCTCTTAAGCGGCTGATATTCTTCGTAATCTCCTTAGCAACCGCTGTAGATAAAACTCTAGCATCGGTTCTAGGATATGTAGTTAATTTTTTCTCATATAAGTCCTGTGCCACCTGTAAGGTTTCATCAGGGCTGATTTTAAAACGCTTTGCACACTCCGCCTGAAGCTCTGCCAAGTTGAAAAGCAATGGCGCTTTCTTTTTACTAATGGACTTATCTAAAGCCTTAACTTTTGCTTCTTTGCCATTACACATCTCAATCAATGCGTTGGCGTCTTTTTCTTCTTTGAAACCGTTTTCTTTATATAATAGTGGAGATTCAAAATACTTAGAACCTTCCACCGCTTTCCATTCTCCCTCGATTCCTGCATCGGAAAAAGTTCCTACTACACGGTAGAATGGAGTTTCTTTGAAGTTGCGGATTTCTCTTTCTCGAATAACAACCATACCAAGAACACAGGTCATTACGCGGCCAACTGCAATGGCAGTGTAGTTTTGTGTACCAGCCGCATTATTCAAAAGGTTTCCGTATTTTACAGACATAACACGAGAAAAGTTAATTCCCATAGCATAGTCTTCAATGGTACGCATAATTCCAGACTTACCAAGGTTGGCATAGTCGCTCATTGGTTTTGCTTCACGGATACCACGAAGGATTTCCTCTTCCGTCTGGGAGTCAATCCACACACGTAGTTCTTCCATACCTTCACGTACTCCACCAAAGTTACGGATATTTTCTTCAATGGTCTGACCTTCTTTTCCCGCGTCACCTGCCCAGTATACGCGGTCAATATCTTCACGATGAAGAAGTCCGTGAACAATATCATACTGCTTCTTTACATCCGCAATGACATCATACTTATAATCCCTTGGTAAAAATGGTAAGTCTTCCAACTTCCACTGTTTGTATTTCATATCGTAGGATTCTGGATACACAAGTCCAACCAGATGTCCTACACACCAGGTAATAACATAATCCTGATTTTCTATATATCCGTCCTGTCTACCGTTGACCTTCAGCACCATGGCAAATTCTCTGGCAACAGACGGTTTCTCAGTTATAATTAATGATTTTCCCATAAAACTCCTATAATTCGTTCATATCAATAAGTTCAAAACGGCGGTCTTTCTTCGCCATTTCAATCACATCTGCATCAAAAGCCTTTGCGGAGAACAGGTAAATATGATTTGAACTAATTCTGGCTTTTTTCATTGAAGCAAACAATTCCTTACACATCTCCATAGTAAGGCGTGGTTTGTCCCAATTACAAAGGCCGATGATATTATCACGGTTGCCGCTCTGGGCAATAATATCGATATTTCCGGTCTTACCAACCCAGGTTCCCATCTTGCTAAATGCAATTGGAAGTCGTCGAATCTGATTCAAAAGCGTCAGGTATTCCATACATACATTGATGAAATATCTGCTTAAGTATTCATCCAGTTCTGCTTCAATATAAGTGTCGTAGAACTCTTCTGGACTCATAATATATAAATCAGACAGATGAGGATACACAAAGCGATAATAGAAATTCACATAGGTATCCTTAATACGATAAACGCCCTTCTTGGCATTTTCCCAGCCACCAGTCTCAAATGATACAACCTTCTCTACTATATCGAAGTGACTTAAGTTTTTCATATATACACTAATCTTTGGTCTAGAATAACCTGTGTAAAGGAATAAATCATTTAATTTATTCTCTCCTTTGGCAATTGCCATAAGAATCGTATTATATACAGATAATTCGCGTAGTTCGGACGATACAATTCGCTCCGCAATATCAAATAATCTTCCATTTTCAGAAAGAATCAGGTCACAAATATTCTGCTTAAACGTTTTCTTGGTATTCCAGTACTTCAGGTATCCAGGCACTCCACCTAAAACACCATATACTTTAATAGAATCACTTACCGAAAACTCTGGGAAAAGACGTACTACTTCAAGGAAGTTCAGGTTTGGAATCTTAATAATCTCGTCAAACTTCTTCGCACTTTCTCCAAGCACTTCTGCCATATCCTGTTCTGCCCATACAATAGAAGAACTAGCCAGAATAATCATCACAGGACCTGGATATAGACGACGATTTTTCAATTTCAGGATGCTTTCCATAAACTCTGGGTCTCTTTTTGCAATCTGCTCAAACTCATCAATAACCACCACAAGTTTCGATGGATCCCCGCTTTTTACTCGGTTAAAATATTCTTCGTATGTATATTTCTGAAGACGCACATCATACTTCTTGGCAATCTCTTCGCCCATCATAGCCTTCTGCTCTTTTTCAGAAGCTTTTCTGGCACGATAATAGAAGAATTTTTTCTCCTTAACAAAGTGCTGGATTAGGGTTTCTTTTTCACAATTCATTGGGCCGTACAGCATTACCAACTGGTTACCACTTTTTGCGTATACATCCTCTAATTTCTTAAGTTCACTTGCTTTAAACATACTTGACTCCTTCTTCCGTATGTACTTTCATTTTTGCATTCTCTATACTATGAAAAGGCAAAAATTTGTCCCTTATCTTGATTGAAAAATTATATCACACTTTAACTTTCTTCTCAATGAATTTCATATAAAATGTTGCGAAAATCGATGTTGGATATGGTTATGCTGGCACACGCTCTCGTTCGTTGAAAAACGTAGCGGACACTAAATTCAAAAAGCACCTCCTCAAAACAAATTACGTAAACGCATTTGTTTTGTTGAGATGCTTTTTTCATTAAGTGCCGACGCTTTTCAAGACGGTGCATACTAACCATATGTAGGCTAGATTTTCTTATTTTATATATGGGTATATTATTAGTACGGTCAATTTATTTTACATATTCATATAAACGATACATCTTCTTTGACACACCACCTGCAAATACTTTCTTAAAAATAGATTTTTCCATTCCCCTTAATTCATTAATCAGGGAAGCTGGTGTCATTCCATGTTCGTTTACAAATATAAGTCCAGTTCCATTCTCCAAAACTAACGGATCATCCATACCATAAACTTGAGTAACTCCAACATCATTGATTGGATTTTTATACTTGGAAGCTTTTGCAGCAAAGGTTGTATAACAATCCGTAAGGATATGTACCTTTGGAAAATGCTTTGTTAGGTTTTCTAACACCTTTGTCAATTCCTCTGGCGAAAGATACATACTGATACCTTCCATTACGATGATAGCGGTCTTGTCCTGAGACACTCCTGATAACCATTCACTCTGTCTTACATCAGAAGAAATCATATGATATTCTTCTGTTTCTGCGTAATAACGTTTACGTTCCTTAATCACATCTGGAAAGTCCACATCATACCACAGGTGTCCATTAGTTCCAACACGTTCCACTCTGCTATCCATGCCACAACCAAGATGCAGAATAACCGCCTCTTTATCTTCCTCCATCTGTTCCTGCAGCCATAAATCAAAGACCTTTGAACGCATTCCCATATAGTATGCCAGCCACTTGGACTTTGACTTTCCCTTTAAAGCAAATTCTTCTGCCTCCCAGATTTCTTCCGCCTTTTTATCCTGTAAAATAATGCCCTTTTTACTAACATAAGCCTTGCCGTACAAAGGAATATACAAAGTCTTATTCACATTATCCATTCACTTATCCTCCCTCAAACTCAACGTTCCCATAATACTTATATTCAACATAATATCCGAGTACTCTAGAATCAAAATCATACGAAATAATCAAACAATAGTGTTATTCTAGTTAAATTATAATTGGCTTCTCCCATACAGACAAGCCTGTTTATTATTTTATATATTTAATCCTCTCATATATGCAAAAAATAATTAGATAAGTGTAAGGAAGCAGGTCTAATATATAAATACATGCACCGTCTTGAAAAACGTCGGCACTTAATGAAAAAAAGCATCTCAACAAAACAAATGCGTTTACGCAATTTGGTTTGAGGAGATACTTTTTTGAATTTAGTGTCCGCTACGTTTTTCAACGAGCGAGAGCGTGTGCAAGTATTTATATATTAGACCTGCTTCCGTAAGAATCAAACTATTTTTTTGTAATATATCCCTGTGCTTTTAAAAGTTCTGCGCAAAGAACTGCGCCACCTGCGGCACCACGAACTGTATTGTGGGATAATCCAATGAATTTCCAGTCATATACGTGGTCTTCACGAATACGACCAACGGATACGCCCATACCATTTTCGTAATCCACATCAAGGCTAACCTGTGGTCTGTTGTCTTCTTCTAAGTACTGGATGAACTGTTTTGGAGCACTTGGAAGTTCAAGTTCCTGTGGAACACCCTTGAAGTTTACAAGTTTTTCAATCAACTGTTCCTTGGTTGGTTGTTTTTTGAATTTTACAAATACAGCAGCTGTGTGTCCATTTAATACTGGAACACGTAAACACTGACAGGTAATTGTTGGGCCATCTGCAGGAACGATTTCACCCTTCTCTTCATCAATATGTCCCCAGATACGAAGTGGTTCTTTTTCTGATTTCTCTTCTTCACCACCAATGTATGGGATAAGGTTTTCTACCATTTCTGGCCAATCCTTAAATGTCTTGCCTGCACCAGAGATTGCCTGATATGTAGTAGCCACAACTTCGTATGGTTCAAACTCTTTCCAAGCAGTAAGAACTGGAGCATAAGACTGAATGGAACAGTTAGGTTTTACTGCTACGAAGCCTCTCTTGGTTCCCAGTCTCTTCTTCTGGAATTCGATTACATTCATATGCTCTGGGTTAATTTCTGGAACAACCATTGGTACGTCTGGTGTCCATCTATGTGCACTGTTATTGGAAACAACTGGTGTTTCTGTCTTAGCATATTCTTCTTCGATTTTCTTAATCTCTTCTTTGGTCATATCCACCGCAGAAAATACAAAGTCTACTTCAGAAGCAACCTTTTCAACTTCATTCACATTCATTACAACAATGTTCTTTACTGCTTCAGGCATTGGTGTAGACATTTTCCAACGACCACCAACTGCTTCTTCATAAGTTTTTCCAGCACTTCTTGGGCTGGCTGCAATTGTTGTAACCTCAAACCAAGGATGATTCTCTAACAGAGCAATGAATCTCTGTCCTACCATTCCTGTTCCACCTAAAATTCCAACTTTCAATTTTTCACTCATAACTTCCTCTTTCCGCCACTTTTCCTGGCACTTTATTCCCAACTTTGTCCGTCTGTGGCGAACAACTGTCTTTATAGGGAATATATTACAAGATTATGCATAAAAATACAACCCTTGTTTTATTAAAATTTCACACCAAAAATCATATTTTTTTGTGCATTTATACTATTTTATTACTATTGTCTGTCAAATATGCTTCTTCCAAAGCAATTACCTTCTTCATAGCGTCCTCGGAAGGCGCACCAATTGTCAATCTAGTGTTGACACAAGTCTCCATGGAAATGACATCATATACGTCTGCTTCAAACACTGGACTAATGGCCTTCAGTTCTTCCAAAGACATATCATCAATGGCAATATTTCTTTCAATACAATACAACACAATCTGTCCCACAATACCATGAGCATCGCGGAATGGAACTCCATGTTTTACCAGATAATCTGCGGCATCTGTTGCATTAGTAAAACCATTGTTTGCGCTCTTGCGCATATTTTCTTTCTTAAAACGCATAGTTTTTATCATTCCGTTAAACAATGCAATACATCCCTTGGCTGTATCCATTGCATCAAAGGACAATTCCTTATCCTCCTGCATATCTTTATTGTATGCCAAAGGAATTCCCTTCATAGTTGTCAAAAGTGACATCAATGCGCCATATACACGTCCAGTCTTACCACGTACCAATTCCGCAATATCCGGATTCTTCTTCTGTGGCATAATACTACTTCCCGTACTATAAGCATCATCGATTTCCACAAACTGGTATTCATTGGAATTCCAGATAATCACTTCCTCTGAAAAACGGCTCAAATGCATCATAATAGTAGATAATGCAGATAAAAATTCAATCAGATAATCTCTGTCTGATACCCCATCCATACTATTTAACGTTGGACCATAGAAACCAAGAAGTTCCGCTGTCATTTCGCGGTCCAATGGATAAGTGGTTCCAGCTAAAGCACCTGAACCTAATGGACAGTAATTCATCCTCTCATAAATATCAAACAAACGTTGTCTGTCACGTTTGAACATCTCAAAATACGCACCCATATGATGAGCCAGAGTAATTGGCTGAGCCTTCTGCAGATGAGTGAAACCTGGCATAATTGTCTGAGTGTTTTCTTTCATAATATGAAGAATTGTAGTAAGAAGTTCTTCTAACTCCCCATCAACCGCTTTCACCTGTTTTCTGGTGTACAGACGCATATCAAGTGCAACCTGGTCATTGCGGCTTCTTCCTGTATGAAGTTTTTTCCCAGTATCGCCCAGTCGTTTGATAAGATTAGCCTCTACAAAACTATGAATATCTTCATATTCATCTGTAATCTCCAAAGAGCCATTGTCTACTTCATTCTTAATTTCCTTTAAGGTACAAATAATATCGTCTCGTTCCACCTCTGTCAAAATTCCAACTGCGGCCAGCATTGTCACATGAGCAATACTGCCCTCAATATCTTCTTCATAGAATTTTTTGTCAAAAGAAATAGACGCATTAAAATTGTAAACCAGTTTGTCTGTTTCCTTGGTGAAGCGTCCACCCCATAACTGTGCCATAACTTTATTCCTCACTTTCACTCTTACGTGCTGCTATTTCATCATCACGCTGTTTTTTTGAAAATACGCATCCACAATAATATTGTCGATACATATCATATTCATTGGAAATCTCCGTAGAGCGCTTATATCCGTTCTGTTTCTTAAAATCAGAATACAAATAGGCAATTCCGTATTCCTGCTCTAATTTCCCACCGATTTCATTTAACTTGGCTGCATTTTTCAAAGGACTAATAGAAAGCGTTGTTGTAAAAAAATCAAATCCATTTGCCTTAGCATATTCGCACGCCTCACGAAGACGCATTTCATAACAGGCAAAGCAACGTTCCTGACCTTCTTTTAAATCTTCCATTCCTCTTGCCATAGCATAAAACTTGTCAGTATCATACGCACCTTCTACATAAGAAATCTTATGCTTTGCTGGAAACTTCTGTACAAAACGTTCCTGTTCTGCCGCTCTCATATGATATTCCTCTGGCGGATAGATGTTCGGATTATAGTAAAATACTGTAATTTCAAAATATTCAGATAACAATTCCAAACAATAGGAACTACAAGGCGCACAACAACTATGAATCAACAACTTTGGTACCCTTGTTTCATCACAATTGGCCTGAATTAATTCCAGCATTTTTAAATGATAGTTTTGATTATTCATACTTTACTCCATTTGTCAATCGTCCCAAAGGACTAAATTGAAAAAAGAATTCCAAATGTGGGAATTCTTTTTCCTAAATATAATACAATTTATTATTTCTTCTTTTTGCTAGAGCTCTTTTTTTCTTCCTTTACAGGTTCAGCAACAGTTTCAGTTTCAACATTGGCATTTTCTACCGCTCTCTTTAAAGCTAACTGCTGTGTCAATGTAGTTGTAACATATGCAATCACACATAACAGAGTCATTGGAACTCGTCCAATAATGAAACCTACAATAATATGAAGCAATAACAGCACACCGTGAATCCAAATCTCGGTACGATGTAACAACACTGACATAGTTACTTCAAGAATCATAAGTACACACACTGGAACAACGAATTCGCCCCATCCAAGGGTTGCGATTAAAATTAATGTAAGAATTACAGCACAGAAGAAAATAATAGACAACACCAATCTGTTTGCTCTCATTATAGCAACCAGCTTGTTTAAAATATCAATCTTCTTCAACTGTTCTTTTATCTTATTCCAAAATCCTTTGAGTGAATCTATAATTTTTGCAATATTTTCTTTCATTATGCTCTCCTAAAATATTTATTCCTTTGCAATTATATCAATCTTTCAGAAAAAGGACAACAAAATAATAAAAATTACTGGAATTTTTGCTGTTTCTACCTTATATTAATCTTACATAGAGTATTTATAAAACATCACATAGGAAAAGGAATCTAATCTATGAATAATATGCATTGGGCTTCCATCTGGGGAAACGCCGTGTCCATCGGTGAAAATCGTCCAGAAAGCTATGGAAAAAACATTACACTTCGTTACCCAATCTATTCTGCATTCGACGGTGATGCACTTCGCCTTACTTTCGATAACTATTGCGGAACAGATACAATCTGTATAGAAAAAACAACTATTCTCGTGGATGGCCAATTCTATCCTGTCACATTCCAGAAAAAGACTCAGGCTATCATTCCTGCTGGTGAGAATATGGTGTCCGATCCAGTAGAATGTCCAATAAAGGCAGGCTTTTTCTTCAAAGTAAGCTTTTACCTGAAAACATATACCCAAATGCGCTCCATGGTATATACCAGCGGACCATTGTCTGGTGGAATGTATGCCATCGGCGACCAAACAGAAATCGAAGAAATCCCAATCGCAATCTCCCGTAGAACTAGCTATAACTACTTCCTTAGCAATATTTCTCTCTACACTAAGGACGAAAACCGTACTATCGTATGCTACGGTGATTCCATTACGGCGCAAGACTGGCCAGATTACCTGTCTCTTCGTTGTAAAGAGGAAGGTTATCATAATACTGCCATTATTCGACGTGCCACCAGTGGTTCACGCATTCTTCGAGAATATGAATGCATCACCTACGAATCTTATGGTTTAAGTGGAGAACATCGCTTCTCCCACGAAGTTCCAACTGACGGTGCCGATACTGTTATTATTCAACAGGGAATCAATGACATCATTCATCCAGTTGGCGAGGAAATCAATCCGTTCCGTCCTATGAGCGACCTGCCTACAGCCGAAGAACTGATTGAAGGCTTAAAAACCTATATCTCTCAGGCTCGCGAATATGGTTACAAGGTATATGTAGGCACACTTCTTCCGATTGAAGGCTGGCGAACCTACGCGACCTTCCGTGACGAAATCCGTAATGCCTATAATAACTGGATTCGTACCACGGACTTAATCGATGGAGTTATTGATTTTGACAAAGCTCTTTGTGACCCAGAGAATCCAGCCGCATTCCTTCCTGTTTATGATAGCGGTGACCATCTGCACCCTAGCAAAGAGGGATATCAGCGCATGGCACAGGAAGTTACAAATTCTATTTTAAAATAAGTTGATTTTCATATGTTTTTTTGATATTATGTTTAAGTCGCTTGACGACATAATATCATATGCCGATATGGCTCAGTAGGTAGAGCGACGCACTCGTAATGCGTAGGCCACCGGTTCGATCCCGGTTATCGGCTTCTATAAGGATGATGTTAACGCTGCAAAAGCGTATTACATCATCCTTTTTTATTTCCAATATTCCCACTTAAAATAAATAGTTCTAAATTCCTATAAAAATATATGAAATCTCTATTGACTTTCTATATAAATAGTATAAAATGTATCTGTTGTTTATTAATTGTAAACTTTTAGTCAACTTTTAGGGTTGTCGCATTAATTATAAACTTTTAGTCAATTATTAGGAGGCGGAATATGGATATCGGAAATCGAATGAAAGAACTTCGAATCCAGTATGGTCTGACTCAGCAGGAACTCGCTGACCGAGCCGAACTTACCAAAGGATTCATTTCTCAGCTGGAACGCAACCAGAATACCCCATCAATTAGTACATTACTTGATATTATTCAGTGTCTTGGCACTACTCCTGCTGAATTCTTTGCAGATGAAGAGCCAGAACAGATTGTATTTAAGGAAACGGACTATTTTGAAAAAATCGATGAAGAACACAACTCTATTGTGGAATGGGTTGTTCCAAATGCCCAGAAGAACGCCATGGAACCAGTTCGCCTCACTTTAAAACCAGGAGGAACTTCAGAAATTCTTGCCCCTCATTCTGGCGAAGAATTCGGCTATGTAATCAAAGGTACTGTACGAGTAAACTACGGTGGCAAAAATCACACAGTACGTACAGGTGAATCCTTCTATTTCAAAGCCGGCAAACGTCATTATATCGAAAACAAATCTAGCAGAGATGCTATTATCATCTGGGTTTCCAACCCACCAAGTTTTTAATTGCGAAAGGGATACGACATGAAGAAAGAATTAATTAATTTTGTGGACATTTCCAAATCTTATGGAAAACAGTTA
>SVFC01000008.1 GCA_015057035.1 Lachnospiraceae bacterium | reverse complement strand
CCGGATATTGTGAAGACAATATCATTGACCAGAGTATTGATGATAAGAAGTGGCGAAGTGATAATTCACCTAATCAAACATCTGGACTTAAGAGTGTCATATTGTATAGGGTAGTTGGAACCAATAAGACGGTTATTTATGGCGATACCACGAGAGCGACCTTTAGTGTTTCCGATACCAATTCATCTTTTGATATGTATTATGAGATAGGAGCAGATGAAAAAGATGCAGCATATTATCTGATTGTTGTATCGGATCACGCCGGAAATGTCGCAAAGAAGAAGTTAATAAGCCAATATAGTTTACTATCTTGGTTCCATACGAGCATTGAGAGAAGCACTTACCGATAGGTAGGTGCTTTTCGATTGAGAAAAAAGAAATTTGGTGGTAAAATAATATCTGTAATTTTTAGAATAGAAGGTGTTTATTGTGAAGACATTTAGGATAGACGGAGACGAAAAACATTTATATTTTAAGAACTTGGAGCGTAGAAGCGATAAGGAAGAACTTGCAGAGGTATTAAAGATTCTTAATGAAAACGGATGTGTGATAGTAGATAGAATCATGGGTCCAGATTGTACTTTATATCAGTGTAAAATGAATGGATATCGCTTTGCAGTTTGCGATGCATCTATAGACGGAGATGGAACTATTCTTTGTGTGGATGATTTGAAAACAATGGAGTATTTAGAAAATGTTTTTAAAGGATAAAAGGTGATTTAGTTGAAGAAAAGAAATAAAAGTGGACAAAAGAAAAGTGTATCTGTGAAACGCTTGTACGTGTGTCCAAGGTGTCTTGAGTATCACTATAGTACAAAAAGAAATTGTCTTAAGTGTGGATGTAGTAAAGGGTATACAAGCGTTTTAAGAAAGATACCTGAGACAAGAGAGGATATTCCAAAAGAAGATTGGAGTCGAATTATTTCTTACAGAAAACTAAATGGATATAATCATTTGGAGTGTGAGAAGTATTATGCAAAGGCACCATTGCTTGGTGTTAGAATACCAAGGGATGATAAGCCAAGTTATATTATGAAAGCAGTTGGAAAACCAAAGAATCAACGAGGTGGATTTGGTGGAATTGCTAATCATGCGGGGGTATCTGGTTATACACATACAGTAAGCCTTGATGTATATAGGTTTCAACATATCTTGCATAATGTTTGCGACTAATCTGTTAGAGAAGATTTAAAGAATGTATGAAAAGCCTTTAAGTATTGAAAATCAATGCTTAAGGGCTTTTTTATCCACTGACAAATGAATATGCGAGAGATTTTTCATTATTTATAAATAAGGGGAGAGGAAAAATGAAAAAGATATTATCAATCATTCTTGCGGTTCTGATGATAATGCCTTCGTTGGCGTCTGTTTCACAGGCGGCTGACAAGATTGTTCTTGAGGACATCGTTGTGGGTATTAACGAACATTACATCGGAGCCGGCTATGAGGACAAAATTGCAACTGCGTTTGAAAAATATATGGCAAATGCAGGATACACATGCAAAATTGAGTACAGAACACTGGGCAATAGTTCAACAACTGCTGCACAGTTGGGCTCACTTATCAATTCTGCCGGTGATATCGACATTGTCATTGGCGCAGGTGCCAACATTGAAACCACCGCAGGGGTTGAAATTATTGTAAAGGCGCTTCATAAGAGTACCTATAACTCCGATGGCAAGAGATACGGAGCACTTCTTACAGACAAAACTGCAGCAGGACTGTTCTACTATTTCCTGACAGGCAATTGTAATCACTCTTATAGCAGTTTAAGTGATAAAACCTGTGATTTTTGTGGTGGCGCAAGAGCAGTAAGCAAGTTAGAAAGCATCGTGGTTGGTGTTAACGAGCACTATATCGGAGCAGGCTACGAGGATAAGATCGCAACTGCCTTTGAAACCTATATGGATAGCATAGGATATTCTTGTAATATTGAATACAGAACCTTGGGCAATAGTTCAACAACTGCTGCACAGTTGGGGTCGCTTATTAATTCTGCAGACGATATTGATATTGTCATTGGTGCAGGAGCCAATATCGATACTACCGCAGGTGTTGATATTATTAAAAAGGAACTGCACAAGAGCACCTACAACTCTGACGGCAAGAGATATGCAGCGCTTCTTACAGGCAAGACTGCAGCAGGACTTCTGTATAATTTCCTGACCGGCGGCGCTAATGAACGTCAGGAAGTCGTGGTGGGAGTCAATGTTCGTCGAATTGGAAATGGTTATGTAGATAAAATAAAAGCAGACTTTGAAGAATATATGGCGGAGATGGGACTTGAGATTAGTGTAGTCTTCCGCGATCTCGGAAACAGTACTACAACAGCCGCTCAGTTGGGCTCTTTGGTTAAATCTGCAGGAGATATTGACGTGTTACTGGCAGCCGGAAACAACGTAGATTCTTCCACAGGAAGCGCACTTAGCATTTATGAAAAGGATTATCATGTACCGCACTACAATTCTGATGGCTCGCGTTATGCAGCAAGACTTACCAATACTGAAGCCGCTAACATATTTTATGATTTTGTAACAGGCGGTTGTAAGATGAGTCCGAACCGTAGCAAGACAAAGACTTTAAACATTTTATTTATTGGTAACAGCTTTACTTATTATAATGATATGCCGGATGTGTATTTTGCAAATATCTGCAAAGAAGGCGGATACAAAGTAAATGTTACCCGTATCACCAAAGGAAGTCACTTCCTTTACAAATTTGCCGATCCGACGGACACTTACGGTGCCAAGGTAAAGACGGCCCTTGAAAACAATCAATACGATATCGTTATCATACAGGAACAGAGTAGCGGAACCATTACGAATCCGGAAAGATTCAAAAAGAGTGTCCGCACCCTTGCAGCAATGGTCAAGGAAAATGGCGCAGAGCTGTATCTCTACTCAACCTGGGGATATAATGAAGGATATTCCAAACTTGCTGATTGCGGCGGAACAACTGCAGCAATGGAGAAGAAGGTTCGTACAGCTTACGAATCGATTGCCAAGGAAGTTGGAGCGAAGGTGGTATATGCCGGCGTAGCTATGCTTGACATTTATAAAAACACCTCAATCAATGTATATGCATCTGATTTATATCATCCAAGTGAAAACGGTTCTCTCCTGGTAGCTTACACATTCTATGCTACTTTGTTTGGCGAAGATCCAAGAGCCCTGACATATACAGCGGGACTGAGCGAAAACGATGTGGTTAAGCTTAGAAAGGCTGCATTTGAGGCAGCATTCTATACACCTTAAAAGAGAATATTATTGAACAAATTGAGTTGAAACCCGGTAACCTTAAAGGTTATTGGGTTTTTTCTTGTCTTATGGGTTATATGAATTGCTTTTTTCTGGGAGTTATTCTATAATAGTAAGACGCGACTATTATAAATAAGAATGAGGGAGTAAAGATGAAAAGACATTTTAGAATGCTTATGGGTATTGTGTTGACTGTGATTATCACAGTGACATCCATTGTACCAGTGAGCGCAGCAAATATTACAACAACTGCAACAGGATATACTTCTGCGTCTGATGTTAAGTATCAGTATCATGAAGGTAAGTATATCTCCAACTGGGGAGCAAGAGGAGAAGTTGCAACTTTCCTGTCTCCAAATGCAGAGAAATTCTATACAGGAAGTTATACCTATGATGTATTAAGCGATAAGCAGGGTGGAACAAGTCAGTCCAGTGCACCATCATCTGCACTTTATAAAGCATTGCAGAGCATGATGAAGGCAGAGCATAGCCATCAGACTAGTTATGGTGAGACACGTTATCAGTACAGATATACGGACTGTGTATCTAATAATACTTCTAATATTTCATCTTTTTATTCAGGAAAAGTATTAAGTGGAACCTGGGATTCAGGATCTACCTGGAACCGTGAACATACATGGCCAAACAGTAAGGGCTTAGGTGGAAATGATGAAAATGACATTATGATGCTTCGTCCAACCTGGGTGCAGGAAAACTCTTCCCGTGGCAATACTGCCTACGGAGAAGGCGGATCTTACTACGATCCAGGCGAGTCAGTACGTGGTGACTGTGCTCGTATTGTTCTCTATGTATATGTACGCTGGGGCAATACATCCAAGATGTGGGGTACAGGTGGCGTTATGGAAAATATGGACGTCCTCTTAAAATGGATGGAAGAGGATCCAGTGGATACCTGGGAAATGGGACGTAACGATGCGGTGGAATCCATTACCGGAACACGTAATGTATTCGTTGACTACCCAGAATATGCATGGTTATTATTTGGTGAGGAAATTCCAGAAGATATGACAACTCCTTCCGGCATTGCAAAGAGTGGAGACGATGGAAATAACGATAGTGGAAATGGTGGAAACACTGGTAACGACAATCCAAGTAACCCAGCATGTAAACATACCAACACAAGATTAGGTCATGAAAAGGCCGCAACCTGTACCAAAGAAGGATATACAGGGGATCTGGAATGTGAAGATTGTGGTGCAGTTGTAAAAGCCGGAACTAAAATTCCAGCAACAGGCCATAAAAATACCGAAGTAAAGGGTGCTATCGAAGCGACCTGTTCGAAAGAGGGATATACCGGAGATACCTACTGTAAAGAATGTGGCACAAAATTGCAATCTGGAACTACGATTGCAGCTGGTGCGCATAACACAGAACTGCAAGGTGTAAAAGAGCCAACCTGTACAGAAGACGGATATAGTGGAGATCTTGTTTGTAAAGACTGTGGCACCAAGGTTCAGGAGGGACAGATTGTTACAGCTCCTGGTCACCACACCTTTGGAGATTGGGTAGTAGTAAAAGAAGCAACTGCAACAACATACGGAAGCAAAGAAAGAAGTTGTTCCGTATGTGAACACAAAGAGACGGAAACTATTCCAGCAACTGGAGAGGTGCCTGGTTCTGAAACAGAGAGCGAAGAACCTAACTCCACAGAAACTGAAAACAAACCAGGCGAAAACGGAACTCAGGATACACAGACCGGAAAGCCAGGAGATAATTCTGATGGCGATAAGGATTCCGTAGATCCAGGTGTTATCGCGGTAGCCGTAGCAATTCCTTGTGTATGTGCAGTAGGCGGCATTTCTGCTGTGGTTATTAAGAGAAAAATTAGTAAATAATATGGATGAATAAGATAAACCAGTTGCTCGAAAGGGTAGCTGGTTTATTAAAATTTCAAGGTTTTTGGGACGTGTGACATTGACAAAAGTTATTTACTCTAGCAGAATGATAAAAAAGGAATAAAGAAAACGGGAGAAAAAACAGATGAAATCGAAGAAAAGAATAATTGTGGCTCTGGTTTTGATATTTACCATAGCGTTTTCAGGATGTAATACTGTAGTGCCAACGCCTGCACCAACGCCAGAAGAGAAATATGGAGTGACAGAGCAGTTAATCGTATCGCTTCAGGGAGCTGAATTTACCGAGCCGAAGAATATCATCTATATGATTGGGGATGGAATGGGGGCAAATATCATTCAGGCTACCCAGGAAAAATACGCAGATGAGTTATATGGCGGGAAATTAGCGATTAATTACCTGAATAAGATGGGAACTCACAGCACCTATTCAGCCAGTGATAAGACCACAGACTCTGCAGCAGGAGGAACAGCGCTTGCCACAGGTAATAAGACGTCCAATTATACAGTTGGTCTGAATATCGACCATACGATGAGCTATAAAACAGTATTAGAGTTGGCTGCGGAAAAAGGAAAAAGCACCGGTATTATCGCAACCAAATCGGTTACAGACGCAACACCAGCAGCATTTACCACACATGTAGAAGACCGTAAGATGCAGAACGAGATTGCAAAGCAGCAGTTACAGAAGATTGTGGACGGAACACTGGATTTAGTCCTCGGAGGAGGCTCAGAATATTACGAATACTTCGATAATGACGCAGTATTTGCAGAAGCAGAATCCAAAGGAATGTCTTACAGCGAGAAATGGGAAGACACCAAAGACGACAAATTGCCATTGGTAGGACTGTATGCCAAGGACGCGCTTCTTACATCATCGCCGATTATTCCAAGTCTTGCACAAATGACGGATTTTGCCTTGGGATTACTCTCAGAAGATGAGAACGGATTTTTCCTGATGATAGAAGGTTCACAAATCGACACCAACGCCCACGACAATGAGCTGGAAAAAGAAATGAACGAAATGTACCAGTTCGATCAGGCAATTTCCGTTGCCATGGAATTCATAGCAGAACATCCAGATACTGTGCTAATCGTAACCGCGGACCACGAAACCGGCGGACTTTACTTCCCGGAAGAAGGTTATGTGGCAAGCAACAAATACACCTATCTCTATGATGATCACTCTTTCATCAATGTACCTGTATACGCTTTAGGATATGGAATGGAAGCCCTTGGCGGAATTATGGAAAATACCGATATCGCAGGCTTCGTAGCAGCGTTGCTCGGTGAAGAGAACTTCGCACAGGAAAGTGTGGTTAAGGGAATCTATGATGATACTGCAAATGGCAAAATCAAGGTATTCTTTGATGAAATCAACACCAGCCATGCTTTGTTCACAGAAGAAACGCTGACAAAATTCGATGATGTGAAAAATGCAAGAGCAATTCACTTCCCTATTACAAATGCAGGAACCGATAAGGTGACTTTACCGGCACTTAAGATTACAACTGCAGCAGGAGAAACCTATGCAGCAGTACCACAGTATCCGTATATTGCGGCCGGAGAAACCTTAGATCTGACCTATGTGCTACCGGTGGAATTGTGGCAGGACAATGCAATGGCAGAGGTGACACAGGTGGAGATTACTTACGAAGTAGTTGATATTAACTCTTGGAAAACGACCTTTGGGTATGATAAGGAAGTAGCGGAATTGGAGATTGGAAGGATTTCGGTTACAGATAGAGGGTTGGAAGATTAAGGCTTACAAGAGTAGAAAGAAATAGAGAGGATAATAGAAACACCTGACCGGAGGCACTATGCCTTGGTCAGGTGTGTTTTGTTTATTGTGTCAAGATACCGGTTCTCCATCGGAATCCATTCCTCAAAGAATTGTTTATGCAGATGTACCGGACGATTCAATATGCGCTGTCGCTGGGGTTCTTCGTCCACATCCAACAGAATCTTCAAATCATAGGCTTCACCAAAATACGGATGCTGGCTATAGGTTCCCTCGATGATGTTCAACTTCTTCGGGGTAACGTTGATTGGATCGGCCAACGTAAAAGACTTACAATCAAATGGTCGATAAGAAAATGGCTGTCCGGTTTTCAAAGGAAGTAAAACCTCTTCTTGAAACCGTTCATAGTCTACGTTGCCACCAATTTCTGCAAAACGCTCCGGGGTACGCTGCTCCGGGCGAAGGAAGAAATCATCCATATGGAAGACATTGCAGTCATAGATTTCTGCCAGTTTTGTCGCAAGGGTGGTTTTGCCGGAGGTGCATTTACCGTCAATTGCTATGAGGATGCGGTCTTGTTCAGTTAAAAGGGTGTCGATTTTTTCGAGTATTGAGTCCAAGGGAATCCTCCTAGTTGGAATTACTATATTTTATCATCTTATTCCACTTCTACTGCACCTGCCCACAGGAAAAATAAATCCTCCAGCGCAAATACATCTGAAGCCATACATATATACTGAACAATATAAAATGAATCGGAGCCTTTGTAAGAAAATGAATAAACTTTGGTATCGCCGGAGTCGTTAACATAGTACCATAGATCATCTTGGTGCTGCGGTTTGATCCCCTTATGCCCATTGTTCTCAATGAGATTGGCCACATAGTCTTCCAAAGAACGCTCCGCAAGGCCTTCTTCTAACGTAAACTCTTCTTTCAAAACAACTACACCGCAGAAGTTTGAAACATAGTAGGCATCAAAGCCAACTTCACTTTGCTTCTCCACAAATTTATCGGTCAACAGAAGAGTGATGCCATCTTTGGTAAAGGTTTTCGTTTCGCCGATAGAATCGGTGTCAGGAATTACCATTATCCTTGGAGTGCATCCGGATAAGAAAAACGTGGTGGATAGAATCAATGCAATGAGAGAGATAAACTTTTTCATAAAAGAGACCTCCTTTTTGCTTTAAGATAACATAGGATAGAGGGAAATGCAAATAGGGGAGCTGGGGAAAGGAATGTGAAATTGGTACCTTATAGGGTAAACGAGAGAGAAGGAGATGTGGTATAATAGGGAAAAAGCCACGGCAATATCTGCCGATAATTTATGGCCAATATTAAACATTTGTAGTTTTGTAAACAAGCACCCCTAAACCATAGGAGATTATATGACTTCAAACCAATGCACTTTAAATTACTACAACACTACCGCCCACCCCATAGTCACATCCTCGACTTCGGCTGTGGCTCAGGACGAGACACCAAGTATTTTCTCGCCCAGGGACATCCCGGAGTTGCAGATAGAGAAGATGTGGACATCGGCGGATGTGCGCACAGACCGCGCAGATGAAAATTGGTTAAATATCATATTAAGAAGAGCAACTTAACCCCAAATTGACATTTCCCTCAATAAGTTGCATACTATTTATTATAGAAAATGTTTTTACAAAGGAGAGGGATTATGTATAACAACACTTCTGGCAAGACCCCACGCAAATTTGGGATGCTTGACAAACTCTCATACGCAGCCGGCGATTTTGGCTGTAATATGAGTTTCGCCTTAAAGGGCTATCTTATGGTTTACTGGACACAGTACATGCAGATGACAGAGAGTCTCTATGCACTGCTTTTGGTTGTGGTTCAGATTTGGGACGCAATCAACGATCCGCTCATTGGAGCGATGATTGACTCCGACCGCCGCAAATACAAACGAGGCAAGTTCCTTGCATATGTTTTTGCGGGTTCTCTGGGACTTCTTATTGCAGGAGCAGCGACTTTTCTGCCATTCCCGAATGCGCATGAAGTTGCCAAGATTGCGCTTTTTGTTGGCGGATATGTATTCTGGGATGCGTTCTATACCTTGGCCAATGTGCCTTATGGCTCTATGCTTCCATTGATTTCCGGAGACCCGGGCGAGAGATCACAGCTTTCCTCTTGGCGTACCGTTGGTTCTATGGTAGGCGGTATGGTAGCGGGCGTGATTATTCCAATGGTTATTTATGACGAGAACGACTATCTTCTTGGAGAAAGATTATGGGTAATTGCTCTGTTTATGGGCGTTTTAGGATTTGCAGCTTTCCAGTTCTTCATTAGAAAAACCGTAGTGCGCGTGGACGTGGATGTTCGTTGCAACGAAGAACAGCGCTTTGATATTTTCAAGGCAATTGTGAACTTCGCAAAGAACCGCCCTGCGATTGGTGAAACCTTAGCGGCATGTGCCGGATTTATCAGTATGTACGGCGCACAGGCAGCAACCTCGGTAATGTTCCAGTCATACTTCCATAACGCACAGATTTCAGGTGTTATGACACTGATTGGTGTAATCCCAATGCTGTTCTTTATGCCATTTATTGCCAAAATCACTCGTAAATATGGTAAGAAAGAAGCGTCTGCATTTGGTTGTATTTTCTCAATCTTTGCATGTATCCTCATGTTCGTGCTTCCGATTACAGGCGATATGACAGGTCTTCTGATTTATGTGGGCTGTCAGATTTTAAACGGTATCGGTATGGGTGTCGCTATGTGCGTTGGATATTCCATGATGGCAGATGCAATCGACTACAACGAATGGAAATTTGGTGTTCGTGATGAAGGAACCATCTATGCGATTCATTCCTTCTTCCGTAAAATTGCGCAGGGTGTATTCCCATCCATCGGACTTCTCATTGCAACAAGCCTTGGCTATATCGCAAAGAACGGTCCGGATCAGACTCCGGAGGTTGCTTCCAACATGCGTTACCTTGTAGCAGGCATGTATCTGGCAGCAGCAATTGTACAGTTCATCAGCCTTAAGTTCGTATACAACATCGATAAGGATATGCTTGTTCAGATGAACAAAGAATTAGAAGCTAGAAAATAATTACATACTTAAAAAGACTAAAACCGGTTATCCTGCAATGGGATAGCCGGTTTTTTATATTTTTTTCAAAAAACGCTTGCTCATGACGTTGCGTCATAAGATACTATAAGCACCATAAGGAGGTGAAAATGCTATGTTGTACACGACTGGAGAAGTGGCGAAGCTGTGTGGAGTGTCCGTACGAACAGTACAGTATTACGACACCCGCAACATCCTAACCCCATCGGAACTCAGCGAAGGCGGCCGAAGACTCTATAGTGAAGAAGATGTAAGAAGAATGAAGATTATCTGTTTTTTGCGAGAAGCAGGAATCTCGATTAGCAGTATCGAAGGTCTTTTGGCAGAGAAAGAGCCGGGAAAGGTTATCCATATGCTGATTGAGCAGCAGGACGCACTTTTGAACGAAGAAATCACGGAGCGGCAGACGAAGCTGGAGATGCTGGGAGAGATGAAGAAGGCATTAAAAGGCGTCGACAATTTCTCATTTGAGGCCATTGGCGATATAGCGTACAAGATGGAAAACAAAAAACAGCTGCAAAAATTGCACATGCTGCTTTTGATTACTGGGATTCCGATAAACATCTCGCAGTGGGCGGCTTTCATCTATGGAATTGTCACAGGAGTTTGGTGGCCGTTATTGTGCTGGTTTTTCATAGCAGTACCTTATGGAATCTGGCTGAGCGCACGATATTTTGGAAAAGTGGCTTACATCTGCCCGGAATGCCATACCGTATTCAAGCCGAAGTTTAAAGAGGCGCTTTTTGCGGACCATACGGCAACCCTTAGAAAAGTAACCTGTACCTGTTGCGGGTACAAAGGATTTTGTATCGAAACATATCACAAGGAGGACAAGTAAATGCCAGATATTAATGAAATTTTACCTTTTTTAATCCCACTCGTAATCATCCAGTTTGGATTATTGGGATACACACTTTATCACATCTTAACACACAAGAATTATAAGAGAGGCACACGTACTCTGTGGTTAATCATCGTGATTGTGTTTATGAACTTTGTAGGACCAATTCTGTATTTCCTGTTAGGAAAAGAGGAAGAGTAATATGGAGATTCTTCAGATTACAAACCTGAAGAAGCGTTTCGGCGACAAAGAGGTGTTAAAAGGCTTAGACCTCTCTGTTCCGGAGCACAGCATCTTCGGTTTCATTGGAAAAAACGGAGCAGGCAAGACCACAACCATGAAGATGGTGCTTGGCCTGATGAGTCCGGAGGAAGGTGAGATCACTGTTGCAGGCGAAAAAGTCACCTACGGACAGACCAAGACCAACCGTTACATCGGCTACCTGCCGGATGTGCCGGAATATTATTCCTTCATGACACCAAGAGAATACTTGACCTTCTGTGGCGAAATTACCGGAATGCCAAAGGCAGAAATCAAACCAAGAGTAACAGAATTACTGGAATTGGTAGGTCTTGGCAAGGAAAAACACCGCATCAAAGGATTTTCCCGTGGTATGAAGCAACGTCTTGGAATTGCTCAGGCATTGCTCAATCGCCCAAAGCTTCTCATCTGTGACGAACCAACCTCTGCTCTGGACCCGGTAGGTCGCAAGGAGATTCTGGATATTCTTCTGGCGGTTCGCGAACAGACGACAGTTATTTTTTCTACCCACATCTTATCTGACGTGGAACGAATCTGTACGGATGTGGCATTTTTAAATGACGGCGTGATTACCATGCAGGGCAAATTGTCGGAGATTAAGGCGGGATATCGCACAGAACAATATCTGATTGAAGTAGAGAATGAAGCTGATGCAGATAAAATTGCTGCAAAATTCTTGGGGTTCAACACAAACGGCCGGGAATCGGAGAAAAACGGACAGAAAGTGTTGGTGTTCCAAGAGAAAGAACACACCGTCCATGAAGTGATGGAATTTATTACCAAGGAGAAGCTTCCGGTGCTTAAGATTGAGCGTATGGAGCCATCTTTGGAATCCTTATTTATGGAGGTGGTTGCAAAATGAGAACTTTCGTAGCATTTATGAAAAAAGAATGGATGGAACATATGCGCTCCGGACGTATTATCATCTTGGGACTGTTGTTTGTTCTGTTTGGAATTATGAATCCTGCCGTAGCAAAGCTGACACCTTGGCTACTTGAGGCGATGGCGGATTCCATGGAAGAAAGCGGAATGATCATCACCGCGGTAGAAGTGGACGCAATGACCTCCTGGGTACAGTTCTTCAAGAACGTGCCGATGGCGCTAATCGCGTTTGTTTTATTAGAGAGCAGTCTGTTCACCAAGGAATACCAGTCCGGCACCCTGGTGCTTGCGCTGACCAAAGGTTTACATCGCACGACAGTACTGTGTGCGAAGTCAGTGATTCTGGTTATTTTGTGGACGGTGCTTTACTGGATGCATTACGGAATTACCTATATCTACAACGATTTCTTCTGGGATAATTCCATCGCGAAGAACCTGGGCTTTTCGGTAGTTTGTTGGTGGCTGTTTGGCCTATGGGTTGTAGCCCTTATGGTGCTGTTTTCCACCATTGCTTCTGCCAATACAACCGTACTGGTGGGAACCGGGGTGGTTGTCTTCGGCTGTTACCTCGCTGGAATGCTGCCGAAGCTTGGCAAATACCTTCCAACCCTTCTTATGGATGGAAATTCACTGATTTACGGCATGAAGGAGCCGGAGGATTACATGATGGCGCTGATGGTACTGGCGGTTAGTGGTGTGATCTGTCTTGGCGTTGGAGTGCCGGTGTTGAATCGGAAGAGAATCTAAAAATGCACCTCAAATGTTAGGATTTTTCTAACATTTGAGGTGCTTTATTTTTCTAGCTTTCTACAATGCCTTTAAATATTCCTCTACATTCAGATACTGAACACCATCCACCTCTGCCGGCTCCCCACGGTAGATTACATATTTTCCTGTAATATCCCCGTATCGATGGCTGGTCATAGTACATTTCTGTTCGTCTTTCAGGTGGCGATACTGTTCCGGGACCTGTTCCTTGCTGTATTTTATCTCATATAGTTTGCATTGGAGAAGTTTTGGATCAAAGACCACCATATCAAACTCGCCAACGGCAAATTGCAACTTAAATACCTTTTTGTCAGGATTGGCGATTTTAGTCTCCAGCAGGACAATCTCTTCCATCATTCTGCCGCGAATCTCGTTTAAGAGTCTTTCTAATATATGCTGTCTTTCCATAACGGAAAGGTTTTGGAATTTTCCATCCAATAGCATATTCTCTACAATGGCATTTGCCTGCGCATATCTCAGTCCAGGTTGTGTGATAACCGTCAGACTTCCCTTTTGATTAACATTTGGAAGATATTCCAGGTCGATTTCCATTATTAAATCCAGTAATGTCAGATATTCTTTAATCTGAACCATATGAGAATCTTCAATATCTACGCTCTGTTGTTCCTTGTTTAGAATATCAAGCATCTGCATGATACCAAAAGTTACGACATCCATATCTAGATGTTCTCTAAGATTGATTGGATGTTCCCTGTCTCGTAGAAGGTTTGTTGTGGTCATAGATAAGTCATGAGATTTGAAGGTTCTTTCCACAACGCTACGAGTGAAGCTATGGTTGATGTTCTCTACGACACGGTTGATGACATTGGTTAGTTCACCTTGTTCATAGAGGTCTAACAGTTGGCGGAAGTGTCCGCCGTACTGATACATTTTGAGAGAATGCTGGATGTTTTTGGCAATGGCAGAGTCAATATATTCTTCTGCATTTTTGGAGTTGGAGAACGTTGCTTCTTTGTTGTAATTAATTCCACCAAGACTCATCGTTCCACCATAACGAATATATTCATCAATTCCAGTTATTCCAAGAACTTCTTCAAATTCTCGATATGGAATAAAAGTGGTGTGCAGCATAAGGCATCTGTCATAGAGCTGTTCTTCTTTGGAGAAGACGAAGCCCAGAGAATCTGTGCCGGATAGTACAATTTTCATGCCACTGCTTGCATAAATATCTGCAAAAAGGGCAGCGCCTTCAATGAAATCTTCCATCAATGTTACTTCATCAATGAAGATATATTTGAATCCATTTTTTTCCAATAATCTCAGGTCGGCATCTACATCGGATAAGGTATCTTGCGATTTCATCTGAATAAAGGCGGCCTTTTGAAATTCCACTTCTGGTAGTTCCGTAAGGATTTGGCGAATCAGAGTTGTTTTGCCAGTTCTGCGGAGCCCATATAGAATAAAGACTTTATCCTGTGGCTCTCCGAAGATATACTGGCGTAGCTGGGTAATGCATTCGCGTTTTTTATATTTTTTGGACAAAGCAATCTGGGCTTGAAGTTGCCGTCCGAGGCGTACCGTTGTTTTGAAATCAAGAGAAAACTCTTCTGGAACATTGTCTCGCGGAATGAGGGTTTTCAAGTGTTTCAAAACAACCTCTAATCGCTTTCGAATTTCAATCTGTTCCTGTAAGGTTGGAACCGCCTCAAAACTGACGTAGGTTTCGGTTCTTTTTCCGTTACGAGTAATGCGATGATAAAAATATTCACGGTCTTTGATTTTCTTCTTCGTGATACTGCCTTCTGGCAAAATCGCGATTTCTCGTTCCAACTCAGCTATTTGGTTGATTAAATCTTCTTGTCCCATGAGCAGTACCTCCTTAATTAGTTATACCCATTATACCCACGCAATATTCTGGCGTCAAGGGTATAATGGGTATAACGTTTGTTTCCAAAATTCTACAGCCCCAAAAGTTCGTCTGTTGAAATGCCAAAGAATTTTGCTAAAATAACAATTTCATAGTCTGGTACAAAACGAGTTCCCTGTTCGATTCGTAAAATAGTTAAGTCTGAAAATTCGTGTCCTTCTAACTGAAGCTTTTCTGCTAATTGTTTTTGAGTAAGCTTTTTCCCTTTGCGAAGTGTTTTTATCCGTTCCCCAATAATATTTTTTGATTTTCCATCCCAATAGATCTTCATACACATCTCCTTCTAAAGTTGAAGTTTTTCTTGATGGTAGAACATTAAAGTGGTACAATAACTTCTAAAGATGAAGTTTTTGCAAAAAATCTTTTTTTATTCAAGCGTTTACAGAGGAGCGAGGGAATATGAGTTTGGGGGAGGATTTCCAAAAAACAAAAGAATTTGCATATTTGGAGGCCTGTCAGATATTAGAACTGGCAGAGACAGAAGAGGAATATAAAATTGCAAGAAGTAAGTTTATGGCAATCGTTGATTATAGAGATTCCCGAGCTAAAGTAGGTGGCATAGAAAATCTTCTGAAAAGACGCAAAAAACCCGTTAAGAACTAGCATTCTAGTCTTAACGGGTTTTTGTTCCTTCTCCTAAGCAAAGAGATTCATAATCTTAGTCCAGATGGATTCGTTTTCTGCCTGAACGAATTCGCGTTCATAACGTTCACTGTAAACAAATCTTTCGCCCTGCATCCAGCTTGGCATCTTGCATTCCATTGGTAATGGTTCTCTAAATGACATAATTTAAACTCCTTATATATAAAACAAATTGTTTGCGCGTTTCGTTGGTACTATAGTACCAAATCTGGAAAAAATTCCAATGGAATGAATATCTAAAAATGTTGTATACAACTTGTGCTTACAGCACGAAAAAACAAAAGAAAATAAAAAATAAGCACCCATCGGGTGCTTATTTTTCGTGTTAGGAATAAATATTATGAAAAAATGATTTTTATATGGAGTAGAGGTGTTGTCCTCTACATGTATTATAATATCACACAAGAAAATCTTTCCAATAGTCTGTAAATCTAAAAAAATTAACATTTTTATGTACTCATAGCACAAAAAGTGTTATAATTTGAATAAAAAAGGGGAGAAAAATCATTTTTTAAAGGAGATTTAGTATGGGTTACACAATAGAAGACATGTTGGTTTTTGCAAAAGATCAATATCAGATGGAATTAATCGGGGGAAAAAACGGATGGTCCAATTCGATTAGCTGGCTTCTGATGTTAGAGGATGTTAATGTAATTAAGCATCTGGCAGGAAAAGAATTGGCCGTAACGACAGGAATTGGATTTTCCACCACTGAGAAATTAAAGGAACTGGTACAGGCTCTCTTGGATGGACATGCAGCAGGTTTGATTATCAATGTGGGAGATTATATAGCGGAGGTGCCACAGGAGATTATTGATATGTGCGATGAGCACGATTTGCCATTGCTGACAGTGCCGTGGGATATTATCGTGGCAGAGATGATTAAGGATATTACAGCCCGTGTATTTTTCCAGGGTATTGCGGACGAGCGAATCCAGGATGCGTTTATTGCAGCAATTAAAGAGCCGGATAATCAGGAGAATTACCGTACAGAACTGCTGCCGTATTTTGACATAGATGGCACTTTCCAGGTGGCATTGTTAACTACGGATGATTTGGATGCTATGGATACGGTAGAACGTAAGCGTCTTGGTTATCGTATGCAGTTATATCTGGAAAATATCAGCCATAATGGATGTTTTTTTTACTATGATTCCAACTTTGTCTTGGTAATGAATGACGTGGGTCAGAAGGATATGACGGAAATCATTGAAGGTATGGTAAAACGTGTGAAGATGCGTATGCCAGACGTTCCAATGTATGTAGGCGTTGGATCCTGTCTTAAGGATATCAAAAATCTGTCGCTGTGTTATGAGAGAGCAAAAGCTGCAGTTACCATGGCCAGCACCAAGAAAAAGGATCTCATGTACTACGATGAAATGGGAATGTACCGCCTGCTTTTTGCAGTGAAGGATGAGTCCTTGCTGAAAGAATTGGGAGAAGAACCGCTTCGCGTGTTGGATGAGTATGACAAAAAGCATAATTCTAACTACGTGGAAACCTTGGAGCAATATTTAAAGTATGATAGAAGCATTCAGGCGGTTTCAGAAGCTATGTTTACCCATCGTAATACTGTTATCTATCGAGTGAATAATATTAAGAAGCTTTTGAACTTGGAACTGGATACTCCAGAAGAGAGAATTCCTCTTCAGGTGGCTTTTTATATTCGAAATATGAAGTAGATTAAGGATAAATTAAGATTAAAAGAGTTTACTACTAAGAAAAGGATGTTAATATCTTTTCATAAAACGCAGGAGGTTGTTGATATGTGGACACGAGCACAATTAAAAGAGAAAGCAAAGGCTGCTTTGAAGATACATTATTGGAAGATGGTACTGGTTGCATTACTTCTCACGCTTCTTACCGGGGGATTGGGAAGTGTTGGTACGACAATTACCGAGAAATTTTCCCAGGATGATATGGAAGATGAATATGATTATGAGAATCCTTTTGATTTCGAACTTCCAGTTACAGACCAGACTCCAGTTGGAGAAGAGTATATACCGACCGTGGATTTAGGACCAGATGCAGACACAGGTGATCTGTTTCTTGTGTTAGGGATTTTCCTGTTAGTCTTTTTGATTGCATTCGCAATCGGACTTGTAATAGGATACGTGTTTACGGCGTTTCTTGCAAATCCGCTGATGGTTGGTGGTAGCAGATTCTTCCTGAATACATTGGGAGAGAATGCTCAGATTAAAGATGTAGCATATGCTTTTGACCATTCTTATATGAATGTGGTTAAGGTAATGTTCTTTAGAAGCTTATATACAACATTGTGGACGATGTTGTTTATTATTCCGGGTATTGTAAAATCATATGAATATCGTATGATTCCATATCTTTTGGCAGAGAATCCAAATCTGACCAAGGAACAGGCATTTGCGCTTAGTAAACAGATGATGATGGGCCAGAAATGGAAAGCATATGTTTTAGACTTATCTTTTGTGGGATGGTATTTATTATCGGTGTGTACATGTGGTTTGTTGGAAATCTTCTACGTGGCACCATATGTTCATGCTACCAATGCTGCATTGTATGAAGAGCTTAGTTGTGCGTATGGTCGCCCAGCACAGAATACATATGTGACAGCACCATATCAGTCAGCGGGTGTATATCAAGGTGTTAATCCTTACGAAAACAACAATACTTATGAAGCATATTATACTGCACCTGTACAGGAAGAACCGGAACAGGATGCACAGAATGAGGAATAATTATGGAATATACAATTCTTATTGCAGATGATGAAAAAGAAATTCGCGAACTGCTCAGATTATACTTAGAAAATGAAAAATACCAAGTGATAGAGGCCGAAGATGGGCAGCAGGCGTTGGATATCCTGCATCGCCAGAAGGTGGACTTGTGCATTTTAGATATAATGATGCCAAAGGTAGACGGATACCGTGTGTTAAAAGAACTTCGTACCCAGAGCAACATCCCTGTGTTGATTTTATCAGCAAAAGATGCAGATTCAGAAAAAATCCTAGGATTAAATTTGGGCGCAGACGATTATATTGCCAAACCATTTAATCCATTGGAAGCTGTTGCGCGTGTAAATTCTAATATTCGTAGATTTTATTCTCTTGGAACCAGTGCAGGAGTACAGGAATTAATCAGAGTCAAGGATTTAAGCCTAGATCCAGATGCATGCGAATTGAAAAAAGGCGATGAGATTATAGATCTCACTTCCGTAGAATATAAAATTATGGAAATGTTTATGAAACATCCAGGAAAAGTATTTACCAAGCAACAGATTTATGAATACGGCTGGGGTGAAGAATTTATCGTAGCAGATAATAACATTATGGTATGTATCAGCAAACTGCGTGACAAACTAGATGAAGACCCATCTGCCTATATTAAAACGATTCGTGGTCTTGGATATCGTTTAGAAAAGTAGGGAAAAACTATGAGAAGAAAAAACGATGTAGATTTTCAGATATTTGTCATCAGTCGTTTCCTTGTAAGCCTAATTTTCGTTGTGATGGCAGAGTTTTTGGTTTTAGTACTGATAAATTATATGCAGAAAATATGGTTAAATCAGTATCCGGTGATATGGTTTGTTATTACGATTCTGCTATTTGTGATTCCGATTATGGTAACAGTGAATATGTTTACCAAGGTAATTCTGGATGAAGTACAGCGATTAGAGGCGGAGAAAGCGGCATATCGAAAAGATTATGAAAAGAGAAGAAATCTGATGCTTTCGGATATAGCTCATGACCTTCGTACACCTATTACTACAATTGCCGGTTATGCAAAAGCGCTAAATGATGGCATGGTAACAGATGAGCAGAAGAAACGGGAGTATTTGGAAGCTATCGAGAACAAGTCCGATAGAATGAACAATCTGATTAATCTTCTGTATGAATATGTGAAGTTAGATAGTGATAATTTTACATTGAAGAAAGAAAAAGTGGATTTGGCAGAATTGCTTCGCGAGAATGCTGCGCTTTTGTATCAGGATGTGGAAGAAAAAGGAATGGAACTAGTGGTGGATATACCAGAAACCCGATGTGAGGTTGAGGTGGACCCATTGCAGATTTCCCGTGTGGTTACCAACCTGATTAATAATTCGATTCGCCATAATGAGCCAGGGACAACGATTACTCTGGAATTTAAGGATATCTTCTATAACAGAGAGATTATTATCTCGGATAATGGTACTCCAATTGAAGAGAGTGTGGTAGACCATATTTTCGAGCCTTTTGCGGTGGGAGATACTTCCAGAAGAACCAAAGGGGGAAGCGGATTAGGTTTATCCATTGCAAAAAGAATCGTCGAGATGCACGGTTGGGAGATTGATTTATATCAGAACAAAAGAGGTTATAAGAAGGCTTTCATAATAAATGTTAAATAACCTTAACACTTTCTTAAAGCACTTGTGCAAGAAAAAGAAAGAGAATAAAATGAACTCATCAGAGAGAAAGGGGGAGACATATGGTAGCAGCAGTGATGGATATGTTTGGAAGTTTTGATCCGGACATTTTATTATGGCTTATCGTTATCGTGATATTCGTAGCAATGGAATTATCCACTGTGACACTTACATCTATCTGGTTTGCAGCCGGCGGCTTGGCAGCACTCTTTGTTGCAATGCTCGGAGGTAATCTAATAGTGCAAATAATTGCATTTCTAATTGTAGCATTTGGTCTTTTGGCTCTCACAAGAAAATGGTCAGACAAATTCTTGGACGGAAAAAAGCAAAGCACCAATGCAGACCGCGCGATCGGTGAAATCGTCAGAGTTACCGAACGTGTAAATAATTTGGATCGTACCGGTAGAGCGATTGTTCATGGACAGGATTGGACAGTGCGCACGGAAGATGATGATATAACGATAGAAAAAGGTGAACTTGTCAGAGTTCTCCAGATAAAAGGTGTTAAACTTATAGTAGAAAAAGTAGAGGAGGAATAGTTTATGGAACCTTTCGTAATTTTTGTTATTATTCTTATTGTAGTTGCAGCGCTTATTCTTTTAACAAGCTGCGTAAAAATCGTACCACAGGCTAACGCAATGGTAATCGAACGTCTTGGTGTTTACTTAGATACCTGGCAGGTAGGTATGCATTTCAAAGTGCCATTTATCGATCGTGTAGCAAAGAGAATTCTTTTAAAAGAACAGGTTGTAGACTTCCCACCACAGCCAGTAATTACAAAAGATAACGTAACAATGCAGATTGATACCGTCGTATTCTTCCAGATTACAGACCCTAAGCTTTTTGCTTACGGTGTTGAAAATCCAATTATGGCGATTGAGAACTTAACAGCAACAACTCTTCGTAACGTAATCGGTGATTTGGAACTTGACGAAACACTTACATCCCGTGAAACAATCAATACTAAGATGCGTGCAACCTTAGACGTTGCAACAGACCCATGGGGTATCAAAATCAACCGTGTGGAATTAAAGAACATCATGCCTCCAAAAGCAATCCAGGATGCAATGGAAAAACAGATGAAGGCAGAACGTGAACGTCGTGAAGCTATTCTTCGTGCAGAAGGTGAAAAGAAATCTACAGTCCTTGTTGCAGAAGGTAACAAAGAAGCAGCAATCCTTGATGCTCAGGCTGAAAAAGAAGCAGCAATCCTTCGTGCAGAAGCTAAGAGAGAAGCAACTGTTAAGGAAGCAGAAGGTCAGGCAGAAGCTATCATCAAGATTCAGCAGGCGAACGCAGATGGTCTTAGAATGTTAAAGGATGCAGCACCAGACTCAGCAGTACTTCAGCTTAAGAGCTTAGAAGCATTTGCAAAAGCAGCAGATGGTAAGGCTACAAAGATTATCATTCCTTCAGAAATTCAGGGAATCGCTGGTCTTACAAAATCTATTGCAGAAGTTGCAGTTGATAAACAGTAATCAGTATAGATATTGTGTTTATTTTACAGGGCTACCCAAGATGTGGGTAGCCCTATTTTTGTGTTCTCTTTGTCGACGAAAAAGTGTTGTTTAAAAGTCAAAAATGCATTATACTAGAAGTTCGAAGAGGAGATTTTCATATGGCAAAAAATATAAAGTTTAAAGGAAAATTATGGTTACATTTTAACTGGCCATTTATCATCGGGCTGGTATTTGTAGCTGGTAATATATCAGTATATTTTTATGATGCAAAATGCGGAATGGCGGTATCTGCTTTTCTGGTTGTATTTCTTTTGGCAACATTGGCAATGTCCGTATGGAGCGGAAAGTATATTGTCAATGAAATTGTCAATTTTGCA
Source organism: Lachnospiraceae bacterium (assembly GCA_015057035.1). Classification (GTDB taxonomy): domain Bacteria; phylum Bacillota; class Clostridia; order Lachnospirales; family Lachnospiraceae; genus Roseburia. Next base: position 77,037 of record SVFC01000008.1, on the reverse strand, counting down.
ACCCAGTATTCTACGGTGCAGAAACAGTTGTTGAATGAATTTCAGATTCCATATGCCCTGCTAGATGGTACGGGAAAGGTGCTTTGGATGAACGAAAAGTTTGAAGAACTGACCGGCGTGGACAAGAAATATCACAAGTCTATCACAGGAATCTTTCCGGCGTTAACCAAGGAAGCTATATATCGCGCAGAAGAAATATCTGATATTCGTTTCGAACACGAAGATAAGTTGCTTCGCGCATCTTTTACGCATATTCCGTTCCAGAATTTTACGGGAGAGAAGGCAATTGTGGATTTGAATGATTCCAGTGAATTTATTACTGCGTTATACATTTTCGATGACACAAAGCTGTATCGTTATAAGATGGAAAACCGGGAACAGAAACAGGTTGCTGCATTAGTTTATATTGATAACTATGATGAAGCCTTAGAGAGTATGGAGGATGTAAATCGTTCTCTGCTTACTGCATTGGTGGATCGTAAGGTAAACCAGTATTTCACCAATATTGACGCATTGGTTCGTAAAATTGAAAAAGACAAATATTTTGTCGTATTTAAGTATAAATATCTGCAGCAGCTAGAAGAAGATAAGTTTAGCATTTTAGAGGATGTTAAAACAGTTAAGGTTGGTAATGAAATTGCTGTAACCTTAAGTATCGGTGTAGGTATTCGTGGAAACAACTACAATGAAAACTACGAATATGCCAGAGCGTCGATCGACCTTGCCCTTGCCCGTGGTGGAGATCAAGCGGTTGTTAAGAATCGTGATGAAATCCATTATTATGGAGGCAAGACACAGCAGGTGGATAGAAATACCCGAGTTAAGGCTCGAGTTAAGGCACAGGCCCTTCGCGAGATTATGCAGGATAGAGATAATGTGCTTATTATGGGACATAACCTGTCAGACGTTGACTCTATTGGTGCGGGAATTGGTATTTACTGTGCAGCCAAGGTGCTTGGCAAGAAAGCACAGATTGTTGTAAACGAAGTAACTTCTTCTGTTCGTCCAATGATTGATTGCTTTACAGAAGAAAAAGGCTATCCAACAGATATGTTTATCGATAGCGAAACAGCTCTTGAAATGGTAGGAAAGAACTCTTTGGTTATGGTAGTCGATACCAATAAGCCAAGTTATACAGAGTGTTCGGCTCTTTTGGACAAAACAGAATATATCTGTGTATTTGACCATCACAGACAGGGTAGTGAAGTGATTGAGAATCCATTACTGTCTTACATTGAACCATATGCATCAAGTGCATGTGAAATGGTTGCAGAAGTGTTACAGTATTTCCAGGAAGGTATGAAGATAGAAGCCTGCGAAGCGGATTGTATCTACGCGGGTATTTTGATTGATACCAATAACTTTATGACCAAAACAGGTGTTAGAACATTTGAGGCGGCAGCATATCTTAGAAGATCTGGTGCGGAGGTTACTCGTGTGCGCAAGATGCTTCGTAACGATATGGATGCATACAAAGCTCGTGCAGAGGGCGTGCGCCGGGCAGATGTATATCGTAATTCCTTTGCGATTTCCGTATGTCCAGCAGAAAATATTGAGAGTCCAACTATCGTTGGTGCTCAGGTTGCCAATGAGTTATTAAATATCGTAGGAATCAAAGCTTCCTTCGTGTTAACAGAGTATAATGGTCGTATCTATGTAAGTTCTCGTTCCATCGACGAGATCAACGTTCAGATTATTATGGAACGTCTTGGCGGCGGTGGTCATTTGAATGTAGCTGGTGCACAGCTGACGAACTGTACAGTGGCTGAAGCAAAACAGAGAATTTGCGATACTCTTGATGAAATGATTAAAGAGGGAGAAATTTTAGAATGAAAGTAATTTTATTAGAAGATGTTAAGTCTTTGGGAAAGAAGGGCGACATTGTAAATGTTAGTGATGGATATGCTCGCAATGCACTTTTTCCAAAGAAATTAGGTGTAGAAGCCAATAACAAGAACTTAAATGACTTAAAACTTCAGAAGAAGCATGAAGAAAAAGTTGCTCAGGAGCAGTATGAGGCAGCAGTTGCTTTAGGAAAAGAGGTCGAAGAGAAAAAGGTTGTTGTAAAAGTAAAATGTGGAGACGGAGGTCGCATTTTCGGTACTGTTTCTACAAAAGAAATTGCAGAAGAAACCAAAAAACAGACAGGTTTGGACTTAGACAAGAAAAAAATGCAGCTTAGTGACCCTATCAAGGCGCTTGGAACTTATGAGATTCCAGTGAAGCTTCATCCAAAGGTTACAGCAAAATTATCAGTACAGGTAGTAGAAGGATAGGAGGAATCCCCTTGGAGGAGACACTTATTAAACGTGTAATGCCAAATAGTTTAGAGGCAGAGCAGTCGGTTATCGGATCCATGATTATGGACAAAGATGCCATTGTATCGTCTATGGAAATCCTGATCAAAGAGGATTTTTACCATCAGCAGTATGGAATCCTATTCGATGCCATGGTAGAACTATACAATGCTGGTCAGCCAGTGGACCTTGTGACATTGCAGAATAAACTAAAAGAAAAAGACGTTCCTAAGGAAGTGTCTAGTTTGGAATTTGTTCGTGAACTCTTAAATGCGGTTCCTACATCTGCCAACGTAAAATACTACGCAAACATCGTAAAAGACAATGCTGTAAAACGTAAATTGATTCGTGTGACAGAAGACATTGAAAACGAATGTTATGCAGGCAAAGAATCCTTAGAAAGCATCTTAAGTAAAACGGAAAAAGACGTATTTAAGATTGTTAGCAGCCGTGCCACTGGTGAGTTTGTTCCAATTCGCCAGGTGGTTATGAATGCTTTGGAGAGAATCGAAAAGGCCTCAAAGCAGTCGGGTACAGTAACAGGTATTCCAACAGGATTTGTGGATTTGGATTACAAGACAGCAGGACTGCAGCCATCGGATTTGGTGCTAATAGCAGCCCGTCCATCTATGGGTAAGACGGCTTTCGTACTTAATATTGCACAGCACATTGCATTCCATGAAAATATGTGTGCAGCCATTTTCTCTTTGGAAATGTCAAAAGAACAGTTGGTAAACCGTCTGTTCTCTTTGGAATCCAGAGTGGATGCACAGGCTCTTCGTACAGGTAATCTGTCAGATGCAGACTGGGAAAAATTGGTAGAAGGTGCAGGAATCATTGGTGATTCCAAACTAATTATCGATGATACACCTGGTATTAGTATTGGCGAGTTGAGCAGTAAATGTAGAAAATACAAATTGGAACATGATTTAAAAATCATTATCATCGACTATTTGCAGTTAATGACAGGTAATGGACGTACCGAATCCCGTCAGCAGGAAGTGTCAGAGATTTCTCGTTCATTGAAAGCTCTCGCCAGAGAGTTAAACGTTCCAGTAGTTGCATTGTCACAGTTGTCTCGTGCGGTAGAACAGAGACCTGACCACAGACCTATGATGTCTGACCTTCGTGAATCTGGAGCTATCGAGCAGGATGCCGACGTGGTAATGTTTATTTATCGTGATGATTACTACAATAAGGACACAGAAGAAAAAGGTATTTCTGAAATTATCATTGGTAAACAGCGTAACGGTCCAATTGGTACCGTAAAACTTGCTTGGTTACCTGAATACACCAAGTTTGCTAATTTGGAGCATTAGGCGATAAACAGTATGTCGTTTTTTGTCGACATTTGACGAACGAAATTCATTGAATAAACTACGGACAACCCCTATAATGACTATAGGGGTTGTTCCTATTTTATGAAAAGTCAGATAGAGCAACGAAGTAAGTTGAAAAGTTTAAGGAGGAAATTGCGTGGATAAGGTGCGTTACATGATTTCCGATGCAGCCGACATGGTTCATGTGGAAACCCATGTGTTACGTTACTGGGAAGAGGAATTGGAGCTTGCCATACCAAGAAATGAAATGGGGCACCGATACTATACGCGAGATAACATTAAGGAATTTCAGAAGATAAAGGATTTAAAAGATCAGGGATATCAGTTAAAAGCAATTCGAATGATTCTACATAGTGGTGAATTGGCTCCGCTTACTCCAGGGGACACAAGCACATTGCCTCAGACGGCATCTTCAACCTCAGAGATGACCGCGGAGGAGCGGATGAGCCAATTTCGTGAGTTGATGAGTGATATTGTAGGAAAAGCTATAGCTCAGAACAATGAAGAATTAAGCCAGACCATCGGGAAGGATGTGCAGGAAATGGTAATCAAAGAAATGAATTACCTCATGCGAGAGCAAGAGGCTGCACAAGAGGAGAGATATCGCAAATTAGATGCGGCAATTCGCGGTGGCATTCAAAAACGCTCGCTGTTCGTTCATAATAAAAAAAGGCCTGCCAACTAAGTGTTGACAGGTCTTTTTGAATTCTACTTAATTAAGCGTTGATAGCGCCTACTGGACAAGCGCCAGCACATGTACCGCAATCTACACAAGCGTCAGCATCGATAACGTACTGAGAATCGCCAGCAGAGATAGCACCTACAGGACATTCTCCTGCACATGTTCCACAGCTTACACAAGCGTCAGAAATAACGTATGCCATAATTTTGTTCCTCCTTGTTAAAATAATGATCATTATTTAAGCCTTTCAGCTTAAAAGTATTTTAGTACAAAACTTCGGAAAGTGCAAGGGTAAGCTTGTCAATTTGTTGACAAGGTATTTTTTGGTATATTATAATCAAGGAATGAATACGAAGATTTATAAGATAAACTATGACAATAGAGACGCTTTCGGAATTGCTTCTGATTCGGAAGAATATATGAAGGAAGCGGGGGAATTAATTGCAGATGGAGAATTGGTGGCTTTCCCAACAGAGACAGTATATGGGCTGGGAGGAGATGCCTTACATCCAGAGGCTGCTAAGAAGATTTATGCGGCAAAGGGAAGACCATCAGATAATCCGTTAATTATTCACATCGCGGAAATAAGCGATTTGGAACGTGTGGCGAGAGAGGTTCCACCACAGGCACGCCTGTTGGCAGAAGCGTTTTGGCCTGGTCCACTTACTATGGTGGTTTGGAAAAAAGACGAAGTACCATATGCCACAACGGGAGGACTGGAAACCGTAGCTGTGCGTATGCCAAATCATCCGGTGGCTTTGGAACTTATCCGCAAAAGTGGCAAATTGATTGCTGCACCAAGTGCAAATACTTCGGGACGCCCAAGTCCGACAGAAGCTGCACATGTGGCGGAAGATTTAAGTGGTCGCATCGCAATGATTTTAGATGGCGGTTCCGTAGGAATTGGTATTGAGTCCACAATTATCGATTTGACAGAACAGACACCAATGGTGCTTCGACCAGGATACATTACACCTCAGATGTTATCAGAGGTACTGGGCGAAGAAGTCATAATCGATCCAGGCATTCTGGCAACAGATGATACCACAAAACCAAAGGCGCCAGGAATGAAGTACAAGCACTATGCGCCAAAAGCAGATATGGTGATTGTGGATGGAGAGAAGTCCGTAGTAATAGAAGAGATTAATCGACTTACCACAGAAGCGCAAGCCGCAGGACGTAAAGTTGCAGTAATTGCAACAGAAGAAACAAGAGAAAGTTATTGTGCAGATATTGTTTTATCTATGGGAAAACGTGAGGATGAGGATTCCATTGCGCAACATATGTACAAGATTCTGCGAGATTGCGACGATTTGGATGTACAGGAAATTTATTCTGAGAGTTTCCAAACCCCAAGAATTGGACAGGCGATTATGAACCGTTTGTTAAAAGCGGCGGGACACCAGGTAATTCATGTCTGATGTTTATATAGGATGAAAATCATATATTTAGGAGAAAGCATATGAAGCTTTATGATAGAGTGGTGTTTGTTGGCCGTTCGGGAAGTTGCAGAGAACCAATGGCAGCAGGTATTTTACAGGATATGCTCCTTAAAGGCGACATAGAGGTTCTGGCAAGAGGGCTTGTAGTTGCGTTTCCTGAGCCAATGAATCAGAAGGCAGAAGCCGTACTTATTAGTAATGGGATTAGTATCCAGGGTTTTAAATCTGTACAATTGTCTCAAGAAGATGTTGAAGGAAACACTCTTGTTTTGACTATGGATAGTGGTCAGAAGGAGAAAGTGTTAAGCAGATTTTCCAAAGGAACAGATGTATATACATTAAACGAATTCGTTGGAGACGAACTTGAGATAGTTGACCCGTATGGAGGAGCGCTTCCGGCTTACGGATTATGTTATGAGATGCTTAGAAAATCTATTAAGAAATTAGTGAAAATATTAAACGAAGGAGAGTAAAAATGGCAAAAGTAGTAGTTATGGATCATCCACTGATTCAGCATAAGATTGGAATTATGAGAAGAACGGAGACTGGTTCAAAGGATTTCCGTACATTAGTAAGTGAAGTGGCAATGTTGGAATGCTACGAAGCAACCAGAGACTTGGAACTTGCTGACGTGGAAATCGAAACTCCAATCTGCAAAACAACTGTGAAAGAATTAAAGGGTAAGAAACTGGCAATCGTGCCAATCTTACGTGCAGGTCTTGGTATGGTAGAAGGTATGCAGGCTATGATTCCTGCTGCAAAAGTTGGTCATATCGGATTATATCGTGATGAGGAAACTGCAAAGCCGGTGGAATATTTCTGCAAACTTCCACAGGACTGTGCAAATCGTGAAGTGTTTGTGGTTGACCCAATGTTGGCAACTGGTGGTTCTGCTGTAGCAGCCATTCAGATGCTCAAAGATAAAGGGGTAAAAAATATCCACTTTATGTGTATCATCGCTGCTCCAGAAGGAGTTCAGGTATTAACCGCTGCACATCCAGATGTAGATGTTTACATTGGAGCATTGGATGAACGCCTTAATGAACGTAAATACATCGTTCCAGGCCTTGGCGATGCCGGCGACCGTATTTTCGGAACCAAGTAATTTGCATTCTTTGGTAGTCGTTATAGAATGATAAGCAAATTAGCCTAACAATTTACAGTCGTTTTTTCAAATTTATAAAGACGTAAGAAATGAGCCATATTATTTATCAAATGCACCGTTTCAGGACACGTCGGCACTTAGCAAGCGCCGATTTATGAATCGGTGCGCGCTTAGTACCGCTACGTGTTCTGTCGAGCGGAAGCGTGTGCTCTTGATAAATAATATGGCTCATTTCGTAAATATTAGAAAATTTGAAAAACAAGAACAAATTGTTAGTTAATTTGTGGACAAATGGGGGAAAAATGATATAATAAAGAGTAGACTTTGTGTTTAAAAAGGGAATTGTATGAAGAAAACTAATAATCGTGAAATCGTCCAGGCATTTTCTATGGTTTTGCAGTTCGGACTTAATATGTTAGTTCCAATTGCGCTGTGTACAGCGCTAGGCGTTTGGATTGGAGACCAATATGATATGGACTGGATAGTAATTCCTCTTTTCTTCGTGGGAGCTCTGGCTGGTTATACTAGCATTTTTAAAATGGTCAGGGGTTTTTTGAAGGATAAGAACACAAAAAAGGAGAAAGATGTTAAGAAGAATTAATGAGTCACTACCAGGGCTTGTTGCTGGAATTGTCATATATGGTGTGATAGTGCAGTTGGCGGGAGTCTGGTTTGTGGAAGATAAATGGGCGTATTCCATTGGGTTATGGTATGGAATCGCCATTGCCATTGGAATGGGAATTAATATGGCTGTAGTAATCTACGATACAGTCACATTCTATGACGCAGAGAGTGCCAATAAGCGGGTGGCTGCAAAATCCGTATTAAGATATGGTGTTGTGGCAGTCCTGTTAGGTATATTGGGCTATTTTAACTTCGGAGATTTGATTGCCGCTTTTTTAGGGGTCATGGGACTTAAGGTTTCGGCTTATATGCAGCCACTCCTGAGGAAATTGGTGAACAAACTGACAGGGAGAGATGATGCGACTTCCTGGGATGAAGATTTCTCGGAAGAGAAATTAACCGAAAGTGTAAATAGCGAAAAAAATAATGAGGAGGTGACTATGTGAATCAAGCGATTTTATTGTCGGATACTTCAAATGTGGACTTTATGATTCATGGGATTATTCCTGTGGAATTTCTAGGTCAAACTGTTTGGATTACGACATCGCATGCCTGTATTTTGATTGTTATGATGATAATGATTGTATTTGCCATTATAGCGAATCGAAAGTTGAAAAAGGCTACAGACGTTCCTGATGGATTCCAAAACATCATTGAGCTTATTGTAGAACTTCTACAAGGCATGGTACAAGGATCAATGGGGAAATGGGCGCCAGGATTTGTAAATTATATCGGTACGATATTTATTTTCATTCTGATTAGTAACCTTTCCGGATTGTTGGGATTACGACCACCAACAGCAGATTATGGTACAACGCTTTGCTTGGCGTTGATAACATTCAGTCTGATTCACATCAATACGTTTAAGCATCAGAGTTTGAAGCAGATATGGATCGACAAATGTTCGCCATTGCCACCATGGTTACCAATTTGGCTACCAATCAACTTAATCAGTGATATTGCGGTTCCAATTTCGTTATCACTTCGTTTGTTCGCAAACGTTTTATCAGGAACAGTTATTATGGCACTGATTTATGGTTTGTTGCAGATTGTTGCAATTGGTTGGCCGGGAGTTCTTCACGTATATTTCGATGTGTTCTCGGGAGCAATTCAAACGTACGTGTTCTGTATGTTAACGATGACATACATCGCAAATGCCTGTGGAGACACAGAATAGTTATTGTAAAGTAAAAAATATTATATATTTTTAGGAGGATTTACATTATGGATATTAATGGATTAGATTTTGTTCACGGTTGTTCCGCAATTGGTGCAGGACTTGCAGTTATCGCAGGTATCGGACCTGGTGTTGGTCAGGGTATCGCAGCTGGACATGGTGCATCTGCAGTAGGTAGAAACCCAGGCGCACAGGGACAGATTATGTCAACTATGTTATTAGGACAGGCCGTAGCAGAAACAACAGGTCTTTATGGTCTTGTAATCGCATTGCTTTTACTCTTCGTAAAACCTTTCGGCTAAAATAGAGTTAGTTGAGAAAATGAAAGGAGAGTAAGACGTTGCTGGCAAGTCAAACATTTTTATTTAACTTAGACGCACAGCTGCTCTTTAGTACCTTATTGATGGCAGCAGCCATCTTTGTACTTTTCTTACTTATGTCTTATCTGTTATTTAATCCAGCTAAGAAATTACTGGCGGATAGACAGGAACGTATTGCAAAGGATATTTCCGATGCAAAAGAGGCATCAGAAAGTGCAGAAGCTTTAAAAGCAGAGTACGAAAGTAAGTTAAAAAATATTGAAAAAGAAGCAGAAGTTATTCTTAGTGAAGCAAGACAGAAAGCCTTGAAAAACGAAGCAAGAATCATTGAAGAAGCGAAAGCAGAGGCTCACCGCATTATTAAACATGCACAGGAAGAAGCCGAGCTTGAGAAGAAACATGCAATGGATGATGTAAAACAGGAAATCATTGCAGTTGCATCTTTGATGGCACAGAAGGTTGTGTCTGCTTCTATTGATACTACCATTCAGGACACATTGGTAGAAGAGACATTGAAGGAGATGGGTGATTCAACATGGCTAAGCTAGTATCAAACATATACGGTGATGCACTGTTTGAGCTGGCCCTGGAACAAAATAAGATTGATTCATTATCAGAAGAAATTGCTGTGGTACTTACTGTATTGGCAGAAAATCAGGACCTGAGCAAACTGATGAATCATCCGAAGATTTCAAAAGATGAAAAAGTAACACTGATAGAAGACATTTTCAAAGGCAGAGTTTCTATGGAACTTACGGGACTTATGCGAATGCTTGTGGAAAAAGGTCACTATCACGAGATTGACGAGGTTTTGGTATATTTCCAGGACCGTGTCAAAGAACATAAGAATATCGGAACAGCATATGTTACCTCTGCAGTGGAATTATCCGAATTACAGAAGGCAGCAGTTGTGAAACGATTACTGGAAACCACAAAATATGTGGAATTTGAAATGCACTATCAGGTAGACGCCGCGCTTATAGGCGGCATGGTAATTCGTATTGGTGACCGCGTTGTGGATAGTAGTATCCAGACAAAACTTCATGATTTAACCAGAGAATTAACCAAAATACAGTTGAAAGTAGGTGAATGCGCTCCATGAATTTAAGACCAGAAGAAATCAGTTCTGTGATTAAAGAGCAGATTAAAAGATACGCTTCCCAGCTTGAAGTAGCCGACGTTGGTACTGTTATTCAGGTAGCTGACGGTGTTGCTCGTATCCATGGTTTGGAAAACGCAATGCAGGGTGAACTTTTGGAATTCCCTGGTGAAGTATATGGAATGGTATTAAACCTTGAAGAAGATAATGTTGGTGCCGTATTACTCGGTGCTGGAAGAAATATCAACGAAGGTGATACCGTTAAAACTACTGGACGTGTAGTAGAAGTTCCAGTTGGAGATGCACTGCTTGGACGAGTTGTTAACCCACTCGGACAGCCTATTGATGGAAAAGGACCTATCGAAACAGATAAGTTCCGTCCAGTAGAAAGAGTTGCATCAGGTGTTATTGCTAGAAAATCAGTAGATACACCATTACAGACAGGTATTAAAGCCATCGACTCCATGATTCCAATTGGACGTGGACAGCGTGAGCTTATTATCGGTGACCGTCAGACAGGTAAAACTGCTATCGCCATCGATACAATTATCAATCAGAAAGGCCAGGGCGTAAAATGTATTTACGTTGCTATTGGCCAGAAAGCTTCTACAGTTGCTTCTATTGTAAATACATTAGAACAGTTTGGCGCTATGGCTTATACTACTGTAGTAGCTGCTACAGCATCTGAACTTGCACCAATTCAGTACATTGCTCCATATGCAGGTTGTGCGATTGGTGAAGAATGGATGGAAAACGGAGAAGATGTACTTGTTATTTATGACGACTTAAGTAAACATGCTGCAGCTTACCGTACATTATCCTTGTTATTAAAGAGACCACCAGGACGTGAAGCTTACCCAGGTGACGTTTTCTATTTACATTCAAGATTATTAGAGAGAGCTGCTAGACTTTCTGACAAGTTAGGCGGAGGTTCCCTTACTGCTCTTCCTATTATTGAAACTCAGGCAGGTGACGTTTCAGCGTATATTCCAACAAACGTTATCTCCATCACAGACGGACAGATTTTCTTGGAAACAGAGTTGTTCAACGCAGGTTTCCGTCCAGCTGTAAACGCTGGTATTTCTGTATCCCGTGTAGGTGGATCTGCTCAGATTAAAGCGATGAAGAAGATTGCTGCTCCAATCCGTGGTGATTTGGCTCAGTATACAGAACTTGCAGCATTTGCACAGTTCGGTTCAGAACTGGATGCAGATACAACCATGCGTCTGGCTCAGGGTGCTCGTATCAAAGAAATGTTGAAACAGCCTCAGTATCAGCCAATGCCAGTTGAAAAGCAGGTTATGATTATTTACGCAGCAACTCAGAAATATCTCTTAGATATTGAAGTAGATGATGTTCTTCGTTTTGAAAAGGAATTATTCGAATATGTAGAAACAAAATATCCAGAAATTCCAGAAACCATTCGTACACAGAAGGTATTAGACGAAGAAACAGAAAAATTACTGGTAAAAGCAATCGAAGAATGTAAGAAAGCCTTCAAATAAAACGGCAGAAAGCAGGTGTAACTTATGGCTTCAATGCGAGACATTAAGCGCAGAAAAAACAGTGTCACAAGCACCCAGCAGATTACAAAAGCGATGAAGCTGGTTTCTACCGTTAAGTTGCAGAAAGCAAGAACCAGAGCTGAAAAGACAAACCCTTATACAGAACAGATGTATAAAACTGTAAGTTCTATGATGAGAAAAAGTGGTAACATTATACATCCATATCTAACTGCGGGAGAATCAGAGCGTAAGGCTGTGATTGTGATCACATCTAATCGTGGTCTGGCAGGCGGATATAACTCTAATGTTGTAAAACTCATCACGAACGGAGAGTTCAAGAAAGAAGATCTCGATATTTATGCATTAGGTTCTAAGGGACACGATATGTTGGCCCGTCGTGGTTATCATATTGCGGAAAATCGTTCAGATATTATGGATGATCCAACATATACGGATGCTAGTAACCTGTGCAGAAGAGTCCTTGATTCTTTTGCAAAAGGCGAAGTTGGCGAAATATATCTAGCATACACTCATTTTAAAAACACAGTTACTCATATTCCAACCCTGGTTAAATTACTTCCAGTAGATACCACGGGAATGGAAGAGGTGGAAGAAGATAATGTTATGATGAATTTCGAGCCAACCACAGAAGAAGCATTGGATATGATTATTCCAAAGTATGTAACTAGCCTCTTTTACGGTGCACTGGTGGAAGCAGTGGCCAGTGAAAACGGGGCCAGAATGCAGGCGATGGATTCTGCTACCAGCAATGCAGATGAGATTATTAGTGATTTGACACTGAAATTTAACAGAGCCCGTCAGGGTGCTATTACGCAGGAACTTACGGAAATTATCGCCGGAGCGAATGCAATTAATTAAAGGAGAAAGCATAAAATGGCAAATAGTAATGTTGGTAAAATTACACAGATTATTAGTGCCGTTCTGGATATTAAGTTTTCAGAAGGGAACTTGCCTGAAATCAACGATGCTATTGATGTTCCTCTTAAAGACGGAGGAAAATTAGTAGTAGAAGTTGCACAGCATCTGGGTGATGATACAGTAAGATGTATTGCCATGGGACCAACTGACGGTTTGGTTCGTGGAATGGATGCCATTGCAACTGGTGCGCCAATTACAGTACCAGTTGGCGAAAATACATTGGGAAGAATGTTCAATGTATTAGGTGATCCAATAGATGAAGTAGAAGCTCCAACAACAGAGGAACATTGGTCAATTCACAGACCAGCTCCAGCTTTTGAAGAGCAGGCTACATCACAGGAAATGTTAGAAACCGGTATCAAAGTCGTAGACCTTCTCTGCCCATATCAGAAGGGTGGTAAGATTGGTCTTTTCGGTGGTGCAGGTGTAGGTAAGACAGTTCTTATTCAGGAATTAATTCATAACATCGCAACTGAGCACGGTGGATACTCTGTATTCGCAGGTGTAGGTGAGCGTACCCGTGAAGGTAATGACCTTTACTACGAAATGAAAGAATCTGGCGTTATTGATAAGACCACCATGGTATTCGGTCAGATGAACGAGCCACCAGGAGCACGTATGAGAGTTGCTCTTACAGGTCTTACAATGGCAGAATATTTCCGTGACAGAGGCGGAAAAGACGTATTGTTATTCATTGACAATATCTTCCGTTTCACACAGGCTGGTTCTGAAGTATCCGCTCTTCTTGGCCGTATGCCATCAGCGGTAGGTTATCAGCCAACACTTCAGACAGAAATGGGTGCTCTTCAGGAACGAATCACTTCTACTAAGAATGGTTCTATTACATCCGTACAGGCTGTTTACGTTCCTGCGGACGACTTAACAGACCCAGCTCCAGCTACAACCTTCGCACACTTGGATGCTACTACAGTACTTGACCGTTCTATCGCATCTCTTGGTATTTATCCAGCGGTAGATCCACTTGGTTCAACCTCACGTATTCTTGATCCACATATCGTAGGACAGGAACACTTTGAAGTAGCTCGTGGTGTACAGGAAATCTTACAGAAATACAAAGAATTACAGGATATCATTGCAATTCTTGGTATGGACGAATTATCAGAAGATGACAAACTCGTTGTAAACCGTGCAAGAAAGATTCAGAGATACTTGTCTCAGCCATTCTCAGTTGCTACACAGTTTACAGGTTTGGAAGGAAAATATGTTCCAATTTCTGAGACTATCCGTGGTTTCCGTGAAATCCTTGAAGGAAAGCATGATGATATCCCAGAAGGTTATTTCTTAAATGCAGGAAGTATCGACGAAGTACGTGCTCGTATGGCATAGTATTCGCTACCATGCAGAAAGGAATGAATTATGGCAGATATTTTCAGAGTAGAAATTATTACACCAGATCGTATCTTCTATGAAGGCGAGGCTCGCTTTATTGAGTTTACGACTGCAGCAGGAGAGATTGGTGTATATGCAAATCATATTCCTATGACTACAGTGCTTGCGCCTGGGATTGTGACAATCCATCATGGCGAAGAAGAAACTGTAGCAGCAGTACATGCTGGTTTTGCAGAGATTCTCGGAGATAAGGTTACACTTCTCGCAGAAGTGGCTGAGTGGCCAGATGAAATCGATGTAAATCGTGCAGAGGCTGCAAAAGATCGTGCAGAAGAACGAATTGCAAATAAAACTACGGACATAGATGTGGCCCGTGCAGAATTTGCTCTTCGTAAAGCTTTAATAAGAATTGATCTTGCGGGATATCGATAGAATTTTATATGAGGTATGAATTATCGTCGGCACCTTAGGGTGCCGGCGATTTTTGTTTATAAAAGATAATGGAAGATAGATACGTCAAAAAATCCAAGAAAAAATAAATGAAATATCAATTTTTCTAAGATTAGACACAATTTGAAGCGGGGGTAAAAGAGTGGACTTTTCGAAAAAAGACGAAAAATAATAGGCTTTTTGTAGGAAATTAGTACTATTTTTGTGCGCATTTTGTGCAAAACATCTAATTTTAGCTAAAAAAGGTTGTAATTATTGTCACTATCCAAATTATTAAAAAATTGATAATATCAAACTAAGGGATACTATGCTTTTAATGCAGGAAAGAGAATAAGGGGCTCTTTCAGGCACGGGGAATAGGATCGCAAATATCATAAGGGAGGAAAGGATATGCTTAAAAAAGCAAAAACAAGAAAAGTCGGAACTCGTATAATGGCTTGGTTTATGACACTTGCAATGATGATGTCATTGGTAGGCGTTATGCCAGAACCGATTTGGGCAGGACAAAATGCGCTTGTATTAGATGGCGCAGAAGTAACCTGGGATATGAGAGAATCAGGCTTTGGTGCGTATGCTGACACTGATGGAAGTTATACCACTGATGATGGAATCTTAACAATCACAGGTGCGATTACACTGAATGGTGCTCAGCATGGCGCAAGTGTTCCAGGCGGAACCGTATTTTCCATCAATGTACCGGCAGGAAAAGTCGTTATTACCGTAGGAGCGTGCCAGTATGGTTCAGCAAGCGGTACTCTCAAAGTGGGAGGTACAGCAGTATCTGAAACAAAGGCGCTCGGCGGTCTGTCAGCAGATACAGAAGAAGTAGTCTTTGAGTATACGGCAGCAGAAGCTACTACTGTTGATTTAGAGATTTCTGGAAGCGGCTTTGTTCATTACATAAAGGCAAAAGCCGAAAGCGCTGATAAGGAACTTGTAACAATTCCAGCAAACAAAGTATTGTCTTGGGATTTGACAAGTGCAGACTGTGAATTATATGCAGGAAGCAATGCAGCGGTAGCAGTATCCGGAACGTTCAAACATCGTGGAGATGCACATGGTGCGGATGTAGCAACTGGATCTAAGATTGCAATCAATGTACCAGCTGGTGATACAACAATTGTTGTAGGAGCATGCCAGTACGGCTCAGCAAGTGCAGTATTAAAGGTAGGAAGTACAACGGTTGTGGAAAGTCAGTCCTTAGGTGGAGCTGCAACGGATGGTACGGATGTAGAATTTACTTATACTGCAAAAGAAGCAACTACAGTTACTATCGAAATTTCCGGTAGCGGATATATTCATTATGTTAAGGTGCAGACAGAAGTAAAAGCTCCTTCAGTCGTTGAAAAAGTATTCGAAGTTGGCGATATGGACACCGTGGCAAAGGGCGGACTTACTGAAGGCCAGTTAGTTGAAAACGGTGACTTCACATTAGTTAGTCATAGTAATTCAGCTATTGAAGCAAAGAAAGTTACTTTTGAAGATGGATATGTATCAACCAATAGACTTTCTTTAGGCGGATCATTATCAAAAACTAAAGCGGCTATTAAATTTACAACAGCAAACGCATCCGAAGTAGTTGTATATTGGATGTCTGGCGGAGATGGCCGTGAAATCAAGATTATTAATGAAGCGGGTGATCAGGCTGCAATTACAAGTGTTGGATCAATCAAAAACACAGCATACATCTCAACACTTACTTTAGAAGCAGCAGGAACATACTATTTAGGAAGTAGTTCAAGCAGTAACTATATTTTTAAAATTGTAGTAAAAGAAGAAGTTCCACAGGCTCCAACATTAACGCTCGATATTGGAGATATGGAATCAAAAGCAAAAGGCGACCTTGCAGAAGGAGAGGAAGTTGTATGTGGCGACTTTACCTTAATCAGTCATAGTAACTCTGCAATCGAAGCAAAGGCACAGTCTTTTGAAGATGGATATGTATCTACAAAGAGACTTTCATTAGGTGGAAGTTTATCAAAAACAAAAGCTGCAATTAAATTTACAACAGTAGCAGAAGCAGATGTAACTGTATATTGGGTATCTGGTGGTGATGGCCGCGAGATTAAGGTTATTGATGCGGAAGGCAATCAGGCTGCGATTACAAGTGTTGGATCAATCAAAAATACAGCGTACATTTCAACCTTTACATTAGATGCAGCTGGTACCTACTATTTAGGAAGTAGCTCAAGCAGCAACTACATTTTCAAGATTGTAGTAGCACAGAAGGGCGGAGTAAAATACCCAACTGTAAAAGATGTAACAGTAGCACAGGATGAAACTGATGCAACAGGTGCAACTGTAAATGTTTCCTTTACAGGTACAGCCGGTGATGAAACTGCAAATTATTCTATTGAAGCATCAAAAGATGGTGAAAAATGGATTAAATTAGGCAAAGTTGCTGGTAACAAGACAGAAGGATCATTGGCAGTAAATCTTGGTACAAAAGATTTGGGATTTGGAACTTGGCAGTTTAGAGTTGTTGGTAAGAACACAGTTGTTGCAACAAATTCTATTACTTACGCGCCAAAGACCTATACATTATCAGGAACATACAACACAGGATTAGAAGATGCAGGACTTTTAACAGGTCTTAAGTTTACAGCAACAACAGCTTCTATCTATACAGTTCCAGAAGTAACAATTAATACAACAAACCATACCTACTCTGTAGTATTAGAGCAGGGAACAACATACAAAGTAGAAGGTATTGGTGTTGATGAGTACGATATGATTACTCCAGCAGGAGCAATTACTTATCACGCAGATACCACTCTTAATCTTGAATTTAACAAGAAAGTATTCTACAAAGTTATTATTAGTTTAGGTTCAACACCTGATTTATCAGGAAAAGAACTCGTTTATACATTTACTCATGCAGATGGTGCAATGTATGAATTCGAAGCTGGTGAAGCAATCCAGTTACGCGACGGTGTTTACACAGTTACTATTGGTGGAGACTTCGAACAGATGGCTTACACTATTAAAACAGATGGAACATTAACAGTAGCAGGTGCTCCGGTAAATCATGCAATTACATTTACAGAAAAGACTTCTTGGTCATTTGCAGTAGTTCCAAACAAGATTGAAGGAACAACTGGATGGTTCCATGGAATTTATGTGGATGCAACCAACGGCAAACTTGCTTCTAATGGCGATAATTGCTGTGCAGCAGTAAATAGTGGAACCATTCTCAAGGTTCCTGTATTAGGACCATGTACTATTACAGTTACACCACATGCTGGTCAGGCGCAGTATGCACTTTATACTATTAACGGTGTAGCTGCCAGCACAACAGAATCTTCAACTACAGTTGAATATACTGGTGAAGCAGGCACAATTGATATTGTTGCAACGGGCACAGCATATATCTCTGGTATTGCAGTTACATATCCTGCAAAGGACGTTGAAGTAGAAGAGCAGCCAGTAATGCCATCTGTACCAAACACAGATAGCGATGCTGTAACAGACACAGATACAAATGATATTCCAAAAGGAAATAACAAAGACAGCTTAACCGTACAGCCAATCGGACAGAAGTTAACACTTAGCCAGGCTGGTGGTAAGTATGGAGAAGCATTTAAGGATGTTTCTAACCTTGGATATTATCTGTTCCCAATGACATCAGATGATAACAAGTTAGAATTTGACGTAATTATTACAGACTCAAGAGACACAAGCAATAGCGGTGGTTTCTTAGCAGGTGTATTTACCAATGATCATGTATATTCACTGGGCTTAAGAGGCGGAATCAAGGTTCGTGGTCTCTACTCTAAGAGTGCAACAGGCTTCGTTGGTGCCGGCTCACCAGCAGAAGAGAATATCGGATTAAATCGTCTTGTGCACTATGTAATTACTATGGCTGATACAAGACCTACAGTAACCATTACATTCGTTGATGATGACGGTGTAACCCAGACAAGAAGCTGGTCACAGAATCCAGTAGCAGAAAATGGTGCAACACCAACGGAATTCTACTTCGGATTTATGCTTGCAAACGTTGACGCAACAATCACTAATATGATTTACACAAGTGGCGATGGCAAGACAGTATACTATGATCAGAACGCTTGTTATCATCCAGAAGGAACCGCTCCTGTAGCATCTAACGTTACAGCGGTTGGCTCTGAAACAAGAGAATTTATCGATATTTCTTGGACAGGTACAGTTCCAGAATACGATGGAACCTACGTAGTTGAAGTGCAGAAAGATGGCGGAGAATGGGTAGAACTGACACAGGATGTGACAGGATTTACATATCGCTACGTGCTTCCAGCAGGCGATGGTGGTAACTATAAGTTCCGTGTATGTGGACAGCTTGGCAAAGAATCTCTCGGTGGAGAAAGAAATAATTATGCTACTATGGAGAGCACAATCTATGTAAAAGGTGCTTTAGAAAAACCAGTAGTAGAATTAGAAGAAAAAGACAAACAGATTGTTGTTACATGGCAGAAGATTAATGGCGCTGAATACTATGTAGTATACAGATACACAAGTGACCAGGGACCAGAAGGCGCTGTTGTTGTAGCAGAACGTCTTACAACAAATACATTTACAGATAAAGATGTAAAAGTAGATGTACCATATTACTATTATGTAAAGGCTGTTAGCGAAACAGATGAAAACGAAAGCCCATATTCAGTAACAGAATGGAAAGTAGTAGCATCTGAACGTGAAGGCGAATATGCTCAGGAAAAAGAAGAAACTGGCATCTTTATTACAAAGAAATCTTACGATACAGTATTCAAGAACAAAGTTGTGATTGAAGGTGTTGTATATGGTAAGGGAACTTTAACAGCGTTTGTAGGTACGACTCAGGCAGCAGTTAAGGTGCTTGATGCAAGAGATACATTTGCATTAGAAATTGCAGTCCAGCCAGGAAGAAATGATGTAAATATCTTCTTCAAGGATGTAGATGGCAATACGACAAGACAGACATTTAACTTCGTATACTTAACCAATTATGATGTAGTTGTTGATGCTGCTTACACAGGCACAGATGGCGAACTCGTAAATGGTATTCCAACCTACAAGACCATTCAGGCAGCAGTTGACGCAGCGGGTGCAACAAGCACATTGGCAGACGAAACGAACAGAACAGTCATCCTCGTTATGGCAGGAAGTTACGAAGAAAGATTAGTAGTTAATACTAAGAACATCACCCTTATTGGTGAAGACAGAGAAAATACATTAATCCACTTCTATCCAGGCTCTCTTGGAGCAGCTTATGAAGCTGGTGGAGATATGGATAAGAGATGTGCAACCTACATTCAGTCAGGTGCTACAGGCTTTACCGCTGAAAACATCTCCTTTGCAAACGATTATGTATATTCAACAAATGATGGCAAGAGCAACAAATCTGCAGATGCAATCCGTGTTGAAGCGGACAATTCTGTATTTGTAAACGTTGGTTTCGAAGGTGTACAGGATACTCTTTATATGCATAGCGGAAAACAGTATTACTACAAGTGCGAAATCAAAGGTTTGGTAGACTTCATTTACTCTGGTGACAAAGCACAGTCTTACTTCAACGATTGTGAAATCATCTTCGTATATGAACCTACTAAGAACTCAGGTTATGTATGTGCCCCTAAGACAGATGCAAACGCAACATATGGTTTAACCTTCAACAACTGTGTAATCACAGCAGAAGAAGGATGTACAGGCGCAAGCTATCTCCTTGCTAGACCATGGGGCGCTAATGCATACATTACTTGGATTAACTGTTATATGGGCGAAATCATTAACAAGTATGATCCATATGGAGATATGAGTGGAAATATGGCAGAAGATGCTAGATTCTTCGAATATGGAACCTATGGACCAGGTTACTTAATCAACAGCGACAGACGTCAGATTAGCCCAGAAATGGCAGAAAAGATGACATCAGCAACATATCTTGGATGGGATGTAGCAACAGTAATGTCTAACATCTCTTCAGGAAGCTATGTAGGAAGTGTTGAAACAGAAAGAGAAAAATATGATACAGCAGAACCTGTAGAATATGAATATCTCTTTACAGATGGCGATGACACAGGACTTAAGATGTACGACATGGAAGGTTACGCAGATGCATTTGGTGTAACTGGTGGCGGACTCTTACTTGAAACAAATGCTAATTACTATAAAGTTGATACTGCAGAAGAGTTCTTAGATGCAATTCTTGCAGCTAAGACTGGCCGTCAGAATACAGTTATTGAATTAGCTGCAGACATTAACTTAGGATGCTATGAAATCGAAAACTTTGATAGCTATAGCAAAGTAATTAAAGCATACAAGAATCAGGCATTGACACATCCAACATTGATTAAATCAGGTGTATCACAGCTGAACTTAGAAGAGATCTCTAACTTAACAATCTTCTCATTAAACGGTGCTTCAATCAAACATGCAAATATTACTATGAAGAAGGCAGAAAACATCATCATCCGTAATATTAAGTTTGATGAGCTCTGGGAGTGGGACGAAGATACACATGGCGATTATGATAGAAATGACTGGGATTACATGACTATCGACTCTGGTAGTGATGGAATCTGGATTGACCATTGTACATTCTACAAAGCATACGATGGAATCATTGATATTAAGAATCCAAATCCAATGTCACATATCACAATCTCTTGGTGTGAATTCTTACCAGGTAGTGAAGATGATACATTCTTCAACGTAATGATGGATGAAATCAAAGCGAACGAAGACGACTATGCATACTACAAAGAATTAAAAGCTGGTGGAATGTCAGAAGAATTAGTTTACAAATATGCATACTTCCAGAAGAAGACTCACCTCTTCGGACAGGACGATACTTCTGTAAATGCAGCTGGTATCCGCGTGACTCTGGCAAATAACTACTACTTGAATTCTATGGACCGTTTACCAAGACTTCGTTATGGTAACGCACATGTATATAACTGTGTAATGGATTCTAAGGACATCTTAAAGGCAAGATTATCTCTTGGAACTTCACCACTTGCTTCTAAGTTTGTAAGCAATGGTGCAGCTTCTACATGTGGAGCGCAGGTACTCCTTGAGAACTGCTTCATCAGAGGCATCCAGGATGCACTTAACTCTGGTAATGGCTCAAGTCCAGCAGGATATATCAATGCAATTAACAGCTTGTATTCTATGAATGGCAAGTATGTAGATCTCGTAGTTAAGAACAAGACAAGTGCAGATGATGATATTCTCATCACAGATGCAGATGCATTCATCGCAAGTCTTCCATATGCAGATTACGTATTGTACGATGCAAAAGAAGTAACAGGTATTGTTCCATACTATGCAGGTGCTGGAAAGTTAGATCTTACAGTGCTTCAGTGGGAAAAGACTTCTTATAATGCTGAGTGGAAAGCACCAATCGTTAATGAAACAGGCGATTTAATGGATACAGGAATCATCTTTATGATTACTCTTCTTGGTGCAGCATTTGTAACAGCTGGCTTCTTTGCAAAAAAGAAATTTGCGACAGAAGAATAAGAATTATTATATAGCAGATGGCTATAAGTTGAAAAAGACTGTGTGCAGCAATGTACGCAGTCTTTTTCGTTCCTATGATAGTCAATGTCCTCTGGAATGCCTACATTGAGAGCAAATGTATCGAATTTCGATAAAAATATATTGACAAACGGTTCATAAAGGATTACTCTTACTCTGAAAGTAGAGAAAGGATAGGGGTAGGTAGATGAAAAAGGGAATTATAATAGTAATTGTAGTCATAGTATTTCTGTTATTTTTAACAAGAGTTTTTCCGTTGTTGCTATTCTCATATACTAATACTTGGAAGTATACTGCAGAATATGAAGAATATGTAGAAGAATTTAATGCAATTAAGGATTATATTTTGGAAAGCTATCAGGGAGAAGAGGACAAGTATTTGTCAGTATCCTATACAGTGGATAAAAACATACGCCTATACGATGCAGATGAAGGGAAGTATTTAGAAAGTCCGGAAGATGTAAACGAAGCATTAGAAGCAATCTTCAGAGAGGGTTTCCCAAATAAAGATTCTAGTTTGGACGTAATTCGGATTCATAATAATCGCATATCCTTTTGCATCACCAATGGTAATTATTGTCTAACATATTCCCCAGATGAAAAACCTTCATGGATTAATGGGCCGGAAGAAGAGAGACATATATGGACGCGGAATCTGGAAAACTACTGGTATCACGTGGTAGAGGCCCCGTATTAGTAAATAATTTTAAAAAAGTGTTGACAGCCGTGTATATTTACTGTATATATAGACATATACAGTAGATGTACACGGCTATTGTCGTTTCCGGAGATGAG
The DNA here is from genome assembly GCA_015057035.1 of Lachnospiraceae bacterium. Lineage (GTDB taxonomy): Bacteria > Bacillota > Clostridia > Lachnospirales > Lachnospiraceae > Roseburia. Next base: position 54,415 of record SVFC01000008.1, on the reverse strand, counting down.
GTAGACGTGGGATTGTGTATGGAGGAATATTATGATTAAGCTAAATAAAGTGAAAAAACTCTTAGGGACGTTTCAATTAAGAGACATTACCTTAGATATCCCAGAGGGCTACATCATTGGATTAATTGGTGCTAACGGGTGCGGTAAGACATCTCTGCTTCATATTCTAATGGGCTTATATCAGCCAAATGAGGGCGATGTAGAATTAATGGGTTTAAACTACCAGGAACATGAAGATGAACTTCATGATATGTTAGGAGTAGTGCTTCAGGAGAGATTATATGAAGACCATATGACACTTCAAGAAAATGCAAGTTATTTTGGAAGATTTTATTCGAAGTATGACGAACAGTATTTCCTAAAGTTATTAGAAAATTACGAACTAGATCCTAAGAAAAAATACAAACATCTTTCCAAAGGTGAGGAGTTGAAATTCCAGTTCGCGTTTGCGTTAGCACATAGACCAAAGTTATTGCTTTTGGATGAACCAACAGGAAACTTTGACCCGGATTTTAGAGATGAGTTTTTATCTAAGTTGAAAGAATTTATTGCAGATGGTGAGCATACAGTAATTCTTGCCACACACTTAACAGATGACCTGGATAGAATTGCAGATTATATTATTTATATGGAAAAAGGCTCTATTCTTCTGGCGACAGATATTGAAGATATTCGAACACGTTACCGCATCGTAGCAGGTGAGGATTACAGAATGAACCTCTTGCCAGAGCAGAGAATCATCCATATGGAAAAAGGCGATTTTTCTACAAAAGCGTTAGTTCTACACCGTAAGATAGATGAGTATGATACATCATATATTGTATCTGCTCCAACCATAGAAGAATTTATGTATCACGTAACAAAGCGTAAGAAAGGAGTAGAGATATGTTAAAACGAGCATTTCAAAGTTATATGTCATCCCTACATCCAAGAAATTTTAAAAAATTACAGAAAAACAACGCAGGATTTTGGCTGATTTACTGGGTTTTTCTTTATCCAATCATTATTAGTGGTTCTAATCCGAATTTTGCGCAGTTTATGTGGTTTACCATGATTAAGATGTTTCCATTTTTCTTAATGGGATTCAGTGGTTTGAGTTCCAGATTCTTGATGCCGAAAGCTATGTTTCTATGTCCAATGAAGGAAGAAGATAGAAGAGAATATATCAATGCGGTATTGCTTATGAAGATAGGATTTCCTGTTGTGTTGGGAATCGTTATAGAACTTCTTTTTAGTCTTTACTATGGATTTAAGCCATTACAGATTGCAGCCATTGCGTTTATACATTTTTCTGTTGGTATTGCAGTACACATCTGCTTTGAGGGAAAAGGAAAGAACGATCAGACTATAAGTCAGGCACGTATAGACAAAAATGGTAAAACCAGATGGGCCTGGATGAATATAGTTCTTATGGTTTGGGGACTTTTGCTTTTAGCAGGTTTTGAAGCGATTGATATGACAGCAGAAATGGAATTGTGGAGTGGAATCGCTATAGGAATCTCTTTAGTGGCGTTCGTTATCTTTGATGTGATAATTATTGTTACCCAATATCGGGGAACCATTGTACAGGCGGGAAATTATGAACTTACCTTCCAAGTGCTTAGTAAGGTTCCAACCAATGAAAAAGTCGAATTCAATATGTTTAAAAAATAAGAGGTAGATTATGAAAATCGTAATACAACCACAAGGCACCCTGGCAATCTACGAGCAGATTGTAAATCAGTTGAAAAATGCCATTGTGACAGGAGAACTGAAAACGAACGAGGCGCTTCCATCTATTCGCGCCCTGGCAGGAGATTTGCAGGTTAGTGTCATTACAACCAAAAGGGCCTATGAAGAACTGGAACAAGAGGGTCTTATCCGCTCTGTAGCAGGAAAAGGATTCTATGTTTGCGAGTACAACACGGACTTTTTGAAGGAAAAGCAGCTAATGATGCTAGAAAAAAGATTAGCGGAAGTCATTCACGAGGCAAAGGACGCAGGTCTTAGTTGCCAAGATCTTGTTGAAATGGCAGAAGCGCTGTACGAATTTGGAAGCAAATAAGCGAGGTGCAATATGATTTTGGAGTTTATTAATGTGACAGGCACATCTAAGAAATATGCCTTGCAGGATATCAATTTTTCTCTGGAAGCAGGATATATCATGGGGCTTGCGGGAAAAAATGGTGCCGGAAAATCAACCCTTTTGGATTATATTATGAATCCAAGGCAGCAATATTCGGGCGAGATTAGAATTAACGGTGTCAATATTCGAGACAATCACCGTAATATGATGAATAAAATTGGATTCATTTCTGATAACAATTCTTTTTTCCTAGAGCGTACAGCGGAGCAAAATGGTGAGATATTGGGCCCCTTATATGAGGTGTGGGACAAGGGTATGTTTTATAGCGCGATGAAAAAGATGGAGTTATCCCCTAAGAAAACCCTTGGGAAGATGTCTCGCGGTGAAATGTTTAAGTTCCAGACTGCGTTCGCTATGGCGCACAAGCCTGCTATCTATTTGATAGATGAGGCAACAGCGGGAATGGATCCGGTATTCCGTATTGATTATTTTAAAATGTTGCAGGAGATTATCGCAGACGAGAAGGCTTCCATTATTATGACCAGTCATATTCAGGATGAGATTCATAGGAAAATGGATTACGTGGGTATTATGGAGGATGGCAGGTTGGTGAAGTTTGGTGATACGTTATCAGTGTTCCAAGAGGTTTAATCTCAAAAGAAAATGCCTGAAACAAAATTGTAAGATATGAGGAATAAAAATTATGACTGAAGAACAGAAAAAAGTTCGAAAATTTTATAAGGATTTTCAAGGCTGGAAACCAGATACCATAGGAACCTGGATTGGTGCTGGATTTCTGGTGGTGTTTATGCTGATTGGATGTGCAATTCCAGTACAGGAAATGATAGCGCAGGTTGATGGCGACGTAGAGTTGCTGGGCTGGATGATGGTTCTTATGTTTGGACCATTGGCGGGTTTCTTATATTTACGTCCATATACTACTTATACAGAAAATTTGTACACGAACAACGCCAAAACAGTCCGTATTATTGATAAACTGAAATATGTGCCTATTGATTTGAGTGAAATCCGCAAGATGAAAGTAACGTATTTGTTTAAGTTTTATGCCAAGATTGCACCATTCTGCATGCTGCTACAGGTACTTACCAGTTTGCATTCCTATAATGAAGTTACCTGGAAAAATGTGCTGTATATTTTTGTTATGGCTTTTGTATGGCCAGTGTTAGCAAATTTACCGGTGATTTGCGGAGATAGCGATGTAGATTTGGGGGTTCGCTTCTTATCTAGCAAGTTTGGAAAAGTGGTTTTAGTGGTAGTGATTCTGCTAATTGCAGTTGGATATGTGTTTTTTCCAAGAAACTTGAAAGATTTGTTTCTGGATGGAGTTGAGGAAGAGAATGCGACTATATATGTCAGTGATGTAAGCGACGCAGAATTAAAAAAATATACGCTTACAGGAGAGCAGAAGAAGGAGTTGCTTGCTCTTTTTGATAGAAATTATGTAAGAGTAAAAGTAGTTCATGAAAGTAGCATTTCAGAACACTATATGGGATATTTCCTTTCCGTTTCAGGGAATGCTGATATGATGTTTTTCTATTCAGAAGATGTAATTTCAATCGAGGGGCAGCAGTATGTTATCTATGGAGATACGTTGGCAGAGGAGTTTCGCAGTTTCTTTGAAGAACAATAGATAGGATGACACTACTTCTTTTTTGCTTGAATATACTAGTAAAAAAGGAATGGTGTTAAAAAATGCCCGTTATTAACATAAACAACGGAAGAATACAAAATATAACCACAGATCGAGGCTCGACTTTTGTGACAGTGCGTTATCGGGAACTGGGAAATAATCGATGGAACGAGCAGACAGTAGTGCTGGTGGTGGGACCCCGTACTACAATATTGAGTCAGAATGGTCGAAGGATATCACCTATGGCATTGAACAGAGGCATGATTATAGATGCTACCGCATCTTCTGCTATGACTCGCAGTATTCCACCACAGACCAATGCATATGTGATTCGAGTTGTAAGAGGTTCCCAGGCGGATGAGTTTACCACAGGTAGAATTTTGGATTTTAACCACAGGAATCGGAATTTTACCACCATTAGCGATGGAAACTTGTCCAGCATTGTAAGATTTAATCTGGCGGATAATGCAGGAATTATTGGTCGAAGTGGAAGACAAATTCAATTTTCAGACTTGAGAGCAGGAATGCGTGTAAGAGTGCGACATGCCAACTTTATGACAGCTAGCATTCCACCGCAGACAACAGCCTTTGAAGTGAGAGTCTTATAGAAAATGCGTGACAAAATGTCACGCATTTTCTATAGTTGCCAACTCTGTCCCTTTTTCTCGTCAAAAACAAGTGTTATGCTTAAAAGATGGGGAGAAGAAAGGACAAAAGAAGATGCTAACAAGAAGCAAACCATGGATGAAACTCATTTCCATGATGTTAGTAGTAACTATGCTATTCACATCCTGGGCAAGTCATGTGCAAGCACAGACGGGCCAGGGGGCGGATCCGGAACTACTGCAGAATGAGGAAGGAGTTACAACCACAACCAACACAAACACGGACACAACGAGTGAAGTATACGAGGTCACAGAGCTTCGCGAGGAAAGAGTAAAACATTTCCGGCTTGAAGATGGAAGCTATGTGGCAGTGCAGTATACCACTCCAGTTCATGTTCAAGACGCAGATGGAAATTGGCAGGATATCAATAATCATCTGTCCGAATCCGGAAGTGAATTTTCTACCAGCGATGCAAGAATCAAGTTCGCCAAGAAAATTACCGGAAACGGCGGATTATTTACGCTGCATGATGGCAACCGAAAGATTACGATGTCTTTGGACAATGCCATCAAGAAAACCACAGGCTGCGTGACAAATACTAGCGAAGAGCCAGACGAAACAGCCACAGACCTTCAAAAGTTAATGGCTCTGGATAACTTATCTTCAAAGATTCTGTATGCAGATATTCTGGATGGTGTGGACTTAGAGTATGTCCTTGAGGATTTAAAGGTAAAAGAGAACATCATTGTTAAGGAGAAAAAGGACAGCTATCAGTATACATTTACCATCAAATTGAATAACCTGGAAGCCGCTTTGGAGGAAGATGGTTCCGTAAACATCTATGATCCAAATACAAATCAAACCGTTTACCGCATTCCAGCAGGAATTATGTATGATGCCAGTGGAATGAGCTCTAGTGGAGTAACATATGCACTTACAAGAATTGGAAACGGAAAGTATGCCCTTACAGTTACGGCTGATGCAGAATGGATCAATGATGCGGAACGTGTATTCCCAGTGTATATTGACCCTTCTGTCGTTACGCTAAGCAAAGATTCCATCGCAGGAACTAGTATCCAAAGGACGGATCCGTATTCTTTGGAGCATACAGACCATCTATGGGTTGGTACATGGAGCACAACCTTCATCAAATTAGAAGAATTGCCTGTATTACCAGAGAATGCGACTATCACCAGCGCTAGTTTTATAGTAACCGGACATGAATGGAATGAATGCTACCCAAATACTTCTTATAGTCTTGATCTTGGCATATATCCGATTCTAAGTGACTGGGACCCAGAGACCTTCTGCTATAACGAATATGAAAAAGGAGTAGCAGGACAGATATCAACTCTTGTTTATGACTATCAGAAGGGTGCAAAGAATATTGGGGATTCAGACTCTGCGATATGGGAGTATGAATGGGATATCACACAGAATGTTCTTGAGTGGTACGACAACCCAGAGAAGAATTATGGTTTTGCTATTAAACCAGTAACAAAACCTTCTGGTATAAATGACTTAGTATTCCGTTTTGTTCTCGGAAGTAAAACAGCAGCACCATTACAGATTAACTATACTAAAATGGATGGGCTGGAAGACTATTGGTCCTATTCTACACAGAATGTGGGTGCTGCCGGCACAGGATATATTAACAATACCAGCGGCGAATTGATCTTTACGATTGGAATACTTGCATCAAATGAGCAATTGTTTGGCCATGGTACTACTCTGGTATATAACCAGGCATATGCGGGAAAATATGCTACATCCGCTGTGGCAAAAGTTCCAAATATCGTTCCAAGAATAGGCTATGGATTTAAGATGAACGTCAACGAATATTTGGTTCCAGATACGTATTATAATGCCGACGGGGAAGAAATAACTTATTATATCTGGACGGATGCCGATGGTACAGAGCATACCTTTTTCCCGGATGGAACTAGTACCACTACATATAAAGATACCGATGGATTACTGTTAACTTTAGAGATTGGTGACGGGATATATGAGATTACGGATATGAACCATAATGTTCGTACATTTTATGAGACCAACGTTAGTACGAGTGATATCGGTGTGGGAGCAGTGCTTCATACGAAAACGGATAGAAATGGAAATGTATTAAGGTACCTCCAGTCGAGTGATGGAAAAATTGCGCAAGTATGGTTAATACCAAAGGATCGTTCTGCGATAAGTTTTGAGAATTATACATATAATGCATATGACCAGTTAAAACAGGTACAGATATATGGTTATGATAACGCACCAAAGGTGAAGTTATATTATTCACCACATTACTATACGACAAGCGATGTTTCAGGTGACTATTATGGATATCTGAAAAAAATAGAGTTTATCAATGAGAACCAGATAGTTACCACGGTTACTTATGAATATAATAGTAGCGGGAAACTGATAGCTGCTCATGATGAAACTTCTGGATACTCTGTGGAGTATACCTATACAGGTGAGCGAGTTACTTCTGTAACGGAATATGCAAAGGATTCCGAAGATGGGCAGAAGATAACCTATACCTATCGCACGGATTATACAGAGGTTCGTACAAGTGGCAGTGATGATGTGCATGGAACGGATGATGATATCATCACCTGTTATATCTTTGATAAGCAGGGACGTGTAACCAGTTGTTATTCTACTGATGTTGAAAGAACCACGATTTATGGTGCTACCAGCGGAGAATATGAAACACAAGAGAATGTAAAAAACAATATCAAAAACTCTACAGCTGTGGGCGGTGCAACAAGTAATTACATTTTCAACGGTGGATTTGAGAAACGTTTAGGCACATCTAATGCTTCCGGATGGTCAAACACTACAAATATCTCTTTTGTGGAAGCGGTTAATGAGACAACCAGAGATACTCATGGTAACTATAGTGCACGTGTGGATGTAGTTACTAATACTTCAGATTTCCTACGGCAGACGGTTTTTCTTCCGGAAGGAGACTATACGTTGTCTATGGATATTTGTTCCTATGAGGCAGAGAATGTAACGATAGGAATTAAAGCAACATCTCAGGATGGAACAGATAATACTGCCTATAAGCTAATTGCAGTAAATGAAGACAATGCTACAGATGGTTTCGTAAATGTCAGTCTGAATTTTAAAGCATCAAACTGCAATTCTACAGGTGGTGAGCAGTTTGTGATAGACATTATTGTAACTAACAAAGTGGGTGGAAATGAAGGCGACACGTATGTTCTTGTTGATAATGTGATGCTGGAGGAGAACATCGGTCAGAGTGGCTACAGTATGGTGGAATTCGGGAACTTTGAGGATTCCCATAAGGGAACTACACAGTATAAATATAGCAATTACTGGAGTACCACGGGTACCGTAGTATATGAGAATGAACTGTTAGGCAATGTAATTAAACTAACGTCGGATAGTACTGCAACCCAGAGGATTTATACCGCTTCAGCTACACAGACAGATACCACCGCAAAAACCTTTGTTGTATCCGGAATGGGAAAAGGAACTTATCAGGTACCTTCTGGCACATTCGGACTTCTGGTTGAGGTGACATATTCAGATGATAGTACCGATAGATTTGAACTTGCCTTCCAAAATTACAGTAATGAGTGGCAGTTTGTATCGAAGAGTATTACAACAGATGAAAAATTGGTAAAGACGATAGATGTTAGCGCTATCTATAAGGGCAATCCTGGTGTAGGCTATTTCGATAATATCTATCTGACGCAGGTGATTGACGAATCTACTGTAACTACAGAATATTATGATAATGGCTTAGTGCAGGTGCAGAGAAACGGTTATTACGAAGAGGTCTATGTGTATGATGAAAACAACAACTTGATTCGTATGGCAAATAACCGTGGAGAACTCTATGATTATACTTACACTGTAGCCAATAATGTTGAGACCGAAACATATTCCACATTTACAAGTTCGGTTGGTTCGAGGTTATCCTATCCATATGCTTATATAAACGCTGGAGAACTGATTACAACGGTGCCACAAACCCAAACAAAATACGTTTACGATAATTATGGACAATTAACCAGTGTGACAACCTATAATGGTACGAATTATTCAATTTCTACAGAGAGAATCACGCAGCATTATGTATACGAAACAGATTCTCTTTCTAGAAACTTTGGTGTGTTACTGGCAGAAATCAGCAATTTAGGAGTTATGACAAAGTATTTCTATGATTCTGTTAATGGCAGGCTTTTGGCAGTAATCAATACGAATACTGACACAGGAACCTGTTATACCTATGATGCTGCTGGTAACATTACTTCTGTTATGCCTGCTATTTATACGGAAGAGGCAACGTATGAGGCGGATACAAGTGGAGAAAAGGTGGATTATACCTATAATTCTGCAAACCTGCTACAGAGTATTACTACAGAAGCTACCACCTATAACTTCCGTTACGACAACTTTGGTAAAACGGATTCCATATCTGTAGGCAGTAACGAGATTGTAAGTTACGAGTATAACAGCCATAATGGAAAACTGAATACCCTTCATTATGCCAACGGCTTCTCAGTAAGATATGTGTATGATACGTTTGATAATATCTCTGAAGTATGGTATATTGAAGGCAGTACAGAAAAACAGGCCTATTCCTATAAATATAATGCTTATGGTCAGTTATATCAGTTCGACAACCTGTTAACAGGAAAAAGCATTCTCTACAGTTACGATGCCAACAAGCGTCTAATTGGGCATGTGGAGTATGATACGGAAAAACTGGTTAACACCTTTGGGGCGAAGTTTTATTATGATGACAAGTCGCGTCTGGAAAATGTTCAGTATAATTTTGACTATATAACGGGATATTTTGGAGTAGACAACGATAGCAACAGTCGGTTTGGTTACCAGTTCAAGTATAATGATGATGATTCCGTAGGCCTGTACTGGGTACTAACGCCTTATGCGAATGGTGCGGTAACCTATACCTATGACATTTTTAAGAGAATGTCTGGTAAGGTATACAACTTTATGCAGGGGACTTCGGATAAGCAGTTTATCAATACAGTGGACTATGAGTTTGTAGCTCAACCAAATGATAACAGCAACTCAAATGAACCGGTCAATACCTCTTCGCTCGTACATACGTATACCAGTAAGGTCAATGAATATGCGGCATTAACCTATACATATACCTATGATGATAATGGAAACATTACGAAAATAAAACTGAGTAATGGTCAGGAATTCCGCTATGTTTATGATGATTTAGGACAGTTGCTTCGAGAGGATAACACACTGTTGGGTAGAACCTATGTCTACACCTATGATAATGCAGGAAATATCCTAACCAAGAGTGAATATAACATAACTGCTGCAGGTGTGACGCCTTCTAATGCGCTTTATACATATACTTACGAATATAATGATGAGAACTGGGGAGACAAACTAACCAGTTTTGATGGAACAACCTTTACTTATGATGAAATCGGAAATCCAATAAATTATTATAATGGTACTCACTGGCGTTTTAGATGGGAGAATGGCAGAAGGCTGTCCATGGCTTCAGGTAATTACTATACGCTGGAGTTTGAATACAATGATGAAGGTATTCGTGTCAGCAAGACTGTGAATGGGGTAGAACATACCTATCGGCTGAATGGAAGCCAGATTATCGCTGAGGAATGGGGCAATCAGCTACTAGTATATCTGTATGATGCAGACGGAAGTCCTATTGGAATGCAGTACCGAGAGGTGTCAGATGCTGCAGGCACCTATGAATCCTACTGGTTTGAGAGAAATCTGCAGGGAGACATTGTTGCGGTATACAGTTCCAACGGCACCTTGTTGGTATCCTATATCTATGATGCGTGGGGCGATGTCACTACCACCTATCACAATGGTGGAGAAGATACAGAGGCGGTGTATAATCCGTTCCGATACAGAGGGTATTATTATGATGTAGAGACGGGACTCTACTATGTATCCAGCCGTTATTACGATCCTGAGATTGGTCGGTTTATTAATGCGGATGATATTGCATATTTAGGTACGGGAGGACTTACCAGTTACAATCTATTTGCTTACTGTGGAAACAATCCTGTTATGGGATATGATCCCTATGGTACATTCGATTTATGGGGATTTGCAAAAGGCGTTGGTAGAATTGTAACAGGTATAGCAGCCGTTGCTGCAGGTGTAGCAGTATGTGTTGCTGGAGCTCCTGTTGCTATGATTGCAACTGCGGCAGTTACAATCACTGCAGGAGTACTTACCACAGTAAATGGTGTAGCAGATATACAACAGGCTGTTACTGGAGATAATTTTGTGCGAGATACGGTGTTTAATGGTAACCAAACAGCGTATGATGTTTACTCAGGTGCAACCGAAACAGTTGCAATTGTTGGAACTGCTATTTGCGGAAGTTATTTAAGCAATACATGTACAATGAAAGGAGCTATGCCAGGAACGGAGGGGTCGATGAATCTTGAACCGGGAATGAAATTGGATCGTTATGGCAGTCAGTTCGGTAGATATTTAACTGATCCGGGGACACATTACTCTTTGTTGGATTTACCTGCATCTAACTCCTTACAATTAAACTCTTATCGTGTACTTAAGGGTTTTAAAGTCAGCACGGGTATTGTAGCTAATGGTGGTGGTTTCCAGTACTTTTCTTGGATGTCAGTAAAACGATTGATCCAATTTGGCTTTTTGGAGTTATTATAAAAGAGGAAATGATAATGGAAATCTTTAAAGAAAAAATATATTTTAAATCTATTGACAGCTTTTTTTCGCGAGTGTGTTGTGTTACATCACCACACAAATATTCAGCGGATAATGTAGTACATTTCTCGGATGTTAACATATTTACTGATTGTAAATGCAATATAGCTATTTACACGGAAAACGGAAATGCTTTTTATGTTGATGTGCGTATTTTAAATCAATCAGAGAAAAAAGACGATCTGATAGCCTCTTTCTTAAAAATAGAGAAAGAACTAGATAATGCTTACGGTAGAACATTAATTAAGCAAGGGAGGCTTTCTTGGGTGTTGTTTGAAAGTGCATCATCCAAACGAAAAATCAATAATGCTGTTATTGAACACCGCCTTTATGAGCATTTTGGTTTCTGTGAAAGTATAACTGTTAAGCTCGCATAGCATAGTGGAGTGCGGCGAAAAAGTAAGACACGATTTGTGATACCATATCCATACAATAACCAAGGGGAAGGTGGAGTGCGGTGAAAAGCGTAGACACGGTTTGCGATACCATATGCATAAAAAAGAAATTGAAAGAATCGAAGAAATATCCCAAAGAAACTAAAAAGTAGAGGATATGAAAAACACGTGACAATAAGACTTCGGTACAAGCCGCTTCTTAGAGTCACGTGTTTTTATGTTTTTCTATAAATGTTCTCCGTTGGCACGAATAATGTCCGCATATACATAGGCGGTATCTTTTAAGGTACGCTTCTGGGTGTTGTAATCCACATAAACTAATCCAAATCGTTTATCATAGCCTTCTGCCCATTCAAAATTGTCCATAATAGACCAGTACTGATATCCAATGACAGGAACACCATCTTCCATAACGCGTTTCAATTCCATAAGATAACGAACCAGATAGTCCGTTCTTTGTGGGTCGTGAACCTTACCATCCAACATCACAAAGTCATTGTTTGCCATACCGTTTTCGGTAATCAGAATAGGAAGCTGATATCTTTCATATAAGAATTTGGATGCCCAGTACATAACCGCTGGTTGGATTACCCAGTCCATAGTGGTACGGGCAAGACCTGGTGTTACCTCTGGATTTTGTACGAGAGGCTCACCGCCATAGTTACTGGAGCTATATACATTATACGCATAAAAATCCAATGGCTGATGAATGATCTGGATGTCTTCTTCTGACAGGGTATCCTTTAAAGATTCTGGAATCTGTCCAAGGACAATTGGGTCAGCCCAATAAATCATAGTAAAAGGATTGGCCTCATCTCGTAAACTTAAGTTTTGGGCTTTTGTAATAGCTTCTTCACTCATATCTGTTGGAACCCAGGCATCGCAGGTAGGTGCAAAACCAATCTTTGGTGCAGTTTTTGCATTTTCGCGAATAATTTTAGCGGCTTTACCATGGGTCAGCATAACTACACGAGTGATGGTTTTGATTCGTTCGATAGGAAGTGTTTGGAAAGGGGCATGTGCGCCGTTCCAATAACCGCATCCTACAAAGCACTGTGGCTCATTTAAGGTAATCCAGTAAGATACTTTGTCGGATAGCGCATCTACCACAACTTTTGTATATTCTTCAAAATAGCCAATAGTTTTTTCGTTTTCCCAACCGCCCCATTCGTGTGCCCACATTGGCAGGTTCCAGTGGAACAGGGTACACATTGGAGTGATTCCTGCATTTACAAGTTCATCTACAAGGTTGATATAGAACAGGAGGCCTTTCTCATTGATTACGCCTGGTTCTGGCATTACACGAGGCCAGCTTACGGAAAAGCGGTAGGATTTTAAACCCAATTCTTTCATTATGGACACATCTTCTTTGTAGCGATGATAGTGGTCACAGGCAATATTGCCATTTTCTCCGTGTTTTACATGTCCTTCTGCCAAGGAATCCCAGATACCTAGGCCTTTTCCATCTTCATCATAAGCCCCTTCTACCTGATGTGCAGCGCTGGCAGCGCCCCAGAGAAATTCTTTGTCAAATCCCATATGTTAACCTCCTCAAATTGCATTTTCATATTAGGTGATAGAAATATTATAAAACTTGTTTTTTTATAACACAAGATGTCTAGATGTGTGTTATTATAAGAGAAAGATGGAGTGTTATTGGAACACAAAATAATAGAAATTACGGGGGACGAGAGACTGTGAAGAGAAAAGCGATTTCGATTCTATTAATCATTGTTATGATATTTTCTTTATATGGTTGTGGCTCAGCAACTGGTGGAGAAAGCATAACGGAGGATAATAGCACTACAGATAGTGTGGAGAGCAATTCTCAGGAGGGGAGTAGTGTAGAAGATGGAACATCTGAGATACAGACAGAAACAGATGAACCAACAGAATCAGGCGAACCAACAGAACCAAGCGAATCAACAGAACCAGGCGAACCAACAGAAACGGAGTCTGACAGCGATTCTTCAGTAGATACAGGATCAGAGGAAGATGGCTCGGAAGGTAAAACTCCAGTGGATACCGGCTCGGAGGAAGATGGCTCGGAAAACAAAACTCCAGTGGATACAGGATCAGAGGAAGATGGTTCGCAGGAGCAACCACCAACAGATACAGGCACGGAAGACAACGGTTCAGAAGAAGCGGAGAAAATAACTACGTCTCTGACGATATCCCAAGTCGAAGGTTTGTCAGATGATTTTATGATGGGCGTGGATATTTCAAGCCTGCTTTCTCTCGAAGCAAGCGGCAGAGTGTTTTATGGGTTTGATGGTAAGGCACAGGATATATTTAAAACGCTCAGTCAAGCAGGTGTGAATTATATTCGAGTGCGTGTATGGAATGATCCTTTTGATGCTGAGGGAAAAGGATATGGTGGTGGAAACTGTACCGTAGATACGGCAATTGCTTTGGGAAAACGTGCAGCAGAGTATGGAATGGGACTGATGGTGGATTTTCACTATTCGGACTTCTGGGCAGACCCTGCCAAGCAGCAGGCGCCAAAGGCATGGGAAAATATGAGCCTCGAGGAAAAAGAAACTGCCATCTATAACTACACCGTAGAAAGCATTAAAGCAATTCAGAATGCTGGAATACAAATTGGAATGGTGCAGGTGGGTAATGAAACCACGGGTGGCATTTGCGGTGAAAAGACGGAAGCCAATATATACAGACTGATGAAATCTGCGGCAAAAGCCGTACGAGATACAAATAAGGGCATCTTAATTGGCGTACATTACACAAACCCTGAGAAGAAGAGATATTCATATTATGCAAATTGTTTACAAAACTATGGCGTGGACTATGATGTCTTTGCTTCTTCCTATTATCCTGAGTATCATGGAACACTGGAGAATCTGAAGGAGCAGTTAAAAACGGTACATAATATCAGCGGAAAAAAAGTTATGATTGCAGAAACTTCCTGGGCATATTCTTCTTCTACAGCTGGTGAATATGAGCGAAGCGTACAGGGGCAGGCAGATGAAATTCGAGCTTGCGTGAATGCAATGAAAGAGCTGGGTGATTATGCTATTGGAGTCTTTTACTGGGAACCAGCGTGGATTGATGTGCCAGGAGACAGCGAGGCTGAGAAGCATAATAAGCGAGAACTTTATGGCGCAGGTTGGGCAAGTTCCTATGCAGGAAGCTATGACCCTAATGACGCAGGTAAATATTATGGTGCAACAGGATGTATTCCAACATCATTGTTTAGTCCAGAAGGATATCCACTGGAATCCCTAAAAACATTCTATTTTGTTCGAGTGGGGACCAAAGAGCAACCGAAGAATTATGTGAAGAATCCTTCCTTTGAAGAGAGTGACACTTCTATGTGGAAAATAACGGAACTGGTTGCAGGAACTACGGATTATCAGGAGAAACAGGCGGATGCAAAAGAGGGTACGAAGAGCCTTCATTTTTGGAGCGATCAGCCGGTTGAGTTCTCGGCGGAACAGCCGGTCACTTCTTTAGAAAAAGGAAAGTACGCATTCTCTTTGTCGGTACAAGGAGATGCAGCAGGCGATGATGCCACACTTTTGATTTATGTGATTAGTGATGGTGTGCGTTATGAGCAAACATTTACGTTGGCTGGATGGATGAACTGGCAGGAGCCTTCCATCACGAACATCTTGTGCAATAGCGGAACGATGAAAGTGGGAATTGAGATTAAGGCAGCGGCTGGTGCCTGGGGTACCATAGATTGTGTGGAGTTGATTCGCGTAGCGGACTGATGGAGTGTAAAAGGGTATTATAGAAATATACAAAACGCTTGTGGAAGTGATTCCACAAGCGTTTTGTTGTTTTGAAAGAGATTTAAGCCATAATTAACTTAGCAAATTTCTTCTTACCACGTTTTACGATTAAGCCTTCGCCTTCGAATGCGCTAGCATCGTAAGAAGTTGTGATATCAGTTACTTTTTCATCAGCAACGGTTACACCACCCTGCTGTACGGCGCGACGTGCGTCAGAACGGCTTTCGCAAAGGTTTGCTTTTACTAAAACTGCCATAATATCCATATTGCCGTTAGCAAAATCGTCTGCTGTAAGTTCTACAGTTGGCATGTTTGCAAGGGAACCACCACCTGCAAATAATGCATGGGAAGCTTCTCTTGCTTTGTCGGCTTCTTCATCGCCGTGAACTAGCTTAGTCAATTCGTATGCGAGAATTTCTTTTGCCTGGTTGAGTTGTGCGCCTTCCCAGGAATCCATTGCTTCGATTTCTTCCATTGGAAGGAAAGTAAGCATACGGATGCATTTTAATACGTCAGCATCGCCAACGTTTCTCCAGTACTGGAAGAAGTCGAATGGAGATGTTTTTTCAGCATCAAGCCATACTGCACCAGACTGGGTTTTACCCATTTTCTTGCCTTCTGAGTTAAGAAGAAGTGTAATAGTCATAGCGTGTGCGTCTTTTCCTAATTTACGACGGATAAGCTCTGTACCACCGAGCATGTTGCTCCACTGGTCGTCGCCACCGAATTCAAGGTTACAATCGTAATCCTGGAATAATTTGTAGAAGTCGTATGACTGCATAATCATGTAGTTAAATTCTAAGAAGCTTAAACCTTTTTCCATACGCTGTTTGTAGCATTCTGCAGTAAGCATACGGTTTACAGAGAAGTGTGGGCCAACTTCACGAAGTACGTCGATGTAGTTTAAGTCCATCAACCAGTCTGCGTTGTTTACAAGAAGAGCCTTGCCTTCTGAGAAGTCGATGAAGCGACTCATCTGTTTCTTGAAGCATTCAACGTTGTGTGCGATAGTTTCTTCTGTCATCATCTGACGCATGTCGGTACGTCCAGAAGGGTCTCCGATCATGGCTGTTCCGCCACCGATAAGAGCGATTGGTTTGTTTCCTGCCATCTGAAGACGTTTCATAAGGCAAAGAGCCATGAAGTGTCCTACGTGAAGGCTGTCTGCTGTTGGGTCAAAGCCAATGTAGAATGTGGCTTTGCCGTTATTGATTAAGTTTTTGATTTCTTCTTCGTTTGTTACCTGGGCGATAAGGCCACGGGCAACGAGTTCGTCGTATAATGTCATTTTTTATTCCTCCCTGTTGATTAAAAAGTTGAGATTGAGCGATACTTCTCTGCTTATTCGCACAAAAAAGCCTCGCCCTTATAAAAGGACGAGGCATAAGCTCGTGATACCACCTTTTTTCGTAGACAATTCACATTGTCTACCTCTGTAAGTGTCCGACAACACTCCGGCGCTTGTAACGTGCGCTACTACGTTGCAGCCTACTATCCAGAATAAATAGGAATTCGGTGCAAAGCTCAAGGATGTATTCCAGATTTGTTTCCCACGCGCCTCTCATCAACCGGCTACTTTCTGTGTGTTCTGCAAAAGTGTACTTGTTCCCGTCACAGCCTTTTGAATACTTCAATTACGTGTATTATAGACACTAGCGAGGTTAGTTGTCAACTTGTTTTTATGCTAACTCCAATGCGATTTCCATCATCTTGTTGAATGTAACCTGACGTTCTTCAGCGGATAATTCTTCGCCAGTATATAAGTGGTCAGAAATTGTGCAGATGCAAAGAGCTTTCTTGTTAAGCTTAGCAGCGTTCATATAGAGAGCTGCCGCTTCCATTTCTACACACAGAACGCCCATTTCTTTCCAACGATCGCGTGCTGTTGGGTCTGCATCATAGAATGGGTCAGAAGAAAGTACGTTACCTACGACTACAGGAGTGCCCTGTTCTTTTGCAATATCGATGGCTTTCTGCATTAATTCGTAGTCAGCGATTGGAGCAAAAGTTCCCTTTAAATTATACTGGTGAGCATAATTTGAGTTAGTACAAGCGCCCATACCAATCACGATATCTCTAACTTTCAGCTTGTCTGAGTAAGCTCCGGCAGAACCGATACGAATAATGTTTTCAACGCCAAAGAAGCTAAATAATTCATAAGAATAGATTCCGATGGATGGCATACCCATACCTGAACCCATAACCGAGATTTCTCTTCCCTTATATGTTCCTGTATAACCAAACATGTTACGAACAGAGGTAACAAGTCTAGGATTTTCTAAATAGGTTTCAGCGATATATTTTGCACGGAGTGGATCGCCTGGCATTAAGACGGTCTTAGCGAATGCGCCTTCTTCTGCATTAATGTGTGGTGTTTTAATCATACTCATAATGTAATCTCCTTCTCTTATTCATTAAGGACACTTTAGGGATGTCCATATTTATCTATATTTTATGCCAGAATTACCATATTGAAAAGTCCCAAACGTCCAATTTTGTAAATAATTTGATGCTTTTCCACAGAAATACAAATTGGGGTTGACGAATAACGCAATTCTTTGTTACATTATAATAAGAAGTAAAGGTACGGAAAATCCACGTGGGGGAGTAGTTTGCACGATAAGTGTGATTTGTCAACAGACTCGGTCGTTAGACCTGGCAAATCTTAAAGAATGAGACTCATGTATGCTTATGATTTAAGTGGGCATATATGGGTTTTTTTAGTACCTACTTATTTAAAATGTAAGTTAAAGAATAAAATGTAAAAGAAAAGGAGAGTATTTTTATGGAAGCTTTAACACAGTTTTTACAGACGATCCCTGGAGCGATTATCCTTTTGGTAATCGGTTTTGTGGGTTTAATTAAGGGTGCAGATTTCTTCGTTGAAGGTGCATCTAACGTTGCAAAGAGACTTAGAGTTCCATCTCTTATTATCGGTCTTACAATTGTTGCAATGGGAACATCACTTCCGGAAACTGCGGTTTCTATTTCTGCATCCTTGGCAGGAAGCAATTCTCTTGCAATTAGTAATGTATCGGGTTCAAACCTTTTCAACTTATTGGTTGTAGTAGGTTTATGTGCAATCTTTCAGACTGTAGATGTAGATAAAGATACTATCCGCAGAGATATCCCATATTCTATTCTTGCTGCTGTTCTTTTAGTGGTTCTTGGAATGGTTGGAGTAGGTGATGGAATGGTACTTGGACGTATTGATGGTATTATTTTATTAGCATTTTTTGCTGGTTTCTTATTCCTTATGATTCGTTCTGCTTTAAGAGCAAGAAACAATGAAGGCATTCAGCCGGGTTCGGACGAAGAAGAATTAGTTACACAGTCTGTGCTGATGAGTATCATCTCTATCGTTGGTGGTGCAGCAGCTATCGCAATTGGTGGTGACTGGGTCGTTGACTCTGCTAGTACACTTGCTATGAAGTTTGGTATGTCAGAAACATTAGTTGGACTTACCATTGTAGCAGTTGGTACATCCCTTCCAGAACTTGTTACTTCTATCGTAGCAGCTCGTAAGGGTGAAGTTGATATGGCACTTGGTAACGCAATTGGTTCTAACGTATTTAACATCTTGTTAGTACTTGGTATTGCATCCTCTATTAGCCCAATTGGATTTATTATGAACAATGCAATTGACATTCTTGCAGTGGTAGTAGCAACACTTATCTGCTGGGTAGTAGCAGGCAAGACAAAACAGTTAAAGCGTCCAATGGGTATCCTTATGGTGCTCGCATATGTGGCATATATGGTATATGTTGTAATGAGAGATATGCCAACAGTATAAGAAGAGGTATAGATTATGGCATTCGATTTTGACAAATTTAAAGACAATCTTATCAGCGTAGGAAAAGACGTAGAGGAATTTGCAAAAGATACAACAAAACTGGCGCAGTTAAAATACGACATTCATACCAAAGAAGATTTTCTGCAAAAACAGTATGCGCTTCTTGGCAAAGCCTTTTATGAGGCCCATAAAGACGAAGATGTGGAAGAAAAGGTGTATTTTCCATCTATTATAGAGGCAAAAGCAGAACTGGAACGCTTAAATGAAGAGTTAAATGCTTTAAAATCTTGACGAAAGCTTGATTGCGTGATAAATTAAATACCGTAGATTAATAAACAAACACATTGAAAAAGAGAGTACATGTAATGGATTTTTACAGAGAGACTTCCCCCGAACTGTTCGGTGTGGTGCGAGGAAGTGAAGGAAGCTACATGGAAGATGGCTTTGGAGTGGCGGTTGTGAACCTTGTGATAGCAGCCGACGGGACCGCCTGTTATAGCGGGAGGATATCGCAGTCTGGTTTGATAGAATGCGGCATCTGATGAGGCTGTTGTCGCAAGGCATCAGTGAAGAGAAGTGGTAACACGGGTTTATTATGGCTCGTCTTCTAGAAATAGAGGGCGAGCCTTTTTATATGAAAGAGAGGAAACAAAAATGAGCAAAGGAAAATATTATATTACTACAGCAATTGCCTATACTTCAGGCAAACCACATATCGGTAATACTTATGAAATCATCTTAGCTGACGCAATCGCAAGATATAAGAGAGCGGAAGGCTATGATGTGTGGTTCCAGACAGGAACCGACGAACATGGTCAGAAGATTCAGGAAAAGGCTGAGGCTGCTGGAATCACACCAAAGCAGTTCGTAGACGAAGTAGCTGGAACCGTAAAAAATATCTGGGATTTAGTAGATTCTTCTTATGACAGCTTCGTTCGTACAACAGATGACGACCACGAAGCATGTGTTAAGAAAATCTTCAAAAAATTATATGACAAGGGTGACATCTATAAGAGCTCTTATGAAGGACTTTACTGTACTCCATGTGAGTCTTTCTGGACAGAATCACAGTTAGTTGATGGAAAATGTCCAGACTGTGGCCGTGATGTAAAGCCAGCCAAAGAAGAAGCGTACTTTTTCAAAATGAGCAAGTATGCAGATAAGTTAATTGAGCATATTAATACACATCCAGACTTTATTCAGCCAGTGAGCCGTAAGAACGAAATGATGAACAACTTCTTACTTCCAGGCTTGCAGGATCTCTGTGTTTCCCGTACCTCCTTTACATGGGGAGTACAGGTAGACTTCGATCCAAAACACGTAGTATATGTATGGCTGGATGCTCTTACTAACTACATCACCAAGATTGGTTATGACCCAGACGGTTCTAACGAAATGTTCGCAAAGAACTGGCCAGCAGACCTTCACTTAATCGGAAAAGACATCGTTCGTTTCCATACGATTTACTGGCCAATCTTCTTAATGGCATTGGATCTTCCACTTCCAAAACAGGTATTTGGTCATCCATGGTTACTTCAGGGTGGAGATAAGATGAGTAAGTCTAAGGGTAACGTAATCTATGCCGACGATATGGTAGATTTATTCGGTGTTGATGCAACCCGTTACTTCGTACTTCACGAAATGCCATTTGAAAACGATGGTGTAATTACCTGGGATTTAGTAATTGAACGTTTCAATTCAGACCTTGCAAACATTCTTGGAAACCTTGTAAACAGAACGATTTCTATGACCAATAAATACTTTGGTGGCGTAGTGCGTTCTACAGGTGTTACTGACGAAGTTGACGCAGACCTTAAGGCGGTTGTAACTGGCGCACAGGCACGTGTTGCAGAAAAAATGGATAAGCTTCGTGTAGCAGATGCCATTTCAGAGTGTTTTGCAGTATTCCGTCGTTGTAACAAATACATTGATGAAACAATGCCATGGGCATTAGCAAAAGACGAAGCACAGCAGGAACGTCTTGCAGAAGTTCTTTATAACTTAACAGAGGCTATTACCATTGGCGCAAGCTTGCTTCACAGCTTCCTGCCAAGCACAGCAGAAAGAATCGTGGCTCAGCTTAACACAGAACTTCGTGGCTTAGATGAATTAGATAAATTCGGTTTATATGAAAGTGGCAAAAAGGTTACAGAAACTCCAGAAATCCTTTTCGCTCGTTTAGATGCCAAGGAAGTACTTCCTAAGGTGGAAGCAATTCAGGCGGCTCAGAAGGCAGAATACGAAGCTGAACAGGCACGTTTGAATGGTGGAGCAACAGAAGAAGCCGAAAAAGTGGAAGAACCAGTAATTGACATTGAAGCAAAAGCAGAAATCGAGTATGATGATTTTATGAAGATGCAATTTCAGGTAGGCGAAATCATCGCTTGTGAAGCAGTAGAAAAATCGAAAAAACTTCTTTGCTCACAGGTTAAGATTGGAAGCCAGGTAAAACAGATTGTATCTGGAATTCGCAAAGATTATACGCCAGAAGAGATGGTTGGTAAAAAAGTGATGGTATTAGTAAACTTAAAACCAGCAAAACTCGCAGGTGTAGTATCAGAAGGTATGCTTCTCTGTGCTGAGGATGCAGAAGGCAACCTTGCACTTATGACACCGGAAAAACCAATGCCAAGTGGAGCAGAAATCTGTTAATATGGGATGCTTCGCATTCCATGTTTGGAGGATAACAAATGGAACTTATCGACATCGTAGATGAAAACGGTCTCCCAACAGGGGAAACCATCGATAGAACGGATGCACATAGAACTGGTACCCGTCATCGCACAACCCATATCTGGATTGTGCGAAGACGAGAAGGTCGAGTTCAGATTTTGTTGCAGAAAAGAGCAAAATATAAAGACTCATTTCCAGGGTGTTATGACATTTCCAGTGCCGGACATATTCCTGCGGGAGTAGATTTCATTCCTTCAGGTTTAAGAGAGCTCCAGGAAGAACTAAACATTGTTATAGACCCAGCGGAACTGATTGAGTGTGGATTACACCGTACTTTTGCACAAAAAGAATTCCACGGTCATCCATATGTGGATAACCAGGTTGCAAAGGTCTTCTTATTGTGGAAAGATATGGAAATCTGCGACATGACGTTGCAGGAAGAAGAAATTGAAAGTGTCATGTGGATGGATTTTGAAGAATGTAAAGACGCGGTGAGAAACCGTACGATTCCACATTGCATTGATATTGCAGAATTAGAGATGTTAGAGGAGCATATGTAATGATTTTTGAAACACATGCCCATTATGATGATGACCGCTTTGCAGAAGACAGGGATGAGATCCTCAAAAGCCTTCCCGAAGCGGGCATTGGCATAGTTATCAATAGTGGTGCGTCGGTGGAATCAACCAGAGATACAGTAGAACTTGCTAAAAAGTACGAGCATGTATATGCAGCCGTTGGAGTGCATCCAAGTGAAATTGATGAACTGGACGAAGTTTTTTTCGATTGGATGAGAGAGCAGGCATCATGGGAAAAAACAGTAGCCATTGGCGAAATCGGACTGGATTACTACTGGGACAAAGAGCCAGAAGTGCAGGAGCGGCAGAGATACTGGTTTGGCCGTCAGATTGAGCTGGCAAGAGAAACAGGCTTACCAATTATCGTACATTCCAGAGATGCAGCAGCTGACACCATGCAGGTGATGAAAGAGCATCACGCAGAAGAAATTCCAGGAGTGATTCATTGCTATTCCTATTCTAAGGAGATGGCCTTGGAATTTATTAAAATGGGATATTACATTGGCGTTGGAGGGGTAGTGACCTTTAAAAACGCTAAGAAATTGATAGAAACAGTCGAGGCGATTCCGCTCACACGCATTTTGCTGGAAACAGACTGTCCTTATATGGCGCCAGAGCCATATCGTGGAAAAAGAAACAGTTCTTTATATTTGCCTTATGTAGTAGAAAGAATTGCAGAAATTAAGGGTGTTTCCATAGAAGAAGTAGAGCGAGTTACAGAAAATAATGCACGTACACTTTTTTCTAAGGTGAAGTAGGTTACAACCATAAACGAGGGATAATTAGAAGATAAGAAGAGAGGAACATATGGCAACACTTGGAAATCCAAAGAATACCATAGAAGTTTTACAAAAATACGGTTTTAATTTTCAAAAGAAATTTGGACAGAACTTTTTGATTGATACCAGAATCCTGGAAGGAATCATTGATGCTGCCCAGATTACCAAGGACGACTTTGTATTGGAAATTGGACCGGGAATTGGAACCATGACACAGTATCTCTGCGAGTCAGCAAGAGAAGTGGTGGCAGTGGAGATTGACAAGAATTTAATTCCAATTCTAGCAGATACCTTAAGTGCATATGATAATGTGGAAGTCATTAATGAAGATATCTTAAAGGTTGACATTAAGGCTTTGGCAGAAGAGAGAAATCATGGAAAGCCAATTAAAGTTGTGGCAAATCTTCCATATTATATTACAACTCCAATCATTATGGGACTTTTTGAAAGCCATGTACCAATTGACAGTATCACCATTATGGTGCAGAAGGAAGTGGCGGACCGTATGCAGGAAGGCCCAGGAAGTAAGGAATATGGTGCCCTTTCTCTGGCAGTACAGTACTATGCAAATCCTAAGATTGTATTGAATGTTCCACCAAGTTGTTTTATGCCACAACCAAAGGTGGGAAGTGCGGTGATCCGTTTAGAGAGACATGCCCAGCCACCAGTGCAGGTAGAAAATGAACAATTAATGTTCCAGTTGATTCGAGCTTCCTTTAATCAAAGAAGAAAAACGTTGGCGAATGGATTAAATAATTTCCAGGGCCTTCATTTAGATAAAGAAACCATTCAGAAATGCATTGAAGAATTGGGGGTTCCAGCTACCATTCGTGGAGAGGCATTATCTCTGGAACAATTTGCAAAACTTAGCAATATTGTTGGAAAATATTTATAAAGGTTTCTTTGTATAAAAAATAAAAGGGCGCAAATACTGTTATCAAAGAAAATTTGATGACGGAGGATGTGCCATATGAAAAAGTATCAATATATTGCCGCCATTGCATGTGTTTTGGTAGGCGCAGTTGGTTTTGCGGGTATGTATGCCTATGACCAGTCACAAAAGAAGGCACAGGAGGGAAAAACTCCTGTTGTAGAAAGCACACAGGATTCTCAGGATGATATGGAAGGTAATAGCCAGGTGGCCGTGGGAGATGATTCTCAAAATACAGAAAGCGAAATGGAGCCTAACGTAGATGATAGTCAGGTGGCAGAAAATGAGCCACAGGAAGGCGAGAAGCCGGAGGAAGATGCGCCTGTAGGCAATGTGACGCAGGAAGTGCTTCATTTTCAGCCAGAAAGGGGCTTGGTGTGGCCTTTGCAGGGACCAACGCTCTTAGATTATAGTATGGATGGAACTGTGTATTTTCCAACGTTACAGCAGTATCAGTATCATCCAGCTATGGTAATTGGCGGAGATGTAAATGACAAAGTATATATTGTAGCAAAAGGAAAAATTATTAGTATCGAAACAAATGAAGAAACTGGCTGTACGGTAACCCAGGATTTGGGCGATGGCTATACAGCTGTTTATGGTCAATTAAAAGAATTGAATTTTAAGGTTGGAGATATGGTGGAATCCGGACAGGTAATCGGATATGTTAGTGAACCAACCAAGTATTATGCGATAGAAGGACCATGTGTCTATTTTCAGATGTTAAAAGATGGAGTTCCGATGGATCCAGAGGAACTTCTTGAAGAATAACATTATTTAAGAAGGAGGAGGTAAGTTATGGACAAAACAAAATACAATGAATATGTTCAGTCCTGGATGGAAACCATACAGGAAAACTGTATGCAGGACGCAGAACTTACCTTGAAACTCTGTAATGATGTAATAGAATATGGTAATAAAATCAAAGATGACAGTTTGATTGCGTTTGGTTATTACTATTGTGGTGTTGTCTACTATGTATTAAATGACGGAAGTCATTTTTTCGAAGCGGTTACCAGTGCTTTGGCTTATTTAAGTAAAGTGGAAGAATGGGATATGATGTCCCGCTGTTATAATTTCCTTGGAATTACATCAATGAACCGAGGCAATGCGGTAATTGCGGCAGACTATTATATGAATGCCATGGAGTACAGCAAAAAGGCTGGAAATGAAACGTTTGCCAATACAATTGCGATTAACGTAGGCGCGCTGAATATTATTTGTGGCAGATATGAAGAAGCAGTAGAGGTTTTAACGCCGGTTTATGAGTATTTTGCGAAGCATCAAGATTCGGAACGATATCAGGATTATATGTTGGCGTTGTATCAGAATCTTGCCAAAGCAAACCTTTGTTGTGGTCGACTGACAGAAGCGAAACGATGTTTTGATGCAATCCATTCGGAATATGAACTTCCAGATGATAGTTATCTTATGGGTACAGTGCTTTGTGCAGAAGCAATGTATTATCATATCGTGGGCGATGATGAAAAATGCGAGGAAAACATCGCTCGCATACATAAAGCAACAAGCACAAATGTCCCGGTTATGGATACCTTTGATGATTATTTTGATTACTGCAAGGTGCTTCTGGATAGAAATAAACAGGAAGAATTCTGGCATATTATTGAAACGCTGGAACCATTGATTAAGAATTTAGATTTTACAAATCTGCATCTAAAACTCATTAGTTTAAAAATCAAATATTACCGTAAATATGGCAAAGCGGCAGATTATCTTCAGGCGGCAAGCTTATATTACGAATTATCAGAGCGTTCCGAAGTTGAGACTAGAACAATGATGAATAATGTGCTGACTTTGAAAAAGAATCTGGAAAAAGTACAGCGCGAGAATAAAGAGATGGTGAAGGAAAACCAGATTCTGCTAGCGCGTTCGGAAACAGATCCATTAACCCAGCTTAGTAACAGACTTCGTCTGAATGATTATAGTGAAGAGATTTTTGAGCAGTGTCTGGAAAGTAATATATCTCTTGTGGTAGAAATCTTAGATATTGATGATTTCAAAGGTTTCAATGATACCTATGGACATCAGATGGGAGATGAATGTCTCGTTCGTGTTGCAAATGTGCTGAAAACTATGGAAAAAGAACACGATGCGTTTGTTGCCCGTTATGGTGGTGATGAGTTTATGCTCATTTATGCAGATATTACCAAAGAACAGGCGATTGCATATGCAGAGGAACTTCGTCAGAAGGTAATGGCAGAAGCCATTCCGTTTGAGAAGTCAAAGGTAGCGAAGGTAGTAACCATTTCACAGGGCCTTTGTTGGGATGTTCCTAAGAAGGGCAATCGTATGTGGGACTACTTACATGCTGCGGACGATATGTTATATCGTGTTAAGAAAAAGCAGAGAAACAACTATTGCGTCGGCAACTTAAAAGAAATCGAGGAAGAGATCGTAATGAGTTGTTAGCCCTATCTTCATAAAATCTTAATGAGTTAGGGCATTGGATATTAATGTTTTATACGCTACAATAGAACCATAAAGCTATTGTAGCGTTTTCTCTTTTGTAGGGAAAAGAACTCCGGAGGAAAGATATGTACAATGTATTAGTATGTGATGATGAAAAGGATATTGTATCTGCTTTGAAGATTTATCTCACCAGTGAAGGGCATAATGTAATTGAAGCTTACAATGGAAAAGAAGCGGTAGATATCGTGGAAAAACAGGAGATTCATCTGGTGCTTATGGATATTATGATGCCTGTGCTGGATGGGATTCAGGCAATGGTTCAGATTCGTGAAATCTCCAATGTTCCAGTGATTTTGTTAACAGCCAAAAGTGAGGACACGGACAAGGTTTTAGGTCTTACGGTGGGTGCGGATGATTATATTACCAAGCCATTCAATCCTGTGGAACTTCAGGCAAGGGTAAAATCCCAGCTTCGTCGTTATATGATGCTTGGAAGTGGAGCAAAGGATACGGCAAAATCCCGTATGGGCGGCATCGAGATAGATGATAAGGCTAAGGAAGTAACGCTGGATGGAGAAAAAGTGAATCTTACCCGTACAGAATATGATATTTTAAAACTTCTTATGGACCATCCAGGTCAGGTATTTTCGCCAAATGAAATCTATGAGAGGGTGTGGAAGGATAATCCTTACGGTACAGAAAATACAGTAGCAGTACATATTCGTCATCTCAGAGAGAAGATTGAAGTGAATCCTCAGGAGCCTCGATTCCTAAAGGTGGTTTGGGGCCGTGGGTACAAGATGGAAGGTGAATAAAGAATGAAAAAATACATACAAAATATTTGGGTGAGATTTCTTGCCTGTTTATTGTGCGTGTTGTCGATTTTAGGGCTTATGGCAGGCGCTGTGGGTACGCTCTATTTTGCAGAAGAACCGGAAAAAGATAGGGTGTTAGAGGCAGGATATAACAAAATCATGCAAAGCTATGCACTTTATGGTGTAGATTACTTACATCTATTGGAAGAAAAGGAGTATCTGCAGAATACCAACCTCTATATGACGATTGAAAAGCTAGAGTATTTGTCGAATGCATCAGAAGAACCAGTTGTAACAAAGAGCTTTTCTAATATGCCGGAAGGTGTAGTAGCAACTTTTGAGTTGAAGAATGTCTATGCCAGTAGTGAAAAAAGATATAGTACAAAATCACTTTTGCAGGCGTTGAATTCTGGGTATCAGACCTCTGTGTCGGATTTGATGGTTCCAACCCCGATTGATGGTTATGCCTTTGATGTAAACACGGGATTGTTCTATTATCATACAGCGGTTGGATATTTTAAGGTGGATTATCTATATGTTTCCCATAATGGGGTGTCTTACGACTATGGCTTAACCGTAAGGGATGGAGTGGAAATTTATTATAATAGTTATTATGGTAAAACTTTGGATCCTACAGAATATCGAGAGTGGGAATGGGTAAGAATTGCAGACAAGAAAATGGGAATTACAGAAGCTTATCTAGGAAGTAGTGTTCAAATTATTTCAGATAATACCACGATTCAAGAGCAACTCTGTACGATGAATTACTATGTAAATTCTTATCATGTGTATTATGTTAGTGATAAGGTTACCTCCTATCGTGTGCGGATGGCCCTTGCACAACCACTGGAAAAGAAAGATTTGTTTTTGGAATATGAAACACTTGTTGATAAGCTTTACCAATTGGAAAATTATGTGCCGATGGTGCTTTGCTTCTCATTATTGGGAATTGTGGTTGGCTTAGTGCTTTTGGCAGTGTCCGCCCCGGAAGAAAAGGAAAAATTACGCTTTTTCCATAAAATACCGATTGCATTATTTACAGGTATGGTTGTTCTTGTAGAAGTTGGAGTTGTTTGTCTGATAGGGGTATATAACGAACTGTTTATATATCAGGAAAAATGGCCAATTACAGTACAGGGATATGTAATACCGATGTTGCTAATCGCAAGTTTGTTTTTGTTCGTGTTCTTTGTATATGTGAGCAATGTTATTACGAGAATAAAAACAAAGAGCATCTTCCGCTATAGTGAGTTGTATTACATAAGCCGTCCAATGATTTTCCTGTGTGAGATTGCTCGTGAACATATGTCTTTGTTCTGGAAGGGTGTCATAGCTCTATTTGGAATTTCTCTTGTGGAAGCATTTGTTTTAATTATGAATCAACATTCTATAGGAGCAATTATGGGCTGGTTCCTTCTTGGCAAAGGAATTGAGTTGGTAGCAGTTTTATATGTGCTGGTTCAGATGAAGGCGCTGAAAGAAGGTGCCAAGAGAGTTGCTGCGGGAGATTTCATCCATCCAATTGATACATCTCATATGCTATGGGATTTTAAGGAGCATGCAGATGATATCAATCAGGTAAGTGATGGCATTGCCATTGCAGTAGAGGATCAGATGAAGAGCGAGCGCTTTAAAACAGAGCTTATTACTAACGTGTCACATGATATTAAGACGCCTCTCACATCTATCATTAATTATGTGGACTTAATCAAAAAAGAAGAAATTACAGATTCCACTATGATCGAATACGTAGATGTACTTGACCGTCAATCAGCTCGTTTGAAAAAACTGATTGAGGATTTAATGGAAGCATCAAAGGCTTCCACTGGTAATCTGGAAGTGAATCTGGAAGAATGCGATATGGGAGTTCTTTTGACCCAGGTGGTAGGTGAGTTTGAAGATAAGTTGGCTGCAAGTGGTTTGGAGGCTGTGGTAAGTAAGCCAGAAGAACCAGTAAAAATAATGGCAGATGGAAGGCATATCTGGCGAGTGCTGGATAACCTGATGAACAATGTATGCAAGTATTCTCAGGAGAATACTAGAGTGTATGTGTCCTTAGAGGAACAGGGCGACAAGGTACAGATTGTATTTAAAAATATCTCAAAAACAGCACTTAACATACCAAGTGACCAATTAATGCAGAGATTTGTCCGTGGCGATAGTTCCAGACATACAGAAGGTAGTGGATTAGGTTTGTCTATTGCGCAGAGTTTGACTGAGCTTATGAACGGAACTATGAAGCTGGATATCGATGGAGATTTATTCAAAGTAATCTTAAAGTTTGACCGAATTGCGTAATCGGTTGCTCAGAAAAACCATAATAATTTTGTTGTAACATCTTAACAAAATTATTGTGGTTTTTTTATACATATGTGCAAAATGTTAAAAAGGGGATTGTGTCAGAGGGCAAAATGTGTTAAAAATATCTTATGAAAACGTTACCGAGAACGTTACCGAGTGTTTTGGTTGCGCAAACGGTGCACAAATTCATAACAATTTCAGGAGGGAAAACGGAAATGAAAAAGAAATTATTATCTTTACTTCTCGTTGCAGCAATGGGATTAACAATGTTCGTTGGTTGTGACGGAGCAGCAAACGCTGACACAGAAGCTTCAGTTTACTACTTGAACTTCAAGCCAGAACAGAAAGAAGAATGGGAAGCTCTTGCAGCATCTTATGAACAACAGACTGGTGTTAAAGTTAAAGTTGTTACAGCAGCATCTGGTGAATATGAAACAACTCTTATGAGTGAAATGGGTAAGAGCGATGCTCCTACATTATTCCAGGTTAACGGACCTGTAGGTCTTGCTAACTGGAAAGATTACTGCTATGACCTTGCAGGATCTGAAATTTACAAACAGTTAACAAGCGATGCTTTTGCATTAAAAGAAGGCAATGCTGTACATGGTATCGCATACGTAGTTGAATCATATGGTATTATCGTTAACAAGACATTACTTGCTAAAGCAGGATATTCTGTTGACCAGATTGATTCTTTCGAAGATTTAAAGAAAGTTGCAGAAGACATCACAGCTAGATCTGCTGAACTCGGATTCTCAGCATTCTCTTCAGCTGGTATGGATGGATCTTCTGACTGGAGATTTAAGACACACTTAGCTAACTTACCAATCTACTTCGAATACCAGAAAGATGGTATTGGAACAACAGACGCTATCAAAGGTACATACCTTGATAACTACCGTCAGATTTGGGATCTTTACATCAACAACAGCACATGCGCTGGTAAAGATTTAGCAGCTAAGACAGGTGATGACTCTCGTAACGAATTCCTCGCTGGCAAAGCAGTATTCTTCCAGAATGGTTCTTGGGAATATGGCAACCTTGTAGGTGAAGGCAAATTCACAGACAACGATTTAACAATGATTCCAATTTATGTTGGTGTAGGCGAAGAAGCTAAACAGGGATTATGTACAGGTACAGAAAACTACTGGTGTGTAAACAAGAACGCAAGCGAAGTTGATATCAAAGCTACTCTTGATTTCATTAACTGGTGTGTAACTTCTGAAGAAGGAACAAAAGCTATGGCTGATGATATGGGATTTGTAATTCCATTCAAGAAAGCTGTTGAATCTCCAAACCTTTTCGTTAAGGTTGATGCACAGTTAACAGCAGTAGGAAAGACTCCAGTATCTTGGAACTTCCCAACAATGCCATCAGAAGAATGGAAGAATGGTGTTGGTTCTGCTTTAACAGCATATGCAGCTGACCCAACAGATGCTAACTGGAATGCAGTTGTAACAGCATTCGTAGAAGGATGGGCTAAAGAAGCAAATCTTACAAAATAATAGTTAACTTAGGCCAGGCAGCCATCCTGCCTGGCCATTTTTTATACGTCATATTTGACATTCACTAGGAGGAAACTATGGAAAAGGCGTTAAAAAAATATGGACCGATTTTCACGCTTCCTACATTTATCGCATTCTGTATTGGTTTTATCTGGCCATTTCTTCAAGGATTATATTTATCTTTCTGCCAGTTTACAACGGTAGATAATGCAAAATGGAACGGACTTAAAAACTACATTTATGTGTTACAGGATGAAGCGTTTTTAGATTCATTTGGTTTTACTGTGGCGTTTGCGGTAGTATCTATTCTCTCAATTAACGTGATTGCGTTTACTTTGGCGTTATTATTGACAAGAGGACTCAAAGGTACAAACTTCTTCCGTACAGTATTCTTTATGCCAAACTTAATTGGTGGAATTGTGCTGGGTTATATCTGGCAGATTTTAATTAACTGTGTGCTATCTCTGGTGGAAGCACCACTATTAGCATTAAATACTGCAGCGGGTTACTGGGGATTAATTATCCTGATGTGCTGGCAGCAGATAGGTTATATGATGATTATCTACATCGCAGGACTTCAGAATATCTCTGAGGATGTATTAGAAGCCGCAAGAGTAGATGGTGCAAATTCATGGCAGACTTTGATTAAAGTAAAACTTCCTATGGTTATGTCTTCAATTACTGTTTGCGTATTCTTAACATTGACAAATTCATTCAAGTTGTTTGATCAGAACTTAGCCCTTACAGGCGGTGATCCAAATCATACAACTGATATGTTAGCTTTAAATATTTATCAGACCTTCTATTCTCGTGCAGGAATGCAGTGGAAGGGATATGGTCAGGCAAAGGCGGTAATCTTCTGTATTTTAGTTGTAACTATTTCTTTGATTCAGCTGAATGCAACACGTAAGAGGGAGGTGCAGAGTTAAAATGAAGAAATTCGTTAAAGTGGGAAATGTTCTTTTGACAGTTGTTTTAACCGTGCTTTCTGTAGCGTGGATTTATCCTGTGTTTATGATTTTAATTAATACCTTTAAGCAGGAAAATGCAATTAGTACAGATACCGTATTTGATTTGCCAACGGCAGAGATTTTTGCGGGCTTACAAAACTACATTACCGCAATCGAATCACAGGGCTTTTTAAAGAGCTTGGGTTATAGTTTGGTAATTACAATTACATCAGTTGCGGCAATTCTCTTGCTTTGTTCTATGTGCGCGTGGTATATTACTCGTGTTAATACATTTTTCGCAAAAGCACTGTACTTTATGTTTGCATTTTCGATGGTTGTGCCTTTCCAGATGGTAATGTTCACATTATCTCAGACAGCAGACCGTTTGAAATTTAACACCCCATGGAATATCTGGGTAATCTACTTGGGATTTGGCGCTGGACTTGCGGTATTTATGTTTACCGGATTTATGAAATCCATTCCAGTAGAGATTGAGGAAGCAGCTATGATTGATGGCTGTAATCCGATTCAGACGTATTTTCAGATTGTTATGCCTATGCTAAAACCAACGATGATTTCGGTTGGTATTTTGGAGGCTATGTGGGTATGGAACGATTACCTGTTGCCAACATTGGTATTGGATATTAAGGAATACAGAACCATTCCTATGTTGATTCAGTACTTCAGAGGCGGTTACGGTAGAGTAGAGATGGGACCAATGATGGCATGTATTATGCTTACAGTAATTCCAATTATTGTAGTATATCTGTGTGGTCAGAAGTACATCATTAAAGGTGTTGCTGCGGGAGCAGTCAAAGGATAAAAAAGATGATTACAATTGTAGATATTGCTAGAGAATCAGGCTACTCTGTGAGCACGGTATCCCGTGTGTTAAACAATAAATCAGATGTGAGTCCTGTTGCAAAACAGAAGATAATGGAGATAGTAGAGGCATATCATTTCGTGCCAAACAACAATGCGAAGCATTTGAAGCAGGGTGTGACCAAGAATATTCTGGTTTTGGTAAAAGGTACATCCAATATGCTTTTTGCCAGCATCATTGAAGAGATGCAAAACATTGTTGCGGAGACTTCTTATTCTCTTCGCGTGTACTATTTGGACGAAGACAGGAACGAAGTTGAAGAAGCGGTACGACTTTGCAGAGAGAGAAAACCTCTTGGTGTAATGTTTCTTGGTGGTAACCCACAGTATTTTGAGGCAGAGTTTTCTGCGGTTACAGTACCGAGTGTCTTGGTAACAAACCAGGGCGATATGCTGGGATTTGAGAATCTCTCTTCCATTGCAACAGACGACGTGGCGGCTTCAGAAACGGCGATGGATTATTTGTTAGCACAAGGACATCGTAATATTGGTGTTATAGGTGGTGACAGATTTGTCAGTCGTACATCTAAGCAGCGCTTTATGGGGTGCTTGAATAGCTTTGAGAAGCACGGATTAGAATTTGATCCAGATGCATATTATGAATCAGGCAGGTTCTCTTTTGATAGTGCATATCGCGCCACTACACGATTATTAAAAAAAGGATTGCCGTTAACCGCGATATTTGCAATGGCTGATACGATGGCTGTTGGTGCAGTACGAGCAATACGTGATTACGGACTTCAGGTTCCGGAAGATATTTCGGTTATGGGATTTGATGGTATTCCTTTGGCAGAATACTATAATCCAAAGATTGCGACTATCCGTCAGGGGTATAAGGAGATTGCCACCAAGAGTGTAGAGGTGCTCCTTGGAATGATGGATTATAATCGGCCTGCCAGTCATGTGATTGTGCCGTTTGAACTGATTCAAGGTGAGAGTGTAAAGAAAATAGATAGATAGTTTTGCCCCCTTTGTGAATACCCTTCACAAGGGGGTTACTTTTTGTCCGAAAAGCGTTATAATATGAATAAGTAAAGTATATAAAGGGGAAGAAAATGAAATCAAGATTTAATTTGAGCCGAGTTTTGGCGTTGCTTTTGGCGTTGTTCCTATTGGTTGGCTGTGGAAATGGACTATCAGCTGAGAGTGGGACAAGCCAGACGGGAGATGTAGGTGAGACAGGGTCTTTTCACGAAAGTGAATCTCATCTTCCATCATCAGGCACAGAAGATATCACAGAAGTGGTAACGGAAAGTGAGACAGATTCTGAAACAGAGGTTCCTACAGAAACAGAGCTTCCAGACCTGCATGAGTACGATTTTACCTTGTGTTTCGGGGGAGATATCAGTTTGGATGAGAGTGCGGTTACTACTGCGCAGCTGGATAAAAGTGAGAATGGAATCTACGGATGTATCTCGCCAGAGTTGATGACAATTATGCAGGAAGCAGACCTGATGTGTCTAAATAATGAATTTACATACAGCACAAAGGGCTCGCCTTTAAAAGGAAAAGCATATACTTTCCGCGCGCATCCTGATAGAGTGGCGGTTCTTCAAGAGATGGGGGTAGACGTAGCTCAGTTGGCAAACAACCATGTGTATGATTACGGAAAAGAAGCGTTGCTGGATACCTTTGCCACATTAGAGAATGCAGGCATCAAATACTTTGGTGCAGGGAAAAATCTAGAGGAAGCTATGAAACCATTGTATTTTGAGTTTGATGGTAAGATAGTGGCTCTTGTTGGCGCCTCTCGCGCAGAGAAATACAAAATGACACCTCAGGCAACAGAAGACAGCCCTGGAATTTTACGCTGTTATGATACCACACTTTTCCTGGAGGTTATTAAGGAAGCGAAGGCGAATGCAGATTTTGTTGTAGCGGTAGTTCATTGGGGTACAGAATACAGCACCAAGTTACAGGATGTGCAGCTTACCACGGGCAAGGAATATTTGGATGCAGGTGCGGATGTAATTATTGGTGGACATTCTCATTGTTTACAGGGAATGGAATATTATAATGGTAAACCAATTATTTATAGCTTAGGAAATTTCTGGTTTAACAATAAGACCTTGGATAGTATGTTAATTCAATTGCATTTTTCAGGGAATGATGAAGAACAGAGCCTAGAGGTTACCGTAGTTCCTGCGATTCAGAAAAAAGCGAAAACACAAATCGTATCTGGAGAAGAAGCAGAACGAATTTTTAAACATTTAGAAGATATTTCAATTAATATTGAGATTGATGAAAACGGTTTAGTAAAAGAAAAGCAGTAAAAATTTAGCAGCTACAAAATCATGTAAAAAGATTTGTAGCTGCTTATTTTTTAGTTTCTAGTTCTACGTTGTTTAATATTTACATAAGAGGATAGGTCTCGACTTGCGCGAGTAATAACAAACCCATACACACAATAGGTTTCCTGGTCATCAATTCGTACAACATATCCTTCTAGTTCCAGTTCGTGTCCAAGGTCTTCGAATTTGATAGATCCACGAGCACCTTTTGGCAAATGCCATTCGTTTTTACGGTCAGTAACAGAGAATCCACTTAAACTAATATCACGAATCATTGCGTCAACAGCACCCAAAGAATCTACATGCATACGAACGCTTTGAGAAACTCCAACACGGAAACTGCAACGTCGATTGTGACGGCGTCCGCCGTTAGGGTCCACTTGAATCAGGTATTGTCCTTGATAGAACACGATTTTTACGTTAAGCCAGATGTATGGAATTCCTTCTGGGTTTGTGTAGATAGCATTTATAGTAACATTATCAAATTTCAATACATGTTCTGTGTGGTCAAGACTAATTAAAGCAATGTGGTCTTTTACATGTTTTACAAGAGTAGAGCCCATTTCAAGGCTGTTTAAGCCATTAGAGATGTTCAGGTTTAATCGACTGCCTGGTTCTAAAGATGGAAATTCTACTTTCATACTTCTTCTTCTCCTTTGTTCTCTGGGTCAATAACATAAGATGGTGGCAAATTATTACGTTTTCTACGTTGCTTCATAGCGATATAGGATGGAAGGTCCTTGCAGGAACGGAGGATACTAAAACCGTAGGTCTTGTATCCGTCTTTTTCTATAATACGAACTACTGTACCAAGGAGATCAAGTTCGTGGCCAAGATCCTCGTAAACCAAGGTGGCACCATCGCCTTCAAATAATACAACATCTCCGCTGCGGTCAGTAACAGAGAAGCCTGTGAGGCTAACGTCTTTTACCATAACTCTGTATTCGCGTCCGTCGTTTGTTTGAAGCTGAGCTGAGCGGGAGACACCAACACGATATGTACAGCGGCGATTGTATCTTGCGCCATCGCCCTTTACTTGCAGGACATAGTTTCCCTTAAAATATACAATTTTGGCTTTGCGCCACTGGTATGGGATTCCATCGCGAGTGGTAAAGAGTACCTCGATATCGATATTATCAAACTTTAAAATCTGAGTAATAGAGGTATGCAACGTGATAATAGCAATATCTTCGCGAACAAAACTAACAATATCAGCGTCCATTCGCATATGAATGGAACCGTTGTGTAGCATTAGTGCAATTGGACTACCTTCTGGTATTTCAGAAAAGACGTATTTCATATTCCCCTCCATCATACATAATACAAGTAAATTATACCATTTCTTTACCAAAAGAAAAGGGGGAAGAAATGAATTTTATATTATGAATTGCTACAAGAGTAGGGAGTCTGCTATAATTAAAAAAGATTCTGATTGAATGGAGGAAAATATGGGTTTATTTGATAGAATTAAGGAAGATAAAGTTGCTATGACAACTTCGGTTTTATTGATGATTTCGTTGCTGATGAAACTCTTGCAGGCGGGAATGCTTCATCTAATGACGGATATGTATCCGCTTACATCAGATAATATCATTAACACAGGTTTGGGGCTTATGCCAACAGTGATGCTACTGGTGTATGTGTTGGTATTCTATAAAACAGAAAAGTCACAATTATTGCTGTGCTGTACCTTTGTGTTTCAGTTCGCGGTTACAGCCATGTATGCATGGGAAGATTATCAGATACTCGGTGAAAAAGTATCAGGCGGCTGGGTGTTCTCAAATCTTGTATGGCTGGTATATTATGCATTTTTAATCTATGTAACATATAAAGGCTTTGAATATATTATTGCAATCAAAGTAATCATGGGTGCGATGATTGCTTATTCGGTAATATCTGCGACAGTAACGCTTTTTGTTGTGTGGAGGACGTTTCCGGAAGAGACTGTGATATTGGTTTCACAGTTGATTGCAATAGTTGGAAATCTTGGCCATTATCTGGCGACGTTTATGATTGTGCCGAAGGCGGTTGAGGAGATGTAAATAAAAACAGCAGGGAGTTTATCCCTGCTGTTTTCGTTTGTTTATATTATTTTCCAAAATATCTATTCAATAATCCTTCAAATGCTTTGCCATGTCTAGCCTCGTCTCTAGCCATTTCATGAACTGTGTCATGGATAGCGTCTAAGTTCTGCTCTTTTGCTTTCTTAGCAAGCATTGTCTTGCCTTCTGTTGCGCCGTGTTCTGCAGCAACGCGCATTTCAAGGTTTTTCTTAGTAGAGTCGGTTACAACTTCGCCGAGTAATTCTGCGAATTTTGCAGCGTGTTCTGCTTCTTCCCAAGCAGCTTTTTCATAGTAAAGTCCAATTTCTGGGTATCCTTCACGGTGAGCTACGCGAGCCATTGCAAGGTACATGCCAACTTCTGTACACTCTGCTTCATAATTTGCACGAAGGTCCATAAGGATGTCTTCGCTAACGCCTTTTGCTACTCCAACGATGTGTTCTGCTGCCCAAACTTTTTCACCCTTCTGTTCGATGAATTTGTCAGAACCTACTTTACATACTGGACACTGCTCTGGTGCAGAGTCTCCTTCGTGAGTGTAACCACATACTGAACATACATACTGTGCCATAATTTTTTCCTCCTTGTTTTAGAACGTTTCAATTTGTTTTCTTAATTAATGTGTTGTTATACAGTCTGGACAAAGTCCGTAGAACTGAATGCTGTTTCCCTCAATGACCCCTGGGAAATGTTTGCTTACGCGAGCGTTAAGTTCTTCCTGTTCTTCGAAGTCAATATCCAGGACACTGCTGCAACCTCTGCATTGGAAGTGGCAGTGTGGCTTCGGATTGCCATCGAATCGGTCAGGACCGTTGCCCGTTGTAATCTTCTGAATCTCTCCCAAATCTGATAGAAGTGAGAGGTTGCGGTAAACAGTTCCTAAGCTGACGTTTGGGAAGTCCCCTTTGATATCCAT
Organism: Lachnospiraceae bacterium; assembly: GCA_015057035.1. Lineage (GTDB taxonomy): Bacteria > Bacillota > Clostridia > Lachnospirales > Lachnospiraceae > Roseburia. The sequence continues at coordinate 16,292 of SVFC01000008.1, read as the reverse complement.
ATATACTGTCTCGGCAGTTGGGTGATCATATCGATTCATCAAATTCTGTCGGATAGCATCTCTTTGGCGACTATGTTTTATCATGTGTGACTCCTTTCAAATCAATAATAGGAATTGTTACTGATATCAATATATATTATCTCATGAAAAAAGTCAACAATATTTTTAAAAAAAATTATTTTTTCTATAAATCCCGCATAAAATAATAACAATATAATAGGAGAAGTAGTGATTTGAAGCGATTTATTACATATTTATATGAATACGAACAAGGACAAAAAACCAAGAATACGGGATTCGTTCGAGTGGATGAGCGAAATGGAAAGGTCATTTTTCAGATTAGTGTGCGCAATTATATTGGTATCCAAGGGAATGGGGAAATATACGCCTACGTGTGGAAAAATGGATTGCTAGGAATTGAGTTAGGGAAGCTTTCTTTATTAAACAGCCAGACAGATATGCAATTAGAATTCGAGGCGAATAATATTAGAAACTCTGGATTCATTTTAGAAGAAGTTGTGGGAGTTGGTTTGATATTTTCTAACAATAATTATATGGCAAGTTGTTGGGATGATGCCTACGCAGAAGTGATTGGTAGCAAGAAGTTTCGAATGTGGGAAGAACAGGGAAGTTTATCGGAGATGAGTGTTTCAATGCAAGTTGAGGAACAAGAAGCAGAAGATGTTAAAGAAGACTTGCAGATCGAAAATGATTTATGCAAAGACGATAATTTGCAGGAAACTGTGGAATCTTCCGAGTCTGTCACCTACGAACTTGTTGCATATCAAAAAATGGAATTAAATGCCATCAAAAACCTTCCAAGCCCCAATTGGTACCTCTGCAACAACCGGTTCCTGGTTCACGGTTTCTTTAATTACGGGTACCTCGTCCTTAAAAAGACGACTGAAGCTGATGGTGAGAAAACTTATCTGGGAGTTCCGGGCATCTATGAGAAACCGGAAATGGTTATGGCGACATTATTTGGATTTCCAGAATTCCAGACGCTTCCAGAGGAGGTTTCGGAGGCGAAAATGGAAGAGATAATAAGTGTTCCTGCTCCAAGACAGATGGAATTGAAGCAGGGAACCTTTGGGTGTTGGTTTATTCCGATACAGATGGAATAGGTGGCGCCAGCAAGCTATACTGCAGATGATCCACCCACTTGCCACCCATATACATGTGATGGCGACAAATGCCTTCTTTTTCAAATCCCAGGCCTTCTAACAGACGGATGGATGGTAGATTGCTTTCGTGAACGTGGGCGCAAACTCGATGTAACTGTAACTCTGTAAAGGCCACATCCAATATTTTCTCCACGGCCTCAGAAGCATATCCTTGGTGGTGGTAAGCGCTGGCGAATTTATATCCAATCTCTGTTTTGGAGAGGGCTTTGGATATTTCATAGAGGCTTACGGTGCCGATGATAGTATCTGGATCTTCTTTTAAAAATGCATAGAAGCGAACAAGTTGAAGCTTTAGGCATAGACCATATTCTAGATTTAATATGGTTCTTTGATGTCCTTCTGTATAGAAGTTGTTACAACGGTCGGTTTCATAGCGCTCGAAAAGTTCTTTGTCATTTTCGTAAAAACGAAGAACGTCTGGCGCGTAATCTGGGCCTAGCACTTTTAAAATCAGTCGATTGGTTTCATATTTTAATAACATAATTGCCTTCTTTCGGAAATTTGGTTATGATATACTATATACATTATAACATAATGGAGAGAGAAATCTATGACTCAGGATGAAAAATATATGCGTGCTGCCATTCGGGAAGCAAAAAAAGCATATGCATTGGAAGAAGTTCCTATCGGCTGTGTGATTGTTCAGAATGGAAAAATCATCGCCCGTGGATATAATAGAAGAAACACTGACAAAAACACCTTGGCCCATGCGGAAATTGCGGCGATAAAAAAAGCCAGCAAGAAAACAGGGGACTGGCGATTAGAGGACTGTACCATGTACGTTACCCTAGAGCCTTGCCAGATGTGTGCAGGAGCAATTGTTCAGTCCCGCCTTGCAAAAGTGGTCATTGGGTCTATGAATCCAAAGGCTGGATGTGCAGGCTCTGTGATTAATCTGTTGCAGATGAAGGAATTCAATCATCAGGTTGAGATGGTAAAAGGTGTGCTGGAGGAAGAATGTTCTACGATGTTGTCGGGATTTTTCCAGGAACTTCGCGATAAAAAAAGCCAGGAGAAAAAGCAAAGGGAAGGCTTTGAAGCATAGAAAGAGGAAAAAGATATTCGGTAAGCCTTGACAATTTTTAATCTTATAGCGTATACTAACATCTCGAGCGACTTGTCGTTTTGTGGCAAGAAAGCTGCTCTTCATGTAGTGTTGAGATCTGGGTCTTGCGCAATGGGACCCGTGAACCTGGTCAGGGTAGGAATACAGCAGCCATAAGCGGTCAATCTCATGTGCCGCGAGGGTGCCTGGGTGGAGCTATGTGAGGGTGGCTTTGTTGCCACAAAGAAAAGTCGAGCGTATTTAAATAAGGGAAATGGGAAAAATAAGGAAGTCAGACTGCGATGCAGGATGGCTTCCTTTTTTGTTTTTCGAGAATGTATGTTTTAAAAAAGAAACTTTGTATATATAGGTTGACAAACTATAGATGGAAAACTATACTAATTTGGTAGGAATTAAAATAAAGGGGTAAAATATGCAGATTTCAAGCAAAGGAAGATATGCTTTGCGCATTATGATTGACCTAGCAATGAATCGCGACCAAGGTCCGGTTCGAGTGAAGGACATTGCTGCAAGACAGAGCATATCAGAGAAATATTTAGAACAGATTATTGCCATGTTCAATAAAGCAGAATACGTAAAGAGTGTTCGTGGAGCACAGGGAGGTTATCTTCTCACAAGAGAACCGAAGGATTACACCATTGGCATGATTTTGCGCTTGGCAGAAGGAAGTATCGCGCCAGTGTCCTGTGTGGATGAAACCACAGGCGAATGCGATAAAAAAGGAAAATGTGTATCCGCAATGCTTTTTGAAAAGATGAATGCTGCGGTTGGAGAAGTGGTAGATAACACCACCCTGCAGGATATGGTAGATTGGCAAAACGGAATAACAGAATAGACAAAGATGAAAGAGGATAGGAATATGGAAAAAATTATTTACTTAGATAATGCCGCAACAACAAGGGTTTATCCAGAAGTGCTTGAAGCAATGAATCCATTTTTTACAGAGCATTTTGCTAACCCAGCAGCATTTTACAGCTTTGCAAATCCAGCCCAGAAGGCTGTGCATGAAGCCAGAGAACAGGTTGCGAACCTGATTGGTGCTAAAAACGAAGAAATCTATTTTACAGGTGGCGGTAGTGAGTCTGATAACTGGGCAATCAAAGCTACAGCAGAAGCTTATCAGAACAAAGGAAAACACATCATCACATCCAAGATTGAACATCACGCAGTACTTCATACCTGCCAGTGGCTGGAAAAACAGGGCTTTGAAGTAACTTATGTTAACGTAGACCAGGATGGTGTGATTAAATTAGATGAATTAGAAGCAGCGATTCGCCCAGATACCATTTTGATCTCTGTAATGGCTGCGAACAATGAGATTGGAACCATTCAGCCGCTTCGCGAAATTGGCGAGCTTGCTCATAAACATGGTGTGTTGTTCCACACAGATGCGGTACAGGCATTTGCGCACATTCCAATTAACGTAGATGAGATGCACATTGATATGTTAAGTGCCAGTGGACACAAGATTCACGGGCCAAAGGGTATCGGTGTTATGTATATCCGCAAAGGAGTTAAGATCTTATCCTTCATGCATGGTGGTGCCCAGGAGAGACGTCGTCGTGCAGGAACACATAATGTTCCAGGCATCGTTGGTATGGGCAAGGCGGTGGAAATCGCTTCACAGACCATGGAAGAAAATGGCAAGAAAATAGCTGAGATGAGAGATTATCTGATTGAGCAGGTGTTGGAAAAGGTTCCATATGCAAGACTGAATGGACATAGAACAGACCGCCTTCCAAATAATGCCAACTTCTGCTTCCGTTTTATCGAAGGAGAAGGAATGTTAATCCTTTTAGATCAGGCGGGAATCTACGGTAGTAGTGGTTCTGCTTGTACCTCAGGTTCTTTGGATCCATCCCATGTTCTTCTGGCAATCGGTTTGCCACATGAGATTGCTCACGGTTCTCTTCGTTTGACCTTATCCGAAGAAACTACCAAGGAAGATATTGATTATACAGTGGACAAGCTGGCAGAGATTATCGCAAGACTGCGTAGCATGTCACCACTTTACGAAGACTTCGTGAAGAAGCACGGAGACGGAAAAAAATATAGTAAATAAGCGGACAGGGTTTCCGTGAAATAGATTAAACAGAAAGAAGAGTAAAATTATGTATAGCGAAAAAGTAATGGACCATTTTAACAATCCAAGAAATGTAGGAGAAATCGAAAATGCCAGCGGTGTAGGTACAGTTGGTAACGCAAAATGTGGAGACATTATGCGTATTTATTTAGACATTGATGAAAATCAGGTGATTCGTGATGCAAAGTTTAAGACTTTTGGCTGTGGTGCAGCAGTTGCAACCAGCAGTATGGCAACAGAACTTGTAGTTGGTAAAACTGTTCAGGAAGCGCTTCATGTAACAAACAAAGCAGTTATGGAAGCGTTGGATGGACTTCCACCAGTGAAAGTACATTGTTCTCTTCTTGCAGAAGAAGCAATCCATGCAGCTCTTTGGGATTATGCAGAAAAACACGGTATCGTAATCGAAGGATTAGAAAAACCAGTAACAGATATCAGTGAACACGAAGAAGCTGAGGAAGAAGAGTATTAATATCTATCAAGAAGGGTAGAGTATGAAGAAAAAAGTAATTGTGGGCTTATCCGGAGGGGTAGACTCTTCGGTGGCCGCATATTTGTTAAAAGAGCAGGGCTATGACGTTGTCGGTGTGACCATGCAAATCTGGCAGGAAGAAGATGTATTTACCCAGGAAGAAGAGGGCGGATGCTGTGGTCTTTCTGCTGTTGATGATGCCAGAAGAGTGGCTCAACTCCTGGAAATACCGTATTATGTAATGAATTTCCGCTCTGAATTTCAAGAAAATGTAATAAATTACTTCGTAAATGAGTACCAGAGAGGATGTACACCAAATCCATGTAATGCCTGCAACCGCCATGTGAAGTGGGAAGCACTTTTAAAGAGAGGCTTGGAAATCGGTGCAGACTATATTGCCACAGGACATTACGCTAGAATCAAACAGTTGGAAAATGGCAGATATACCATCCAGAATTCTGTAACAGCAGAAAAGGATCAGACCTATGCTCTGTATAATCTCACCCAGGAGCAGTTATCCCACACCCTTATGCCGGTGGGAGCATATACTAAGAATGAGATTCGAGAGATTGCCCAGAAGATTCAATTGCCTGTAGCGCATAAACAGGATAGTCAGGATATCTGTTTTATTCCAGATGGCGATTACGCAGGATTTATTGAACGAGAAACGGGAACCACCTATAAGCCAGGTAATTTTGTGGACACGGAAGGGAAAATCCTTGGAACACATAAGGGAATTATCCATTATACTGTAGGACAGAGGAAGGGACTTGGGCTTACTGCACCAACACCACTTTTTGTTAAGGAACTTCGTCCAGAAACCAATGAAGTGGTAATCTGTCAATCGGAGCAGCTTTTTGAAAAGTCATGCTATGTGAAGGATATGAACTATATGGGTATGCCAGAGCTTCGTCCTGGAGAAGAAGTCGACGCAATTGGTAAAGTGCGTTACTCTCATAAAGGTGCACCTTGCAAACTTACCTTATTAGAAGATGGCAGAGTCCTTTGTAGATTTGATGAACCGCAGAGAGCTATGACACCTGGTCAGGCGGCAGTATTTTACCGGGATGATTATGTGCTGTGTGGTGGAACTATTGATCGTGCCTAAAGGGCGGAATGTAATGAATAAAAGTTAGGGAAATATATGGAAAGAATATATAACGGAGTGACGGAGCTGGTGGGAAAAACGCCATTGCTTCGTCTTAACTCTATAGAGGCGCATTTTGGACTAAAATGCAGATTGTTAGCAAAATTAGAATATTTGAATCCTGCTGGATCAGCCAAGGACCGTGTGGCACTTGAGATGATAGAGCAGGCGGAAAAAGACGGACTTTTAAAGCCTGGTGCGACCATTATTGAGCCAACCTCAGGAAATACGGGGATTGGTCTGGCTTCTGTTGCCACAGTAAAAGGCTATCGTTGTATCATTGTCATTCCGGATACTATGAGCGTGGAACGCCGTAACATTATCAAGGCATATGGTGCGGAAGTTGTATTATCTGACGGTGCGCTTGGTATGAAGGGTTCTATTGAAAAGGCCGAGGAACTTCAAAGAGAAATACCGGGAAGTTTTATTCCTGCCCAGTTTGATAATCCTGCCAATGCTAACGCTCATTATAAAACCACGGGCCCGGAAATCTGGAAAGACACGGACGGAAATGTGGATATCTTTGTGGCGGGAATCGGAACTGGTGGAACAATTACGGGAACTGGACGCTATTTGAAAGAACAGAATCCAGAGATACAGATTATCGGAATGGAGCCAGCGTCTTCCCCATTTTTGTCAGAAGGAAGAGCCGGGGCTCATGGCATTCAGGGAATTGGTGCGGGATTTGTTCCAAGCATTTTGGATCAGGATGTTTATGATGAGATTGTTACAGTAGAAGATGAGAAAGCCATTGAATTTGGTAAGCTGATTGCCGCAAAAGAAGGATTTTTAGTTGGAATCTCTTCTGGTGCAGCCCTTGTGGCGGCAGTGGACGTGGCAAAGCGTCCAGAGTCAGAAGGAAAAACATTTGTGGTGTTGCTTCCAGATAGTGGAGATCGATATTACTCTACAAAGTTATTTCAGTAAATAAGAAAAGGTTCTTATGTGATGAAACTCATCACACAAGAACCTTCTTTTTTGCATTAAAGACAATTTTGCCGTTGTCTTAACGTTCTGCTCGTCTTATTTATTCATAAGCCCCAGCAAATAAGGAATTGCCTGCTCGAAATTCACCCCGTACCAAGGCTTTGCAGGATCTTCCAGAGTAAGTCTGATGCATTCAGCAGTGTAATCAGCTGCCACCTTAACTGCATCCTTCCAATCCATACCATTGGAGATTGCACCAACACATGTGCTGGAGAAGATATCTCCAGTTCCGTGGAAGCTTACAGGGAGCTTGTCGTGTTCGTAATAATGGAACTCGCCTGTTGTACTGTCATAGCCCATAACACCAGTTTTTCCTTCTTCAAATCCTACACCTGTTAAAATGCTAATCTTAGCGCCTAGGTCACAAAGTTTTATCAACATTTCTTTTACATAGGCTTCGTCATATTCGCTCTTGTATTCCATATCTGTCATAAATGCGGCTTCGGTAATGTTTGGCACGATGATATCTGCTTTTCCACAGAGGGTAGCCATGTGTTTTGCAAAAGCTTCGTCAAAAGCAGGATATAATTTGCCGTTGTCAGCCATAGCAGGGTCTACAAAGAGAATATTTGATTCTGTTTTAAAATCCTCAAAGAATTTCTTCATTAAGTCAATCTGTTCAAAGGAACCTAAGTATCCTGTATAAACGGCGTCGAAACTTAAGTTTTCTTTTTTCCAGTGCTCTGCAATTGGTTCTATCTGGTCAGTTAAATCCTTGCAGGTAAATTCGGAAAACATAGTATGTGTAGAAAGAACTGCGGTTGGAAGAATAGCTGCTTCTACACCCATAGCCGAAATGATTGGAAGGGCAACGGTAAGGGAGCATTTTCCTACGCAGGAAATATCTTGTACAGTTATGATTCTTTTCATAATAATTCCTCCTGATATATGAAGATTGTGTATAAAATAAATATGTTAGTAAGTATATACGGTTTTGGTATTATTACCATATCCAAAAAAAGACAAAATTACAAGACCAGATTAAAAAATACAAGTTATTGTTTGTTTGCAACAAGTTTGAATCTATGGTATGATATCTTAGTTAAAATATGTTTAGACCCGGAGGAGAGAATAATGTTTCAGAAGAAGCAGATCATTTATAGTGAAACTCAGGGCGTTTGTATTGTAGACAATATCGTGCAATTACCGGCTACCAAAGGAGAAACGCTTCCTTATTATGTATTAAAGTCGGTTTTTGACACATCCAAAGTATCATATATTCCAGTGAATAATCATCAAGTGGTTTTGCGGGAGATTTTTACGGAGGACGAAGCGCGGGAATTAAAGAAGAATCCTGAGTTAGAAAAAAATGAAATATTAAAGGCTGCGGTAGAGTATGTATTGCAGCAGAAAGGTAATTAAAATGTCACAACAGCAGTCACAAGTGATTAATAGATTTACCTTGGGAACCAAAGAATTGGATGACAAGGTTGCAGAATTCCAGTATGACAAAGGCTGGTATAGCATAGTGGATATTGTGGGAGAAGAGAAGAACGTAATCTACAAATCCAGAAATGCCCAGGAAGCATATCTGAAATGGAATGTTTATATTGGACGCAAAAAGGAACGTGCGCCAAGACCTGAAAAGCAATAATTAATTAGGAAGGAAGTTGGTGAAAGCGTGTCATATACGGCTCTCTATCGGAAGTTCCGCCCACAGGAGTTTGAAGACGTTAAGGGGCAGGAGCATATCGTAACAACTCTGAAAAATCAAATAAAAGCCGATCGCATCGGACATGCGTATCTTTTTTGTGGAACCAGAGGAACTGGAAAGACCACGGTTGCCAAGATTTTTGCCAAGGCAGTAAACTGCGAGCACCCAGTAGACGGCAGTCCGTGTGGAGAATGTCCAACCTGTAAGGCAATTGCAGACGGATCTTCTATGAATGTCATCGAAATCGATGCGGCTTCTAACAATGGTGTGGACAATATACGTCAGATTCGAGAAGAAGTGACTTATCGTCCAACAGAAGGCAAATTCAAGGTGTATATCATCGATGAGGTGCATATGCTCTCTGCAGGTGCATTTAATGCTTTGTTGAAAACCCTGGAAGAACCGCCAGCATATGTAATTTTCATTCTGGCAACCACAGAAGCTCACAAGATTCCAATTACAATCCTGTCTCGTTGCCAGAGATATGATTTTCATAGAATCTCCATTGATACTATTTCGGACCGTCTGATGGACCTGATGAAAGAAGAACAGGTTGATGTGGAAGAAAAAGCCATCCGTTATGTGGCAAAAGCCGGAGATGGTTCTATGCGAGATGCACTTAGTCTTTTGGACCAGTGTATTGCATTTCATTTAGGAGAAACGTTGACTTATGACAATGTGCTAGAAGTTCTTGGGGCGGTGGATACGGAGATTTTCTCTAGACTATTGCGTCAGATTCTGGCAAAAGACATCACGGGCGCCATTGGCACGTTAGATGTGCTTGTGGATGAAGGTCGCGAAATGGGTCAGATGGTAACGGATTTTACCTGGTATCTGCGCAATCTGTTGCTTATGCAGAGTTCTGATGATATGGAAGAAGTATTGGATGTTTCTAAAGAGCATCTAAATGCATTAAAAGAAGAGGCACAGATGGTAAAACCAGAAGTGCTGATGCGTTATATCCGCATTTTCTCGGAATTAGGAAATCAGATAAAATATGCTTCTCAGAAGCGAATTTTAATAGAAATTGCAATTATCAAATTGTGTAAACCACAAATGGAAAAGGACTACGAATCTGTCATTGACAGAATTGCTAGTATTGAGGCAAAAATTGCTCATGGAATTCCGGTTGCGGCTGCGCCAATGGGTGGAGTGGCTGGAAATGGTGGCTCATATAGTTCTAGCCCAGAAGCTGCACCAGCAGCAAAGCCACAGCTTCCAAAGGCAATTCCAGAGGATATCCAACAGGTAATCAAGAATTGGAAATCCATTTTGGCAGAGATTGGAGCGATTACCAAGAACTATTTAAGTAAAGCAGTTCCGTCCTTAGGTGGAAATCAGGAACTCCTGTTGGTGTTGGATGATGAAAATGCATTCGGTTATCTCAATGAAAATCGTTCTGATTGTATTACAAGTCTAAAAGAAATCATTGCAAAACGTATTGGAAAAGAAGTAGAAATTACCGTGCGTAAAAATGAATCTGGTAGAAGTGCAAAAGAATCGGTACCAGATTTGCGAGATTTAATCCAATTTGATATTGAAGAAGAGAATTTTTAAATTTTAGGAGGAATATAAACATGGCAAAAAGAGGTGGATTCCCAGGCGGTATGCCAGGAAACATGAATAATCTTATGAAACAGGCGCAGAGAATGCAGCGCCAGATGGAAGAAGCACAGAAACAGATGGAAGAAATGGAAATGACAGCAACTGCAGGTGGCGGGGCTGTAGAAGTAACTGTTTCTGGGAAGAAAGAAGTTTTAAAAGTAAAACTTTCAGAAGAAGTAGTAGATCCAGATGATATCGAAATGTTGGAAGATTTAATCGTTGCTGCAACCAATGAAGCACTTCGTAAAGTAGAAGAAGCTTCACAGCAGTCTATGTCAAAAATTACAGGAGGTCTTGGCGGCGGAATGTTCTAAGCCAGGAGAAGAATGGATTATTACAGCAAGCAAATATCAAAATTGATTGAAGAATTCTCTGGTCTTCCGGGTATTGGTGCAAAATCGGCACAAAGACTGGCTTTTCATATTTTAAATATGCCAACAGAGCAGGTCGAAGCTCTTTCCAATGCCATTTTGGAGGCCAAGAGAAATGTAAAATATTGTAAGTGTTGTTTTACATTGACGGACGAAGATGTTTGTCCGATTTGTAAAGATTCGACCCGTAATCAAAAGGTGATTATGGTGGTGGAAAATACCAGAGATCTAGCAGCTTATGAGAAAACTGGCAAATTTGAAGGGGTATATCACGTGCTGCATGGGGCTATTTCGCCAATGCTGGGGATTGGTCCAAATGATATTAAGTTAAAAGAGTTGATGATTCGTTTAGAAGCAGATGTGGATGAGGTAATTATTGCGACCAATTCCAGCCTAGAAGGGGAGACTACGGCAATGTACATCAGCAAGCTGATCAAGCCAACCGGTATCAAAGTAACCAGAATCGCAAGCGGCGTTCCAGTCGGTGGCGATTTGGAATATATTGATGAGGTGACTCTCCTTAGAGCCCTCGAGGGAAGAACGCAACTTTAGAAAGGAAAGAGACTATGAACAATTTAGAGCTCGCAAAAATCGCGAATGAAATTCGCAAAGGCATTGTGACTTCTGTACACAGTGCAAAAGCTGGACATCCAGGCGGATCTTTGTCAGCAGCAGATATTTTTACTTATCTGTATTTTGAAGAAATGAACATTGATCCAAAGAATCCAAAGATGGCAGACCGTGACCGTTTTGTTTTATCAAAGGGACATGTTGCTCCAGGATTATATTCTACACTTGCAGAAAGAGGATATTTCCCAAAAGAGGATTTAGTTACTCTTCGTCATACTGGTTCCTATTTACAGGGACATCCAGATATGAAACATATTCCAGGTGTTGATATGTCTTCTGGTTCATTAGGACAGGGTGTATCTGTTGCAGTTGGTATGGCAGCAGCAGGCAAATTTGACAACAAGGATTACCGCGTATATACACTTACAGGTGATGGTGAAATTCAGGAAGGTCAGATTTGGGAAGCAGCTATGTGGGCTGGTCACAAGAAATTAGACAACCTCGTAGTTATTGTTGATAATAACAATCTTCAGATTGACGGTGAAATCAGTGATGTATGTTCACCTTATCCAATTGACAAGAAATTCGAAGCTTTCAATTTCCACACCATCGTAATCGATGGCAATGATTTTGATGAAATTCGTGCAGCATTCAAAGAAGCCCGCGAAACAAAGGGCAAACCAACCGCAATTATCGCTAAAACCTTAAAGGGTAAAGGGGTTTCCTTCATGGAAAATCAGGCTGGATGGCATGGAAAAGCACCAAATGATGCTGAATATGCTATTGCAATGGAAGATTTAGAGAAAGTAGGTGCAGCATTATGTCAGAAATAAAGAAAATCGCAACCCGTGATAGCTATGGTAATGCCCTGGCAGAACTCGGAAAAGAACATGAAGATTTAATCGTATTGGATGCTGACCTTGCTGGCGCAACAAAAACTTGCGTTTTCCAGAAAGCATTTCCAGAACGCCATTGGGATATCGGTATTGCAGAATGTAATATGACAGGTATCGCAGCAGGTATCTCTACTTGTGGAAAAGTACCATTTATCAGCTCTTTCGCAATGTTTGCAGCAGGACGTAACTACGAACAGGTACGTAATGCAATTGGATATCCACACTTAAATGTAAAAATCGGTGCAACCCATGCTGGTATTTCTGTAGGTGAAGACGGTGCTTCTCATCAGTGCTTAGAAGACCTTGCCCTTATGAGAGAGATTCCAGGAATGATCGTTATCAATCCAGCAGACGATATTGAAGCAAAAGCAGCCGTAAAAGCAGCCTATGAACATGTTGGTCCAGTGTACCTTCGCTTTGGACGTCTCGCTGTTCCTGTAATTAACGATCATCCAGATTACAAATTCGAAATCGGTAAAGGTATCGTGTTAAAAGAGGGTACAGACGTATCTATCTTCGCAACAGGCCTTGAAGTTTGTGAAGCAATTGAAGCTGCTAAAATGTTAGAAGCAGATGGCATCAATGCAGAAGTAATCAACATTCATACCATTAAACCATTAGATGAGGAATTAGTAATCGCATCTGCAACCAAAACAGGAAAAGTAGTAACTGTAGAAGAACACTCTACGATTGGTGGCCTCGGAAGTGCTGTTTGTGAAGTGTTAGCAGAAAAGGCTCCTACAAAAGTTCTCCGTATCGGTGTAGAGGATCGTTTCGGTGAATCAGGACCAGCGCTTGAACTTCTTCACAAATATGAGTTGGATGCAGAAGGCATTTACAAAAAAGTAAAAGCATTCGTAAAATAATTACATTATTATAATAGGAAACTGTCATATCTTCGGGATATGGCAGTTTTTTTGTCTACTTCTTTTTGGGAAGGCTTTCATCATTCGCCAAAATTTGCAAGGGGCTTGTGATAGCATTAGGAAAAAAGGAGTGGGCCTTATGATTGAGATTAAGAATGTAACACAAATAGGTACACCACGAGAGGAAGACAAAATATACATAGAAAATCTTGCCTACGCAAGATTGCGAGAAAATGATTATCAGGAAAAAAGTGTAAAGGTATTGATGGGACACACGGAAAGAATGGAGGGAAAATATGCAACTTTTATTGAGGCTGTAATTCCCGTCAATGGAATTGAGTTTGCAGGGGGTGTGCCACAATGGAATAATTATGCCTGGAGTCAGGTGTTTAAAGAAGTTAAGAAATTTTATGAAGATATGATTATTGTAGGATGGTCAATCGATGTCAAAGGAATGCAACCATCAATGACACCGGAACTTGAAAGGATACATAGAGAACATTTTGGGGGTGTACATCAGTTAATTCTTTTGATGGATTCCTTAGAGCAAGAAGAAACCTTCTATATATATAAGGAAAATAAATTATTGCCGAAAGATGGATTTTATATTTATTATCGAGCAAAAAAGAATAAAAAAACAGATGGCGTTGTCAAAGAACTTCGTTATGAAGAGGTCATAGACTTAAATAACGAGGTGGAAAATGATGAGAGTATGGCACAAGTAGAAATAACACCACTAGATTCGGTGGTGGGTGCAAGAGGAAAATATCGTCAAATGCTTTCGGAACAAAAAATGTCTATGGAAAAGGAAGGTGGAAATGCAGGATTAGCAATTGCAATCGCCATGCTGGTATTTATTATTGCAGTCGGAGCGTATGAAAATCGTGAATCAATCTTTGGCGCACCAAATCAGATATCGACAGAGGCGGGGGCGACGGAGAGTTCCGAGACCGAAGACGAAAACAATATTCCGGTAGAAGTCGTTCCCGGAACGGAAGAAGATGAATAAGAGAAAAAGGATGAAGAAATAAAAGTAATGTGCTATAATTCTATCTGTATGAAGAAAGAACTTACTGGAAAGGAAAGATCCTGTGGCAGAAATTAATAAAAAAGGACTGAAAACGGTAGAAGTAAATCAGGAAGAATTAGAAGCACAGATTCGACAGCATAGACGCAAGATTATTTTTAGAGTGATAGAAATTACTGCGATTATTGTGATTCTTGTTGTTGCGGTGGAACTGTTATATGCGTTAAGAAGCTTTACTTCCTATGAGATAAGAAATAGCATTGAACGCAATAATACCGATGTGGCTAAATTTGCTCAGTTTAATGATTACATAATAGAATATAGTAATGATGGAGCCGCTTGTGTAACACATAGCAGAGATATTTTATGGAATCAGTCCTATGAGATGTCTGCACCTCATGTGGATGTATGTGGAAAGTACGTGGTAATTTATGACCGTGGTGGAACAGAGGTGAACGTTCTTGGAGAAAAGGGATTGCAATGTAAGATTGAAACAACTCTTCCAATTCAAACTGTATCCATAGCAAGTCAGGGAACGGTAGCGATTCTCATGCGAGGGGAAGCAGAGGCGCAGATAAAACTTTTCGACAAGAAAGGGGAAGAATTAGCTAACGGTAAGTTTTATGGAGAACAAGGAAGCTTTCCGTTAGATATTGCGTTGTCGAAGGATGGGAAAAAACTAGCGGTTAACATGATCGATACTAGCCAAGGCGCCGTAGGAACTACAATATCCTTCTATAACTTCGGTTCGGTTGGACAAAGCCAAATTGATAATAATGTTGGAACCTATACTTATAATGATCTTTTGATTCCTGAGATAGAATATTTGTCTGATTCTCAAATGATAGCATTTGGAACTGGAAAAATATTATTGTTTGAGGGGGCTCAAAAGCCGGAATTATCAAAAGAGATTATCTTAGAGAAGGAAATACAAAGTTATTTTTATAATGACAAATATATAGGTATTGTATATGATAGTGTAGATACAGATAATCTCTGGCACGTAAAGGTTATGGATTTAAAGGGAAAGACCGTTATGGAAAATGACATTTCCATTGCCTATACCAAAATAGAGTTCTTATCTAATAATGAAATCTGTGCTTCAAATGAAAGAGAATGTGAGCTCTTTACATTACACAGCATTAAGAAATTTGCTTATACGTTTGAAAAGCCATTATACAAAATTATTGCAAGGGATGGCGCGCAGAATTACACGTTTATTTTTAAAGAAACAACAGAAGAGGTGAGATTAAAATGAATTGGTTATTAATCGTTATTTTGGCACTTGTTGCAGGGAATGTTATCTGGGGTTACAAAACAGGTTTTATGAAAGTGGCCTTGTCCTTGGTATCCTGGATTGTTGTTTTGGTGGCATGCTATATTGCAACGCCAATCGTTGCAGAAGGAATTGTAAAGCATACGCCATTGGCAGCGGTGATTCAGGAAACGGTATCTGACAAGTTGAACGCTGCAATTGATGAAGTGATGGATGGAGTTGCAGGGGCTTTAGATAATGAAAAAATTGCAGAGGTTGAAGCACAGCTTCCAGCTCAATTAAAAGAAGCGATTCTTGGGGAACATGAATCCCTGGCGGATCTTGTCACAAGTACAGGTGATATAGAAGTGGATACAACGGACCTTGCAAATGGTGCGGCCTATCTGGTTAGCTTGCTCATTGTAATCATTGTTACCAGAATTGGACTTATTGTTGTAGAGAAAGTTTTTGATTTGGTTGCAATGCTTCCTCTAATCGGACAGGCAAACACATTATTAGGCATTGCTGCAGGTGCACTCAAAGGATTAGTGTGGTGCTGGGTGGTGCTTACCATTATTGCAGTGCTGGCATATACCGGTGCAAACACAGAATTGATTGCGTTGGTGAATGGATCACAGATTCTTACATGGTTATATGAAAACAATCCAATCTTAATGGTGGTTGGAAAAGTTCTATAATATATGTAGTTAAATTTTACAATTTCATCTAGTAAAATTGGGGTATCCCGAGTCTACAAAAACAACATCTTGTGGTGTAAAAATTTCTTTGTAAAAATTGAAATTTTGTTGTTGACTTTGGGATACCCTCGTGCTATTATAACAAAGCATCTCGCTAAAGTGCACAACTTTGAGGCGAGAAAAATGCGACAAAAACTTTAAAAAAAGTTTAAAAAAGTTGTTGACATGGAAAGTGACATGTGATATTCTATCAAAGTTGTCGCGAGAAATTCGACAACAAAGTTCCTTGATAACTAAACAGTGAAAAACCTTGAAAGATTCAATGAGAATAATTCAAGTCTAGACAAAGATCTAGCGAACACATCTTTTATAAGATGACCTTAAAACAGTAAAACGATTTCTTGGAAATCG
>SVFC01000007.1 GCA_015057035.1 Lachnospiraceae bacterium | reverse complement strand
ACTGTGGATGTAATAATGTATCTAAGTTACGAGGATCAATCATTGCAACAGCTTCTTCTTCTGTTCTCATTCCTTCGTCAACTAAATCGCAAGCGATCTTAAGAGCAGCCTGAGCTGTTCTCTTACCGTTACGTGTCTGTAACATGTAGAGTTTTTCGTTTTCTACTGTAAATTCCATATCCTGCATATCTCTGTAGTGATTTTCGAGTCTTGCACAGATTTCCTGGAATTTAGCGAATGCTGCTGGGAATTTTTCTTCCATCTGAGCGATTGGCATTGGAGTACGAACACCAGCTACTACGTCTTCACCCTGAGCATTTGTTAAGAATTCACCCATGAGTTTCTTCTCACCTGTAGATGGGTCACGAGTAAATGCAACACCAGTACCACAGTTATCTCCCATGTTACCGAAAGCCATTGACTGTACGTTAACAGCTGTTCCCCATGAATATGGGATATCGTTGTCACGACGGTAAACGTTAGCACGTGGGTTGTCCCATGAACGGAATACAGCCTGGATAGCGCCCATTAACTGTACCTTTGGATCTGTAGGGAAATCTTCACCAATTTTTGACTTGTATTCAGCCTTGAACTGGTTAGCTAATTCCTGTAAATCTTCTGCTGTTAATTCAACGTCCTGCTTAACACCTTTCTTTTCTTTCATTTCATCGATGAGTTCTTCGAAGTATTTCTTACCAACTTCCATAACTACGTCAGAGTACATCTGAATGAAACGTCTGTAGCAGTCCCAAGCCCAACGTGGGTTGCCTGATTTTGCAGCCATTGTATTAACTACATCTTCGTTAAGACCAAGGTTAAGGATTGTATCCATCATACCTGGCATTGAAGCTCTAGCACCTGAACGAACAGAAACAAGTAATGGATTTTCCTTGTCGCCGAATTTCTTTCCTGTGATTTCTTCCATTTTTACGATGTATTCATTGATCTGAGCCTGAATTTCATCGTTGATCTTACGACCGTCTTCATAGTACTGTGTACAAGCTTCTGTTGTGATTGTGAAGCCCTGTGGAACTACGTCAGCACCGATAATTTTTGTCATTTCAGCAAGGTTAGCACCCTTACCACCAAGAAGGTTACGCATTGTAGCATCGCCTTCACTAAACAAATATACCCATTTGTTTGCCATGTGACATTTCCTCCTAAAGATAAAATATAATATGTATCCATCAAGGGAATGAATCCCCTGATAATCAAAAAGTCCATGTACGACCTAAAAATGGTCGCACATAGACTATTTTAACACAGATTTCTCATTTCGCAAGTATTTTCCCGTTAAAAATATATCAAAATTCGCAAGAAATTTGATTTAACTATTCATTCAAGTTATACCTACGGGCAAATTCGCGATTTACGGTATCTGTGACACTATTAAAATGTGAATTTTTCTGCAAAATATGCATCCAAATCAGCAATGGCAATTCTTTCCTGCTGCATTGTGTCACGGTCACGAACTGTTACACAGCCATCAACTTCTGAATCGAAGTCATATGTGATACAGAATGGTGTTCCGATTTCGTCCTGACGACGATATCTCTTACCAATTGTTCCTCTATCGTCGAATTCACAGTTGTATTTCTTAGAAAGCTGAGCGAATACTTTTTCTGCACCTTCGTTTAATTTCTTAGAAAGTGGAAGCACACCAATCTTAACTGGAGCAAGAACTGGATGGAAACGGAATACTGTTCTTACATCTCCGCCTTCTAATTCTTCTTCGTCATATGCTGCACAAAGGAATGCAAGTACCACACGGTCTGCACCAAGTGATGGTTCAATAACGTATGGAATGTACTTCTCTCTCTTCTCGTCATCGAAGTAGCTCATATCTTCGCCAGATACGTTCTGATGCTGAGTTAAGTCGTAGTCTGTTCTATCAGCAATACCCCAAAGTTCGCCCCAGCCGAATGGGAATAAGAACTCGAAGTCTGTTGTTGCTTTTGAGTAGAAGCATAATTCTTCTGGTGAGTGGTCACGAAGTCTAAGTTCCTCATCTTTGATACCAAGAGAAAGTAACCACTGATGACAGAAGTTTCTCCAGTATGCGAACCATTCAAGGTCTGTTCCTGGTTCACAGAAGAATTCTAATTCCATCTGCTCGAATTCACGAGTACGGAATGTGAAGTTACCTGGTGTAATTTCGTTACGGAAAGATTTACCAATCTGACCAATACCGAATGGAATTTTCTTACGAGATGTTCTCTGAACGTTCTTGAAGTTTACGAAGATACCCTGTGCTGTTTCTGGACGAAGGTATACTGTGTTCTTTGCATCTTCTGTTACACCCTGGAATGTCTTAAACATCAGGTTGAACTGTCTGATATCTGTAAAGTTGTGTTTTCCACAGGTTGGACATGGAATGTTGTTTTCGCGAACGAAGTTTTCCATTTCTTCTTTTGACCAAGCGTCTACAGAACCTTCTAATTCGATGTTCTTTTCTGCGCAGTAATCTTCGATTAATTTGTCTGCACGGAATCTTTCATGACATTCTTTACAGTCCATAAGTGGATCAGCAAATCCACCAAGATGTCCAGATGCTACCCATGTCTGTGGGTTCATAAGGATGGCACAGTCAACACCAACGTTGTATGGGTTTTCCTGAATGAATTTCTGCCACCAAGCTCTTTTTACGTTATTTTTTAATTCTACACCGAGATTACCGTAATCCCATGTATTTGCAAGGCCGCCGTAAATCTCAGAACCTGGATATACGAATCCTCTTGCTTTTGCTACTTGTACAATTTTGTCCATGGTCTTTTCCATAACAAGTCCTCAACTTTCTATGTAATATTCTTTTCTATATCATATCCTACTTATAAATAATGTAAGTATATACTTCAGTGTAAGTTTCATCTTCCTTTGGTGGAAGTTCTGTGTCGCCAAAATCAAAAATAATGTCGGTACCACTTTCTGTCTCTTCTTCTGTGAGATTTTCATTTCCGTCTACGGAAATATCTGAGTTTTCTGTTTCTGACGTCAGCCCTTCAGTATCCGTATTTGTATCGGTACCAGTTTCCGTCTCCAACTGATTTCCTACTTCCAGTAAATCACAGCCTTCTTTGGTTACAATCCAGTTTTTCCCGTAACCCATTACATTTTCTGCGGAGATGTATAAAATCTCTCCTTCAATCTGGATTTTGGTGTTTGCTTTAATAATCGCAACCTTTAGCTCTGTACTTCCAACGAAATCACTCTTGGTACATTCCACGGCCTTGCCATCTACAATCTTGGCAAACTTTCCGCCGAAATCATACCCGGCAGCCACTGCTTCCGTAACACTTCCCATAAACAACTCAATTCCAGAGAAATCTTCGTAGGTATCAGCGTCTTTATAAACCAGAATCAAAGAAGCCACATTATTCTCAATGGTAAGGGAATTCTTCACTACTGCTCCTTCACCATGCTTCTTATTATATGTACTAATGGTTTCTTCAATAAAAAGCCCTAGCTCGGTCTGGTTATATATATTGGTATCAAAATAGATTACGTCATTGGAAACCACACTGCCATCTTTCTGGATAAACACCACGCTGGTATTGGACTCAAAACGTGCTTCCCATTTCTGATATAGATCCTTCGCAATGAAGTATCCAAGCACAGTCAATATCAGCATCAGAAATAGCACTAAAGCTATGCTTCTTCCAACGATAATCTTTTTGGACTTCTTTCTCTTTCTTCTGTTTGTAGACTTTTTCGCCATTGTTTCCTCCAAACAAATAATAATCCTTGCTATTATACACTTTTCATTTTCTTATTTCAACTGTAGTTCGTCAATAATTTGCAAGGATTTGAAGGTATGCTTCACATAAACGTGCATATATTCCTTCATAATCTTTTGTAACTGCTCTAAAACTTCCTCTGACACCTGAAAAGAAAATAGTTTTTCCACTGGTGTAGAGACAATGTATTGCATTGTATAACGAGTGGATTCATGTATCTTGCGAAAATCCTTCCCCGATACAGGCGTACCACCTTTCAGTTCCTTAATTGCCTTCACACACTCTGGACAAAACATACCGCCCCTTCGAACGGAAAAATGCACCAGCTCTTCCGTCTTATGACAATGCATACAGGAAAACATACTTGGTCCTTCACCGTTTATAGTCATTGCCTTAAGTTCAAAGATGACACGCACCAGCTCCTTGGAAAAAGAAGGACTCTCCAATGCTCGTAGGGATTGGTACAAAAGCTTTAGCATTTCCTTCTCATCATTATTCTCCTGGCAGAAATACTCTGCAAATTCCAGAAAATAGAATCCCATATATGCCGCATCCACATCCAACGTCAACTCACGGAAATAATTATGTATGCTGGCCCTAGAAACATTATAAGAACTCTTTCCTTCGAAAAGTTCAAACTCTCCGAAGGAAAAAGGATTGGTTGCTGCCAGTAACTGACTGTTTGGTCTGCGGGCACCACGGGCAAAAGCGGAAATCTTCCCACGCTCTTTCGTCAGTATCGTTATTCTCTTGTCATATTCTGAAATTGGCATGGCCGTTAGTACCATCCCTGTCACTACCACTGACTGTCCCATTGGTTTTTACATCCTCTTTGTGTTTGTCACTACTTCCGACACTACTGCGATAGTGCAGATAATCATCTATCCTGCCGCTCAGCCAGAAGTTATCCCAGTTTTTTTCTGAATCACGTTTCTCCATCGCAAATCCCTCCATTCATCTCTAATGTTAGAATTTACTTTAAGGCGAAATCTATCCCCGAAAAAAATTGGAAATTTAATTCAAACTTTACTCTTCTTCTCTGTAGCCAAAGTTTTTGATTAGGAAATCACTGTCTCTCCAGTCTTTCTTCACCTTAACCCAAAGTTTTAAATTTACTTTGGCGTCAAGAAGGCGCTCCATCTCGTAACGGGCATTGGTGCCGATTTTCTTAAGCATTGCACCCTGTTTTCCTATGATAATTCCCTTGTGAGAATCACGTTCACATACAATAGTGGCGTCAATATCTACCATCTGTCCACCCTGACGGAATTTCATCTGGTCGATTGCCACTGCAATACCATGAGGAATTTCATCGTTTAATGCATGCAATGCTTTTTCACGAATGATTTCTGCACAGATAGCACGTTCTGGCTGATCTGTGATGGTATCTTCGTCGTAGAACATTGGACCATAGGTCAGATATTTGAAAATACTATCAATAATGTCGTCCGTATTCTGTCCACGTAACGCTGAAGTTGGAATGATTTCTGCGAAATCATATACCTTGCGATAAGTATCAATAAACTCAAACACCTTATCTTTGTCTACTGTATCTATCTTGTTGATGATGAGGATCACTGGTGTGTCCGTTTTCTTCAGCTGCTCAACAATGTGCTGCTCTCCTGCACCAATGTAGTTGGTTGGCTCTACCAGCCACAGAATTACATCCACTTCATTCAAAGTTTTTTCCGCAACGTTTACCATATATTCACCAAGTTTATTTTTTGCCTTGTGAATACCTGGAGTATCCAAGAAAATAATCTGACCTTTTTCCATATCCGTATACACGGTCTGAATACGATTTCTGGTGGTCTGCGGTTTGTTGGAAGTGATAGCAATCTTCTGTCCTATCAACTTATTCATAAGAGTAGACTTTCCTACGTTCGGTCTACCAATGATGGTTACAAAACCTGATTTGAATTTTTCGTTCATTTTTGTCCTTTCTGGAACTTTTGTCACTTCTTTGCATATTATTATTCATTTAAACTACGAATGCCCATAAACATATCATTTTCACTGCGGATTGTCTTTTCGTTACCAATAACACAGAAGTTGCCATCGGAAAGAACCGCTTCAATCATATCTGCTAACCCACGAACGTCTTCCTGAGTTGCTCCAAGAATCTCATTACGTTCCTTCTGGATATCTTCTACAGTAAGTTTTCTCATGTATGCTCCCATAGAACGATTTCCTTTTCCTTCTGGATACAGTGGCGTATCTAATCCACCCAGGGTACCAATGATGTATTTGGTCATCTCGTGCTCATCTGCTTCAAACCCACGCAGATACTCTGGAATCTTGTCATAGATTTCATTGGTTTTTCTAAGGTTTGGATCACGATAAGAGGTGAAGTATGTTTCACCACTACGGGTAAAGGAACTCATACATCCATAAGCGCCACCCTTCACACGAATGTTAATCCACATATAGTCATAACTTAAAATCATCTTCAAAATCTGAAGTGCACCAGTATACTCATATCCATGCTTTGCAAAATCTCCAGAACGGGACACATACTGAATCGCAGATGCATCTGTAAAACCTTCGTTTTTCTTCTGAAGTTCAAAGTTGATAGATTCCCCAGCAGGTTCTCCTACTGGAAGACTCTCTACAAAGGCTTTGATTTTCGCTTCTGCTCTTGTATAGCTTTCTGCGTTACCAGTATATCCAATCAGAAGACGTGACTGGCAAAATACCTTCTTCACAATTTCTGTAAATTTGTCTACTACCGCCTGTGGATTCTCTGACATCTTGGCATCCATTTTGCAAATCTCGTCATAATACTCAATACCAGTAGTTGCATCCATATAGTAAGCATATTTTGAGAAGTAAGCCATACTTCTAATTGCAGATACCACATGTCCTGCGCTGCTTAAGGATGACTGTAAGCGAGACTTGCTCTGAGCAATAATCTCAGCCAGACGCTTTGTATCAGAAATCTTGGATGTGAGAAGAATCTCACTTACCAGTTTGAAGCCTTCTGACAGATTGTCTTCTAATGCTTTTACGCGGAATTCATATGGTACCAGAAGATGTTCTGGATTATGAGCCTCTGCTATTGGATAAAGTCCTGTAGCAAGGCCACCTGTGTGGATATTGATTGCATTTGCCAAATCTGCATACGCATAGGTTTCTGTATCCATATATGCCAGAATATTTTTCAGGAATCCCAGATATGGAATATCCTCTTTTGCAATGTCTCTTGCATCGAAATAAAGGGAAATATAATCAATACCATTGGTTTCATAATCGTGGCGTACCACTGGAACACCTGCCACGGTTTCTTCAATATTACTGTATGGCAATACTTCCTTGCGAAGGTCTTCTCGCTCTAACATAGGGATTTTAGCCAGATCCTCTTCTGGAGAAGGTGTTTCCTGGTATTCCTTCAGGTGCTTGGTTTCTTCTACCATTGCATCCAGTTCTGCTTCAGAAAGAGTTGCCTTATACGCAGCAAGCTTTGCTTCCAACGCATCTTCCATCTGCTGGGTTAAACCTTTTTCTGGTTCTAAGGAAACTACCACGCCATGAGTGTTGTCCAAAATATATTTCTGAATCAATTCTTCGTAATAACCGGTTCCAATTTGTGCCTTTAAAAATTCAAAGGTGTCTAACAGTTCCACGTACATGAATGGTTCCATATCATCAAACAGCCAGCTGTCCATACACAACAGACCATAGAGAAGGCCCTTTGGATACGAACCATAATCCGCTTCACGGAAACGGAATTCTGCGCTGTTGATAGCCGCCTTGATGGATTCTTCGTTCACACCATCTTCTACAATCTTCTTGAGTGTATCTTCAATAATCTGTACAAAACGTTCTTTGTCACAAGCATTGGCATTTTTTGCAACGATATGATAAGCAGGCTGACAGATACCCTCTTCAAAAGATGCATAGACATCCTGTCCAATTCCAGCATCAATCAATGCCTGACGCACTGGCGCACCTGGCGCTGACACCAGGGCATAATCCAGCATCTCAAATGCCTGACAGAGTTTTCTGTCTAACACATGACCAATCACCTTGCTGTAAGACAGGTAGGTATTATCTTCTTCTGACTCATCGGAAGAAATTGGATATTTGCCTGTAATGTTCTTTACTTCATCAAAGTCGTCTACTGGATGAATTTCAGAGTCGATAGTGATTCTGTCATATTCGGACAAATATTCCTTATCTAACCACTCCAAACGCTCTACAATATCAAAATCACCATAGAGATAGATGTACGAGTTCGTTGGATGGTAATATTTTTTATAAAAATCAATGTATGCTTCATACGTCAGTTCTGGTATAAACTCAGGGTTTCCGCCAGAATCCTTGCTATAAGTATTGCCTGGGAAAAGAGCCTTCATAATGGCAGTCTGAAGCATTTCTTCTGGGGACGAATACGCTCCCTTCATCTCATTATAAACTACACCATTGATGGTCACTGGGCCGTCCTTTTCCTCTAACTCATAGTGCCAGCCTTCCTGCTTAAAAATCTCCTGATATTTTAAAATATTAGGATGAAGTACCGCATCCATATATACGTCCATCAAGTTCTTAAAATCCTTGTCGTTATAGCTTGCTACCGGATACAGAGTCTTGTCTGGATATGTCATGGCATTTAAAAATGTATTGAGTGAACCCTTCACCAATTCTACGAATGGGTCCTTCACTGGGAACTTGTCCGAACCACAAAGCACAGTATGCTCAATAATATGTGGCACACCTGTCTCATCTTCTGGCGGAGTTCTAAATCCAATGTAAAATACTTTATTGTCATCGTCATTGCTAACGAGCGCAAGTCTTGCCCCACTCTTCTTATGACGGAGAATATATCCCTTGGAATGTATGTCATTCAAATCCTGTTCTTTTAACAATTCATATGCTGTTAAACCTTTAAAACTCATCTTATTCCTCCAAAACACATAGATAATAGTATTATAACTCAAAAGCGGGGATTTTGGAATGGTTTTATTGATTTTAAAATATTACATTGAGTGCACCAAATGGTTGCACTTTCGCATCACTTGTGATACCATATTTATTATTACAATTCATTCTAATCCACAATCGGAGGATACAAAGATAACTTGGCAATAATAGGTTATTTCAAGAAAAAGATTATAGATTTACTCAAACTACAAATCACCGAAAATACTCCCATTTTAATAGGTGACGTAAATATTTCGCACATTCAAAAACGACATCCATATGAATATGATAAATACTTCCGCGATTTGGGCGAAATTCTTTCTGACCCCGACTATGTTGGAATAAACCCGAAAGATAATTCTATTATGTACGTCAAAGAGTATACTGTTAATTCTGAATTTATTCGTGTAGGAGTAAAAATCTCGTCAAACAATAACTATTATGTACGCACACTTCACCTTCTAAGCTCTCATAACGCTGATAGATACATACAGAAGGGAACCTTGCTTAAGGTTGACAAATAAAAACATATGCGTATAATATAATTATAAGAACATAAAAATATGTTTGAATGGAATCTGAGGACGGAACAGGCGGCCGTCGCCCATAGTTAGGAGATGTGGATTGTCACCCACCTATTTCATTCATAAACAAAGGGGCTGCCAAAAACTCCCCCTAAAGACAAGATCGCTCAGACCGTGAGGTTTAAGCGATTTTTTGTATAATTAATCATCAAAATTATAAAGAGGTGACATTCAGATGAAAAAAGAACAGGTAACTACATATCAAATCCACAAAGATTTAATGCAATGCATATATGACGAAACATTGGGTGTCATTATTGGGCTTCCATTATTATGGATTCTTTTTGCACTCTGTATTGCTATTATTACTCTCAACATATCCATTGATATTCCATTATTACCAATCGTGACCTTAATCGTCGTTTTATGCGAAATACTATGCTTTATATATATCTTTGTCATGTATATCAAAATAAAAAACTTAAAATATTCTGTCAAAATTAATACTTTGAATAAGAAACAAGATTTTAGACCAATGCTTGGAAAATGGATTAGTGCTAAACCATATCGACTATCCTTTAGCAACGGAGACTTTGATATCCCTCACCAAATGAATTACAAATGGTCTACTATGAATTCTATGGATGACAAGGAAATCTACGATACCGCTTCTATTGGCGACACATTTACCCTTGTAGTACTCAACCGCCACATAGCTGTGATTTATAACAATAATATATTTGAAGTGCAATGCTCTTAACAAATATCGCCAAACACTATAATTTAAGCGGCTCATCTAATGATTTATTAGATAAGCCGCTCTCAAAATAAATCTTTAATTCTTTATTCCAAGACATTTATTAATAAGATTCCGTACTTCATATAATTCTCCCAATTCATCTATCAATTGATCATATGCTTGTTGTGCTCTTGACCGAAAGTCTTCTACCTGTTCCAATGTCCAAACAAATCCAGACGCAGGATTATCCCAATTTAAAATAGAATCATATTCTAGACACAAATCTCTTAGCACTTTCTTCAATTCCTCCGAAATCAGAAATTCTTCTAATGGTAACACTCCTGCGGAATCACTCCATAAACAAGAACTTGCGCAATAATCAAACATAAATTTTATTTTATACACAAACTCCATCCTTTCTCAATAAAAGACCTTCCGCTCAGATGTTTACACAGTTGGAATAGGTTCCCATTTGATTTCATCATCTTTAATACTAAGTAATGGAGCAGTTAGAGAAGTATAAACATCTTTACTTACTTCCAGGCCATTAATCTCATATAATTCCGGATGTTGTTCGCCCTCATATTCAAAGGATGAATATTCTGCAAACTCGACATATATTAATGTTTCTCCATTGTATCCTAGTACTTCATATCTATAATTAATATGCTCAGGAGCGCCACCTGAGCGTTCTGATAATACTGCCATATTATTTAGTGGGCTACAGTAGTTTGTACCTTCATACCAAACGCATAGTTCATTGTTTTTCGTCCAAAAAATTGTAAAATTTCTTGCGGTTTTTATGAGCAATTCCGGAATTGTATCGCCGTTCATATCATAGATGGCATACATCCTGTAAGTAGAATCATCTACATAATCATTAATTGACACTTCATCTCCATTTTTAGAAAGAGCAGAAATATCACCAGATATAAATCTATCATAAAGAGTTGTTGGATCAGATTTAGTGACAGAATCAGAATCCTTTTGTGAATCCTGCCCACAAGCAGATAATAACAGTAAAACTGTAACCAACATTAATAGTATAGATTTTTTCATAAAAAGTCCCCCTTTCATTTTTATAACTCATTTATATTTTCTACACATACGGTAAACACTTTTTCCGCATCATCAGTATTACAAAATGCTTCCATGGAGTATATATCGTTGTTTTTTCGAATCACAAAACGATAATGGTACCTATAATTCGGTTTGCCCTTAGCTGCATCTTCTCCGTTGATATCTGCATACCGATTACCATCTCTATCCCACCAACCATATTGCCATGCATCAATGATATTCTCATATATTACAGTGCCCACACAGATTTCATAGGAGTCATCCGGGAATACGACATGTGTATAAGATCCTCCACAATATTCCAAATATCCAACAAATCCATCCATTTCGTCAGATGCATCTTTGCAACAATAATATCCAAGGATTCCCTTAAAGTCATCCTGCGAAATCATAACTTCATCAATGTAATCTTCCGTTAGTGGTTCAATTTTTTTTATTTGCATTTCCAAAAATCTACTACTCAATTGTGGTTCGTATTGACGAGGCTTATTCGCATCATAAACAAACAGATAATACATTCCTGAAAGAGCCGCTTCTACAATTAGTACTATTAAGACAATTTTCAATACCGATAAGTACTTATGTTTCATCTTTATTCATCCCCTTTTTTTATTTCTCAACACTATTTCCTATCACGCTCTTCACCAACTGCCAAGCAATACTACCCTCACGGATATTCCCCAAAGCTTCATCAAATTTAAACCACTTCACAGAATCCACTTCTCCAGAGAGTTTGAATTCATCCTTCTTCACCACAGCCTTAAATCCTAGCATCAACATTTCTTTTTTCTCATAGGGATAACTTTGAACAAACTGTAATTCCACTACATCTAATCCAATCTCTTCTTTCACTTCTCGGATAACAGTTTCTTCTGCTGACTCGCCAAGTTTCATAACCCCTGCAACACATACGTAGTTGGCTGTAGACTCATAACTTTGCTTGATGAGCACAACTTCATTTTCTTCATTTACAACTGCAGTTATAATACATGTAGTAAAAGAATCCCATAATGGAACACTGCATCTTTCGCAATAAGGAATTAATCCTTCATCGCCGATTTCTTTTTTGATAAGTTTATCGCCACAATATGGGCAGAATGTGTATTTCATTATTTCAATCCGCCATTTTTGATATAGTCTGCTACCAAATCTCTTGCATAAACACCACTGTCATAACGAGCAATTTCTTTTAAACTCTTAGGTGCATATCTGTAGGTGGATGTATAGGTATCCGTAATAATGTAATAGGTTCCGTTTGGATTTGCTGCTATCGCTTCCTTCAGTCCACTTTGATACTTAGTGTAATAATGTTCATTGTTTGAATTAATAAAATAAGACAACAAATCACTGCCTTTAATTGAGCACAATACTACATCATTATCAAATGGGTATAAGGTCTGAAGCAACTCGTATTTCACATCCCCTACTGGCATCTTGTATGGGCTTCGAACAGAGATAAATCCTCCGCCTAACACCACATCGTACTGATTTCCCCATTTTTTCACGCCTGCATCATAA
This sequence comes from Lachnospiraceae bacterium, assembly GCA_015057035.1. Lineage (GTDB taxonomy): Bacteria > Bacillota > Clostridia > Lachnospirales > Lachnospiraceae > Roseburia. The sequence goes on along the minus strand of SVFC01000007.1, from coordinate 90,028 downwards.
TACATATCCGCAACCAACTGATGGAGAGCTTCGTAACCACGATATACCGAGTTATATCCCAAAACATCATAAGCTGGGTCAATCTGGTCTTTGTATTTCTCAAGCAACTGATTCACGATTGGATCATCGTTTAAGTTTGAATATGTACCGGTTGTTACCAAACGTGCCACACTAACACTTACCTTGCTGGTCACAGAATTAACCTTGAGTTCCACATGAGAAATACCACCATTGTTATCGCCACGATGCTGCATATGATATACACCGTATTCATCCTTCAGAGCGTATCCCTGGTGGGTATGTCCTTCAAATACTAAATCCACATAACCATTGGATAACTGTACATCATAGTAACTCTTAATCTGCGAACTTGAAACTGTATTACCAGAAGAACTCTGTCCATAGCCATCATGAATCACATATACGATACAATCTACGCCCTGGCTACGAAGTCGTTCAGACTCTGCTTTTACCAATTCAGTCAGTTCATTTTTTACCTTGAAATAAACTCCTTCAGACTTATCTGTTGCAATAGAAGAATAACAATCTCCCATAGCACCAATAATACCGATTTGAATATCTCCCGCTTCTACTACAACGGAAGGCTGGCAATAGTCTACTAATTGATTGGTATCTCTATCGTAAATATTGATAGCAAGGAATGGGAACTCTGCCAGTTCTGCGTTGGCTTTGATGTATTCCTCACCCCAGTCATATTCATGGTTTCCTAATGCCATTCCTACAAAATCCAACTCGTTCATCCATTCAGTCATAATCATCCCTTTGGTCATATTGGATTCTGCACTACCCTGCCACATATCACCTGCGGACAAGAAAAAAGCATAGTCGTCCTTTGCTCTCATATTTTTGAGATATGTAGTCAATTCATCTACACCTGGATGAGATGCACCATCCACAAATTTTCCGTGTAAGTCATTAATGCCATAGAAATCCACATATACGATTAAGTATTTGTTGCAGACATCGCAGAAATCATCTGCATTGGCATCTTTATGATTCTTGCATCCGCTTGGCTCAGATGTGTCAGGCTCTGTTGAACCTGGTTCTGATGATCCTGGTTTATCAGAATCTGGTTCCGATGGTTCCGGTTCTGATGAGCCTTGTTCCGAACTTCCTGGTTCATCTGTACCTGTATCTTTATCTGTTTCAGTTGATTCAGGCTCGTCTGATCCTGTATCACTTTCTCCAGGATTTGATAGGTCCTCTTCACTGGAACCTGGTTCTTTCGAATCAGATTCTGTTGAGTTAGGTTCTGTAGGAACCGTAGCACCTGGAGTACATCCTGAGAATACTAATGCAATAACTAATAACAATGCCAAAAGTCTTTTTTTCATGATATGTAATACCTCAAATTAAATTTTATACTATTTTTCGTCTTTTGTGATTGTACACCCTTTTTACCTTATGTGCAACAAAAGAAATAGCCCCTCACTCTCGTGAGGGGCTTTGGTGCTTATATTTAAATAATCATTAAATACGTGTTACATTTGCAGCCTGTGGTCCTTTTTCGCCATCAACTACTTCAAACTCAACCTTTTCACCATCTTTTAATTCTTTGAATCCGTCCATATTCAATGCTGAGAAATGTACGAATACTTCGTTACCAGCTTCATCAGAGATGAATCCGTAACCTTTTTTTGCATTAAACCACTTAACTGTTCCCTGCTGCATAACTAAAAATCCTCCTAAAATGTAAAAACCTAACGAGCTATGCTACTCGCTTGTTTAACATTAGCACATATGACGAAATATGTCAAATGTTTTTAAGATTTTCTGTTAAATGTCAACAAAATTATTTTTTAAGGTTAACGTCAACCTGTGGGAATGGAATTTCAATTCCATTTTTATCTAATGCAAGTTTGATTTCTTCGGTCATACGCCATTTTGCAGCCCAGTAATCACCACTGTTTACCCAGATACGAACGCCCATGTTCACACTGCTGTCGCCCAAAGAAGATACAAACACGTTCATATCTTCATTTTCTAAACGTGCTTCTTCATTAGTAGCAATATCTGTTAACACTGCTTTTACCTTAGCAAGGTCGCTGTTGTAAGCAACACCAACTTCAATATCTACACGACGCTTTGCCATTGCAGATACGTTAACAATACTATTGTTAGATAATGCACCGTTTGGTAAATAGATTGCCTTGTTATCAACTGTTAATAACTTAGTATAGAAAATACCGATTTCTGCTACAGTACCTTCCTGTCCACCACCATTTTCCACGATATAATCGCCAACTACGAATGGTTTTAAGAGAAGAATCAGCACACCACCTGCGAAGTTAGATAAACTTCCCTGTAATGCCATACCTACTGCTAAACCTGCAGAGCCTAATACTGCGATAACTGATGCAGATGTAACACCAAACTGTGATAAAATAACCATTCCAAGCACAAAGTATAATGCGTATTTTGCCAATGAACTTAAGAAAGTAATAACGCCTGGTTCTACGTTACTCTTCTGCATAATGCTTTTCAGCATCTTAACTGCAAACTTAATTAACTTGCTTCCTACTACAAGGAGAATTACAATCCACAGTAAATCCAAAAGGAAACCAAGTACTGCTGGTAATGATGCTACAATAAATGCCCATAATGCTTCCATAAAATTATACCTCTTCTTTCGTTTTTCTTATTATTTTACTCTTGTTTTTTCGAAAATCAAGAGATATTTCCTATGCTTGTATAGAAATTGTATGCACACATTATTTTATTTTTCTTACTCGCAACACGCCCTCAATTGCAGCCAACTCTTCCAATACAGCATCACTAATTGGAGAATCCACGTCAATTAACGCATAGGCATATTCGCCCTTTGCCTTATTAGTCATATCTGCTACGTTGACATCCGCATCCCCTAAAATGGTTGAGTACTGGCTAATCATACCTTTGACATTCTTGTGTAAGATTGCAATTCTTCCTGCGGTTACACAAGCACCCATACTACAATCTGGATAGTTCACAGAATGTACGATGTTACCGTTTTCTAAGTAGTCACGAAGCTCACGTACTGCCATAATTGCGCAGTTGTCTTCTGACTCTGCGGTAGATGCTCCCAAATGTGGTGTTACGATACAACCTTTTGCCCCCACTACAGTAGGATTCGCAAAGTCTGTTACATATTTATGTACTTTACCTTCTGCCAAAGCAGCCACCATTGCTTCTTCGTCTACCAATAAATCTCTTGCGAAGTTTAATACCACTGCGTTTGGTTTCATCTTAGCGATTGCATCTGCATTCACCATTTTCTTGGTAGAATCCAAAAGTGGAACATGAATTGAGATAAAATCACATTCTCTGTAAATGTCATCAATGTTACTGATGTGTTTTACAGTACCAGATAAACTCCAAGCGGCATTTACAGAAATATATGGGTCATAGCCATAAACTTCCATACCAAGGTTTGTCGCTGCATTTGCCACAAGAACGCCAATAGCACCAAGACCGATGACACCCAGTTTCTTACCAGAGATTTCTGTTCCTGCGAAGTTTTTCTTTTCTTTTTCTGCAGTTTTGGCAATGTTCTCATCATCCTTATTGGCAATACACCATTCGATACCACCAACTAGATCACGGGATGCATAAAGCATAGCTGCAAGCACCAGTTCTTTTACACCGTTGGCATTGGCACCTGGAGTATTGAATACCACGATACCTTTTTCGGCACAGACGTCCAGAGGAATATTGTTAACGCCTGCACCGGCTCTTGCTACCGCAAGAACAGTATCGCCCAGTTCCATGTCATGCATGGAAGCGCTTCTTACCAGCGCACAGTCTGCGTCCATTATACTATCTGTTTTTGTATACTCGCCAGAAAAAAGATTTAAACCCACATCAGCGATAGGGTTAAGACAATTATATTTATACATCTTCCTTATCCTCCTTACGCATTCTCTTCCTCGAACTTCTTCATAAATGCAACTAATTTTTCTACACCTTCTTTTGGCATTGCGTTATAGATAGATGCTCTCATTCCGCCAACGCTACGGTGTCCCTTCAGGTTTTCAAAGCCAGCGGCTTTTGCTTCTTTTACAAATTTGGCATCCAGTTCATCATTACCCGTTACAAATGGCACATTCATAAGGGAACGATCTTCTGGAGCAACCGTGCCTTTGAACATCTTGCTTTCGTCTAAGAAATCATAGAGAATCTTAGCCTTTTCTTCATTCTTCTGCTTCATTACTTCAAGGCCGCCCATATTCTTAATCCATTTGAATACTTTGCCACAGATATAGATGCCATAGCAAGGTGGTGTGTTGTACAGAGAATCATTGTCGGCTTGTGTTTTATATTTCAGCATCGTTGGTGTTCCTGGTAAAACATCATCTGTAATTAAATCTTCACGAATGATGGCAATTACCACACCTGCTGGGCCTACATTTTTCTGAACGCCACCGTAGATGATTGCGTATTTTGATACATCAACTGGTTCTGATAAGAAGCAGGATGAAACGTCTGCTACCAAGTCTTTGCCCTTTGTATTTGGAAGTTCTTTGAACTTGGTACCATAGATGGTATTATTTTCACAGATATATACATAGTCCATATCTTCTGTGATTGGCAAATCACTACAATCTGGGATATAAGAAAATGTCTTGTCTGCGGAAGAAGCCAGTTCTACTGCCTCACCGAAAAGTTTTGCTTCCTGATATGCTTTCTTAGCCCACTGACCTGTAATAATGTAGCCTGCTTTTTTGTTTTTCATCAGGTTCATTGGTACTGCTGCAAACTGCTGGGATGCACCACCCTGTAAGAAAAGAACTTTGTAATTATCCGGAATATTCATCAGCTCTCTTAAATCTGCTTCTGCTTCTTTGATGATTTCATCGAAAACTTTCGAGCGATGACTCATCTCCATAACCGACATTCCACAACCTCTGTAATCCATCATTTCTTCTGCAGCTTCACGTAATACCTCTTCTGGTAAAACTGCAGGTCCTGCTGAGAAATTATACACTCTACTCATTTCCAATTACCTCCTGTTTCTTTTTTGTTTTTTCATAATATTTGGAAATCTTTATCATTTTAACGCTTTGTTGCATTAAAGTTTGTTGGTTATAAAATTGCAGGGACTTTTGTCTTACGTTTCTATCGTCCCCGCTTATTTTATTTTCTGTATCTGCACAATACTTTTTTACGAATTATTTGCTACGTCAGAAGCATCAAATGCCTCGTTAATTGGACTTCCTGGTGCTACCATTGGCCAAACCTTATCGTCCGAATCAATGATACAATCAATCACAAATGGTACTTTGCATCCTAAAGCTTCTTTAAGGGCCTCACGGAACTCTTCACGATTTGTAACACGACGTGCCTCACATCCCATTGCTTCTGCAAGTTTTACAAAATCCACACCATCATCCAATATGGTCGCTGAATAATGCTGTTCATAGAATAATGTCTGCCACTGACGAACCATTCCTAACACATGGTTGTTCATAATTACCTCTATGAGTGGCAATTTCTGACGACTGGCAGTAGCCAGTTCATTCATATTCATACGGAAACAGCCGTCGCCTGCAATGTTAATCACCTGCTTCTCTGGGTTCGCCATCTGGGCACCAATGGCTGCTCCAAGGCCATATCCCATAGTTCCAAGACCACCAGAAGAAAGAAGTGTTCTTGGGTTTTTATATTTATAATACTGTGCTGCCCACATCTGATGTTGCCCTACTTCCGTAACCATAATAGCATCTCCACGGGTCATATTATAAATCTGTTCAATAATATATGGACCACTTAACCCTTTTGGATTATAGGAAAGCGGATATTTTGCCTTGTATTCCTTGATATGCTCCATCCATTCCGTATGCTCATAATGTGGAAGCTTTTCATTGAGTCTCGTAAGAACCTCTTTTACATCTCCGATAACGGCTGCATCCGCAATCACATTCTTATTAATCTCTGCTGGATCCACATCTATATGTAAAATCTTTGCCTGATGGGCAAATTTCTTAGGATTACCCAAAACCCTGTCAGAAAAACGAGAACCAATGGCAATCAGCAAATCACATTCACTTACGCCAAGGTTTGAAGTCTTGGTTCCATGCATACCGAGCATTCCTGTATATCGTTCATCTGTGCCATCAAATGCACCTTTTCCCATTAAGGTATCACACACCGGAGCATCTACCAGATCAACGAACTTGCGAAGTTCTTCGCTTGCTTCTGAAATTACTGCGCCACCACCTACGAAAATAAATGGTTTCTTGGCCTTTCTGATTCTTCGAAGTGCTCTCTCGATATCCTCATCTTTAATTGTATGAGAAACTCTTGCTGGTAATTCCACCTCTTGTGGTTCATATTCGCATTTAGCTGCTGTTACGTCTTTTGGAATATCCACAAGCACTGGGCCTGGACGACCTTTTCTTGCAATCTTAAACGCTCTACGAATGGTTGCTGCAAGATTTTCCACATCTTTTACAATGAAGTTATGCTTTGTAATTGGTGTTGTAATGCCTGCAATGTCAATCTCCTGGAAACTGTCCTTGCCAAGCAGTGGCAAGGTTACGTTACAGGTGATTGCCACCATAGGTACAGAGTCCATATATGCCGTTGCAATTCCTGTTACCAGGTTTGTTGCTCCCGGTCCACTAGTTGCAAAACATACACCAACTTTTCCTGTACTTCTTGCGTATCCATCCGCTGCGTGGGATGCACCCTGTTCATGAGAAGTCAGAACATGCTTTATATCATTTTGCTGATAAATAGCATCATAGACATTTAAAATTGCTCCGCCCGGATAACCAAATACGGTATCTACACCTTGTTCTTTTAAACATTCTATAATAATCTGTGAACCTGTAAGTGTCATATCTAATAACAACTCCAAACCGTCCCATCCTCTAATATGTATTCCAGGTTCTTTGGAACAGTTTGGATTCCTTTCTCTAAACTACTTAATCTCAAGTACAGCTCCTCTATTGCCAGATGTAACCATAGATGCATATCTCTTTAAGTATCCTGTGGTTACTTTTGGTTCACGAGGCTGCCAGTTGGCACGACGTGCTGCCATCTCTTCGTCAGAAACTGCCACATCCAGTTTCATCTCTGGAATATTAATCTTGATAATATCTCCTTCTTCAATCAGAGCAATTGGACCACCAACTGCCGCTTCTGGAGAAACGTGTCCGATGGATGCGCCACGGGAAGCACCTGAGAAACGTCCGTCTGTAATCAAAGCTACCGAACTTCCAAGTCCCATACCTGCAATTGCAGAAGTTGGGTTTAACATCTCTCTCATACCAGGGCCACCTTTTGGTCCTTCGTAACGGATAACTACTACGTCTCCTGCTACGATTTTACCTCCTTTGATTGCTGCAATTGCATCTTCTTCACAATCAAATACTCTGGCTGGTCCTTCGTGTACCATCATTTCATCTACTACTGCAGAACGTTTTACGACACTGCCGTCTGGTGCAAGGTTCCCTTTTAATACTGCAAGGCCACCTGTTTTGCTATATGGATTATCCATTGGTCTGATAACCTCTGGATTCTTGTTTACTGCATACTTAATGTTTTCGCCAATTGTCTTACCAGTTACTGTCATACAGTCTGTGTTAAGAAGTCCTGCATCAGCAAGCTGTTTCATAACTGCGTATACACCACCTGCTTCATTTAAGTCTTCCATATAGGTATGTCCTGCTGGCGCCAAGTGGCAAAGGTTTGGTGTTTTTTCGCTGATTGGGTTGGCAAATTCAATATCAAAGTCAAATCCAATCTCATGAGCAATTGCTGGTAAATGAAGCATTGAGTTTGTAGAACATCCTAATGCCATATCTACAGTTAACGCATTGATAATGGATTCTTTTGTCATAATATCTCTTGGTCGGATATTCTTGTTATAGAGATCCATAACTGCCATACCTGCGTGTTTTGCAAGGCGAATTCTGTCAGAGTATACAGCTGGAATCGTGCCATTTCCACCAAGTCCCATACCAAGGGCTTCTGTAAGACAGTTCATAGAGTTAGCGGTGTACATTCCTGAGCAGGAACCACAGGTTGGACATGCCTTCTCTTCGTATTCCCTAACGTCTTCTTCTGTCATTGTTCCTGCAGCATAAGAACCTACTGCTTCAAACATAGAAGAAAGACTTGTTTTACATCCTTTAACTTTACCTGCTAGCATTGGACCACCCGATACAAATACGGTTGGTACGTTGATACGCGCTGCTGCCATAAGTAAACCTGGTACATTCTTGTCACAGTTTGGAACCATAACTAAAGCATCAAACTGATGTGCAAGCGCCATAGCTTCTGTGGAATCCGCAATTAAATCCCTGGTTACAAGAGAATATTTCATTCCCACATGTCCCATGGCGATACCATCACATACTGCAATAGCAGGGAATACGACTGGTACTCCGCCTGCTTCTGCTACACCAAGTTTTACTGCGTTTACAATCTTATCTAAGTTCATATGTCCTGGCACGATTTCGTTATAGGAACTAACGATACCTACCATAGGTTTTTTCATTTCTTCTTCTGTAAATCCTAAAGCATTGAAAAGGCTTCGATGTGGAGCCTGCTGCATTCCTGCTTTTACATTATCACTTCTCATGATTTATCCTCTTTTCTCTAATCTCGGTCTCAACTTTCATCAAAACAACATCTATTATTTTACTACAAGTCTTCCTGTTCTACAACTAAACTCTCTCTGCAATCAAGCTACCCATCTGTACTGTACCAACCTTGGTGATGCCATCTGTGCTCTCACCATTCTGTGGCATAATGTCGCCGGTGCGATAGCCTTCTTTTAACACCTGTTTCACTGCCGCTTCCACAGCGTCTGCTTCTTTATCTAAGTCAAAGCTGTAACGAAGCATCATCGCTGCACTCAGAATGGTTGCGATTGGATTCGCAATACCAAGTCCTGCAATGTCTGGTGCAGAACCGCCACTTGGCTCATAGAGACCAAATTTGGTGTCATTCAAACTTGCTGAAGATAACATTCCGATGGAACCAGTTACCATACTAGCTTCGTCTGATAAGATGTCACCAAACATATTCTCGGTTAAAATGACATCAAACTGAGCAGGATTCTTTACCAACTGCATTGCACAGTTATCAACTAACATATGCTCATATGTAACTTCTGGATAATCCTTGGCCACTTCTTCGACTACTTTTCTCCAAAGTCTGGAGGAATCTAACACGTTGGCTTTATCCACGGAAGTTACTTTTTTTCTACGTTTCATAGCGATGTCGAAACCACGAATGGCAATTCTACGAATTTCTTCTTCTGTATAAGTCAGAGAATCGCAAGCTGTCATTACACCATCAACTTCCTTGGTGTATCTGTCTCCAAAATAGAGACCTCCTGTTAATTCTCTCATAATCATCATATCAAAACCGTCACCGATGATGTCATCACGAAGTGGACAGGCCGCCTTTAATTCTTCATATAAATATGCAGGTCTTAAGTTCGCAAATAAATTCAATGCCTTACGAATCTTAAGAAGCCCTGCTTCTGGACGAAGGTTTGGCGGAAGTTTGTACCAAGGTGATGTGGATGTATTACCACCAATAGAACCCATCAGCACTGCATCCGATGCCTTAGCTGCTGCAATAGCTTCATCTGTAAGCGGTACTCCTGTGGCATCAATAGAACAGCCTCCCATTAAAATATCTGTATATTCAAAAGTGTGACCGTATTTTGCTCCAACAGCATCTAGCACCTTCTGGGCCTCTGCTACAATTTCTGGGCCAATTCCGTCACCTGCAATAACACCAATTTTACAAATCATACGTTTTCCTCTTTCCCGTACCCCGTACGTATCTAAAGTTATTGATACTATAATAAATCAAGTAGATTTTTATTTCAATATAACCGGCTATTTTACTTTTTTATAAATTCCATAACCCACCCTTATATCAACATAAGAATCTAGGTTTTGTTTGAAATTTATGCTTCCCTATGATATACTCAAAAGACATAGATGGAAGTTTGGGGGAATTGCAATGCATTACAACGAATCAGCGGAAAACTATTTAGAAACCATACTGATGCTTAGCAAAACATTGCCAGTAGTTCGTGCAGTAGATATTGCCAATGAATTGGGCTTTAAAAAATCAAGTGTCAGCGTTGCTATGAAGCAGCTCCGCGAAAAAGAACATATTGTGGTTTCTAATGCAGGATATATTACCTTAACAGAAAGCGGACGTGCCATTGCAGATATGGTTTATGAGCGTCATGAGACAATTACCCATTTTCTGGTATCCCTTGGTGTTCCAGAAGATATTGCGGCTGAAGATGCCTGCCGTATGGAGCACGTTATTAGTCCTGAAAGTTTCGAAGCACTAAAAAAACATTTCGATAAGAAATGTTAACGCTTCTTACTTAAATTATCTTTAGATGACGAAAAAAGACTCGCAGGGGTGCGAGTCTTTTTTCATTTTCTATTTTGTTATATGAATAAACTAATTAATCTCTGCAAAAATGCGCTTTGCTAAATCCTGCATTTTTTCTTTATTTACCTTGCACACTTCTCTGTCATAGGTATACATTCCGTTAATCTCATCTTCTACGTCGCTGAGCTGTGTATATACACATCCGCATACGCCGCCTTTAATCCCTGGAAGAACCATTCCTTCATACATAGCAACAATACGGTCTGTAAGCTCCTCGGAATCCTTGCATGCACCATACCCATAGGTCTTGTCTGGATTAAAAGCATGTCCTTCTACCAGATAAGAATATCCCCCACATTCTGATAAGAACATTGGACGTTCCTTGGCGTGAAGCTCTTCTACGCGGAAATAGATATGTTCACTATCCAAATCACTCTTCTTCTGAGCAAACCAGCCAGATGTAGCATCATAGATACGAGTACCATCAATAGATTTTGCCAGTTCATACATACGGTCACTTTCGAACTGTCCCCATCCTTCATTGAAGATAGTGTATCCAATAATACATGGATGATTATACAAATCATGAAGGGTATCCTTCATATGCTGTTCAAAGATTACCTTGCGATCTGGTTCCTGATATCTACCCTTGCAATCGTTACGTTTCTTGAAACCAAAGGTTGGAAGCACCGTATCAAAAACATAGGAATATCCACCATTATTCACCATATCCTGAAGGACAAACATACCCAGTCGGTCACAGTCATAATAGAATTGTTCTGGCTCAATCTTAATATGTTTACGCAGAGTATTGTATCCTAATTCTTTCATGCGAAGAATGTCTTTTTCAAATTCATCTTCCTTTTCTGGTAGATAAATTCCATCTTCAAAATATCCCTGATCCAACACCGCATGCATAAAAATTGGTTTTCCATTTAAGCATACACGATTCACACCATTGATGTTTTCAATCGTTACTGTACGCAATGCAAAATAGGAATCCACAGCATCCTCACCTGCAACAATCTTGACATCATAGAGATGTGGATTCTCCACGGTCCAATGAATTGGATTTGGAATAGTGATTTTTCCTGTATTTTCTTCAAATGCTTCTTCTGTCACAACACCATTCTTATCAGATACAATGGCTTTAAATCCTTTTACCTTACCTACAACTGTGATTTCCACATCGGACAATGATGGAGTCAGTTTGATTTCTTCTATGTAAGATACAGGAACCTTTTCCATCCACACTGTCTGCCAGATGCCACTGATTGGAGTATACCACATACCACCACGTTTCTTACACTGCTTACCATATGGGTACTTTCTGTCAAGAGTATCCACTACATTCACGCGAAGAGTGTTCTCCCCTTCATTCTTAAGCGCATCTGTAATATCAAATGAAAAATGCAGATAACCACCTTCATGTTTTCCGACCAGAATACTGTTTACATACACTTCACACACCTGGTCTACTGCGCCAAAATGAAGAATTACCCTGTCATTTTGCCAGTCATCTGGAATAGAAAACGTAGTCTCATATACTAAAGTATCCCCTACTGTTCCCTCGAATCCAGACAATCTGCTCTGCGGTGCAAATGGAATCTCAATGTTTTTTCCATCAAGTTTCCATGTGCCATTTAAAATCACATAAGATTCTCTTCTTAATTGTGGTCTTGGATAAGACTGCCATTTCATAATTTATACATTGCCCCCTGTATTTTCTATAATTATAATAAATGTTTTCTTAGTTCTTCTGCACTTACTGGACTCAAATATGCAGGTGCCACATCAAATACGGTCTTGCAGCCTTTCATGCCTTCCTGACTCATGCGGTAAGTTGCTCTTGCATAAGCCACAATCACAGATGCTGTAAACTCTGGATTAGAATCCAGTTTTAAGCTGTATTCAATAATATGACTGTTCTCTTCATTCCATCCAGTTTTTCCACTACGAATCACAAATCCGCCATGTGGAATACCACTATGATGTTCTTTTAATTCTTCTTCTGTGATAAAGGTAACTGTTGTGTCATAGTCGGCAAAGTAGTTTGGCATATTTTTGATTTCAGCTTCAATACGAGCTTTGTCGGCACCTTCCTCTGCTACAACGTAACATTCTCTGGTATGTTTCTCTCTGGTAGTAAGGGCTGGATTCTCTCCTGCTCTTACTCTTTCTAAGGCATCTTCCACAGGAACTGTATACTGCTTGCCGTTTTTCACACCTTCTACTCGGCGAATGGCATCAGAATGTCCCTGACTTACGCCCTTGCCCCAGAAGGTATAATCACAACCATGTGGTAAAATTGCATTGGCATACAAACGATTCAGTGAGAACATTCCTGGATCCCAGCCTACAGAAATCATTGCTACCTTATTATTATTCATCGCAGCTTCATTTACTGCGTCAAAATGTTCTGGTATTCTTGCATGTGTATCAAAACTATCTACCACATTAAAATACTGTGCATATTCTTTTGTCTGTTTTGGCAAATCTGTAGCACTTCCACCACACAGAATCAAAACATCAATTTTATCCTTCATCTTAACAGCTTCATCTACGTGATAAACCTGTACTCCTTCGTGTAAAATATTCACGGTCTTTGGATCTCTTCTAGTAAACACCGCCACAAGTTCCATATCTGGATTTTGCTTAATCGCACATTCAATTCCTCTACCAAGATTTCCGTAACCTAAAATTCCAATTCTGATGCTCATAAATACGCACCTCCTAATAAGACTTCCATTGAGTAATCTCTCAATATGTTCAAATTATAGTGCAGTCATTTTTTCATTGCAATATAAAAATATATAAAATAAAGAAAAAAGGTATTGCATTTTATAATTGACCGTGATATATTATGCATTGTGATTGCATAAATATACATTTTATGCATAAAAATATACATTCAAACATAGTTTATACATTTTTTATTTACGGAGGAAAATAAAATGAAAAAGATTATTACACTTGTACTTGCTTTATGCATGGCACTCAGTTCATTAACTGCTTGCGGTAATGCAACTGCTAAAACAGCAAAAGTTATCGACATTGAACTTACATCAGAACAGTATGCATTCGGTGTTGACAAGAATCAGCCAGAATTATTAGAAAAAGTAAATGAGTTCATCAAAAAAATCAAAGAAGATGGAACTTTAGAAGAAATCTGTGATCGTTACTTCAGTAATGGTACACCTGTTGCCGTTAAGTCTGCAAAACAGGATGCTTCAAAAGATCAGTTAGTAGTTGCTACTAATGCTGCTTTCGCTCCATTTGAATACACAGAAGGTGGAGATGACTTCTATGGTGTAGATATGGAAATCGCAAAATTACTTGCTGATTACCTTGGAAAAGAATTAGTTATCGTACATATGGATTTCGACGCTGTTTGTCTTGCAGTTGGTCAGCAGAAATGCGACATCGCAATGGCAGGTCTTACAATCGCTGAAGATAGAAAAGAACATGTAAACTTCTCTGATTCCTACTATGATGCTTCTCAGAAGCTTATCGTACCTTCTGACTGTACAGAATTCGATAACTGCAAAACTGTAGAAGACGTAGAAGCAATCTTAAAAGCAAAAGATGCATCTTGCAAGATTGGTGTTCAGAAGGGAACCACAGGTCAGCTCTACTGTGAAGGTGATGAAGATTGGGGATTTGCAGGTTTCCCTGTAACATGTGTTCCTAACTCTAATGGCTCACTTGCAGTACAGGATATGTTAAATGGCAACGTGAATTATGTTATCATTGACTCTGCACCAGCTGACTGCATCGTAGATGCAATTAATAAGGTTCAGTAAAAAAAACTATAAATTGATGCCAACCACAATTTCCGCAAGGAACGGCTCGACGTGTTACTTAACCTCGCCTTTTCCTTGCGGAATCTTGCGTTTGGCGATATAATTAATAGGACTTTTCTTACTGAATATTAATCACATTTTGTCATTATATATAGAATGTTTAATCATTAAACAATTATAGGAGAAACTTAAATGGGAAATTTTCCAGCAAAAATCGAAAACTTTCTAGACATCTTTTTTAACAAAGGTGGATGCGACCGTATTATGCTAGGTCTGCAGAATACCATTATCATCGCTGTAAGCGGTTTGATTATCGGTATTCTCATCGGTACACTCATTGCTACTGTCCGCGTTATTCCAAAATACAAAATCATGCCACGTATATTAAACGGCATCTGTAGTTTTTATGTAAGTCTGTTTCGTGGAACTCCAATCGTTGTACAGCTTCTGATTTTCTACTATGTACTACTTCCCCTTATGGGAATCCGTATGGATGGCGTACAGGTATCCATTCTAGTATTTGGTCTGAACAGTGGCGCATATATCTCTGAAATAATGCGAAGCGGTATTCAGTCCGTTGATCCAGGTCAGATGGAGGCAGGACGTGCAGTAGGTCTTAGTTTTAGTACTACCATGATGAAAATCGTGATTCCACAGGCGGTAAAAAACATCTTACCTACCCTTGGTAACGAATTCGTTGCTCTGATTAAAGAAACCTCTGTTGTAAGCTTCGTAGGTGCAACTGATTTGTACGTAGCATTTAACCTGATTGGTACCAACAGCTACGAATTTATGGTTCCATACATTGTTATGGCGCTCATCTACATCGTATTAGTTCTGATTATCAGCTTAGGAATTAAAATTATGGAAAGGAGCCTTGGAAAAAGTGATAGACGTAATTAATCTTGAAAAACACTTCGGTGACAAAAACGTATTAGACGGTATCAGCGTTAAAATCAACAAAGGTGATATTGTATGTGTTATCGGACCTTCCGGCTCTGGAAAAAGCACTTTCCTTCGTTGCTTAAACTGTATGGAAGATCCAACTGGTGGTCAGATTATTTTCAATGGTGTAGATATTGCAGACTTCTCCGTTGACATTAATATTCATCGTAGAAAAATGGGAATGGTATTCCAGCATTTCAACTTATTCAACAACAAAACTGTAATCCAGAACATTATGCTGGCTCCTGTTTATGTTCAGTGTCAGGAACTTGCTAAGGCAAAGCGCAAAAACCGTTGGATTGCATTTACAAACCTATTTAAGAGTGCTAATAAAAAACAGGAATTAATTCCAATTACAACTACAAAGGCGCAGATTAAAGAGTCCGCTCGAGAGAATGCAATTGAATTGCTACAGCGTATCGGTTTGGAAGAAAAAGCAGATGTTTACCCTTCTACCCTCTCCGGTGGGCAGAAACAGCGTGTTGCGATTGTTCGTTCCCTGGCTATGAATCCAGATGTGATTCTCTTTGACGAGCCTACCAGTGCTCTCGACCCAGAAATGGTTGGCGAAGTTTTAGACCTTATGAAATCCCTTGCCAACGAAGGCCTTACAATGATTATTGTAACTCACGAAATGGGCTTCGCAAGAGAAGTTGCAAACCGCATTCTCTTCATTGACGAAGGCAAGATTATGGAAGAAGCAGCTCCTGAGGAGTTCTTCTCAAATCCGAAGAGTCCAAGAGCGAAAGAGTTTCTTTCAAAAGTGTTATAGAATATAGCTTTTCGATATTCCCAAAATCCCCGGATATATAATGCCATCTCTTCTCCGACTGACGTAAGTCGTCGAGATGGTATTATACACCCGGGGATTTTGAGTTACTAAGAAGATGTATATTATTAACAACACTATTGGGGAAAGATTGTTGTTACTAGTGTCTATTCTTGGTTATACGAGGCGGATGTTGATTGCTCCTACGCCACCGCTAACATTTACCTCATTTGCGCCAAAGCCATAGGTATTATCACCTGATACATCCATGCCTTCTACAGAAACAGAACCAATTCCTTTGCTTGCAGTAACACAATAATCGCTAACTTCACCCTGCAAGTCGACAGATAATTCGCCTACACCTGCACTGATTTTAGTTGCACCTGTAAATTTTGCACGAATATCCGCTTCACCTACACCGAAACTCATATCCATATCATTTAAACAACCGCTATGTATTTCCACATCACCTGTACCTACAGATACCTTACCATAATTAGTTACTTCTAATGAATTGATTTCTACGTCGCCTACTCCCATTTTCATAATCAAGATTGCTGTCATTAAGTCTTTTGCACGAACTTCTACCGCACCTGTATGTAAATGAATTTTATCGAATGATTTTCCATCTGGTACTTTGATAGTGATATGACAGCTTTCAGATTCAACACTTTTTCTAAAGAACAAATGCTTCGTCTTTACTTTTGTTACTTTTCTTTCATCATAGATTTTCAGGAGGTCGCCCTGTTCTTCTATGATAATCTTATCTGTATCTTCGCCTTCGATACTCACGCTAAAATTCTCTCCTGTCAGCACTTCCAGTTCACCGCAACTGAATTCTATGTCTAATTTCTTGACTTCTTCTGATACATTTACAAATTTACTCATCTTTATTCCCGTCCTTTTTGTTATTTGATAATGAGACTTTAACAGATATGTCTTTCTATGGCAATAGTTGTGAGGTGACAGGTAATTTTTCAACGTTAAGAGGTAAGCTTTTTTCCTTAACTTTCCCCGCAAGCCAAAAAAATTGAGATTAAGCGTATTGCGCTTAATCTCAATTTTTTTACACTTTCTTAAATTCCATTCACACAAATGTTTACCACAAATTCTTCTCTGCTAAACCTGCTTTATGGAGAATCCATGTTCCAAGAAGTAGTGATCCCTGAGAAATAGTATTGGTAAGCTGTGCTA
This sequence comes from Lachnospiraceae bacterium, assembly GCA_015057035.1. Classification (GTDB taxonomy): domain Bacteria; phylum Bacillota; class Clostridia; order Lachnospirales; family Lachnospiraceae; genus Roseburia. The sequence goes on along the minus strand of SVFC01000007.1, from coordinate 72,940 downwards.
CCCAATGCATTCCTGGAGTATCATCAAACTTCGCTGAAAGGTATCCCATAGCAAGCATAAAGATAAATGCAACGATGTAGCAAACTGCCGCATTTTTCTTTTTCATCTTAAGAGAGATTCCAAATAATGTAAACTGCATTCCTGCACATCCGATAATCTGCAAGATTACGAATGGCATAGAGGAATCCAATACTGGAACAACTGCTGCTGAATTCAGTGTAACATTCTTTTTATTATGTGGTGTAAACATTCCAACTAAAGCAAGGAATACAAGCAAGAAACCTGTTCCCTGGATTGGGAAAAAGCTTTCGCTTAATAATGGATAATCGCAAATGTTTAATGCATAAAGGATTTTCCATAATGCTTTGTAGAATCCACCGATAAGTACCATAATAGAACCTGTTGCAAGAAGTGCGTATGCACCTTTTGTCATTTTATTATACAGGTCCTTAAGCAGCAAGCATGCTGCAAAGAAAAACATAAGTACTGGGATAAAATCCACAATTGCCATAGGCACGGTAATTCCGTTCATTTTCACAACTCTCCTTTTTTACACTACAATTCCCTTTACGTTCTCTAAATGATAAAGAGGAACAAGAGGAAGTACGATAGGTGTTTTCTTCACATATGCCTGATATTCAGGATCCTCGCCATAGTTCTTGTTCTGGCGAATCTCAAGTCTCTTAGCACCACTTAACATAACATAGATGATTAAGATATAACCAACGATTGCGATTCCCCACTGTAACCATCCATTTAATGCGCCGAAACCTGTAATAACAACGCCTGTCCAGAATAACATTTCTCCTAAGTAATTAGGGCAACGAACGATTTTGTACAATCCTGTGTCGCAGAAACGCTTTGGATTAATTGCTTTTGCTGCAGATTTCTGTTTGTCAGCAATACTTTCAATGATAAGAGCAATCAGCATTACTACTGCTCCAACATATCCTGTTACGCCAAGGCCTTCCCCGTTATGTACACGGAAGTACACTGGTGAAACCTGAGCTACGTACATAAGGCCTACGCAAAGCCAGATTGTTGCTTTTACAAATACAGGCATTGGTTTTTCACCAGATGCTTCTGCCAAAGTTTTCTTGTAAGCTGCACTCTTGATTTCTCTCCAGAGAAGGAATCCGCCAAGGCGAATACCATATGCCACAAGAATAAGACCAATTAAAATCACTTCAAGATGGCTGAATTTGTCCATAATCATAATTGCAATACCGCAACCAGAAACGGAAAATCCATAGCCTACTGATAAAAAGTATACAAATTTGTAGAAGCCGATGAGACAACATACAAGGCAAACTACATATAAAATTCCAAGTCCTGCCCACATATTACTTCTCCTCCTGGTAGCGTTTGTAGATATATTCCTTAAAGCTTGCGTCTCCACAAATAGAATCACCAACTAAGTCATTGGTAAGTGTCCATTTAGAGAACTTGAGGATGGCTTCTTTACCGTTTTTCTTTAATTTGTTAATGAATGCAAGAACATCAAATAAGAATTCTGGCGCACGTTTGATTACTGGTTCTTTTCCAGCTGCATCAAAGAACATTTTTGCAAGTTCTTCATAAGAATAAGTTTCTTTTCCACCTACATCAAACATTGCTTTTTCGTCATTCATATGTTTCACGATGAATTCTGCGAAGTCTGGTGTGTCAAGAACGTTGGCGTAAGCTGCCTTCTGTCCGAGAAGTGTTACTTCACCTTTTTCAATCATTGGCATAAATACTTTTGCGATATCATAGAAGTAGCCTGTTGGTCTATGAATTACGTAATTCATACCACTCTTCTTTAATTCTTCTTCGAAGAGATATTTTGCGTGAAGCATTGGAACGCCTGGTGCGCTGTCTGCTTTAATAACAGAAATGTATACGAATGTTTTAACGCCAGCTTTCTGTGCTTCTTTTAAAAGATTTACGTTACCATTTAAGTCGATTTCGTAGTTTGTAGTTGTTGCACTGGTTCCTGTTAAACCAACTGTGCTGATGATGACTTCTGCACCGTCACAAATTCCTTCTAATGTTGCTGGATTTGTAACATCGATTTTTTTGCATGTATATGTATAGCCTTCTAACTGTTTTTCTACTAAGTCAGCAGCTACTACTTCGTGCCCCTGTTTGCAGAGTTCGATTAAAATATCTGTACCTAATTTACCAAAGGCACCTGCTAATACAACCTTCATTATCTATTTTTCTCCTTTGCACGTTTGTCGTTGATGATATCCATATGTTCTGCTGTAATCAGTTCAACATTGTTTTCTCTTGCCCACTGTACGCAGCCTTTTAATGCTGTTGGTAAGAAAATACGTGGAACTTTTACAAGCTTTGCACATGCTTCATCTGTGAACTTAATCTTGTCATCAATACGGTCTGCTGCGTATTTTACAGAAGCAACCGTTGTTTCACGTACAGGAAGAAGTTCTGGAATTGGTCTTCTGAACTTGGTGTACCAGAAGTTCTTAGAGTCACGGTAACCGTAATCTACTGGAACTGGTGGGAAGTCTCCTGCTTTTACTCCATTGATAATTGCGTTGTAATATTTTTCTTTCATAAGGATTTTATCTACTTTTAAGATAAAGTGAGCACCGAATTCTGATGTGATACCATTAAAATCATGGTATGGTGCTGGATATCCATTCAGTAAGCCTGGCTTGTCATCCTGAGCATTGTCAAGAGTGTCTACCCAAGTACATTCGAATGCCTGAAAACATTCTGCAATAACCTTTGGATACTGTCCTTCTGGATCAGCAGCCTTCATTAAACCTTCTTCTAAGGTAAAGATACAGTCTTTCATTTTTTCTTCTGGAGTATCTCCTGGGAAGCCCATACGTACTGCTTCTTTGAAGTATTTACGTTTGTCTGGGATAAAGTTTAATGTACATTTTTTGCTTCTTAAAATGTTCTGTGCTGTATTTGATGAGTTACGGCAGCATAACAGCATTGCATAGTAATCTTTGCCAGCAATGTAATATGGCTGAACTAAAGAATATGCACCAAATGTGGTCTTACCATCTTCTGTCAATGTTCCAATCATAACTGTTGGCATTGGAAAGAAAGATGATGTCTGATAGAAGTTGTCTACGATTCTTAAATCCTTAAAACTACTCATGATCTCCTCCTCGTGGTGGGAACATTGTCTCCACCATTTCCTTAAACTGTGGTAATAGATATGTTTTCGTGGCAGAGGATAATACATTTTCTGCTAAAAAAATAGCAAAATCTTTTTTCTCCTCATAGCCTTTGTTACATAAAAGGATTTCTACTATTCCACCAATCTGCTGGCAGAGAAAATGATGGCGTTCCATAGTAATCGCGGAAGCACCTGTTGGCCCAGACTGTTTCCATATATTGTCATATATTTCTACGAAGTCTTTAATTGCTTGGTAGATGCCTTCCATTCCATTCCAGACACATGTTGCTTTTGACACTACTTTCTCCATTTTGCTCAGGGCAATTTGCCAATCCTGCACCATAATACTTGCAATGAGAACTTCTTTATTTTCAAAATAATTATAGAATGTTCCCGTTGCAATTCCACAGGACTTTGCAACACTTCGAATTGAAATGCTTTGATACCCTTCTGTAAAAAGCATTTTTTTCGCTGTTTCTAGAATATTTTCTCTTACACCTTCAATAATTTTTGGCATAGTTGTCTCCTTTTATGAACGTGTTCACAAAAATTATACCATAGTTTGTTAAAATTTCAACAATTATTTTATTGGCAGAATTTTATACGTTCTTTTTTATTTTATTAAAACATTTAATATCATCAAAATCACTAAAAATCCAATATTTGCCAGGGTAAACCACAGGAAATATTTTCCTTTTTTATCATTATACTTGTTTGCAAGAATTTTATAAGAAATAAGGCTTGCCATAGATGCAATTAGGGTTCCAAGTCCGCCTAGATTTACACCTACTAAAAGCGCCTTATAATCCGAAGTAAATCCCGATAGCAACAAGGCCGCTGGCACATTACTGATTGCCTGACTGGAAAGAACTCCGATTAACACTTCTCTTCCTTCCACTAACTGCTGTAATGCATTTTTGATTACAGGTATATTTCCCATATTTCCAGTAAACACGAAGAAACTAATAAAGGTTAAGAGCAAACAATAATCTACGTCTTTTAACACTTTACGCTCCATAAAAAATACCACCACCAAGGTAATCCCAAGTACCACTTCAAATGGCAACACTTTCAAAACGACTAAAAATGCTAATACAAATAACATTAGATACACAAGAATCTTTTTCATATCTAATGCACTTTCTGCTTTATTAGAAACTATCACTGCTTCCTTCTTGCCCTTAAGCAGCAAAATGCTTGCTAGTAGCAAAGCCAATGAAATTCCAGTATAAGGAAGCATTACCAAAATAAATTCCCCAATATTCATTCCCGACAGATTATACAAATACAGATTCTGTGGATTTCCAATTGGAGTTAACATACTACCAAGATTGGCTGCAATCGTTTGTAACACCACAACAGGAATAAGCAAGTCCTGCTTTTGTGATTTTTCTAACGCCACAACTGCAAAAGGCACAAAAGTAATTAGCGCTACGTCATTGGTGATTGCCATACTAAGGAAAAAGCATAGCATAACCAGCACCACTACCAATTGCCAGACTTTTTTTGTACGAGATAAAAGTGCTTCCCCCAAAGCATCAAACAGACCATTCTTCTGCAATCCCGCCATAACAATCATAAGGCTTAGCAATACACCCAGCACATGCCAGTCAATATATCCCCAATATTCCGCTGAAGGCGGCACAACAAAGGCAGAGGCAACTGCCAAGACAGTTGCCACCACTAAAACTACTTCTTTTTTACAAAATTCTATTACTCTCTGAATCATAGTAAATAACTCTTTTCTATCGTTCTCTTCTTATATGTATCGTGCGATGGATTATTCCAGACTTGCCGCCACATCTTTTAATACCTTGCGGATTTCAATATTCTGTGGGCAATGGCCTTCGCACATGCCACATTCAATACATTCGGAAGCTTTGCCGTTATTCTCTGCCACACGATTGTATTCATTGCGGCGATCCTCAAGTTTTAATCCCTGGAACTGTTTCAAACGATTATATACCTTGAAATAATCAGGAATTGCTATCTTCATTGGACAATCATCCACACAATAACGGCAGCCTGTGCATGGCACTGCGATATCGTTACGAATAATGTCCGCAGCCTTCATTACCAATTGAAGTTCTTCCTCATTCATTGGTTCAAATTCTTTCATGTAGCTTAGATTGTCTTCCATCTGGGCTTCATCGCTCATACCTGACAATACCATCACAACATTCTTAAGACTTGCCACAAAACGAACTGCCCATGAAGCAACGGACGCCTCTGGGTTATATTCTTTGAAGAGTTTCTCTACCACAGGAGAAACAACTGCCAGAACACCTCCCTTAATTGGTTCCATAACAAGAATCTTCTTGTCATGTGCCAGGGCTACTTCATAACATTTTCTAGACTGAACACGTTCGTCTTCCCAGTCCAGATAATTGAGCTGAAGCTGTACATACTCTGCTTCTGGCCATTCATTAAGGATGTTTTCCAAAGCGTCTGCAGTATCATGGAAAGAAAAACCAATATGTTTGATTTTGCCTTCTGCCTTCTTCTGATTTACAAATTCCAAAACGCCCATCTTCTTGGCATCTTCGAAACGATTACGATTCATGGCATGAAGCAAATAAATATCCATATATTCCACTCCAAGGCGGTCCAACTGTCCCTGGAAGAAAGTCTCCATATCCATCTCTTCATTAATCATCCACATAGAGAATTTATCTGTGATTGTATAAGTCTCTCTTGGATAACGCTTCACTACTGCTTCACGAAAAGCCGCTTCACTCTGTAATCCATGATATGGTGCTGCAGTATCAAAATAGGTAAAGCCTTCTTCCATGAATCTATCTGCCATCACTTTTACACGTTCTACATTGACAGATTTCCCATCATTTTCATCCAAAAGCGGCAGTCTCATAAGTCCAAATCCCAATTTTTTCATCCGTTTTGTTCTCCTTAACAACAATTGTTTACAATATAATTTAGCATACCATTTTCTGACACAATTGAAAATAGTTATTTACTTAGAAAAGTAAAAAACTGGAACTATTGTAGATTTACTACAACACTTCCAGTTCTAATCCATTTTCGATTATATTACATAATTAAACATAAATACAAAGTGGCATACGCTTCCAGCCATAATAAACAGATGAAAAATCTCATGTAGTCCAAAATACTTATGAAGATGGTTCAAAAATGGAATCTTCAAGGCGTAAATCACACCACCTACCGTATAAAACAAACCACCAATCAAAAGCCACCAGAAGGCGCCTGTCTCCAAAGTTTCTACCAGAGGTCCAAATACCAATACACATTCCCATCCCATGGCAATGTATATGATGGAAGAAAACCATTTTGGACAGGTTACCCAAAACAATTTAATCAGCATTCCTATTACTGCCGTTCCCCATACCAATCCCAACAGTGGTAACCCAACATCAGGTTCTAACACCAACAAACATACGGGTGTATAGGATCCAGCGATCAATACAAAAATCATCATATGATCGATTTTCTTAAAAGCCTTTAAAGCTTTTCCTGTAAGATTCACTGCATGATATGTGGCACTAGCTCCGTATAAAAGCACCATACTTCCGATAAATATTACCATTGCAATAATACAAAGCATATTCTGGGATAAACTGGCCTTAATCACCAGCGGCACTGCCGCTATCAAAGCCATCATCATTCCAATATAATGTGTAATTGCACTTCCTGGTTCTCTAATTGTAATCTGCATAATACTACCTCCCACAGATTTTGAATTTGCACACTTTATGATGTAGTTTTTAAAACCATATCTAATATAGTTTTATACTACATCTTATTTTTTATACTGTCAATACCTAAAATGCAAAAGGGAATGTCACATCACTTGTAACATTCCCTTCTTCTTAGCATTCTTCAATTGCATCTACTGGACAGCCGTGCGCCGCTTCTTTGGCACTTTCCATCTGTGTTTCAGGTACATCATTTCCAGATGCCACCGCAACCCCAGCATCTGACATTGCAAAAACCTCTGGACAAACATTCGTACATAATCCACAGCCGATACAGTTTTCGTTTACAAAATACTTCATTAAAACACCTCTTTACATAATTGTCTTACTTAGTATTTGCAATACGATTTGTATTTATACATAATATTATATTATTCCTGAACAAGAACTAAAGCAGAGATTGCTTCTACTGTAATTGTTCCAGATACAGTACCAAGTACTGTTGTACCTGCATTATCAGCATTTACATATACGTTCCAGTTTCCTTCTGGAAGTGTAATTGAAGCATCAGTATTATTTGCGTTAAATACAACGTAAATATTCTTTGCTGTTTCTCCATTAACGCCGCCAGAAATGTTTACTGCTACAACATTTGTTGGAAGACCTGAAATTTTTGTCACATGATTATTAACATCTGTTGCATTTGTTAGACGAAGTGCACCATGTGCTTTTCTAAATGCGATAAGACCCTTATAGTAGTTTACAACATCCTGATATGTATCGTCTTCAAGTGTAGACCACTTAATACTGTTTACTGCATCTGTAGCATTGTAGCTATTTTCATTAAAACTTCCATCTGCATTTACTTTAGTACGAAGCATTTCTTCGCCCGCCTGCATAAATGGAATACCCTGAGCAGTCATATAAATTGCTGCAGCAAGATTGTTCATTTTGATTAAATCTTCTTTGCTAGCATCTTTTCTTGAAATCTGAAGTCTGTCAAATAATGTATTATTATCATGACATGATGCATAGTTGATTGCCTGTGCTGGTGTCTTACACCAACCACCTGCAAACCCAATCAAGCACTGTGTAATAGTAGACGCTTTTCCTGATGCACCAGAAACATAACCTGCACCTGTATCAAATACGCTTCCCTTAATCGCATCACGAATGGTATCACTAAAGAAAGCAAAACCTGGAACCATCTGAGAGTTTGTCTGTGTTGTCATTGTGTAACCAAATTTTGTAACATTAGTGCTCATTGTCCAACCTTCGCCATAGAACACTACGTCTGGACGAATCTTATGAACTTCTTCCATAATAGTATTGATAGTTTTTGTATCGATTAATCCAACAAGGTCAAAACGGAAACCATCGATATGATATTCTTCTACCCAATAAAGAATAGAATCAACAATATATTTACTTACCATAGAACGTTCTGAAGCTGTATCATTACCACAACCAGATCCCTGTGAGTAAACACCATTTGATACACGTGAGAAGTATTCAGGAACGATATTGTTAAAACAATATCCCTGTGCATCATATACATGGTTATATACAACGTCCATAACAACGCTGATTCCGTCGTTATGAAGTGACTGAACCATCTGTTTAAATTCTTTTACGCGAACCTCTCCATTGTATGGATCTGTTGAATATGAACCTTCTGGCACATTATAGTTTTCTGGATCATATCCCCAGTTAAACTGTGGCGTATTTAATTTAGTTTCATCTACTGAGCCATAGTCATATACTGGTAATAAATGTAAATGTGTAATTCCTAAATCTTTGATATGGTCAATACCAGTTGCTACTCCACCTGGTGTTTTTGTTCCATGCTCTGTTAATCCTAAGTATTTTCCAATATTTGTGATACCAGCACTAGCATCAGTACTTAAATCACGAATATGAAGTTCATAAATAACAGCATCATTAAATGCAAGGCTTGCATTTGGATTTTTGTCCTTATCCCAGCCCTCTGGATCTGTAGAATCTAAATCGATAACCATTGCACGGTCACCATTTACACCAGTTGTACGTGCATATGGATCGCATGCCTCTCTTACTGAACCATTAACATTTACAGAATATGTGTAATATGTACCATTTAAATCGCCAGTTTCTGTGGCAACCCATGTACCATTCACATCTGCCTTCATATCAATAGATTTAATTAAATCATTAGTTCCTTTTGTTCCAGACTGGTAAAGATTTACTTTAACAGATTCTGCTGTTGGAGCCCATACACGGAATGTTGTTGCAGATTTACTCCAGTTTGCTCCTAAATCGTTTCCTGTATATGTATATTTAGATTCAAATTCAGTTGTTGAATAAAAATCTGGCATCTGGATACCAACTGTTGTTCCAGCAAATGTAATGGTATATGATTTCATAAGATCCAACTCTTTCGCTACTTTAACTACAACATTACTTCCAGAACCGGAAACTTCTGTAATCTCAATATTACCTTCACTACCTTTAATTACAAAACTTTCCTTTGTAAGTTCAACCTTATCTCCTGCAATGTTAACAGCAATTTTTGAACCATCGTATTTTGCAGAAACAAGTTTTGTTCCTGTCACAACGTCATCTGCTTCCTTAATAGTATGACCAGCAACACCGGACTCAACATACACATGAATTGTACCACCAAGATACTGTGCAACTTCAATAAACTGATCTTCTGCAATATCCTTCTGCTCCCAGTTACCAAGACGAACAATGTATCCTAATTTTGGAGCGCCAGCATCTACAATAATAGTAGCAACCATATCCCCATCTTCTTCTACAAATGGATAGCTTTCGCCAGCAGTTCCTTCTTCCCAGCCCCAAACTGTCCAATTTTCGTAATTGCCATCTGCACGATGATAGTGCAACTTAACAGTAAGTGGTTTTGCTACAACATCTTCACTACCACCTACTTCACTTCCTGTTTCTGAACCTTCTGTCTGTGTGTTTTCTGTTTCAGTATTATCTGGATTCCCATTACATGCACTAAGTGTAGAAACCACCATAACTAATACTAACAGAATTGCCAAAAGTCTCTTCTTCATAGTATTCCTCTCTCTTTCCCTTATTTTTAGACATAATACATAAAATACCATATCTTAAAATGAATTTTAACACGAAAATAACAAAAGGTAAACACAATATTTTCGCTTTTTTTCGTTAATAGCAAAATGCACTATTTTTCATAGTGCATTTTGTGAAACTTTGCTGACTTACCGAGTTCTTCCTCAATACGAAGCAACTGATTATACTTTGCTACACGCTCCGAACGACTTGGCGCTCCTGTTTTTATCTGTCCCATATTGAGGGCCACTGCCAAATCTGCTATGGTTGTGTCCTCTGTTTCTCCCGAACGGTGGGACGAAATAGCAGTATACCCGTTCTCATGTGCTAATTTAATAGCATCTAACGTCTCCGATACCGTTCCAATCTGATTTAACTTTATCAAAATGCTATTCCCGCATTGTTCCTTAATTCCCTTTTGTAAACGCGCAGTATTGGTAACGAACAAATCATCTCCTACTAACTGTACCTTTTTCCCCAATCTGTCTGTGATCTGTTTCCATCCCTCCCAATCCTCTTCATCCAAAGGATCTTCAATAGAAAAAATCGGATATTTATCAACTAACTTTTCCCAGTGTTGAATTAACTCATCCGTCGTAAAACGACGTTTTGACTTCGGCATCAAATAGACACCAGTTTCTCCACTCTTCCATTCACTGGCTGCTGCGTCTATGGCAATCATAAATTCAGTTCCCACTTCATACCCAGCCTTCTTAATTGCCTCCAAAATGAAACCAATGGCCACATTTTCATCTTGTAAATCAGGCGCAAATCCGCCTTCGTCCCCCACTGCCGTTGATAACCCCTGTTCTTGCAGAAGTTTCCTCAGACTATGAAACACCTCTGCACCCCATCGAAGCGCCTCCTTAAAACTAGGAGCGCCAACTGGCATAATCATAAATTCTTGAATATCTAGGCAATTCGCCGCATGCGCACCACCATTTAGAATATTCATCATAGGAACTGGCAATCGATTACCTGCCACACCTCCAAGAAAACGATATAACGGAATTCCAAGAGATCGTGATGCAGCACGGGCTGTTGCAATAGAAACCGCCAGCATTGCATTGGCCCCAATCTTAGCTTTTTCCCTGGTACCGTCCGCATACATCATCGCCCGATCCACGCCATAAATATCTGTGGCATCCATGCCGATTAACGCATTTGCAATCAAAGTATTCACATTTTTTACAGCATTACGTACCCCCTTGCCCAGATATCTGGTTTTTTCTCCGTCTCTTAATTCTAGCGCTTCAAATTCTCCTGTGGACGCCCCGCTCGGTGCTGCTCCTCTTCCAATGGTGCCATCAGCCAGAGTTACTTCTGCTTCTACGGTAGGATTTCCTCTGGAATCTAATATCTCTCGTGCAATTACCCGCCTAATCTGTGTCTGTGTCATAATTGTTCTCCTTCAAATATGTTTATATTCATATATTTACCAGTTGCAATTAATTTCATTCAACGCCCTTTATTTCCTTCCAAAATACAACTCAAATAAAAAACTGTGTCCATCACACAAGTGAACAGACACAGTTTTTTCTACAACATAATCATTAAAATAGAAACAATAAACACAATACTGCAAATAATGGAGATTGAATTGATTGCACTGGACAATCCAACATCGCCTTTTAATTCTTCTGTAAATCCCGGTACTGCAGAACCGATTGGGCTAAATGCAAGAATCATAATGGCAAGTTTTGCTTCAAATTCCATTGGCAGGAAATAATACACAAGCCCCGCAAAAACAAAAGCAATACCATATCGAATCGAAAGCATTTTCACAATCGTTCCAATCTGACTCTTGTCCCCAGACAGCTTAAATCCCACACCAATCATCAGCATTGCCAGAAAAGCATTTGCTCCCCCAACAATTTCAGCAAGAGAAACGATTGGTGATGGAATGGATATCTTAAGCAATCCTAAGGTTACCATAGTAACACAGGTCAAGAATGCCACCGAACGGGACAAAGCCTTTAAAATTCTCTTGAAAGAAAACTTCCCCTCTCCTTTCAGAGATGATGCCACTCCAAAAGCGCCTCCCAAACACACAAAGGCATTCCCCACATCAAAAATACTAGTGGTAATCACACCTATTGGTCCTACAAAACTCTGAACAAATGGTAAAGTAAAGTTTCCAATATTGTATCCTGGCAAATTAAGAAGCCCAAAAGCCTGCTCCTCTTTGCCTTTACGAATATTAATCAAATATCCAATAATCATATACAAAACACCCATACCAAAGGCAAGTAACGCCACAAACAGCATAGATGGGTCAATTTCTTTTCCTGCGAAATTAGATATAAATGCTGCAGGAAGCGTGATTTTAAGCACAATTCTAGATAATACCGAAAAATCACCTTCTTTAAAAAAACCGAACTTACGCAACAGGTATCCTGCAATAATAATTGAGATAAAACAACCTGCACGAACTAAAACATCAAACATCCTGTATCCTTTCTGTAATTCCTTTTCTTAGAACCATCACCTGAAATATGGCTATATTATAACTCTACACACACAGAATTTCCACAAACAAATACATAAAAAATGAGGACGTAAACGCCTCTTACGTCTACGCCCTCTATGTAATAACACCCCTCTGTTACTTCATACAACTTATTCAACCAACAAATATACACAGCCAAGTCTGTCGATTTCATCGCCTGCATGACCCTGGAAACCACCAATTGCATATCCTTCCGGAGCTACGAAAGTCATGCTATTTTTACTCTTATAAGTACCGCCTTCAATCACTGTACCATAGTTAGTTACTAACTTAATGTAACTAATACGATAGGTTCCGAATAATGATTTCTTCACTTTACTTACCGTCATCTGGGTAATATATTCGCCTTCTTCAAACTCGTAAGTCTGAGCATTGCCACCATCTCCACCTGCAGCAACAACTACATCGCCATATGTCATAGCCACTCTATCTAATCTGTCGCCAGTATTAATTGTAACACTATCTGGTAAAGCTTCGCCCATTTCTTCTAAGAATGTGAAGCCTTCTCCACCGCCGCCACCATAGGTATCACTGGTCTTATAGGTAGGATTTAACTGATATGAAAATACAGCTGAAATTGGATAATGGTCAGATAACTGATTACCTTCTGCATCTGTAAACTCTGTAGCAAGTAAATCATAAGACTCTGCAAACAATTCAACGTTCTTGCCACTTCTGTACCAGATTTTATCTACAACTTCATGTCCAGCACTATTCACATTGTCATAATCAAATAACGCTTCGCCATCTGCTGGTCTAACACCACCACATTTTAAGTCAACCCATGGGTCTCTTAATCCACATGCATCAAGAACAGCTGTTTCAAAGTTGTCTTCTGCTCTTGTGTAACGTGAGTTTGTGTCACCAACAACAATCACTGCATGACCTTCAGAACGTTCCTTAATAAGAGCTGCAAGCTGATTCATATTAGAACGTCTTGCTTCTAAAGATTTTTCATCGCAATCCGCATCTGTATGAAGATTATATACGTCAACGAAATATCCTGGTTCAATCTCAATAGAGGTATAGATAATTCCCTTTGGTGTTAACTGGTCAGCACCATTGTTAATTAAACCATATCTATCTTCCCATTCATATCTGGTCTCTAAATAAATAGGGAATTTAGAGAAAATGTTCATACCATCGCCCACAACAACATTGCCGCTGTGTTCTGTTCTGTATGGAAGTGTTAACTGTGAAATCAAGTCATCATGATAAGAAAAATCTTCCTGAACGCTTACGATATCGTAGTTATTCAGTAATGGACTCATCTGTACAGTATTTTCTGCTGGATCACTGCTTGATAAAATTGCAGGAAGGCCAGCTACATTCAATGATAATACAGAAAAAGTATTGTCATTTTCTGCATCTATACTTGCAGAAACAGGAACAGTGGCTTCCGCCGCTAAAAGAACTACTGCTAACAAAAGTGCTAAGAACTTGGTACAACGTTTCATCATAAATTCCTCCTTAAGTATTACTTCTTTATGTTAGTAGAGTATCAACTTTTTACCAATAAAACCACTCATATGTTGTTTAATTCTTTAAAACATTGCATATTTTGCTCTATCTCTGCGCAATTTTCATATTATGTTCAAAAACTGTTCATTTCTTTTGTGCATATTGTACATTTATATGTTTTTTAAATTATTTCTATTTATATTTTTTGCAACTTGTACAAGACAATAGATGCAATTTATTGAGATTTTTTATCGTCTTGCTTTTTCTCCTTGCCCGTGGCATAATATATTTACAATAAGATTACGAAGGAGGGGATTTTATGGATATTACAGCTGTATCTTCTGCACTAAGTGCGTTAAGCGCATACGGACCATATGCAACTGGAAGTTTAGGACAGGCTGTTAGCATCGAGATGCTGGATCAAACCATGGAGATGAATGAAGCCATGAATACCCAGTTAATTCAGATGATGGAACAGTCCGTGACACCACATTTAGGCGGCAATGTAGACATTCGAATTTAATACAAAACTAAATATACAAAATCAAAAGAGCGTTCGCCGAAAGGCGAACGCTCTTTTATGCTCATTTATTACTGAACTACTGGGTTATCTTTCCAACCATTGTTCATACCACCTGGCATATTATATGCTTCGTATCCAAGAAGACGAAGAACGCCAAGTACCTGAGAAGCTGTCTGTCCACTGTAGCAAGTGATAACTACTGGTTTTCCTTCAGGAATTGTGTTGAAAGCTTCCTGCATATTCTTTCCGAATGGAATATTGATTGCTCCTGCAATATGTCCCTTCGCATAATCATCTGCTGAACGAACATCAAGAATTACATATGCATCACTCTGTGCGTCAACAAGTTCTTTTACTTTATCAACGCCAAAGTGGAAGTTTTTGAAGTTTCCAGAAGTAGCATCTGTATAATATTTAGCGATAGCTGCTTCAATCTTGTCATCAACTTCATATGTTTCAGTTGGAAGTGGATTTACAGTTGTTTCAAGATATGCATCGATACCTTCTGTTTTAGAAATACCACTGTTGAAACCGCTGCTGATATTTACAGCATATTTTCCGGCTGCGCGAAGTAATGCAACAGTCTGTGAAGATGTCTGTCCACTGTAGCAGTTAACGTATACTGGTACGTCATTTGGAATGTGTTCTAATGCTTCAACAACACCTGTACCATATGGAGCATTCACAGCGCCCTTTAAGTGAGATTTGCCATAATCTTCAGCACTACGAATGTCAAGGATGAACATATCTTCCTTAGCATCGATTTTTTCAAGTAATTTTGCAGTAGAGATGATGTTTCTGTCATCTGCAAAGTTTGCAAAGTAAGCCATTGCCGCTTCTTTTACTACATCTGTTTCTGGTGTTTCAGAATTCTGGCTGTTCTGTGTTCCTGGATTTTCAGATGGGGTAACAGATGGGTTACCACATGCTGCCATGCTTAATACTAAAACAAGGCAAAGTAATAAAGATACTAACTTCTTCATAAATAGTTTCCTCTCTTTTTCTTCCCAATAGGGTTAAATTTTTATACGAACGTCTTATGACGCATCGTTCTTTTCAGGTGCTTTGGTACCTTCTGGCATTTCGATTGGATTCGTAGAGTCTGAAGACCATTCCAAAAATGCTCCATCATAAATGCGAATGTTACGGTATCCTGCTTCATAAAGCTGTACAAATACCGGACAAGCTCTCATAGAAGATTTACAGAAAATGATAATCTCATTTTCTGGATAAATTCCAAGTTCAAGATAATCGATCTTAGTTGTCTGAACAGATTTGAAGGTTCCATCTACTGAATAGAAGTTGTTGATATACTCTCTCATTATAGATGTAGGAATCTTTCCTTCTTCGTAATATTCTGCATCAGAACGAACGTCCAAAAGAATTACGTTTGCATTTGGATTATTCACCTGTGCTAAAACTTCTTTCTTTGTTGCTAACCAGTTCTGTGATGGTTCTTTTGCTGTAAATGTAGTCTCGGTTACAGTCGGAACATCCGTTGTTAATGTAATGCCTGCTGCTTTAATTGCATCAAGACCACCGTCAACAACTTTTACATTCTCATGTCCATACATAAATAAGGACCATAAAAGACGGGATGCACTCATCTTGTTTGTGTCGTATGCAATTACAAGTGTATCATTTGAGATGCCCTTGCTTCCCATCAGACTTTCCATCTTCTTAGCAGATGTGAGCATAGTGCTTACTGGAACACTGATTGTAATATCGCCGTTCTGGATGTTCACCGCTCCTTCTACATGACCTGCTGCGTAACCATCTGCAGATTGCATGTCCACAATCACAACATTCTCTTTGCCAATATAGCCCTTTAACTCTTCTGCACTAACAATGAGGGATTCCTCTGTCTCTGCATACTGATGAGTGTTGCATCCTGTAAATGTGGATACCAACATGACCATAGCCAAAAAGATTGTTATTTTTCTAGAAACTTTACGCATAACAATCCTCCTTAAGTTTAAGATAGTTATTCATATTAAATTGTTAAGTAATAAATGCACAGACTGTCGTTTGACGCCTCAAATCAAACAACACCCTTTTATATCACCATATATTGTACTTTATTTTTCATTCAATGGGCTATAGTTTTTGCTTATATTGTATCTGTTAATTTAATAACAAACTTTTTTATGACATATTTACGATTCTATGCTAAAATCTATCCACAGCAACAATTTAGGAGGTCCTGTTTTTATGAAAAAAATTAAATCATTCTTGTTTCATCCTAATGCAGGTGTCTTATTTTATATTGCTATATATACTTTGATTTCCATGCTGTTTCTGACAGACTTTCCCTGGGTTCATTCTGATGAAAGCTGGCTCGCTGGCCTATCCCGCAATATTGCGGAGCATTTAGACTTTTCAGTGACTGAGGCTTTTTTTGACGCCAAGCCACGCTATCCACATGCCATAAAGATTCTATTTCACGCACTGCAGATTGTGATGTGCTTTTTCACAGGCTATTCCATCACTCCTCTTCGGATGATATCTTTAATCGCCTGTGCCATCTCCCTGTTTTTCTTTTATAAGATAGCAAAGAAGCTGCTCGGAAATCACCTTACAGCTTTCTTTTTGATGGTTCTTTATAGTTTTGATATTCAATTTATTTATATCTCTCACATGGCTCGCCAGGAAAGTTTATTGCTTCTTGCACTGACTCTGTGTCTCTATATCTTTTTCCTGAAAGAATCACCAAACACTGCCCAACATGGCGTAGTGCTTGGTATTATAACCGGTCTTTCTGTTGGACTGCATCCAAATAGTCTCATTATCGCAACTACTGTAGGCTGTGGCTACCTTGTGTACTTAATTACACACCCTGCCGAGAGCAAAAAGCCTCTCCTTACTTATATCGGCACCACCGGTGGCATCGCTGCAGTTTTTGTGGCTTTAAGTTATTGCTTTGATTCCCAGTTTTTAACACATTACTTTTCAAACGGCGCAGAGGAATTTGGCATTACTGCTTCCCCAGGCAACCGCTTGTCCGGTCTGTGGAGATTTTTCCAGCGTCTGTTTCTACAGGAAGGTGGCACCTACTATGTAGCGGACATTCGCCTGCAACTTCTGCTCTTTTTGTTTGTAGCACTACTCATGCTACTCTATTTCTTTGTTATGCGCAAAGAAACTGAAGCTCAGGAATCCTGTTACCACGCAATTTCCTTATTAGGGGCAGGTTTCGGCGTAATCGCGGGAATTTTTCTGATCGGACGTTTCAGTCAGTTAAGCATTGTTTTTCTCTTCCCAATCGGATGGCTCTTAACTGCCATGGCACTGTCCCTGTTTGAAACTGCTGTCAAAAGAACGGCCTATGCACTTCTAATCTCAGGAGTATGTTTTATCAGTTTTCTGAATATCCAGCCGTTTTTATCCGGCGGAACCTATGAGGATTATCTGTCACAGATTTCTACTTATGCTTCTCCGGAAGATTCGGTGATTGGTAATCTGAATATGGATTTTTATTTTGAAAACGGCTCACTTCATGACTATCGTAACTTGCCGTATGTTATGAAAAAAGATGGTGCCCTGGATACGTATATCGCAGAGCACCAAATTGAATATATCTTTTATTCCGCAGAACTAACCTACTACTTCGAACACCGCCCATATTATAATGCATTGTATGGTAACATTATGTTTTCTGAAGATTTGTTAAGATACTGTGAATCAGAATGTGAATATCTCGGTTCTTTCCATAATGCCAGATACGCACCACGTATCCTAGAGTTAATCGGTAAAGATGAATATTCCGAAATAAAAGTTTACAAAACTAAATATGCGAATTAACCCCTATTATAGCAGTTCTTTTTTCAACACATCTACCAGAGCGTCCTTGGACTCAAACTCAGCAGTTGTAAAGATTTGGGACAATCTATGGTTTTCTGTATCTAAGATACCAATGCGGTCACCAAGCACCGCCGCTTCTTCAATGTCATGGGTTACCAGCAACACTGTGCATCCCGTTTCCTGTGCCATCTTGAGCACAGTTTCTCTTGCAGTCTGTCTGGACAGATAATCCAGACTGGAGAATGGCTCGTCCATCAAAAGAACCTTTGGATTTAATGCAAGGGCTCTTGCCAGAGCACCGCGCTGTTTCATTCCACCGGAAAGACTCGCCGGATACTGGTTGGAGAATTCTGCAATCCCCGCTGCTTTTAGGAATTTTTCCGCAACTTCTTCCCTTTCCTTCTGACTCAACTGTGGTCTTGCTTTTTTGATGGCATAGGTCAAATTCTTCTTCAATGTCATCCACGGAAACAACTGATTGAAATCCTGGAACACCATCATCTGACTCGTCCCCGGCTGAGTAACGCGTTTTCCCTGAAGACGAACTTCGCCAGAATCTGGAGATAAAAATCCTCCCGCAATCCTAAGCAATGTTGTCTTTCCACATCCACTTCTTCCTAACAGGACAAAAAACTCTCCTTCCTCAATACTCAAAGATACATCTTCAAGCACCGAAAAACGGGCACTGTCTTTTTCAAATTTCTTAGTTATATGATCTAATTCTAATAATACCTTTGTTTCTTCCATTTTACTACCTATTCTAACGTTCCTTTGTTCCCATATGGGCACACTTCTTTTCCAACCATCCAAACAAGCCGTTTTCCACTATAATCCCAATGATAATGACCACTAAGATGCCCGCAAACAAACCCGCTGTGTCCATAAACGTTCGCTGGTTAAAAATATACCAGCCAATACCCCCTTTGCCACCGATGGCGCCAAACACCATCTCTGCGCTGATAAAGGCTCTCCATCCTCGTGCCCAGCCAATTTTAATGCCAGAAATAATATAGCCCACCGATGCTGGAAGCTTTATTTCAAACAGCACACTACGCTTGGACATAGACAGGTTATTGCCCAAATCCGTATAAATCTTAGGAATCTCCGCAAATCCCGTCAGAATATTAAGCAACAATGGCCATACCGCAGAATGAACCACAATTGCAAGAACTGCACCCGTTCCAGTCCCAAACCACATAATAATCAATGGCAAAATAGCCAATCCCGGAAGGGGATGCGCCACCACGGTCAGGGTGTCCACAAAACTTTCTGTCACCTTAGATACCCCAGACAACCACGCCAGTACAAATGCCATTACCAAAGAAATGATAAGCGCAAAAAACAAAATCCCTACGGAAGAAATGGTCTGAATCAATAAATTTCCGTTCACCATATCTTCTATTAAGGTGGCAATCACCTCTTCTACCGAAGGGAAAAGCAACGGTGAAACACCACTGACTTTTACTGAAATCTCCCATACAATCAGTAGAAGCACTATCCAAAATGCACGTTGTATTCCTTTGTTCATTCTAATTATTTCTCCTGTTTCTCTTCTGCTTTGTACTCTTCTTTCCATACCACATTGTCAAAGCAGAGAGCTTTGTAATCATAATTCTCTTTTAAAAATCCCATCTCGTACATAGCCTGTTTAATCGGTTCTACACCACATAAATCAGAAGAATAAATAGTTCCACCATAGCTCATCTGTTCCTTTAACGCTTCTTCTGATAATCCATAAAGTGGTGCAAGAATTCGAATGGCCTCGTCTGGGTTCTCGTTAATATAATCAATAGCCTCGTTAAGCGTTTCAATAAACGCAGTATATAATTCCGGATAGTCCTCATAGAACTGCTCCATAGCAACACCACTAATAAAAGTAAACTGCGCTCCCACAATATCCTCGCCATCTGCAATAATATGCATGCCATTATTAAGCTCTTCCTGCAAATAAGGCGGAGTCGCAAAATGAGCACTTACTTCTGTATTTGCAATCAGAGCATTCATTGCATCTGGATGAGTCATAGACACCAGCTGATTATCCAATGCCATATAATCCCCCAACTGCTGCTTTGCCAGCATACAAAGGAGCATATGCTGTGTACAGCCTGGAGATAGAATAGCTATTTTATCCTGCTTTGTAAAATCCTTTAAAGAATTGACCCCTTCTTTATCTGTTACAAGGGCTACCTGATTGGCGCTGATTCCTGTTGCATAACGCCAACGCATACCATTGTCATAGCCAATCATAACTGGAGCAATCCCCATAAAACCGAAATCCACTTCCCCACTTAACATGGCTTCACGAATTGCAGTTGGTCCACCGAACTGCTTCCATACGATCTCAACTCCTGGAAGTTTTTCTTCCAGCATACCTAACTGTTCCATAATATTCAGCGGCGCATAGGCGATTCCAAATTGCTGTGCAATATTAAGGGTTACCTTTTCTTTCTTTCCACAGCCTGTCATCATGCTCAAAATAATCACAACGATTAATAATACACTTATAAACCACTTACTTTTCTTCATATTAGTTCCTTTCTATTGCTCTGGATACAGACGATGCAACATCTCCATACCCTCTGTGGAACGAACGGATAATGTATCGTAAAACAGTTGAATATTCTGTCCTATAGTATCCTTAGTTCCTACAATTACAGCATGTCCAAAACGTGCTGTTGCATTTTCCATCTTCAAAATGGTACTGCCCGGCTGATAATTATATCCACTATCTAACACTCCTGGCAAGCCCTGTATGATTTTTTTATCTGTCACACTCACGATGGTTCCCGGATGACAGAATAACAGCTGTACGGAAGCCGCTTTCTCCAATTCATCACACCGGAAATCATAATATTGTGACGCATCCACTGTACGCCCCAGTGCATTCTTGATTACCGCTCCAAGGAAGTCAAATCCCGTCAACCACGGAATCATAACATCTTCGAAGGCTCCACCAATACGGCAGGCAAGCTCGTTCACACGGATTCCCTTCTCTCCTACCAGAAGTTGCAGATAAAACGGCCCCTCTGGAATCTGAAATGTCTTCACCAGCCCTTCTGAAATCCCACGTATTTCCTCATATCTTCCCATATGAACTGATGGAAACCGATGTCCAATGCACACTCCAATATGTACCGGATCTGGATATAAAAGGCGGTCTGTGATGGTCAAAATAATCAATCTGCCCTTGCTTACATAACCACTGACCGTAACCTCTTCACTCTCATAAAACTCTTCTAAAAGTGCTTCCTCGCATCTGGAAAAAGATAATGTCTCTTCCAAATGTTCTAAAACTTCCTGCGGAGTGTTTAATTTAAAAATCCCTCTTTGTCCCTGGGAATCCAATGGTTTTAACACATACGGTGGTGTAAGTTTTGCTATTTCTTCCTCCGTTGTGTTTTTATCCACCAGCATCCATGGGGAAGTGAGAATCTCAGCCTCCTGCAGTCGCTGTTTCATATATTTTTTATTAGTTACGTAAAGCGCTTGTTCTGTACTAAGACAGGATGGAAGGCCTAACGCATCACTAACCTTCGCCGCCGTTAGAACTGGCTGGTCTGTTCCCATAGTCATTACGCCCTGAATATGATGTCTTCTCGCCGCATCCAGACAAGCCTCTGCATCAAAAGTGCTTATCTTCTCGTGAACATCCGCTACAGCGGCTCCCGGTGGCATTGTTGTATAATCTGCCAGCACGGTATACATTCCCTCCTGCTTTGCACGTTCCAATGCATGCAACTGACAATTCGAACCACCTAATACCATCAGTTTGGGATACACCTCAGACACCTCATACAATGACTTTTTGCTCTTTTTTGGAGCAAATGGAAGGCAATAATACCACAAAATGCGCATAAATAGTTTCATTCGTTTTCCAAAGGTATACCCGCTGGAACGAGTTGACTTTACCGGAACATATTCTACATTTTCAATGTTTTGAAACTTTTGCAGTGCAGTTGCGGAGAAATAAAAGAAGGCTTTTTCCCATTTTACAACCTCCCTTGCCACCTCAGACTTCATCACACGAAAACTGCTTACCCTTTTTCCCTTTGGACAGGAAAGCGCCCAATGGAATAACCCATCCCGCACTCTGCTACCCAATGTATACTGGAGATTTTCTTCCGGTGTTCCATAGACAAGTTCGTAACCTTCTGCCATTTTCTCATACATAGTCTTTAACACAGCTACAGGATGTGCCAAATCATCATCCATCACTGCCACATAATCATAAGCCAAGCTATGGCGCAAACCGCAGAGCACCGCATTCTGTTGCCCATAGTTTTCTTTTAAAACAATTAGTGTCACATTCTCCTGCAGACAATGTGCCACCAAAAAATTTCTAATCTCCTCACCATTCCCGTCATCCACCAGATAAATATGGTAAGAACAGGTGGTGCAAAACTCTTCCTTGATTGCTTCCACCAGTTCTCTGACCGTCTCCTTACTACGGTACACAGGAATGATTACCGCAAGTGATTTATTCATCTTAACAGCAAACCTTTCTATTTCTTAATACACCAGGCGCGGATTGCCTCCACAACCTGCTCTCTCTCTTCCGCGGTTATGCCATAATAAAGTGGCAGACGAAGCAAACGTTCACTCTCTGATGTCGTCACCTCATCCTCTCCGTGAAAACGTCCATAAACTCTTCCCGCCTTTGCAGAATGTAGCGGAATATAATGATATGCCGCCATAATGCCTTTTTCATTCAAATAATGCATCATAGCATTGCGCTCTTCTTTATCCTGTAAACGAACCGCAAAAATATGCCCATTATGATTACATTCCTTTGGCACTATCGGAAGCACAATTCTTTCCTGTTTTGCCAGATCTGTCAGTTCGTTATGATAAAATTCCCATGTTGCGAGGCGATTGCTCGTAATCTCGTCAGCCATATATAATTGCGGATATAAGAACATACAGGAAATATCCGATGGCACACAGGATGCTCCTTTTTCAATCCAGGTATATTCTAATGTCTCTTTTCTTCGGACTTTTTTGCGGTCGGTTCCACAATCCGCCATAATCTCCGCCTCTATGAACCGCTGAGTGTCTTTGACAAATAAGGCACCGCCTTCTCCCATACTGAAATTCTTGGTTTCATGGAAACTAACCCCCGAAAATTCACCAAAACTTCCAAGCGGTTTTCCTTTGTAATACGCTCCAAGCCCTTGCGCAGCATCTTCAATTATTGATAAATGATACTGCTCTGCAATCTGCTGTATCATATCCATTTCACAAGCAACCCCTGCGTAATGCACTGGTACAATTGCCATCGTGCGCTTCGTAATTGCAGCCTCTATTTTCTTCTCATCCAAATTCATTGTATCCTTGCGGGCATCTACAAACACCGGCACCAGCCCCTGACGCACAAACGCGTTCGCAGTGGAAGAAAAGGTAAAGGAAGGCATAATGACCTCATCTCCTGGTTTTGCATGCAACAAAGCCGCCGCCAAATCCAACGCTGTGGAACAGGAGGTAGTCATCATTCCCGGAATCTTCATGTAATCCGTAAGCCAATTCTCGCACAAAGCACAAAAAGAGGTCTGCCCGGTTTTGAATTCCATGGCAGACTTTATATATTCCTGTTCTTTTTTTTGATAAATTGGACGATGCAACGGAATCATAATCACGAAAATTCCTTTCCCTTTGTAATAAACCGTGCTATACTTTTTTAAAATTCACAAGTTATTAGGAGAACATCCATGAAAGACATCCTCTGCCTCGGCGATATGTGTCCGATTCCTCTTATGAAGTTACAACAATGCAAAGAATTAAAAAAAAGCGGCGAATGTATCAAACTCGTTACGGACCACAGCTGTTCTGTAGAATCCATTACCGAATTCTGTAGCAAAAATAATCTCTCTGTGGAAATCCAAGAGCCTATGAACGGCATCTGGGAGCTTCATATCACAAAGCCTTAACAGATATTTTTGTTTACAGTTGTAACCATATAATGAATAATTTCATTAATGGTATTGCCTCTATCTTCACGATTTTCACTGTAGATAGAATATATTTCATAATTCAAATCAAAATCTGGTATCTCAACAATTTTGAATTCTTTCGTATACAATTCTTTTTTCACTGCCATATATGGCAAAAATGCAACTCCATATCCAGCCGAAACTGCACTTTTAATTGCCTCTGTAGAATTGAGCGTACTGCTAACATTCAGCATTTCCGGTTCGATTCCTTCTTGTCTTAAGTAATCCCTCACCAGGCGATAAGAACTAAACGAATTATTTAACATCAATAGCGGAAGCTTCATAATATCCTGAATATCTTTTATCTCCGGTAGCTGTGTTGTACTATTTGCAATCAGATAAATTCGATCCGAAAAGGCAGGCGTCTCTACCACTCCCTCTGCTTCAGAACGTCCCACGATAAATCCAATATCCACCTGCCCATTCTGCACCTGCTGAATGACTTCTGCCGAACGTTCATCCACCATGGAAAAAGCACAATCCGGGAACTGCTTGTTCATCTTATAAAGGTTACAAGGTAATGCATAGTTGCACACTACTGGCGACGCTGCAATACGAAACGTTATATTACAAGAACTCAGATTTTCAATTTCCTCTTTTAAATTCTCATAATTTTTTTCAAAAAAAACCGCATAGCGCTGCATAATATGTCCAGCCTCTGTCAACTCAATTCCACGATTGGAACGCACAAACAGTTTTGTTCCAAGCTCTTCCTCCAAACGTTGCATCTGCTGACTAAGCGCCGGCTGAGAGATATGGTTTGCTGCTGCCACCTTTGAAATACTTTTTTGGCTTGCAACCTTGCTAAACATTATCACATTTTCCAATAACATACCACGTCTCTCCTTTCTTTTTAATATAATGATTGATTATACTACATTTTTCTTTTTTTCACAATAATAACCAATTAAAAAAAGTTATACAGCATAAATATCTTGGATAGTCAAAAAAATAACAATGTGTTATACTTATTCCGTAGTAATAATGCACTATAAAAGATATCAATGGCAAAACTTGATATCTGTCCTCAAAACAGAATTAAATAAGGAGGTAATTGGAATGCCTGAGACAACAAACACTTCGGCAACTCCAATCCGTAGATCCTCTACTCCAAGAAAAAAGAAAAAAAGCCAGCTTCCGATTGCTTTAATCGTACTGGTTCTTGTTATTGGCGTAGGTATCTTTCTCGGATTACATAACAGCACTATGGCTTTATATTGGAGCTTTGGCTGTTGTTTCGGATTTATTTTGCAGAAATCTCGTTTCTGTTTTACAGCCTCATTACGAGATCCTTGCATTACCGGTTCAACATCTGTAACTCGTGCTGTTTTGATTGCATTTGCAATCACAACTATTGGCTTTACTGCAATTAAGTATGGCTCATACATTACAACTGGAACAATTCCTGGCCAGAGTTATGTAATGCCTATCAGCTTAGCAACAGCACTTGGCGGAATTCTTTTCGGTATTGGTATGGTTATCGCCGGCGGATGTGCTTCTGGTACATTGATGCGTGTAGGCGAAGGCTTTACAATGCAGATGCTCAGCCTTGTATTTTTCATTATCGGTTCTCTCATCGGAGCTAATCATATGGGCTTCTGGGAACTGAACTTTAACGCAGTAGCACCTAAGATTTTCCTTCCAGACATTTTTGGATGGTTCGGTGCACTTGTAATTCAGTTACTCGTTATCTTACTTCTTTACATTGCAGCTGATTTGTATGAAAAGAAGAAAATGGGTATCACAGACGAAGAATAATAATATTTTTATTTTAACAAAACTATTTATTTATGGAGGATTATAATTATGGCAGAACATGTAATTGATTGTTTAGGAGAAGCTTGTCCAATTCCTTTAATGAAAGTACAGAAACAGATGGAACAGAGTGCGATTGGTGATGTTATCATCGCTCAGATCGACCACAGCTGTGCTATGAAGAACATTCCTGAATGGGCTAGAAACAACGGTCACAACGTTGAAATCGAAGAAGTAGACGACGGCGAATGGGAAATCATTATCGAAAAAACAAACTAATAAGGTAGGTGATATTCTTGAAGAATTTTTGGGATAAAATTAGCAAGAACACTTATTATAAGAAGATTTTCAAAAATCCATTTACATATGTAACAGGAGCAGTTTTATTATCATTATTCCAGATTGCTATTTTTGCAGTTACTGGTAGCCCTTGGGGTGTTTCCGGTGTGTTCGCAAACTGGGGAGCTTGGATTTATGAATTATTTGGAGGTAGTGTGGACAAATGGCACTACTTCTCTTCAACAGGCGCTCAGGCGACATTAGATAATGGTATTTTAAACCACGGTGGATCTTGGTTAAACTTTGGTATTATTGCAGGTGCTCTTTTCGCGACACTTGCTGCATCACAGTTTAAGCTCAAGAAAATCAAAGGTGTAAGACAGATTGTAGCAGCTACTCTTGGCGGCTTACTTATGGGTTATGGTGCAAGACTTGCAGGTGGATGTAATATCGGCGCACTGTTTTCAAGTATCGCCTCCCTGTCTTTATCTGGATGGTTCTTTGCAATCTTCTTATTCGTGGGAGCATTTATTGGAAGTAAACTTCTTGCAAAATTCTTTATGTAATTTGATTTGTCTGCCGCATCATAGTGATGCGGCAGGCCTTTTATCGAAAGGTGACTAATATGGAAAAGAAAATTGAACAGTATGACGTTGTCATCATTGGTGGTGGCGCCGCAGGACTAACTGCTGCGATTTACTGTGGTCGCGCAAAATTAAACACACTCGTAATTGAGAAAACTCTTGTAGGTGGTCTTGCAACATATACAAACGAAATTGAAAATTATCCTGGTTTTCCAGAAGGTGCAACAGGACTTGGACTTATGGATTTATTCCACAAACAGGCGAAAAAATTTGGTGTAAAGTTCAAATTAACAGACGTTAAGGCTGTTTCTTTAGAAGGTGAAACAAAAGTAGTTGAAACTTTCCGTACAAACTATGAATGTAAAGCTGTTATAGTTGCTGCCGGAAGCAAACCACGTCTTACAGGCGCTCCTGGTGAAGCTCAATATTTATATGACAAAGGTATTTCCTTCTGTGCTACCTGTGACGCAGCTGCAAACACAGACAAGACCGTTATCGTAATCGGTTCTGGTGATGCTGCTATCGAAGAAGGTATGTTCTTAACAAAATTTGCTAAAAAAGTTATCGTTAGTGTTATGCATGATGAAGGAATTATGGACTGTAACGAAATTGCAAAAGCAGATGCCCTTGCAAATCCTAAGATGGAATTTATCTGGAACACAATGCCATTTGAATTCCGTGGTGATGAAGAACACTTAAGAAGCGTTGCTTTAAAGAATACAAAGACCGGTAAAATCATTGACGTACCTGTAGATACCTGTTTTATGTTCATCGGATATGTTCCTAACACAGACATTTACCGTGACATTTTAGAACTTGCAGGCCCAGGCTATGTTGTAACAAACGAAAAGATGGAAACTAACGTTCCTGGTGTATTTGCTGCTGGTGACGTAAGAAGCAAATGGTTAAGACAGGTTTCTACTGCAGTTGGCGATGGCGCTATCGCTGGTGTTGCAGCTGAAAAATACATTGCAGAATCTGAAACCTTCCATACACAGATTATGGGACAGAGCACACCAAACCTTGTTTACATCTGGAATGCTGTAAATCAGGAAAGCCGCAATATGCTTCCTATGTTTGAAGAAATCGAACAGGAACATACTGGTGCTCTTAAAGTAACACGTATCGACGTTTACAAATCAAACGGACTTGCAGTTCGTCTTGGCATCACAGATGCTCCTGCTGTTGTTTACATCAAGGATGGACAGATTGCAGGCACATTAACTTCTGATATTACAAAAGAAGCAGTGGAAAACTTAATAAAATAAGTTTAAAGATGAAAGATGGGGCGTTGCAATGATGCAACACCCCATCTATTTATATTATCTACTTTATTTCATTATCTCTGCTAATTCATTTAACTTTTCCAAGTCACTGTCTTTCATTGTAGAACGAATCGTAACCATCGGCTCTACAATCTCCAACTCCTTCATTGTATCTAAAATACCACGCATAACTCTTCCTGCGCTTGGTGCCCAGGAACCATTTTCTACAATGCCAACTTTACGTTTCTGATACGCTTTACTTTGTAAATGGTGCAAAAAGTCCTGCATGCAAGGGAACACTCCACTATCATAGCTTGCTGCAGCAAGAATCATTCGATCATAACGAAAGGCATCTTCGATGACTTCTGCCATATCCTCTCTCGCCAAATCGCTTACCACAACTTTAGCAACGCCTTTTTCTCTTAACATTTCACCAAGTTTTTCCGCTACTGCTGCAGTGTTTCCGTGAATAGATGCATATGCGATTAAAACGCCTTCACTCTCTGGCTTATAGCTGCTCCAGGTATCATACAGTCCCAAGTAATAATCTAAATTTTCACTTAAAACAGGACCATGTAATGGGCAAATGTACTGAATATCCAATCCCGAAGCTTTTTTAAGCAAGGTTTGTACTGGTCCGCCATATTTTCCTACAATATTAAAATAATATCTTCTGGCTTCACACGCCCAATCATCCTCTGCCGTTAATTCCAACGCACCAAATTTTCCAAATCCATCTGCTGAAAACAATATCTTATCTTTGCTATCATAAGATACCATAACCTCTGGCCAATGAACCATTGGAGCCATAATGAACGATAATGTATGTTGTCCAAGCGAAAGCTCATCGCCTTCTTTTACCACGAGTGTTTTTTCTGCTAGATCAAAATCAAAAAATTGTGGGAGCATCTGGAATGTTTTTGCATTTCCAACCAACGTTGCTTCTGGGAAAAGTTCTACAAATCTCGCAATGGATCCTGCATGATCAGGTTCTAAATGGTGTAGCACCAAGTAATCTGGTTTACGTCCATCCAAAGCCTTCAAAAGGTTTTCTTCCCACTCTTTAGCACCACGCTTGTCCACCGTATCCATAACAGCAATCTTTTCGTCTATAATCACATAGGAATTATAGGATACCCCTTCCGGAATCACATATTGACTTTCAAACAAGTCCAGCGTTGTGTCATCGACACCTATATATTTTACTGTTTCTGTAATAGTCACTTTCATCTCTAAGTCCTCCATATCCTTATCTTTTTCCATAAACTAGATTACTATACGAAAAAATCTCCAATCAACAGGAAAAGTCTGGAAAATTATTTCACTTTCCACAATTTAAATTCTCTTATTCTTCCCATAACAGGTGGAGTATTTAGTTGCACACCAATGTTTAATGTACCTTCTTGCAATTCTATGTCTTCTATATCATAGCGCATCCACATGTCATCTGTCGGATATATATTTTTCTCCACACGCACGCGAGTGTCGCAACAAATCTGCTCACCATAGAACATTACCCTGCAATCCGTTGTATTCGTTCCACGATATTGTACACTTAAATGATATTTTCCCTTTTGGGTGATATACACATCCTGACAGACGCAGAAATCATAATTTTGATTAGAGTTTACTTCCAGATATCCCTCTGCCATATTTACCTGCGTCTGAATATTCTCTTGCTTTTTTATAAGCATCCAGTTGTTTTCGCCCTCTTTAAAAGTAGGATTTTTCACGAGATTTGTTCCCGCTGGCATACGACTCATGGCTTCAGCTTCCTCCTCCGCCTTAGCTTTCAGTCGTGCAAATACTTGAAGCATATATTCTTCTGAATAATCTTCTCTTTCAAACCCAAATTCCGCAAAACCTGGAAGCACATGACCATCCAAATCCAGAACCCCCATGTTGTTCGCCCAACTGCCCTGGCCTTCCATTGGAAGCACCAATGGTTCCCAGTAATACACGCCGCAGCCCATATCGCCAGAAACAGATGCCACAATGTTCATAAGCAGCTTCATTACTTCACCCTGTTCTTTTATTCCAGCGCAAAATCCCGCAATACGTTCCTGTTCTTCTGTCACAAAACCATCCACGCTTCTGCGCCATGGATGAGCCGTTTCCACCACAATCACAGGAAGTTTGTATCGCTCTACCAAGCCTTCCAAAGAATTCTTTAAATCCATAAAAGTTCCATGCCAAAATGGATAGAACGAAACTCCAATCACATCAAACGGCAACAAGCCCGCTGCCATAATGGAATCAAACCATTCTTTTAAAAAAACATACTTCCCGCCCTGATCCAGATGAATCATCACCTGAATCTTAGGATTCACATCTCGAACCGCCTGAATCCCTGCATTCACCAATTTCGCCAATTGCGTAAAGTTAGGCACTTCTCCATCAGGAAAAAGCATACCGCTTCGAATTTCATTGCCCACCTGTACCATATCCGGCTGACAACCTTCCTTGGTCAAACGTTCTAACACTTCTTTTGTATAATCATATACCGCCTGTGCCAATTCTTCTTGCGACAAATGCTCCCACGCATATGGTTTTCTCTGCTTTCCCGGATCCGCCCAGAAATCTGAATAATGGAAATCCAGCATAAAATGCATATTCTTTTCCTTGATTCGTTTTGCCAAGAGAACCGTATGCTCCAAATCGCAATAGCCCTTTGCCTCTGGAACTCTTGAAGGTTCATTCCAGATACGAAGTCGCACGGAATTCACACCATTATCCTGACACAAATCCAACGCATCCACCTGCTGATTGGATGCATTATACAATTTCAATCCGTTTTCTTCTAATTCTAAGAGTGAAGAAATATCTACTCCCTTGTAAAAATTCATCCTCGGTTTTCTCCCCAATTATTGCTACAGTTTCTTTATGATATCTGCCAACACATCTTCCTTACGCGCGATATCTTCCACCAGTTTAAACTGGTTTCTGGCACGTTCTAGATTGTGATGCTCTCTATGAATTTTAAAATATGTATCCCCATTTAAATAATCCGTTAAAAATCTGGTACCGCATTCGTACGTCAAAAGTTTTACTGACAATGGCAATAATTCCAACTCTCTCTCTGTCAACGATTCCTTCATCTCGCTTAAAAAACCTTTGGCAAAGGCCACGAACGCTTTCTCGCTGAACCATACCATATCCAAATCCGTTTCATCTTCTGCCGCTGTAGAACCAACTACGCGAAGGGCATCACCAAAATCATATAAGGCACTTCCCGGCATAACAGTATCTAAGTCAATAACGCAAACCGCTTTTCCAGTAATCTTATCAAACAAAATGTTGTTGATTTTTGTATCATTATGAGTAACACGAAGTGGCACACTTCCATCTTCTAATGCCTTAACAACTGTATCCGCCCATTTCGCCTGCTCCAATGCGAATGCAATCTCTTTCTGAACACTCGCAGCGCGGCCCGCTTTATCCTCAGCAATCGCCTGCTTTAAGGCTTCTACACGTTTTGGTGTATGATGAAAGTCTGGAATAATCTCATACAAAGTATCTGCTGGATAATCCTCTAACATTCTCTGAAAACGACCAAACCCTGCGCCTGCTTCATACAAATCTTTCGGATTATTGCTTTCTTCAATGGTTTTGGTATCGTCTACAAAACGATACATACGAAAAACATGCTGGTCGTCCACTTTATAATAACTTTTCCCATCAATCGTTTTCATAATGCATAGTGTTTCGCGTTCTGGGTTGCCACCCTCTGCCTCGATTTTCTTTCTAAGAAAAGCCGTTACATTCTCGATATTCTCCATCAACTCATCTGGATTAGAGAAAACAGATGTGTTGATTCTCTGTAAAATACCGCCTGCTTTTCCAACAGAATAAGTATCATTAATGTGTCCATTACCATATGTCTCCATAACAGTGGCATCTACGAACTGTGCTAATACCTCACTTAAATTGATGTTTTTACTCATGGATTTTTTCTCCTTTGTATCTTATTATGCAAAAGTGCGATTGTTTCGCAATGAACTGTGTTTGGGAACATGTCCACACAACAAATCTTCTTCACATCATAACCTCTTGCAAGAAAAATCTCCAAATCTCTCGCAAGACTGGTTGGCTTACAAGAGATATAAATCATCTTGTCCACACCATAATCAATAATTTTCTCAATTGCCTTTGGATGAATACCATCACGAGGTGGATCTAACACAATATAATCCGGTTTTTCCTCAATAGTATCTAAAACTTTCAGTACATCACCAGCCAAAAATTTGCAATTCGCAAGTCCGTTAAGTGCAGCATTTTCCTTTGCAGCTTCTACTGCTTCCTCAATGATTTCCACACCTACAACCTCTTTTGCAACTGGTGCTAACATCTGAGCGATGGTCCCAGTTCCACTGTATAAGTCATATACGATTTTGCCTTTTAATTCGTCTGCATTATCAGACAAAATAAACTCTCTGGCAGTTTCATACAACACTTCTGCTCCCAGAGAATTGGTCTGGAAGAAAGAAAATGGCGAAATTTTAAAGGTTAGACCTAACAATTCTTCATAAAAATAATCCTGTCCATATAAAATGTCAGTTCCATCATTACGAACTACATCTGCAACACTATCATTTTTTGTACGAAGAATACCTTTGATTGTTCCTGTCAATTCCAGAGAAAGAAGAAGCTCTTTCCACTGTTCTAAGAGCTCATCTTCTGTAACACCACCATAGTTGGCAGAATCATACTGCGTGGTCATAACAAGGTCAATCAAAATCTCCTGCGTTTTAGTCGCTTTTCTCACCAACAAATGGCGCAAAATACCTTCATGGCTTAATCTATGGAAGAAGGTTACTTTTCTCTCACGGAAAAACTCTACTGTGGCCTTTAAAATACTTCTAAAGTCTTCGTCCACAATCTGACAGTCAGTTACTGTTAAAATGTCATAAAAACTTCCTCTCTTATGCTGTCCCAGCGCAAGAGGACCGTCCTTATATTCGTCGCCAAAAGAAAATTCCATCTTATTGCGATACTCATACTGCTTTGGGCTACCCTTGATGCCAAGCCACTCATATTCGCAAGCCTCTCCAATGGTCTCTCTCATAAGACCATGCACCTGATTTTCCTTTAACTTCAATTGTTCTTCGTATGGAAGTGTCTGGTAAGTACATCCACCACACTCTGCAAAGTGAGGACACTTTGACTCCACCTCCAATGGTGACTTCTCCAAAATCTCAAGGAGTCTTCCTTCCGCTTTGCCTTTTTTATTTTTATTGACACGGAAGGATACCTTCTGTCCTGGGATTGTATTCTTTACAACAACCTTTTCCCCCTCTTCCGTAACCGCAATCCCCTTGTTTGGAAATACGATATGGTCGATAACGCCTTCCGCTAATTGTCCTTTTTTCATTTATCAAAGTTCCTTTCGAAATTCATTAGATACCTATGTCATAGATATTATTAATTTTTATCACATAAAAAAAAGATACCACAAACTTGTACATTTTCCAAGTTTCTGGTATCAATTTTTTACTTTGCATAAGTTATCGCTCCATTAACATCGATAATTTCATACTTATATATAATATAAGCACTTCTTCCATCTCTACATTGAATCATGCCGTTCTCATCAATGTCATTTTTATCTCCATAATAGAATTCTTGATGGTTGATTGGTTCAAACACAAGTACACGTTTCTCCATTGTCATTGCTGTTTCTGGCAAGTTGCTCTCCTCCACCAGCGTCAAATGATATATCTCCTTCTCAAAATCAAATTCACAATAATAAATTTGAGGTGTGATTTGCATACTAATAGAAACATCATGCACCGTAAAATCCCCCTTTGCCCGAAGACTTGTATGAATCAAAAAGCCACGATGTCCGATACGAGTTCCATCGTACCATTCTATTTCCTCCACAATCTCTAGAAAATCTTCCCAATTCTCTAAGGTAATATCCTTTGTTTCAAAAAAAGAAGCATATCTTTCCTTTGCATCCTCAAGTTTTTGGTAATTTCCAACCTGAAATCTTTCATCTCTTGACAATGCACTATAAAACATTTCCGCCTTACTAATGTCCGCCCCACTTTGTGCAGAAACTTCACCTATCCTGTCAATAACTCTTTCTGTTGCTCGTACCGCGTCACTTTTACGAGAACAAAGAAACAGTATTACGAAAAAGAGAACTGCCGTCCACACTATTCTTTTCATAGAAACACCTCTATTACTTTATCTCCATCTATAATGCCCCACAATGTCATCATCGTGTTCTAACACATCTTGTTCGTATCCCGCTTGCCAAGGACTTCCGTGATGAATCAGGAAACAAACTCCGTTTCCATTTCTTCTTTCAGATACAATCCCTATGTGACTATATCCAAAAATCACGATGTCACCACCTTGCCATTCTTCTATTCTCGTCACATCTGTGGTCAGACTCGTAGCATTACGTTCAAAGAATACTTTGAGATTACGCACACGTCGAAAATCTATATTTTTATCTGGAGTTTCAATATTATATGCTTCTGGCGCAGCCTTAATATCCGCATCCACCAATTCACGCAAATCATATCCTGCATTCAAAAATCCCTGAGCCACCACATCCGTACAAACTCCATACCCGTCGGTAGGATATCCTCCCGCATAATACACACTCTTATATTGCGGCTTAGTAGCAATGTATTTTCTCACACCTTCTAAAATATCTGTCTGATCATCAATTCCATCATTATCGTGGTCCACTTCACTTTTGTAGGTAATGATTCCGAAGTCTCCATTATAGTAATACAAATGCGGTATGATGTTTAACCTGTACAACAGTCCTATTAAGAACGCAACAGCTACAATGCCACCTATAATGCATCTTCGAACAATCTGTTTTCTTCTTTCTTCCTGTGATCTCCGAATGATTTCTCCCATAAACTCCATTCCCTTTTCATTATGTACTATATTCAACATTTGTTATCCTAGCATAAATCAAAAGAGAAATCTCTAGAGAATCCTTTAAGTGTTTATGAAGATTTGATGAATTTTATATTTTCTTGTAAAAACATGGTCTTTTTTGTCACATAAATAATACCCGTTGTATAACCAAAATAGCCGTGTTATTATTCGTTTGTAAGCAAGTGAACAACACTTCTTACAAACCCTTTCCTTTATTCCCCTTATATAAATAGGCTTCTTCGGAAGCAACGAAAAATTCCGCCAACTGCGATGCAGTTGGCGTTTTTTTTACATTATAAGGTTGTGTTAAAACAAAAACTCTACTGCGCCTTGTATTCCAACCCACAATATTCACAGATAATACGAGTCATACAATCATTTAACTTCTCTACCTTGTACTGACCAATGGTAGGCTCCAAGTGATCACCACCTACTCCAGAATGATTGGTAAGGAATGTATAAGTTCCGCCAGTCATCACTGCCCAGCTACGTAACAAGAACTCAGTTTCTGTATCCACACCAGAAGATGCCAGCGGAATAATACGAATTCCCTTGTCCGCTGCCACCTTTACAGTTTCCGTCATCTGAGTATTGATACCCTTGATTTCACTTTCACGATGTGGAGGTGCATCCAGCACAAAGAACATAAGCTTCACAGCATCATTTCTCCACTGATGCTCCTTAATTGCATTATCCAGTGCTTTGTGTACAGCCTCAGCATAATCTCCACCTCCATCCGCGCTCTGAGCGTTTAAATTAGATATAGCCTTCTGAATATTGGAAGTAAATTCGAATGGTTTCACAACGTAATCATCTGTTTCATCACGATAAAAATTAACACTAACATTAATTGATAATGTTTTCCCTGCGTCAGCAACACGTTCAATCACATTTTCCAGTTCTTTCTGCAGATAACTCAGTTCATCACTCATAGAACCAGTGGTATCAATCATCAGCATCAAATCTAATGATTCTACTTTTACTCCTGTAGTTTCTACTGTAACATCCAACGTACCTTCGTTAGGAATTTCGAAAGACTTGTTCCCAACGGTAATATTCATGGCACCATCATCTGTTTTATTCAGATTACGAAGCACCCACGCTTTACCGTCAACCCCAGTTCGTGCCGTATATAAAGTACCCTGCGCTCCCTTTAGAGTCACGATTACGTTATAACAAGGATTCCCCTCTCTATCATGTACAAATACAGGAATTACATTATTTGCATAGAGATTTCTAGATTCCATCAACTGATACCAGTCGTTACGATTGAGTAGTTTCGTCCAGAACTCCAAATCATTGGCATCTTTCCATTCCCCAGCCGTTAAAGTGCCTGCACCAGGACGTGGTTGTCCCGGTTTTACTTCCACCATTGCATCCTCTTCTACCTTCACATCTTCTCCCGGTGCTACATCTGGTTCTCCATCTGGTGCTGCTTCAGGTGCCATTTCCGTTCCCATCACCATTACATCACCTCTAAATCCACCATCTCCGACAAGAGCACCTCCTGGCGCTTTTGAAGTATTGGTACTGCAACCTGCTACTCCTACAAGCATAATGAAAACCAACAGAATACTAAATATCCTTTTCATAGTATTGTCCCCCTTCACAAATATTCTTCCATCAGCATTTTTATGTGCTTAACCTATATCTCGCTATTATTTAACTTCCGTTTCACGATTTCATTCTTTTTGTGCAATTCCGCGGAGCATCTTTTTTTACGAGAAAATCCCTCGTAAAAAAGAAAAACGCCAACTAAGTGGCGTCTTTCTATGCTTCTTTATATTCTTTATTTTCCTACTTCTTCAAATGCAATAGAAGCCTGGCTAGTATTAAAAGCTTCCGTAAGTCCTTCAAAGGTCATATCTGTATAAGTAACAAATTCATATACATCATCATTTTCCAATATATACTGAGTCTGAATAATCTCAAATCCTAAATATTCATAAGAGAAAGAGTAAACCAAGCCTTTATGACCATCAATCTCAATCTTTTCATCTTTTACCAATGTAACAGTAAGTTCTGTTTCATACGTCTTTTCTAACTGTGGTTCTAATATCTCTACCAACATCTTTCCAGTTGTAGTTGCTAAAGAACCATCATTAGGAGTCTGATTTAAAATGATATTAGACCCTGTATCTTCCTTTGCATATGTAATTGTACCATTTTCTTCTGATTTCTCAAATCCTTCTGGAACAGAAACTACAATTTTCTCAGGAACAACTTCTGGTATCTCAGAACTCTCTGATTCTTCACTGTTCTGCGATTCTGCACTCTGGGATTCCTTGTCATGACCTGGAGAATCAGTTCCATCATCACATGCCGTCAATCCCCCTGCACACATAACAAGTGTTAATGCCATTAAAATACTTACAATACGTTTCTTCATAAAACACCCCTTAAAATATGATTTTAGAACATTTACCTTTTCTGTGGTAAAAACTTTCCTCTTAAAATGATACTTAGATTTACTTATCATTTCCATGACAAATCTCGTGAATTTTCACATAAAAATTCACGAAATTTGTCGTATGTAACCAGAAGCACCTGTTTACTTTATAGAAATTTCCTATAAAGGAAAAAGGTGCCACCTAAGTGACACCTTTCTTAATTCATTCTTCAATTATACTTCGTCTTCAAATACGTCATCTTCTACAACATAATCTTCTTCGAAGAAATCTTCATCAAATTCATCATCGAATTCATCCCAATCTTCACCATCTGCTGGTTTGAAGAAGAAGTGATATACTGCGTATGCTGCAGCGGCCAATACTACGATACCACCGATAACTGCTAAAACGATAAGAACTACGTTTTTCTTTTTCTTCTTCTCTTCTTCCTTCTTGAGAAGTTTTGCAATCTTGCTTGTTTCGATAACGTCTGTTGCGTTGCTGATAAGTGATTCTAATTTATTCATAATACACCCCGCTCCTTTATACGTTTATTAATATTAGCATTATTATAACATAGGATTTCCCATTTTCCTAATAAAAAATACAGATTTTATATTTTTTTCAATTTTGCAAAGGACGCAAACATTTTTCTGGTGCCTGCCTTGTCGAAATCGACGGTAACCTCGTAATCCCTTCCGCCTGCCACAATCGCCTGAACCTCTCCGTCACCGAACTTGATATGACGCACACGGTCTCCCACATCATAACCTAAAACAGAATTCTGGGTGTTTGAAGATTCGAAAGAGCGCTGGTTCTCTACTTTCACATACGATGTCGCAGAGGCACGGAATGCTTTCTTCGCTCTCATATAAGCATCATCTACCACCGGGCTGTCTATAGGCTTTGGTTCGTAGATTTCCCCACCGATTAAGTGCTTTGGAATCTCCTTGACGAAACGGGACACGCAGTTAATCTGCGGTTCTCCATAAAGTGTACGCACTCTTGCCGCCGTAATGGTCAGATGTTCCTTGGCACGGGTAATTCCCACATATGCCAGACGACGCTCTTCTTCTAGTTCGCTGGAGCCTTCATCGCTGATAATGGACATATAGCTTGGGAATAATCCATCTTCCATACCTACCAGGTATACATTTGGGAACTCCAGCCCCTTGGCACTATGCAAGGTCATAAGAATCACATAATCTGTGTTCTCATCATATTCATCAACATCTGCAACAAGGGCAACTTCTTCTAAGAAGCCACTTAAGGTTGGATGTTCTTCTCCCTCTTCATAGTCTGCCATCTTACTGATTAATTCATCGATGTTTTGAATACGCTCTTCAGCTTCTTCATCCCCTTCAGCCTGAAGTTCTGCCAGATAACCTGTAGCATCTAACAATTCATGCAACATACTGGTCAGCGAATCACCCCGTTCTATTTTTGTTCTCATGGACTGAATAACCTGAACAAATAGATGAATCTTCTCCGCCGATTTTCCAAGCCCCGAAATATCCGATGCCCTACAAAGCGCTGTATAAAAATCAATCTCGTGCTCAATGGCATAATTATATACCTTATCAAGAGTTGCTTTTCCAATACCACGCTTTGGAACATTAATGATCCTTTCTATCGATAAATGATCACGTCCGTTATCAATAGTCTTAAGATATGCCAGAAGGTCCTTCACTTCCCTACGGGAATAGAAGTTCACTCCGCCAAAAATCTTATACGGAATATTCCCTGTAATGAAACGTTCTTCAAAAAGTCGGGACTGAGCATTGGTTCGATAGAGAATCGCACAATCCTTATAAGCGCATTCGCCTCTTCTTACTTTACGAGCAATATCTCTGGTAACGTAATCTGCTTCCTCATAACCACTTTCCAGATTTTCAAATACAATCTTGTCCCCTTCCCCGTTGTCCGTCCAGAGTTTCTTCTCTTTACGGCCAACGTTATTGGCAATGACACCATTGGCAGCATCTAAGATATTCTGAGTTGAACGGTAATTCTGCTCCAGTTTAATCACAGTTGCCTCTGGAAAATGCATTTCAAAATTCAAAATATTATAGATGTTGGCACCACGGAACTTGTAGATAGACTGATCATCATCACCTACTACGCACAGGTTCTTATACTTCATAGCAAGAAGACGAATCAATTCAAACTGCGCTGTATTGGTATCCTGATACTCATCCACCATAATGTAACGAAAACGTTCCTGATAATAGTTCAGTACTTCCCCGTCCTGCTTAAACAGTTCCACGGTTTTCATGATTAAATCATCAAAATCAAGAGCATTGTTCTGCCACAACACCCGCTGATATTCCTTATATACTTCTGCTTGTTTGCGCTTCGCATAGTCTCCTACAGCACGATTTTCAAAAGTAATCGGATCTATCAATTCGTCCTTAGCAGAAGAAATCACACTTAAGAACATTTTTTCCTTAAACATTTTAGTATTAATTTCCAGTCTTTTACAAATGTCCTTCATTACTTTTTTCTGGTCGTCTGTATCGTAAATTGTAAAATTGGTGCTATAACCCAGTCTGTCAATGTATCTGCGAAGAATACGCACACAGGTTGAATGGAAGGTCGCCACCCAAATACTCTCTGAGCCATATCCCACCATATCATCGATACGCTCACGCATCTCACCTGCTGCCTTGTTGGTAAAGGTAATAGCCATAATGTTGTATGGGTTCACCCCTACTTCTTCTATCAAATATGCAGCTCTATGGGTAAGCACACGGGTCTTACCAGAGCCAGCACCTGCCAATATCAGCACTGGTCCCTCTGTGGTAAAAACCCCCTGCTTCTGTTGTTCATTCAATGTATCGTAAATACTCATATTATCCTCACAATCAAACATACGTTTGCTTTTGATTATAGCATAAGAATACGGACCTTGCAACGCAAAGTCCGTATAATTTCAAATATTCTTTTAAACAAATATTCTTCCACAAAGGTTAGATTCCACGGAAGCAGAATGTGAATACCTTTTTCTTAGAAACATCAAGAAGATATTCTGGATGAATTCTTGCTCCCCAGCTGTCGTCACCTGCAACACCCATCTGCTGCTGTGCTACACGAACAACAGTGTAGTGAACTTCTGGAAGCTCGTAAGAATGCATAGCATTTTCGATTTCATGTGGTGTGTATGGCAATGCGCTAAAGGATAATTCATCACCAAAGAACATCATACCTCTGCCCTTCTTATCCACAACCTTTGCATATCTTACACCGCACTTGTTACCACATTCCTGTGGAACCAAGTATTCTGCCATATTATCTGCAACTTTCTTCTCGTATAAGCCTAACTTCGCACCCTTCTGACGGTCCACATAGGTCTCTTCTGGTCCAAGGCCATACCATTTTACAGTATCGTAATCTGCATCTACTTTGAAAATCATACCGAACTCTGGCATATCTCCCAGTTCTGCAACTGGGTCGTATTCCATAGTAGTTTCGATAGTACCATCTCCAAATACGTTGTAGATTACTTTACAACTACTTTCTGGTGTAGTAGGCATGTAGAACGTATATGTAAAACGAATATGGTTTTCGAATTCCTCAATCACAGGTTTTGTATCCTGGAAGCGATCTCTGCTCTTTACAGTTACATACATACTTGCGATCTTCCACTGGGCATAACGCTGCTGAACAAGGCTTCCTGTGTCATTATCGACAGGTGCACGCCAGAAGTTTGGCACTGGTATGGTCTTAAGCATCTCTATTCCGCCATATACATAGGAAATCAGTCCTGCACTTAAGCAAGAGAATAACGCTTTGAAGTTCTCTCCATGTACCCCGATGGTGTTCCAGCCACGAACCACCTTAAGTGGTTTCTTGCATTCATATGCTGGTACTTCTACTTTATATACCTTCTGCCCAAAAGCCACTTCATGTCCTGCTTTTGCCCAGAGAGCATCTTCTTTTAAAGTGAACGATACGGTTACTGTAAATTCAGGAAGCTTATATCCCTTTGCAGCCATTTCTGTAGCAGTATCCATTGCTTTTAAGATTTCCTCTGGAAGATCAAAGGTATCTTCGTGAAGTGGAGATAAACTAATGCTCGCTTTTGTTTTTACCACTTCTTCTCCATCTCTTTGTAATGAAATCCAAGCATCAAAGGTATCTGTATTCACAAAAAGGTTCTTGTTGATCACTGTAAAGGTTCTGTCGGCAATATTTACAGTGATGTTCTGATAATTAAACTTCACTTCCTGCATCTTTGGAGATGGATTTCTCTCTCCACCATAACTGATGCCATTTCCACTGAAGTTGTAATCGGATGGTCTGTCACCGAAATCTCCACCATAAGCCAAGAACCATTTACCATAGCGGTCTTTTTTATAAATGGACTGGTCAATGTAATCCCAGATGAATCCACCCTGATATCTTGGCTCTGTATCGGTTAAATCTGTATATTTGTGCATTGCTCCACAGGAGTTACCCATAGCATGCGTATATTCACAACAGATAAATGGTTTTTCTGGATGCTCGTCTAAAAACTTCTTGATGTCTGCTGCTGTGGTGTACATCTGGCTTTCCATATCACTGGTGTTATTGTAGGTTCTGTCATGCATAATACCTTCGTAATGCACCAGTCTGTGTGGATCTAATTCGCGGAATCTCTGTGACATTTCGTAAATAACTGAGCCACCACGGGATTCGTTACCACAAGACCAGATAATAATTGCTGGATGGTTTTTATTTCTCTGGTAACAGCTGTTTACACGGT
Organism: Lachnospiraceae bacterium; assembly: GCA_015057035.1. GTDB lineage: Bacteria > Bacillota > Clostridia > Lachnospirales > Lachnospiraceae > Roseburia. Next base: position 30,845 of record SVFC01000007.1, on the reverse strand, counting down.
CCAGCATCATATCCAGCCAGTCTGGATTGCTTCCTGGAACGTGATATTCTAATCCAATACGTCCATTGCCATGAGCCTCCATGGTACCATGAGACTCTAAGTTATTTTCAGCGATCATATAGATACCATAGATATCACATAATTCATAAATCAAAGCATCATCTGGATAATGGCTGGTACGAATCGCATTGATATTGTTCTGTTTCATCACTACAATATCTTTGATGACTTCTTCTCTGTTTGGAACACGTCCAGTGACAGAGCTGAATTCATGACGGTTTACCCCTTTGAAAACAATACGTTTTCCATTTATGGTCATTAGTCCGTCCACCATTTCAAATCTGCGGAAGCCCACATTCTGAGTGGTAACTTCTAAGATTTCTCCATCTTCGTCTTTTACTTCTACTTTTAACAAATACAGATTCGGTTCCTCTGCACTCCAAAGTTTTGGATTCGCAATGGTGCCTTCTGTACTGTACACACTCAATTGAGAAATAGGTCCACCCACATGGATTTCCCCTTCAAAAACGCTGTTCCCCTTCTCATCTAAAAGATTTACAGATACAACACCTCTTCCACTAGTGGTAGTTGTCACGTTCAAAAATCCTTCTGTAAAATCCTCAGAAAGAGTTGGAACCACTTTAATATCGTACAAATGTACATCTGGAATCGTATACAAATATACGCTTCGATAAATACCGCTAAAACGGAAAAAGTCCTGGTCTTCGCACCAGCTGCTAGCTGTCCATTTCCAAACACGAACAGCAAGTTTATTCTCGCCTTCACACAAATATGGTGTCAGTTCAAATTCTGCTGGGTCAAAGGAGTTCTCGCTATAACCCACATAATGTCCATTGAGCCATAATGCAAATCCACTTTCTACTCCCTGGAAAGAAACTACTACTCTCTGTTCCTCCCATCCTTCTGGAAGGGTAAAATACTTCACATAACTTGCAACTGGATTAAATTCTGTTGGGATCTCCCCTGGCAGAATCGCGTCTACACCTTCCCATGGATATGTAATATTGGTGTAATGAGGCACACCATAGCCTTCCATCTGGATATGCGCTGGCACACGAATGTCATCCCAGTTCTTGCAGTTATAGTCTTCTGTCTCAAAATCCTTGATTACAGAATCCATATTGTTGGCATAAGAAAATTTCCATACGCCATCCAAACTCATACGATAAGAAGACGCCCCATTCGCCTGTTCGTACCAGTTGGCATAATTTACATGATCAGAATGTGCCTCCAATCTGTTCTCCTGAAAAATTCTAGGATTTTTTACAATTTCATAATCAAATTGTTTTTTACCCACCTAAAGATACCTCTCTTTCTTCGTTAAAAATACCTAATGTACAGTATACCATTTTCCTATGAATTTACAAGAAATTTCACCTTTTTCTTGTCATATGGTTTTAAATACTATATAATGTGATTTATACGAATTCATTTTATAAAACCTATTAGTACTAAAAGGGGATATTGCTATGGAAAAAGATATGAAATACGCAATTTTAGATTTGTTAGGAAAGTTGAAAACCATCGACTACATCAGCCCTGATGCCATTCCTAACATTGATTTATATATGGATCAGATTACCAGCTTTATGGATTCCCAGTTAGAGAATTCTAAGCGCCACGAAGATGACAAGCTGTTAACCAAAACCATGATTAACAACTACACCAAAAACGATCTGCTCCCACCACCGAACAAGAAGAAATATTCTAAGGAACATCTTTTGACATTGATTTTTATCTATTATCTTAAGAACATCCTTAGCATCAGTGATATTCAGTCAATTCTCAATCCAATCACCGACAAATATTTTGGAAAAAAAGACAGTGAATTCGACATGTCTGATATTTATACCGAGATTTTCCGTATGGAGGAAGAAGAAACCACCAAACTCCTAAAAGAGTTCAGCAAAAAGTACAGCATTGCCAAGGATACTTTCAAGGACTTCCCTGAAGAAGATCAGGAAGAACTTCAGACCTTTGCTTTTATCTGCTTACTAAGTTTTGATATCTATATGAAAAAACGTCTCATTGAAAAGCTCATTGATGACGTTATTACTGATGAGGGAGAAACAAACGACCAGCCTAAAAAATAGGCTGGTCGTTTTCTATAATATATTATTCTTCCCAATTCATTCTCTCAAACACCATGTCATATCCGTCATTACCATAATTTAAAGAACGGTTTACACGGCTGATAGTTGCGGTAGATGCGCCTGTCTTCTCTGCAATCTCCAGATATGTCTTCTGATCACGCAACATCTTGGCTACCTCAAAACGCTGTGACAATGATAACAATTCATTTACTGTACACACATCTTCGAAAAATGTGTAGCATTCCTCACGGTCTTTTAAGCATAGAATCGCATCAAACAAATGGTCAACTGCTTCGTTTCTTATTTTCTTATTCATGTAATTTACCCTCTCTCTTCCGTAATTGGATACCTATATTTTAACGTATTAAAGTGTTATTGTAAACAAGTTTCTTGAAAAATAATACTAATATGCTATAATCATCATATATTTTTCTATGAGTTAAGGAGAACGATTGATGAAAAAATTCGTAACTATTCTTTTTTCATTTACCCCATTTTTAATATCCCTAGGATTGCAGTTCGTGCTCATATTTTACTATATGTTTTTATCTGCATTCATTTTTCCAATTCTATCGGAAAATGGCGATATAGATCTACTTTGGGCGGATATCAATTTTAACGCTATTATTTCTGTTGCCTGGTCTGTGATCTGCGTGGCATTCTTTGGCATCTGGTATTACAGAACCTGTGGTGGACAATTCAAACCTGAAATTAAAAAGAACTGGCACTCACTACAGCTGGCAGGTATTGTACTAATGATTCCTGCAACTCAGTTTGCTACCAGTCTTTTGATTGGAATTATCTCCTCTATCTTCCCAAAATGGTTAGAGGACTATGAAGCTCTTATGGAGTCGGCAGGAATGACCGGTGAGATTCCATTATTTATGATGATCTACTCCGTATGCCTGGCACCAATTAGTGAAGAACTTATCTTCCGTGGTGTTACTATGAGACTGGCGCTACGTGCATTCCCATTCTGGATAGCCAATCTGATTCAGGCTGTTTTGTTTGGCGTATTCCATATGAATATGTTACAAGGCTGCTATGCATTTGCATTAGGTCTCATCCTTGGTTATGTATGCGAAAAAGGTGGCAGTATCTATCACTCCATCCTGTTCCACTTCCTATTTAACCTGTGGGGCACCACTTCTACCTGGATGAATTCCATAGATGAAGGCACCATGGTATTTTTGATTTTGATGGGAAGCTTTATTCTCCTTCCTGTTGGATTGTTACTTTTCCATCAGGGCTCCCTCAAAAAAAATCCTTGTCTACTATAAAAATACGGGGTTGTCGCAGAATGCCACATTTATGGAATCTGTGACGCCCCTTTTTTCTATGCCCCTAGACACAGCCCATGACGCGACTCCGTGTTTAGAAGAATGAATTTCTAAGAAGCGCTTTTTGATGTTGTCTATGATTCGATGTCTTTTGAATGGCGGACATCCGTGGGCTAGCAGTATGCGCATCAGAGACTATTTGGAGTTTTCTTAGTACTTCTTGATATGCCATTAGAACAAAATGTAAAACCGCTCTTGAATGTTTGAGGCGCTGCTTTTGCGCCGAGTTCTCAAGAGCGGTTTTTTATATCAACTTTGTTCTAAGGCATATCTAGAAGTACTTGAAAATTACAACGAAGTCTCCGATGCACATACTACCAGCCCGTGGATGTTCGCCTATCAAAAGACACGAAAACATCCATCAAAAAGCGATTCAAGAAATTCTATCCTTCTATCCAAAGTCGTAGTGTCATTGGTCGGACTTAGGGGCATAGAGAAAGGGGCGTCACAGTTATACCAAAACTATGGTATTTTGCAACAACCCCTTATTATTTAATATGTAGTAATGTCTGCAGTCTCGAAAGATACCTTAACATCCGTTGGACGATATACCGTATAGAACTGGTGAAGCATACGTTGCACTGCCTGTGGCACATTGGAAGGAATTGCATCCACAAGAATCATCAACAACTGTGCACTGGAGAAACGTGTACTAATATCCACACCACGCATTGCCTTTGTTACAGACAACTCTAACTCATGCATAACCGTATCTCGTTCATCGAAATCCATAGGAACAGATTTGTCAAAGTCGATGGTAAGCAGAACTAATTGTACATTCTGGTGATTACGCTGTGCAAACTTACCGACAAAATCATGCGCCTCCAAGAATCTCTGATACTCTACGCGATACGCACCGGAATAGTTATCTTTGTTCTTAATTGCACATACCAATTTATCCAGATCCACCTTCGCGTTCTGCGCACCGCCGTATTCTGTACGATTGTGGAAACTATAACCACCTTTTCCGTTTTGCTTTACAAAGTATAACGCTCTGTCTGCACAGCGGAACAGATTGCTATAATCTCTGCCTTCCTGCGCAGATAATGCAACACCAATCGATAGTGATGTATTGGCCAGTATCTCATCCTGTTCACAACGACTATTGAATGCGTACATAATTGTATCAATCATAGGCTTTGTTTCTTCTGGAGTAATGACATCTCGAACAAAAATCAGGAATTCATCTCCCGCCATACGACATACATATTCATTCTGTCCGTGAGTGCGTAAAATGTCCGCAACTTCTTTTAAAACTCTATCTCCTGTTAAATGACCGTAGGTGTCATTGACCATTTTAAAATTGTCCAGGTCAATGATAATCAAAGCACCATCGCCAATACGAAGATATTCTGTAATGTGACGTTCTCCATTTCTACGATTCCAAATCTGAGTCAGATAGTCATTCTCCGCTTCTGCTCTTGTAGTTGCAAGCTCGCCACTCATAACCTTTGCCATCAAAGCATTACTTTCAATTAAAATATCGTCTGTGGTAGCTTGCTCTACCTGACCTCTGAGTTTTTCGAAGATACCTTCCTCAAACATACGAATCACTACAGATGATATATATGGATCAAACTGTGTTCCAGAATATTTGCGAATTTCATCACACGCCTCTTCGTCAGATAGATTCACACGGTATTTTCTGTCACTGGTCATAGCGTCAATGGCATCGGCGATAGCAATAATACGTGCTACAATCGGAATATCCTGGCCTTCTAAACCATAAGGATAGCCTGAACCATCGTATTTCTCATGATGGTACATAGCTCCTTCACTAGCATTTTCTACTGTTTTAATATCCTTTAAGATTTCCGCACCAATGACTGTATGTTTCTTAATCAGTTCCTGCTCTGCTGTTGTAAGCGCCGTTTTCTTGTTTAGCACATCAATCGGCACACCAATCTTACCAATATCATGCAAAAGTGCTACATAATGAATATTTCTTGCTTCCTGAGCACTCCACCCTAATTCCTTGGCAATTGCCTGAGCATACTTAGCCACTCTGGTAGAATGTCCCTGGTTGTATTCTTCCTTCGAATCAATGAAGTTCGCCACTGTAGTTACTGCGTGAAATGCCACCGCTTCTACCTGCTTGCTTTTTTCTTCTAATGCATTCTCCAAAGATGAGGTAACGGTCTTCAAACGCTCAATCATAGCATAATCCGCTGTCATATCATGCACAAACACAATTACATAGACTTCTTCCCCTTCATGAATCACGCTGGTATTCAGTTTGCAAATAGCTCCATTTTTCTGAGCTTGCACCTGACACTCTTCTGTATGAAATCCACTGATAATATTATCAAACAAGGATTTTGCATCCTCTCTGGTAATCTCAAACAGCGAAGAAATAGTCACATTTGCATCTTCTTCACCCAAGTCAAAAAACTCTTTCGCTGCAGCATTCGCCATCAAAAGTTCTTGTTTTTTATCTAATACCAACACCGGTGTTGCAGCCTGATCAAAAATCTTATTTGCAATTTTTCCTTTGTTAATCTTCTGTTTTCCAAACAGTTTCATCCTATCGAACATTATTCCATTCCTTCTGTCTTTTTACCGAACCAATAAGTAAACCATGTTCCAACTACTAAAAGTACAATTCCAAGTCCCACTGTAAAGAGATTGATATTCTTGTTCCCCATCTTAATGATAATCGCTACTGGAGAAGCAACAATCAGTCCTAAGATACCACCATAGGTGTAAGAAGGATACTTGGTAAATAACCATTCAATCAACTTTGCTACTGCAAAAATTCCTACAATCACGCCAATTCCAAATGGAGCAAGGATTCCTGTGTAGTGGAAAATTGCACCCCAATCAAAGGCTAACACACTGGAAATAAATCCGCTAATACTACTCATGATTCCACCATAAAATCCTAAAATCATAAGCACCAAAGATCCACTTACTCCTGGGATAACCATAGTTGCTGCGGAAATCACGCCAACAGCTAACATAATAATCATAAAAATTGGTGTAAGTTCAAAATTAGCCGAATTGGTTTCTGTTTCATTCATGGCAGCCATTCCTACTGCAAAGGCAAATAACGCTGCAAAAATCACTATGTGACCAAAATTTATTTTTTTCCCCTCTTTTGCCAGACTTTCTTTTGCTGGCTTAATAATCGCTGGAACGCCACCCAAAATCAAACCAATAAAGCAAAAACAAGTTGGGAATGGGAATTCCTCTAAGCAAAATGGAATGATAAATGAAAATACTGCAACCCCCAGTACCAATCCAATCCCAATTGGAAGCAGGGTTAAAATAGATTTTTTGATATCCTTAAACAGATTGTTTACCACGCCAATAATTTTTTCATAAATGCCCATAGAAACCATCATGGTTCCACCACTTACACCTGGAATAACGTTGGCCACGCCCACTAGCATTCCTTTAATTACGTCTACTAAAAACTTCATGTTACCTCCTATTTCAAATACCATTTTACTTCATATATTCCTGCAAAAATGCCACAAATGTACGCATTTCTTCCTCGGTACCAATGGAAATACGTAAATAATTATTAATTCTCTCTGGTTTACTAAAATATCTCACATAAATATCCTGCTCACGAAGTGCCTGGAACAATTCGGTTGCTGGATATTTTTCATGAGTTACAAATATAAAATTGCTCATAGAATCTCCAAAGGTAAAACCAAGTTTCTTAAGTTCTGTCTTGGTCCATTCTCTTGTTGCAATAATTTTCTCTCTTGTAGTTTCAAAATATTCCTTATCTTGGATTGCCGCCGTACCTAGTTCAATAGTCAGCGCATCCATCGTATAGGAATTAAAAGAATATTTTACATCATTTAAGTATTTGATTGCCTTTTCATTACTTATAGCAAAGCCAATACGACTTCCTGCCATAGAGCGGGATTTGGAAAATGTCTGCACCACCATCACATTGTCATATTTTTCCACAAGTGGCAATGCACTCTCCCCGCCAAAATCAATATATGCTTCATCCACGACCACCATAACTTCTGGATTATTGCAAATGATCTCTTCCACCTGTGCCAGCGGCAGAAGTTCTCCTGTTGGCGCATTTGGATTAGGAAACACAATTCCACCACATTCCTGCTTGTAATCCTCTACACGAATGCACAGATTCTCATCTAATGCCACTTTCTTATATGGAATACGAAGCATATCTGCCCACACATCATAGAACGAATACGTAATGTCAGGAAACAGAATTGGTGTTTTGGAGTTAAAAAACGTCATAAAAATCATAGCCAGTACATCATCGGAGCCAACCCCGGAAAACACCTGACTTGCCTTAACACCATAGTACTCTGCAATGGCGTTATTCAGTTTGCCCACCACCGGATCCGGATACAGACGAAGTCTATCCACATCAAAGGACTCTAATACCTTCTGAACTCCTGGTGCTGGAGGATACGGATTCTCGTTGGTATTCAACTTAATCATACGTGCTCTCTGTGGCTGTTCCCCTGGAACATATGGCACTACTTTTCTTACGTTTTCTTCCCATTTACTCATTTTTCTAACACTTCTTTCTAACATCTAAAACACGTAGCAGGACAGATTTTCCTACTTTAAATTACTTTAACTCATTTACGTGGGAATGTCTATAAAAGAATGGCTAATATTTGGAAAAAATTTAGATATTTTAACGATTGTAATTTGACTAGGGCGTGCTAAAATATGTTCTCGAAAGATATCTGTTTTAACATTAATTTTTTACTGATATTTCTATAAAAAAGAAAGGTTATGATATGGCCAAAAATACTACCAAAAATATGACCGAAGGTTCCCCAGCAAAACTTATTCTGGGATTTGCAGTTCCAATGCTGATGGGAATGCTTTTTCAACAAATATATAACTTTGTAGATACTATTATTGTAGGACGTTATCTAGGGGTAAATGCCCTCGCTGCCGTTGGCTCCACCGGAAGTATCCACTTCCTCATCATCGGTTTTTGTATCGGTGTATGTGGCGGTTTTACACTTCCTGTAGCACAGCGCTTCGGTGCAAAAGACTATGATGGTCTTCGAAAATATGTAGGCAACTCTGCCATCCTTGCGGCAATTATTGCCATTGTTATGGCGGTTGTGACTTCTCTTCTCTGTCGCAACATCTTAGAGTGGATGCAAACCCCAGCGGATATTATTGACGATGCCTATGATTACATTTTCGTGACATTTGTAGGCATTCCAGCCATTATGCTCTATAACATCTTGTCTGGTTACATCCGTTCTCTGGGGGATGCCACAACACCAGTGATTTATTTGCTAATCTCATCTTTTTTAAATATTGGACTAGATATTTTATTTATTGTCCCATTCCAAATGGGCGTGTTCGGTGCTGCTCTAGCAACCGTTTTAGCCCAGTTGGTTTCTGGCGTGTTGTGTCTGATACATATCTGTTTCAAATTTGAACTCTTACATTTGAAACAAGATGATTGGAGACTCAATCCACAGTATGTCCGTGTCATCCTAAGCATGGGACTTCCTATGGGACTTCAGTACTCCATCACCGCCATCGGAAGTGTTATCTTGCAGGCTTGTGTTAACCCTCTGGGTTCCATTGCTGTTGCTTCTATGACTGCTTCAGGAAAAATCTCAGGATTTCTTATGTGTCCGCTGGATGCCCTGGGCTCTACCATGGCCACCTACAGTGGACAAAACGTTGGCGCTGGTAAGTTAGAACGTCTTGGAAAAGGCCTAAAATCCGCCATTCTCATTGGCTGGATTTATTCTGCCATTGCCCTCGGCGTAAGTTACTTCTTTGGTAAAGATATGATTTCCATTTTTGTAGAAGCAAAGGACGCTGCTCTGAAAGCTCAGGTAATCGATCAGGGTTACTTATGTCTTGTAATCGGGTTATCTGCTTATGCTCTTCTTACTCTGGTTAATACTGTCCGCTTTACCATTCAGGGAATGGGATTCTCCGGATTTGCAGTATTCGCTGGTGTGGCAGAAATGTTTGCCCGTGCTATTGTTGGCATCTTCCTTGTACCAATCTTCGGTTTCACAGGCGCATGCTTCGCAGGACCAGTTGCCTGGGTTTTTGCAGATGCATTCCTGATTCCTGCATATTATAGTTGTTATCATAAATTGAAACGAATTATGAACCGTACGTAAACTGTATAAGGTTCTCTAAAAAAGACTTCACTCCTGAAAGTTTCTCAAGAGTGAAGTCTTTTATAATAATCCACATTCTGGATACAAATTGCTAGCATCTGGTTCCAAAGCATTTTCTTTTTGGAATCGAAACTGAATAGAATACAACACCGTATCAAAATGTATACTCGGCAGTTTTCTAAATAAGTCTACACCATAATAGTTCTTTGGCATTCCAATAACATAGCAATCATATGTTTTCTTGATCTCCTGGTTCACACCACTTAAGAATGTCTTATAGTACTCTACATTATCATCTTTGCACAAGAAAAAAGAAAGCATTGGAAATTCAAGGTACTTGTTTTCTTTCGGCAATTTCAAATAACCCAGCAAAGATAACACAGGATTAAAAAATCTTGCCAATCGCATCAATCCACGATATTTTTTTACCACATACTGCTTATAGTCCGTCTGATTCCACAATGCTGCCGTAGCAAGAATTTCTCCCGTTTTCTCTAAAAGATAAAAATCCCCTATATGTAATCCATGGAAATCCTCTATGTTTTTTATAACAGGAAATAAATCCTTTTTCTTCCCCTCGCTGTTTAAAAAAGTAAGTATCTTCTCTTTATCTTCTTCTTTTGCCTGTCGGAAGCACAAATCTGTCGCTTTGGTCTTGTAATAAAATCTCGGCGTTAATATATAAGTGATATATTCCTGTATAGGAGTCATATGCATCCAAGGATTTTTCCGCTGAAACATCTGGTGTACCTTATCATTATCACTCACAACGGAACAAAAGTAATAATCTACATCCTCTCTTACAAGCGCTTTGCGATATCCTCCACTAAATCCCACGGTTCCACTGTATTCTGGATCCTTTTTCAGACCACAAATATATGCTGCTTTAGATTCTTTTCCGCCAATATATACCTCTCGTATCAATGCCGCCTGTGTACCAACCAATCTATCTTCTTTTCTTGTTGCATACACAATTGCTTCTCCAGGCTCCTTCATATAGGAAGCATAAGCGTCTGGTCTTCTGGTATAGATTAATTCGATACTACCTTTCGCAGGAGAACTTTCCAAAATTCTAAGAAGCTCTTTTCCATCCTCTGGCGTTGCCAAATAATCTGTTCCTATCACTTCTTCTCTTCCTCCAAATTCTCTCCCACGGGGATGCCAGAACGTTTGTCAATTTCAAAGTGAAACAGAACATTAATCATCCAGTATGCCAGATTCATCAGTATTCTCTTGCTCCTTCGTCCCATTGTCTTGCCACGTTTCCAAATAGAGGAAAAACTAAAATATCTCTTGCGATATTCTTTGCAATATCCACGAAGCTCTTCTGGCGTCATTTGTTTCGGGGTAAAGGTAACAGTTCCAAAAGTATATCCATCCTGTAACCACCAGTTTTCCGAAATCAGACGCTTCTCCCCTTTAAAATGGTCATATGTTTTCGTACTAGGGAAAATCAACAGGTGATTGAATGCCACAACGAAAAACTCATGCCTCTGGCAAAATTCCAAGGTTCTTTGGAACGTTTCTTCGTTATCTGAGTCAAAACCAAATACAAAACTTGCATAGATGCTGATACCCACCTCATGAATTTTCTGAATCAATTCATCTCTTTCTCCAAGTCTGTCCGTCCATTCCTTGTTCATCTGTCTTAAGTTATCTGCTTCAATGGACTCGAAACCAATCAGCACCATTTCACATCCACTTTCCTTCATAAGGGTAAGCATCTCATCATCTTTTGCAATATCCAAAGTAATCTGTGTTGTCCAGATAATATCCAGTTTCTTTAGTTCAAGAAATAGTTCTTTCGCAAAAACTTTATCCGAAAAAATGCTATCATCTACGAAAAAGAAAATCTTATGCTTACAAGCCTTCACCTCATTGATAATATCACTGACATCTCTATGAATATAGCGAGAATGATAATACCCTGCGATAGAACAAAATTCACAGTTATGGTAACAACCACGTCCCGTTTCTACTAAAGATACTGGCAAATATTTTTTTACTTTATTCGCATAGATACTTCTATCTGGCATTTTATATGCAATGCAGGTTTCTCCATCGTAACGTGGTTTTAGCTCTCCATTTTCAAAATCTTCTAATACCTGAGTTATAATCTTGTCCGCGTTTCCCACAATGACTGCATCCGCATACTCCATCGCTTCTTCTGGCAAAAGTGTCGTATGATAACCACCTAATATGACCTTTTTACCACGCTGTCTGAATTGTGAAGCAATATAATAGGCTCTTTTTACGGTATAAGTCTCTGTAGTTATCAGCACCAAATCTGTATCCGTATTATAATTGATGTTTTCGATGCGGTCATCATAAAACTCTCTCTCAAACTTGGCTGGAATCATAGAGTTAAGTACCGCAATGGTCAATGGTTCCATGAGCCATGAAGTTAGATATTTTTCCTTTGTTTTTTTACCAATTGCTGGCAAAATAAATGTTATTTTCATTCCCTTACTCCGTTCTTATAGACTTCCTTCTGGAATGTCTGAATTATCCGACATCACATCTGCGCCAAAAATTTCAAAGCCCTTAGCATATTTTCTATATCCAATATTTACAAGCATATACAAGCTCTTCAAAGTCTTTGGTTTCGTAAAGTCCAACCTCTTTAAAATATTTTTCCAGGAATAGGTTTCCTTCCAAGCCCAAGCTATGCCTGCTTCTAATTCCTCTTTCGTCATATTCTTTGGCTTGTAAACACAATGCTCTACGTCATACATAGCCCAGTCACGCTCTACTATTCTTCCCTGGCTCTCCAGTTCCTGATAAAATTCAGAGCCTGGGAATGGTGTAATGATAGAGAATCTTGGCAAATCAATTTTTGCTTCTACGCACAAATCCACGGTTCGCTTAAACACGTCCAAGTTATCCGCATCACTACCAAAGGCAAAGCATCCCATAACCATAATTCCAAGGTTATGCAGTTTTTCCATCAGTTCCTTATATTCGTGAACCAGATTTCCTTTATGGATGCTTTTTTGCGTTTCTTGATTTACAGATTCAAAACCAATTAGTAACCCTTTACAACCACTTTTTTTGAACACTTGCAAAAGCTCATCATCATGGCCAATCTCTGTAGTTGTAAGACCAAACCACCATTTTTTCAACGGTATCATAGCCGTGAACAATTCTTTGGCATACTTCTTGTCTGCAATCAAATTAATATCTGGAAAAATAACCTCTTTTCCCTTAAAAGTCTTAATCTCTGCAATTACATCTTCCACAGGTCGGGTATATAATCTTGTTCCAAAGGCTACTGGATATGCACAGAAAGTGCAAGCATGATTACATCCACGCACTGCTTCTACTGTGTTTAAGGTTATATATTTACTCTTTTTCAGCAAGTCTTTTCTTGGAATTGGGCGATTGGCAATATTCGTACAACCATCCTGATAATAAAATGGCTTTAATTCTCCCTTGGCAATATCACGCAAAGCCTGTGGAAAATTCTTCTCTCCTAAGCCAATAATCACACTATCCGCATGTTCTTTTACTTCCTCTGGCATAAGTGATGAATGAACCCCACCAAAAATTACTGTCTTCCCTTTGCTTCTAAAGTAGTCTGCAAACTTATAACATCTTGCTGAAGTCCCCGTGATGCTGGTAATTGCAACCACGTCTGCCTCCAAATCCAGCGGAATAGCCTCTGCTGTCTCATCATATATCTTTACTTCTGCATTTAATTCTTCTGGCACTAAGGCTGCCAACAGGGCCAGTGTAATTGGCGCATAATGTAACCCTTTGTGAAACATTCCATTATATCTGTGCATTGCACCGGCTGGTGCTAATAATGCTATTCTCATACGCCTCTCCTTGTTATCTTCTTATGTTATGGAATCGAAATCAACGATGCAACTACCATTAATCCAACACAGATTCCCACCAAAGTAATGAGTACTTTGCTTTTTCCAATTTTTCCAAGCAACAAAGCTTTTTCTTCACTTTTAATCGCATGGTAATACGCTGGCAATACTACGATTACAAGTATAATTGACAGTGCGCCTGCTCCAATTTGAATATATTCCAAAATAGATAATGGAAGGAAAATCGCGATAAACACAGTTGGCATAGTGCTTAAAAACCACGCACTCTTCTCTCCAATTTTAAACTGCTCACCCACAACATCTGCAAAGGCAAAACCGCTGGACCAGAAAGAACTAAACATTGCCATCAGGACAAATAAAGCACAGATTATTTTTATCACTGGTATCCCAAGACTTTCCGTTAATCCAGTTGTGGCAATCTCCGTTACTTCATTAGACCCTATCATTACTGCCACTGCAAATAAAAATGTCAATACTGCATTTAAAGTTAATCCACCCAAAATTGCCTTTTTCGTATCTTCTTTTCGTGCAATATGATTGCACACTTGAACCACCGAGAAAATTGCAGAAAAAGCAAACATAAATAAGCCATATAATGCAAATATCAATTTAGGCTCACCCAAGCCCATAGGCAAAGCATTCTTTGGTTTCAACAAGGATAATCCAATTAACACTAGAACCACAATTCCAATCAATGTAACCGAATATTTCTCCCCAACGCCTACTCCTTTCATTCCAAAGATAATAACGGTAGAAGCCATAACGTAAAAAAGCACCTTCGCCACATTTCCATCTATTGGTACAAGTTCCGTCATTACATTCGCAGCGCATAGAATATATACCACGAGATTTTCTAAAAGCAGCACTACTAATACTACGAAAAAAATCGCCGTAAATACTTTTCCATATTTCCCATAAAACAAATTCTCCTGTAATATTCCTAACAGTTCTGCAGACTTCTTAGAATGCAACGTCAAATCTGCAATCATCAGATACATCACTGCACTTACAGCATAAGCAATTACCAATGCAAGAATGGTTCCCAACATTCCAATTTTACTTATGGCATAAGGAATTGTGAGAATTCCCGTGCCTATCCCCGCTCCCGCAACCAGCATAAGTGATTCCCAAAAGGTTAGTTTTTTGCTCTTCATAGGTATCCTTACCCTTCTCTATAATTCATCTATTATTTCCATTATAACATACAAAAACTTCCATGAAATAAATTTCACGGAAGTTTTCTTTTAAGAATTTCTTAAGTTAGTAATTCGGTAACATGCCTAATGGCCTGGTACTTCAATATTCTTTTACACTTCACTAAAATTCACATGTTCTACAAATCTAATGAAGGCATCTCTACCAGCCTCATCACACTTGTAAACTCCGGCATTTTCCAATACTTCAGCAAATACAAGTCCGATTTCTTTACGAATAATGTCCGTTACATTGTCTGCATTTACATTATCGTATTTTTTCAGGAACTCTTCTGCCCAATCTGCATGGCTTGCGAGAGTTTCGGTGGAACGAAGATCTGTGCCATTTAAAATAGCAACTTCCAGTTCTGCCATCTCGTCTTTTAATCTTGCTGGAAGTACTGCAAGTCCCATTACTTCGATAAGACCGATATTTTCCTTCTTAATATGGTGAAGGTGCGCATGTGGATGATATACACCAAGTGGGTGTTCTTCTGTTGTTAAATTGTTACGAAGAACCAAATCCAACTCATAGTCTTCTCCACGACGTCTTGCAATTGGAGTGATGGTGTTGTGTGGTTCTCCATCTGTTTCTGCATATACGTTAGCGTTTGCGTCTGTGTAACCACGCCATGCTCCAAGAATCTTATCTGCTAATTTAATCAATTTATCCTTGTCTGGTCCACTGATACGAATCACTGACATTGGCCATTTTACAATGCCTGCCTTCACATCTTCAAAGCCTGCAAAGAAAATCTCTTTTTCAATCTCAGCCTTTGCCATGGCAAATGTATAATGCCCACCCTGGAAATGGTCATGACTTAAAATGGAACCGCCTACGATTGGAAGGTCCGCGTTAGAGCCCACAAAGTAATGTGGAAACTGTGTTACAAAGTCAAGGAGTTTTCCAAAGGTTGCACGTTCGATTTTCATAGGTGTGTGCTGTGCATTAAATACGATACAGTGCTCATTATAATACACATATGGGGAATACTGGAAGAACCAGTCACTGTTATTAATTGTCACAGGAATGATTCTGTGGTTCTGTCTCGCTGGATGATTTACACGACCAGCATACCCCTCATTTTCTGCACAAAGCTGACATTTTGGATAAGCAGACTGCTTGGCATTTTTTGCCGCAGCAATTGCCTTTGGGTCTTTTTCCGGCTTAGATAAGTTAATTGTGATATCCAATGTGCCATATTCGGTATCTGTAGTCCATTTCTGGTCTTTTTTAATACGCTGGCGACGGATGTAGTTGCTATCGCAGCTTAATTTGTAAAAATAATCTGTTGCAGCGAGGGCTGATTCGTTTTCATATAAGTTTTTGAACTTAGCACGAATCTCGCTTGGACGAGCCACCAGAAGCCCCATAATCTTAGTATCAAATAAATCTTTGTATACGATACTGTTTTCTTTCATAATGCCCTGTTCATAAGCATATGACATCATGTCTTCTAAGATTTCTTCAAGAGCCACTTCTGCCTCTTCCTGGGTATAGATATATCCATTTTTTCCTTTGGCACGCTTGTCAAATTCCTGGATGACAGCATCTTCCATGTCATCAATCTGGAATAATTCCATCAGACTGTTGATGATATATACCTTGTCTTCTGGCTGGATTAAGCCAGTTACTAAGCCATATTCTACTAATTCAAGAACTCTTGTCTGAATCATATCTATTCTCCTACTATGCTAATTTCTGTGGACCATCGCCGATTTCTACTACGTAGAAGTCTGCTGCATAACCTATTTTCTCTTCATATGCCTTGCCGACCTGTGCAATGAAGTTCTCTACTGCTTCGTCTTTTACAATACTTACAGTACATCCTCCGAAGCCCGCACCAGTCATACGGGAACCGATTACACCTTCTACCTTCCAAGCCTCTTCTACTAAAGTATCCAGCTCAATTCCTGTTACCTCGTAGTCATCGCGGAGGGAAACGTGAGAAGCGTTCATAAGCTCACCAAAGAGTGTTACATTGTTTGCCTGCAATGCTTCTACTGCTTTTACAGTTCTCTGGTTTTCGTATACGGCGTGTTTTGCTCTCTGGATACGAACATCGCTCTGAACAACAGATTTGACATTTTCAAATTCTTCTTCTGTTAATTCGCCAAGAGATTTGATATCTTTTACAGTCTGGATTTCTGCTAATGCAGTTTCACATTCGCTTCTTCTCTCGTTATATTTTGAATCGCCAAGACCACGTTTCTTGTTAGAGCATGAAATAACAATTTTGGCATTTTCCAACTTGATTGGAGCATATTCGTATTCCAATGTAGCTGTATCAAGGAAGATTGCATGACCAGCTTTGCCCATCGCAATGGCAAACTGGTCCATAATACCACAGTTTACACCGTTAAATTTGTTCTCTGAATACTGTCCGATTAATGCCAAATCCTGATTAGTTACATCAAATCCGAACATATCTCTTAAGATAAATCCAGTTAATACTTCTACGGATGCAGAAGAAGAAAGTCCTGAACCATTTGGGATATTACCGAATAATACAAGGTCCATACCATATTCTACAGGCATACCCTTCTCACCAAAAGCCCACATAACTCCCTTCGGATAGTTGGTCCAGTCAGCTTCCTTTTCTGGTTTTAAATTTTCTACGCTTGATTCTAAAACACCAAGATTTTCAAAGTTCAAAGAATAGAAACGAAGTTTCTTGTCATTTCTCTTACGAGCTACACCATATGTACCAATCGTAAGGGCACATGGGAATACGTGTCCGCCATTATAGTCGGTGTGCTCACCAATCATATTTACACGGCCTGGTGCAAAATAAACACCAATTTCACCTTCATCACCAAAAAGTTCTTTAAATTTTTCCAATACACTCTGCCAAATCATGACTACTCTCCTTTTTGAATTCTCTATATGTTATTATTTTATACTATTTCTGCGCCTTACACAGCACAAACAAATTCCTATGATTTTATTATAACGTCAAGAAAATTCTTTGCAAGTGACCCAAGCTAACTCACAACAAAAAATGTGAATTATGCAACATTTTTACATATATTCCTTCCACAAACATTTATAGAGGAAGGGCAACGAATTATCGTTGCCCTTCTGCCTCCACTGGTACAATCTTTAATGTATATCCTAGTTGTGTCAAAACTTTTAACAAGCTATCTATCCTTGGAGAATGGGTTGCTGTTTCCATCCTCGCAATCACTGGTTGTTTTACTCCACACATCTGTGCTAACTGTGCTTGAGTTAATCCCTTTTCTTCACGGATTTTAATCATTGTCAAAATCAATTCTTTTTCAAATCGTATCTGATTCTCATCTTCTGGTGTAATATCCAATTCTTTACGAAATTCATCCCATGTCTTCATATTACTTATTCCTTTCTCTATAATCACTCAAATTTCTTATTGCCTTTTCTATCTCCCTCTTAGGCGTTTTTTGAGTCTTCTTTACAAAATGATGCAACACTATAAACTTATCATCTTCATAAAAAATAATCTTATACATTCTTCTCCTTTCTGTATTATAACAAAAATGCTATAATTTAACAATAGCAAATTTGTTATATTCTTTCCAATATTAAACTAATATTATCGTGGGAACTCTTCCGAAACGGAAAAAGATTCTTGAAAATATGTTTTCATTATTGCATATTATATGGCATAGTGCAACAAAAAGAGAAGTGATTTCTCACTTCTCTTTCACATAGCTATTTCATATAATCTTCAATCGCATCAATCACATCCTGTGTTGCCTCATCATCTTCCCCACCGATGTAATACACCTCGTCATCTATTGTAATTTTAATAAACAAATCATTCTGTGGATTTAAAAACAGTTCAAAAGTTCCCTGACGATACGCTTCATAAGTTCCACTTAAAAGATTGTCCATTCCTGTTCCTGCGACCTTAATCAAATTCTTAGGCAGTTCTGTAACCACCTCATATTCGTCGATTTCTGCCAGTGGAAGTCTGTAGTCCACATTTAACTGCTTGCAAATAATGGTGTCATTTTCCACCGTCACCTGAAGCGGTGTAAATTCCATCATAATCATCCATACGCACATCAGTGGAATAAGCAGAAGTGTTCCGAACGCAATGATTTCTGTGATAAGTCCCGCTTTATTTCCAAGATTGATGGTAGTTCCAGTACCAAGACGGCTCTCAACCATATAGTGCTTATCTTTCTTATTGTAATACACCATTCCCCAGATCCAGTGACTATCATCATCAGCTTCGTTCATCACCGTTCTCTTCTTGTCATATTTGTTGTTAATGCTGAAAAGACTCTTGATCAGTTTCCATGTAAATACCATAATTACAACACAGTATACTATCGTACCCCAGATAAGCCCTGTCAATGCCCAGTTTCTCTGCCACATAATATATAGCATAAACCATGTAAATGCCGTATTCAGCCAGGCGCACAGCAGCCAGTAATTTTTCCATGCCTGCTTCTTTGCTCTGGCAAAATTCATATTGGTGTCACTGTCTTCACAGATGACCTCTACTCTCTGTCTATCGGTCCATAGCGCGCACAGATAAAATACAATTGTACATATTCCAAAGATTGCAATCATCCATCCAAATAGAATGTGTCCTTCCTGCTGAAACAAAACAAACGCCAAAATCACAGGAATTATACTAAGAATAAGCGTTGGCAAGAAAGTAGTGAATTTCACTCGTCTTGGTACTGCCGCGGTTTTTAAGTCCGTATAGGACACCATTGCCTCTTCCTGCCATCCGCGTTCCTTCTTCAATTCCTTAATCTGGATATTGGCTTTTGCCATCCAAAACATTGGCACAAAACACATCACCAGTAGCCAAATCATCCATAAACTCATATTGATAGAAAAAGACTCTATCAACAAAAATATCACTGGTATCACACCTACGATGATGGTATAACGTTTAAGATTTCTCTTATAGTCCCGGATAATCTGCTGCACTGCCGGGTCTTCTCTTAATTCTCTCTTCAAAGTTGCCCCAAAACAATAGGTGTTTTTATCCCCTATATCTCGATATAGAAAATATAAAACAAACATAATTGGATAACATGTTGCTAAAAAGATAATATTTACAATCATACTAATGCCCATAGCATTTCCTCACTTTCTCACTTCGTCACTTCAACTAAAAAATATATAGTTATTCAAAATAGGTTGCACACAGTTCAAAAAATTCTTCCTTACTAATCCTCCGCACTTTTGCTTCTGACACCACTCTCTGCAAAAGTTCCTTGCTTTCCTCTGGCAAATCGTGAGAAAAGCCCATATGTTCCCGGACCTTCGCACCATTTCTCCTGTCTGTGTAGATATAGCCTTCCGCTTTTAGCATCTGATAAGCCTTATTGACTGTCATAGAGTTAATTCCCATCTCTTCTGCCAGTCCACGCACTGTTGGAAGCTGTTCTCCTGGAGCCAATCTTCCGTCCGATATTCCTAACACAATCTGATTACGTATTTGCACATAAATTGGAATGTCTGAATATTCATTAATCGCAATAACCATTTAATTCCCTCTTATAATCTCTCTTTTAACTAACTTACACTTGTATTATTTGTATTATTTATTATAATACAAACCATACATACTGTCAATATTATTTTCCTAATACACGAAAAACACGAAAATTAAAACAAAAAAATTGCTACAAAACGTTCTCAACATTTTGTAGCAATTATAAACACATCATATTTATTATTTCTATTTCCCAGCAATATAAAGCACACCCAAGGTTCCAGGTCCGCAGTGACTAGAAACAACACATCCAGCTCTTGTCTCGAGAATTTCATCAAAATAATTCAATCCTTCAAGATACTCACGTACTGCCCCAATAATCTCTGGCTCACTACCCGAATGAGTGATAAACACACGGGATTTTTCCGCTTTCTTCAAATCCTCTTCCATAGTTTTTACATAATCCATCACAACCTTGGACATTTTTCCACGGAACTTCTCTTCTGGCTTCATCTTGCCATTTTCTACCACAATCTTAGGATGAAGTTTGAGCATACCTCCTGCAAGAGCCGCTACACCACTACATCTTCCACCTCTGTGAAGATAGGTTAATGTATCAACTACGAAGCTTGCACGTACACGAGGACTGATATCCTGAATATGGGCTACAATTTCTTCTGCGCTCTTTCCTTCTTTTGCCATAATGGCTGCTTCAATTACCTGTAAGCCTACGCCTGTGGAAAGGTTTGCAGAATCTACCACAAAAATCTTATCTTCTGCTTCTAATTCAGCTGCCGCCATACGCATAACATTGTATGTAGTAGACATATCAGAAGAAATAGAGAAAATAACAATCTCATCTCCATTATCTACATATGGACGATATGCTTCAATCATCTGGTCGATTCCTGCCGCAGAAGTCTTTGGCGTAACACCATTGGCATCTGACCATGCGTAAATCTCATCTGGTGTAATACTTCTACCATCTTCGTATTCCTGATCTCCCAAGAGAATATGAAGTGGTACAATCTCCACATCGTACTTTTCTAATAATTCCTGTGACAAGTCACATGTGCTGTCTGAAATAATCTTTACCATTGTAACATCTCCTTTTTGACATAAAGTATTTTAGCACTCTTGTCGAAAAAAGAAAGACCCAAATTGTAAATAATTCATAAATTTTCTGTAAAAAAGCCGTGTGGCTATCACCCACACGGCCCAATCTCTACTCATTCTTTGCCTTTTCATCCCAATATTCACAGTCATCTCTATCAATCACCTGAGAAGTAAATGGTGTTCCATCATTTTTCTTATAATGCTTGGTCGCTTTAAACACACAGTTTGCACCAACATACACTATTGGTACGTTGAAGAACACAATCAGAATATTACCCAAATCAGAAAATGCCCAAAGATTACCAAGTTCTAATCCTGCGATATTACATAAAATACCAAAGATTGCTACAAATAATGCCACGATACGAACACCATTGATAAATCCTTTGCTTCTGTTAATACGGTTTGCAGCAATCTCGGAGAAACTAATCATACCGAGCAAGCAAGTATATGCAAACAAACAGAAACATAAGGTAATCACAAAGGTCACAACTGCATTAAATGCAGTCCCTGGCGTTAAGGTTGCAATAGATTCGTTGAATTTAGGAAGTTTATCCATAAGCACCCAAGCGTTAGCATTCTCTCCTGTCCAACAATGTGCCATAACTACCACAAAGCCTGACAACGTACAGATTACAATAGTATCAAGGAACACGCCAATAGACGCAAGGATTCCCTGTTCACAAGGATGTTTTGCATCTGATGCAGCTGCTGACATTGTGATGGTACCCTGTCCAGCCTCATTGGACATAAGACCTCGTTTTACCCCCTGGGCTAAAACTGTACCAAAGAGTCCACCGAAAAATGCATTTGGCTGGAATGCGCCACCAAACACTGCACTAAAAAAGTATGGAATCTGATTCAGGTTCAAAAGAATCAGCACTACAACGGTAAGCACATATAATACTGCCATCACTGGAACAATTTTGTCAGTCCACTTACTAACCTTCTTAATCCCACCGAAAGCAATCACTGCTGTCATCAATACAATAATCGCACCGACAACATAATAAAATACGGAATCCGTTGCTATCTTAGTCCCTGTCACAATTTCTGCCATGGTTCCAACGGAAGATACCACATTAAATCCCTGGGCTGGCAAACAGCATAATGCATACAAAATATAAAGAACGGATAAAAATACACCAATCCATACTTTATTTCCCAGGAGCTTTCTACCATAAAATGGCAACCCTCCAACAAACTCGTCATTTTTCTTCTCTTTAAAAATCTGTGCTAAAACCGATTCCATATATGCCACTGCCATTCCAAAAAATGCAGAAACCCACATCCAGAACAATGCTCCAGGACCACCAACTGCAATAGCACCGGTAACACCGATAATATTCCCTGGTCCCACACGCATAGCGGAACTAAGAAGGAAAGCTGCCAACGGAGAAATACCTGTATCCACAGCTCTCTTCTCTGTCATAATCTTAATTCCCTTTTTAAAATGGGTTATTTGCATAAACCCGATACGAAAACTAAAATAGATTCCAGAACCCAATAACAGAATGATTGCAAATGAAAAATTACCTAACAACGGAATATTTGCATACCATTCAAAATTCGTTGGAAAATCCCACAAGAAATCCGAAAGTGGTCCAATAAATGCAAAAACATTATTAATTGATTCAAAAATCGCTTGCATAGAAACCTCCTTTTACACAGACTGCATAATTCGAAAAAATCATACAATTTGTAAACACATCTTCCTTCATCTACTATATCTATGATTTTACCACGCATCTGTTCTTCGGTCAATTTTGTGTAATATTTAACAAAAAAGCTGTGCCTTCGTTTCCAAAAGCACAGCTTACATTATTATTAATTCTTTTTAAACTCTCTAATAACATCCCATGTAGGCAACGCATTGCCTTCATAATCAAACAACGCCTGATTGGCCCATTCATTTCCACAAGGACCTGGGTCATGAATGTATTCCAAAGAAGCCTCGGTTGCCCAGCCTGAACCTGGAACTGGAATCCATGCTGGCTCCCACCAGAAAAATCCACAGCCTTTGCCATCCACTACATTAGCAACTCTGTTCAAGAAGTCTTTGGTAAAATCCATCTGTCCCTGAACAGTCATTGGATAATCAATATTGTCAATCAGATGTGCTCTTGTCGCATATCCTTTACGTTCATGTGGCTCCAACTTCTCATAAGAAGCATAGTCTTCCATAGTGAATCCCATAGAAACTTCCGCCATAATGAGTTCCTTGCCATAACGTTTTGCAATATCGTTTAAGTTATATTCCAACTGGTCAAGGCGACCATGCCAGAATGGATAATAAGAAAGCCCGATGTACTCGAAATCTTCTCCTCTTGGAATGAAGTGGTCGAACCATCTGCGATACAAATCATTATTACCGCCATTGTCTAAGTGAATCATGATTGGAATATCCTTCTTCACCTCACGACATGCGCGGATACCTGCATTGATGAACTTGGCAACGTTATCATAGTTGTCGATTTCACCTTCTGTTCCCCAGAGTCTTCCTTCTGGCCACATCAGACCATTGGAAAGTTCGTTTCCTACCTGAATCAGCGTTACATTCACACCAGCAGCTAGGATTTTTTCCATAGAATCCTTGGTAAAAACATATACCGCCTGCGCCAGTTCTTCCACACTTAAGCCTTCCCATGCCTTTGGCTTATACTGCTTGCCTGGATCTGCCCAAAAATCACTGTAGTGGAAATTCACAAGCACACCCATACCTGCTTCAGTAACACGTTTTCCCATTTCAATGGTAGCTTCCAAGTCATTATTACCAGCACCATAAGGTCTGCCGTCTGGCGATTTTGGATCGTTCCATACACGCAGACGAATGGTATCGATGTTATTTTTCTTACAGATGTCAAGAATATCCATTTCCTGTCCATCTACAAAATATTTTGCCCCACACTGTTTTACTTCTAGCATTGTGGAAAGGTCCATACCTTTAATAAACTTGCTCATAGAGTCTCCTTAGTCGAAATCAAACTTAGTAATTCTTTCGTACATTGATCCATAACGGAAACGAATCATTTCGTTTTTTTCTAAAACGTCTTTTTCATCTCCTCTGTACTGGCAACGAATGCAGCTATAGATTCCTGTTTCTTTGTTATAAAACATATCGATGTCGAGGTCTCGCATAAAGCATGAAGGACATCTGTAATTTAATTTGCCTTTTCCAAGTTGAGCCATGTTGCAAATACCTCCTTATCAGAAATTTTCTTCTTGTAGCCAAGTTTGAACATTGGTGAGAACGCATAGCCTTCTTCAATGTAACCAAGTGCTTTATCAGATGCAGTAAGAGAAACCTTAGTCTGAATAGCTGGAACTACTGCGCTTACGGCTGTTGCACCATCTAACTTCGCATCACGACATTTGTATTCGTAGTTAATTGTTTCGCCGTTTTCGCCTTCACAAGCAAGAATGATACCTGTCATATCTTCTGGATATTCGGTTGTACCATAGCAAGCTGTGATGTACTCATCTAATGTAATATCTGCAGAAGGATCACTGATTTCAAGAATATTTCTCTCAATCTTGATGTTTGAAGAACCTTCTTCGAAGTATTCTTTTGTCTGTAACTTCACTGTGACACCGTTGAACTTGATTTCTACTGGATCAAGAGTAAGGATACGGTTCTTCTTGCCGTCAATTACTTCTTCTGAGAAGTGGCAGTGTGTTGGGCAGAGACAAAGGTCTACTTCTTCCCCGTTGTAAGAAAGTTTTGCACTTCTTACGGTACCTGCTCCAGCATAATGTGTGAAGTATCCAGCACGGTATTTTTCCTGGATTAAGAATGGATATGAAGCATCCTGTACGTGTTTTGTACCGATACCTACTGGCCATTCGAGTTTTGCAACGTATGGACGAAGGTCAACGATTGCACCACCCTGATCCATATTTACGCAGGCTCTCATGTATGGGTCGCAGTACCAGAATAACTGTTTATCTGAACCGTAAAGAATATCTCTCCAAGGAGCACATTCTGGTTCATTGTAGTTACCAGCGTTTACGCCCTTCTTTTCTCTATAGTAGTCAGCAAACTCAGCCATTGTCATATCGATAAGTTTGCCTTCTTTCTTAAGCTGTCCGTAGTATTTACATCCATCGCTGTATGATTTGTACAGAAGCTCGTATGGCTGTTCCCAACGTCCCATCTTGTTCATCCAGCCTGGTCCAACGAACATCATGTTGTATGAGTATCCGTTGTTGTATTTTGCAAGGTCACGGTACTGGTCGATTAAGTTGTACAAATATGGGTATTCCCAGGTCTTTGTATCGTAAATCATACCACGAAGTACGTTCTGTGGATGTGTACCGAAGTTAGAACCGTTACCATCATAACAAGCGATAAGGTCACGAGAAAGATGTGGAATTGCTACGATACCACTATCTTCTGCTTCGTTTGCTGCTGGTGCATGGGTATTCTGCTTTGAAGGAATCCATGGAGCCCATGGGCCACCATCGAATAAGGTATACCATGAGTTGTTACATGTATGGTAAGCTTTTGGTCCTTCTTCCCAGCAGGTTGCAACAGCACATTTTACCATTGGATATTTTTCTTTTATGTAGTTGGTAAGGTCAGCATCCATATAGTATGAACCTGTTGATTCTGGATAAAAGCCGAATCTCTCATGGAATTTTTCAAATACATCGTTAACGATTGCAATCTTGTCTTCCATAGAGAACATCCAGATACAGAAATCTTTGGTTTTATATTTCTCACGGAATTCTTCACATGGTAAACCAAGTAAAGAAAGAGCAATTTCATCACCGTAAACTTCGTGGTCATGTTTTGCAATTTCCACTGCTTCGTCATTGAAAAGAGCTGCATATGTCATCTGGATTGTAACCTTTAATCCATTTTCATGCGCAAGTCTCTGCTGAGTTTTGAAAATATCCAGCGACTCTGTAATCAGTGCTTTGTCCCCGATATCCTCTTCTTTGCCCTGTCCTGTTACAGTAGCAGAATATTCTGGAACCATCTCTGGACGGTGGATGATGTTAACAATAAATTTGTCCATCCTAATTTTCCTCCCTTGAATTTGTTGTATTTTCGTATTTTTCTGTTACTTTTTCATTTTCGCAACCCCTTGATTTTACTAATGCGCAAACGGTTGCTCAACTAGTTGGAATATACCACGGTTATGTACTACTGTCAAGTCGATTTTAAAAAACTTTTTTACTACTTTGTGGATTCCTTTAAGATAACCTCATAAGACAATAACATCTTGCTTGGAACTTCTTCTCCTTCAATCTGACCAAGAAGATTCTTGCAGGCAACTACTCCCAGTTCCTTTGCATCAAATGCCAATGACGTAATGGATGGCACATTATTCTGCAATACAGAACTGTTATAGAAAGATGCTACCCTCACATCCGCAGGCACTTTCACATGCGCCTGACGAAGTTTCTTCAGCACCTGACTACAGATACCATCATCCATACACAAGATGCACTCTGCCTTTTTTTCTATTGCCTCTTCTACTGCATGGTTAATACTGATTCGGTTCTCCAGATTTAAGAATACCAGTTCAGGAACAATTTCCTTTCCTGCCATGGCAAATGCATCTTTGAAACCTTTTAGACGACGTTTATTAACAATGATTCTCTCGTTGCCACCTAACAAAGCAACTCTAGGACCATTGTTCATTAATACGATAGATGTCAACTCACGACAGGCACTTTCGTGGTCGTGGTCAATCTGTTTTACTCCCGCATTGCTTGTGCTACCGGTTGCAACAAAAGGAACTGATTTTCCTTTCAAGAATTCAATCTGTTTATCTTCTTCAAAGGTACGAAGAAGAACGACTCCATCCACTTTACGGTTGGAAATAACACGCTCTAACCCTG
Source organism: Lachnospiraceae bacterium (assembly GCA_015057035.1). Taxonomy (GTDB): domain Bacteria; phylum Bacillota; class Clostridia; order Lachnospirales; family Lachnospiraceae; genus Roseburia. The sequence goes on along the minus strand of SVFC01000007.1, from coordinate 3,842 downwards.
TAATATCATCCTGCTGACAAATACTAAGGAGAATATCATACTCGCTCATCGCTGCCACTTCCTGAATTCCCATAATTGCTTCCTGGAAAAATGGAAGGTCTACTAAAGCATAGTCTCCTGGCATAACAACACATATATTATAAGTCTTTGACTGTGCCAAGCTCTTAGCAATTACATTTGGCTTGTAGTCGTTTGCCTCGATATATTCCAATACTCTCTGTTTGGTTTCTTCACCAATTCTTCCTTTACCAGAAATCGCACGGCTGACGGTTGTTTTGGATACGCCCAAAGCCTCTGCCACATCTGATATCGTAATGTTTTTGTTTCCCATAAATGCCTTTCCCCTCTACAGTTCAATCGGTTGCGCAATTTTATTTTCCTAAAATTCACGAAATAAGTCAACACCTTTTATACAATTTACTTCCGGAACTGGAAAAACTGTGAATTGTACCAAAAAAACAAGTTGCAAACTGTGACTTTTTCTGCCATACTCAAGCCAAAACATACCATTTCTAATGGAACATATTATTTTTGTTTAAGGAAGGGAACACCTATGAGCATGGACAAAATCCTTTATGGCGTGGCATACTACGACGAATATATGCCATATGACCGCGTAGAAAAAGACATGGAAATGATTGCCGCCGCAGGTATGAACGTCATTCGAATTGCAGAATCCACATGGAGCACCTGGGAACCTCAGGAAGGTGTCTTTGATTTCACTCATCTTAGACGTATGCTAGACGCATCTAAAAAATACGGACTGTCTGTCATTATTGGAACTCCTACTTATGCGATTCCAACCTGGCTGGCTAAAAAGTGCCCAGAAATTCTCGCATTAACCCATGGTGGGCAGGAACTCTACGGTCACAGACAGAATATGGATATCACCAATCCTACCTACCTCCATCATGCAGAAATCATCATCCGCAAATTGATGGAATACGTAAAGGACGAGCCACATGTGATTGGATTCCAGTTGGATAATGAAACGAAATCCTATGACACATGTACTCCTTACGCTCAGGCAAAATTTGTAGAATATATCAAGGAAAAATTCCCTAATATAGATGAATTCAACCATGAATTTGGATTTGATTACTGGAGCAACCGTATCAATGCATGGGAGGACTTCCCGGACGTTCGTGGTACCATCAACCAGAGTCTTGCTGCAGAATATCGCAAGTTCCAGCGCAAACTGGTAACCGACTTCTTAACCTGGCAGGCAAATATCGTAGCCGAATACAAACGTGAAGATCAGTTCATTACCCAAAACTTCGACTTTGGCTGGACAGAACACTCTTATGGACTTCAACCAGAAGTGGACCAATATGCTGCTTCTCAGTGTATGACTATCGCTGGTGGTGACATCTATCACCCATCTGCGGATTTCCTTACTGGAAAAGAAATCACTGTTTGTGGCAATATTATTCGTGGATTAAAACAGGATAACTATCTGATTCTTGAAACAGAAGCCCAGGGCAATCCGGGATGGCTCCCATTCCCAGGGCAGCTTCGTCTCCAGGCCTTTAGCCATTTTGCAAATGGGGCTAACTCTGTTATGTACTGGCATTGGCACTCTATCCACAATGCCATTGAAACCTATTGGAAGGGTGTTCTCTCTCACGATTTAGCAGAGAATGAAACCTACCGCGAATGTTGTACTATCGGTAAAGATTTAAAACGCATTGGTCACAAGCTTGTGAATCTGAAAAAACGCAATCGTATCGCCATCGTGGCTAACAACGAGGCTCTCACCGGACTTACTCAGTTCCCAACAGCCACCAGAGACAGCCACGGCTACAACCGCGTTCTTCGCTGGCTGGCAGATGCTCTTATGGATATGAACGTGGAATACGATGTGATTCCAGCGGATGCTACTCTTCTGCCAAACTATGATTGTATTATTCTTCCAGCATTTTACAGCGCCAAGGAAGATTATCTGATGGCACTGGATTCTTATGTGAAAAATGGTGGCAATTTAATCACTACCTACAAATCCGGTTTTAGTGATGAGTATTTGAAGGTATATTCTGATACCCAGCCACATATTCTTCATAAAGCACTTGGTCTTCATTATGACCAGTTTACTCTGCCATATAATGTTACCGTAAGCTATAAGGGACAGACCTCTGACGCATCTGAATGGATGGAAATGGTTCACTGTGATACTGCCACTTCACTGGCACAGTTTGGACATCATAGTTGGAATCACTACACTGCTGTTGCAAAAAACACTTATGGAAAGGGACAGACTCTGTACCTGGCAACTCTATTTGGTGAAAATACATTAAAAGCAATTCTTAAGGATTTCCTTGCAGAAATCGCTTGTGAAGACACACATAAGGCTGATGCAATGAAATTACCTTATGAGGCAACATGTCCAATAACTGTAAAGCAAGGAATCAATGATGAAGGACATCACATTATGTACTTCCTTAACTATTCCAAAGATCCACAGGCGATTCGAAACATTGCAGGCGATGCAAAGGAACTTCTCTCTGGTGCAACCGTTTCAATAAACGCAACCATCACATTGAAGCCTTGGGGAGTTGCAATTTTGGAATATTCCATCTGATTCCCAAACAAAATCTTAAGATTTTATGAAAAAGATTAAGATATGCCAAAACGCATTGTAGGTCAAAAAACGAAGTGTTATAATCTGCCTAAGTTAGGAAGAGGAAAATATTATGGCAGAATTTAGAAATCTTTTACAGAAGTTTTGGGAAAAGAATAAGCACTTTATGCTGATGCTCTATTTCGTCATATACCTGGCATGGTTTATGTTTTTGGAGCAGCACGTAACCACGCATTTCCACGTAATCCATATGGATATTGATGATTACATTCCATTTTGCGAATTTTTCATCGTTCCATACTTGCTGTGGTTTGCTTATATTGCAGTGGTGATTGTATATATGGGATTTAAGGACAAGAAGGAATATTTCCATATGTGTGCTTTCTTATTCTCGGGAATGACCTTGTTCCTTATCATCTCAACTGTATTTCCAAATGGACACTTTTTGCGTCCAACAGAATTTGAGCGTGACAATATTTTTACACAGATGTGTGCTATGCTGTACTCTACAGACACTGCAACCAATCTGTTTCCAAGTATTCATGTGTACAACTCGATTGGCGTGCATTTAGCCATAGCCAACAGTGAAAAAACCAAGCACAACAAACCAATTCGTCTGGCTTCTGGAATCTTGATGGTAAGTATTATCCTTGCCACCGTATTCTTAAAGCAGCACTCTATGTTTGATGTGTTAACAGCATTTTTTACCGCTAGCGTTGTTTACCTGTTCGTGTATATAAGAAGCTGGGAAAAAGCCAAGAAAACCGCCAAGGTAACGGTTATGTATATGCGAAGACAAAGACAACGATTCAAAAAACGAATTGCAAACTTTTAAAACCAACGGGGGTGTCGCAAAATTCCACAATTATGGAATCTGCGACGCCCTTTTTCTATGCCCCCAGACACAGCCCATAACGCAACGACTTTGGATAGAAGGATAGAATTTCTTGAATCGCTTTTTTGATGGATGTTTTCGTGTCTTTTGATAGGCGAACACCCGTGGGCTGGCAGTATGCACATCAGAGACTTCGTTGTAATTTTCAAGTACTTCTAGATATGCCTTAGAACAAAGTTGATATAAAAAGCCCTCCTTGAGAACTCGACGCAAAACCAGCGTCTCAAACACTCAAGGAGGGCTTTACATTTTGTTCTAATGGCATATCAAGAAGTACTAAGAAAACTCCAAATAGTCTCTGATGTGCATACTGCCAGCCCACGGGTGTCCGACATTCAAAAGACATCGAATCATAGACAACATCAAAAA
>SVFC01000006.1 GCA_015057035.1 Lachnospiraceae bacterium | reverse complement strand
TCAGGTGAGAGTTTTCTTTGTCTTGCCATAAAAATATCCTCCTGGATTAATATTTATTTTAACATCAATCCAAGAGGATATATACTCTTAACGAATATTTAGTTTACACAAAATTTTTTACAGTCTCGGGATTGTTGCTAGTGAGCGACAATCCCTTTTGTGTTTTATTGTTGTAAGTATTCTTCCAGTTCTGCCTTGCCCTGTTCGTAGTTAACGAAGTGAATGGCGTTTAAACCAAATGCTCTTGCAGCTTCCACATTGGCAATGTTGTCGTCTAAAAACACGGCTTCTTCAGGGGTGATGTTAAACCGATCGCAGAGCAATTGGTAGATTTCTCTCTCTGGTTTTAGAAGATGTTCTCGGAAGGAGATAATCTCGCCATCCATTTCCTTTAAGAAACTTAAGTGGCTGTCGATGCAGGCTTCATAGGTTGGCTTTGACCAGTTGGAAAGTGCATAGACTTTGTAGCCACGTTCCTTTAATTCGCGAATCCATGGAAGTGTGTAGTCGTACATACGCACCATTACTTCTGGGGTTTCATAGATAGCCGTGATTTCTTTGCGAAACTGTGGGGCATCTTTGACAAAGATTTCTATGATTTCTTCGGTTGGAATAAGTCCACGGTCGAATTCGTTCCACATAGGATTACGAATGGTGGCGCTTGCGATGGTTTCAAAGTCTTCGCCTGTAATTCCCATGTCTTCATACATTTCTCGTCCACGGAAATAGGCAAGCACCATGCCGATATCAAAGATTACAGATGTAATCATGGATGTTCCTCCTTACAGAGTTTTTATGTAATACTATAGAGTAGTGTTGATGCCGTTGATGGTTGCCTGTTCGTTCTCATCCATAGGAATAACGATACATTTCTTGCCGTCAATTACGGAAGAATGAATCTGGTTGGCTTTCTCTGGTTTTACATGAAGTACTACGTCATAGTTTCTGGTTTCAGCCATATAATTATCGATTTCTTCCTGTTTTTCCTGAAGCTGAGTGGTACGTTCTGCAAGCTCTGTATTTTTCTCAGAGAGCTGCTGATTCAGCACAACAATCTGATCTTCCATTTCTTTCTTTTCTAAACGGATTTCATTCTGTACAAGAGCTTTTGCGTCGATGACATTTTCTGCCACTGGTGGCTTGTCGCCGAAGGCTTCTTCTACGGATTTTTCGATTTTCTGTGCTTTTTCCTCTGGCACATTACTTTCTTCTAAAAGCTTTCCGATGGTGTCTTTGTCTAATAAAAAAATGTCTTCTTCGTCGTGGGTTTCTTCGTATTCCTCAATCATATAGGATAGGTTCTGTTGGATATCGAGAAGCATATCTTCGGTTCCTTCTGCTTCTGCACCAAGGGCGTTACGAACGATGGAATGGAATGCCATCTTCTGTTCGGTTGCAGTGCGTTCTACGCCACATCCGAGGCCATTTGTCATGAATTCTGAGTGTGGTTCTTTGGTATTCTTGGTGTAGAACAGACAGTTGTGAATATCGGTGCTACGGTCATTGAAGGCTGGGAATAAAAATGCTGTATCAGGCGCACCTACCACCCAGTCACGGACACGATTACCGATACGCTGCTCATTTTCCAGGTAGCCAAGTCCTGGCTTGGATAAATCTACTGGGCAGATGGCGCAAATCAGATAACTATAGGTTTCTTCGGATTCGTCCAGGTTGATGCTGTCAGTAGTGCGTGTCATGACATCATAGGTGTCGTGATAGAGTAAAATTAGATAGTTGCCTGGATGGTCATAGGTGTCGATTACCAAATCATAATAGGTGTTAAGCAGGGCTTCATCTTCCAGTTTGGTCTCGCGGAGAGCCATAAGAATCTGCTGTCTGCCACCCACTTCTTCTTCCTCCAAAGGGAAGGACAGGTCTAATAAGTTATTGCCATAGGTGCCGGAGAGTGTCTTGTTGGCAATGTCCAAATATTTAAAATATTCTTCCTCCTCCAGAGTTAAAAATTTACTTCCGAAGTTGCAGATTTTATTGCGGTTGCCATCTACGTAGCAGCCTACAAGACGAGTGAAAGTTGCTTCGTCTTTTTTGAAACGGCGTTTTAATTCCAGTATTTCCTTTTTGTTCATATGTAATTCCTCCTTGGGGGTTGTCGATGTATATTTATGAATGGCGTTGTAGCCAAGAGAATTGGCGACACAGTTTTTATTATACTTGGCAGGATATTTTGCCGCAAGGGAAATTCGTTTTTCTGGTTATGAAAAAAATGAATAAAGAAATTGTGTGATACTGGTGAAATTGATATAATAAAAATGAAATGAGACCATCGGCGACGATGGGATATTCACAAGAAGGTCTATGGAGAAATATATGGTACTAGGAATTTTGGCGCACGTTGACGCTGGCAAGACAACTTTATCAGAGGCCCTGCTCTATGAGACAGGGAAAATCCGTGCGTTGGGACGTGTGGACCATCAGGATGCTTATCTGGATAATGATGCCCAGGAAAGAGAAAGGGGCATTACGATTTTTTCCAAGCAGGCGCAGATGGAGTATAAGGGGATGAAAATTACCCTTTTGGATACTCCGGGGCATGTGGATTTTTCTGCGGAGATGGAACGTACTTTACAGGTGCTGGATTATGCCATTCTTGTGGTTAGTGGGACAGACGGTGTGCAGGGACACACAAAAACCTTGTGGAGACTTTTGAATCACTATGATATTCCTGCTTTCATTTTCGTAAATAAAATGGATTTGGATGGAGCAGAAAGAGAGAAAATTCAAAAGCAGTTGCGTAGCCAGTTGTCAGAAGGTTGTGTGGATTTTTCACAGGTTGATTGGGAGAATGTGAGAGAGAAATTGCCATGCAATGTAGAGAGTGAAGAGGCGTTTGATATGGCTCCATTCTTAGGAGATTTGTGCGAAGACATTGCTGTGTGCAGTGATGCACTTCTTGATTCTTATATGGAGACGGGAAGTTTATGTCGCAAGGAAATTAAGGCAGCGATTTATGAGCGTAAGCTGTTTCCATGCTTCTATGGTTCTGCGTTGAAATTAGAGGGTGTTAAGGCACTTTTGGCAGGTGTGCGTGAATTTGCCGAAGGGGCGCATGAAAAGGCGTTAAAGGGTACAGGAAGTGCCACAGGGGCAAGCAGAGATGTGACGGCGGTAGACAAGGACAAATTCGGTGCACTAGTGTTTAAAATCGGGCGAGATCCGAGAGGCGCAAGACTGACACATATCAAAGTAACCAGTGGTACTTTGAATGTAAAGGATAAAGTAACCTATAAGAGTGGAGGAGAGCTGAGAGAGGAAAAAGCAGATCAGCTTCGTATCTATTCTGGAGAAAAATATGAGATGGTGGAAACGGTGCAGGTGGGAGAAATCTGTGCGGTGACAGGCTTAGACGCTACCTACCCTGGCATGGGATTGGGAGCAAATACGACTACCACATTACCGATTTTAGAACCAGTACTGAATTATCAGATTATCGTGCCACAGGGAGTAAATCCTGTGGAGCTGATGCGTAGTTTGAAACAGCTAGAGGAAGAGGATCCACAGTTAAATATTTTGTGGAATGAGCAGTTGCAGGAAATCCATGCACAGTTGATGGGACAGGTGCAGATGGAGGTTCTAGGACGTGTGATTCTGGAACGATTTGGAGTTCGTGTCACTTTTGGACCAGGAAATATTGTGTACAAAGAGACGATTGCTTCGCCAGTGGAGGGGGTAGGACATTATGAGCCCCTTCGTCATTATGCAGAGGCACATCTGTGGATGGAGCCAGGCGAACCTGGTAGCGGAATTACGGTTTTTTCTAATTGTAGTGAAGACGTGTTGGATTTGAACTGGCAGAGACTGATTACCACACACATTTTGGAGCGCGAGCATCCAGGGGTCCTGACGGGTTCTGCAATTACAGATATTAAATTTACTATCGTGACGGGACGAGCACATTTGAAACACACGGAAGGCGGAGATTTCCGACAGGCAACCTATCGTGCGATTCGTCAGGGCTTAAAGTCTACGGAAAGTGTATTATTGGAGCCAATCTATGCTTTTTCTTTGGAAGTACCAGCGGAGCAGATTGGACGTGCTATGACGGACATTCGTAATCGTTTTGGAAAGCACGAAGCGCCAGAATATGTGAGCCGTGATGACGGAGATGTGGCTATTTTGACAGGAACGGCGCCAGTGGCCACCGTGCAGGATTATGTGCAGGAGGTTCATTCTTATACCAAGGGGGCAGGTCGGTTGACGCTGGATTTGAAGGGTTATGATGTGTGCCATAACAGTGCCGAGGTGGTAGAGCGTATAGCTTATGATAGTGAGGCGGATACTGCCAATCCAACAGGAAGTGTATTCTGCGCTCATGGAGCTGGATTTTTGGTGCCATGGGATGAGGTTCCGTCCTTTATGCATTTGGAATATGTCTGCGATGCGGAAGGGCATGTGAAGCAACAGGGCGGACTGTCTTATGATTTAGAGCAGCAGGCGGAAAGCCTACGTGAATTGGCGGAACGCCGTGCTGAGGAAAAAGCCCTGAAGACAGCCAGTGCATCTTCCTGGGAATTGGACCAGGAATTGCAGCAGATTTATGCTAGAGAATTTGGCATGAACAAAGAGGATATGCTGGATGCGGAGCGAAAAAAATGGGCGAAGAAATCTGGCGGAGATGGTGCAGATGGAAAGTCTGGAGACGGAAAAGGCCGGTCGGAAAAATATGTAAGCCATCAGAAATATGACAAGAAGGGCAATCCAATCTATCCAAAGAAACCTGTATTGGAAGAATTCCTGATTGTGGACGGTTACAATATTATTTTTGCATGGGAAGAGTTAAAGGAATTATCCAAGGTGAATATCGATTCTGCCAAGGATAGATTAAAAGACTTGCTTGCAAATTATCAGGGCTACAAAAATTGTCGAGTTATGGTGGTTTTTGACGGATACCGAGTGAAGGGAAACCCAGGTTCCACAGAAAAGTATTTTGATTTGGAAGTTATCCACACAAAACAGGATGAAACAGCGGATATGTATATTGAACGCACTGTGCATCAGGTGGTGGATAAATATAAAGTTACTGTGGCAACATCGGATAATTTGGAACAGCTTACGATTTTAAGCCAGGGAGCACTGCGTATGTCGGCGCTTGGGTTAAAGCAGGAGTTGGAGAGAGTGGAAAAGATGGGGATTAAAGAGTTTCAGGAGAGGGGCAAATTATGAAAAAAATAACTGAGGAACAGAAAAAGAAAGTAGTTCATAATTTAACATTTGTAATGCCTTTGACCGGGTTGGTTCTACAGGTGCTTTTGGTAGTACTTCCGTTGATGATTTACGCTTTGACCAAGAATTGGGCATTTTTAATTATGATGATGATTGCTCAATTTGGATTTGCGCCGGCATTTTTGTTGGTATGCGGAATAATAGGGCTAATATGTTCTATACTAGCCCTAAAGAAGATTTGTTTTAAGAAACGTTATGTTGTAATGATTATTCTGTCGGCATTGGAGATTCTTCTTGGAATTGGTCTGTTTCTTGCGATGCCGGAAATGTTGTTCGGTATAGGATAAGACTGAGAAGAATAAGCACTCCGCCTCCAATCCAATAATATTTTGATAAATAACTAGTGGTGCCATATATTTCAAGTACACCGCAGATAACACTTCCTACTGTTAATGTCACGATGCCACAATGATAGAAGCCTCGTGATAGGGCGGTAGGGAGTTTTATTTTTGCAAAACGAGCGCTGCCTCCATACATTGCCAAAAGGAAATATGGTAATGTACCGCCAACTAATGGAAATGCAAATGCGTATAGCATGAAGTAGGAGTATACGCTGTGGCTGAACACTTCGTAAACTGCACCGAAAAATGCCACGAAGATAGAAAAGAGTAAGTAATTGAGCGCAATCTTTAGGAAGCAGCGATTAATAACCGATGTAGACAATGTCACTCACGCTCCTTTCTTTGCTTTTTCCACCGCTAGAGATTGGATTGTTGATGATTTCTCCGTTAAACCACATGGTAGAGGAACCGCCGCCATCCAGGTTGTAGGCTGTTTTGGCGCCTAATTCTTTCATAAATGTTGCCAGTTCATAGAGACTTAATCCCTCGCTGGCATTGGTTCTGCCGTCGGATACCACGAATATATAATGCAAGTCATCAATTTGTCCGATGGCAGTACGAGGATTGGATGCCATTGCCTGGCCAACTTCGTCGTTCTTATCAACAGCAATGTTGCCATCCATAATTAGTCCAGGTCCGAAGGACAGGATATGTAATGCACCATTTTCTGCTAATTCTTCTGGGTCAGTACCACGTTCTGTAATCACATCCAAGGTGCCATCTTCATAAATCACAAGATTTTCTCGGTCTTTGGAAGTAGAACTGCGATATACCACGCCATCACGAACCACAAGGCCTGTTTCTCTGGCTCCATAATAATCCCCGTTTACCGCAAAAATAGCGTTATTGTTTTTGGCCATTTCAGAAGTTTTCTGGGTGATGTTTCTTCCGTAGGCATTTTTAGCAAAAGCGGTCTGCAGATATTCTGGAGAGGAAATTTTCACATCTGCCACATAGATTGAAGTATCGTATTCGCGATATTCTGTAATTGTAATGGATATGTTTTGGTCGCTATAGGAATTGTCAGTGATGATGACCTGGTCGGTGAAACTGGTGTCATTTTTATCGTTAGATGGATTTTGGCCATCGTTATCCTCATTGTCGTCGTTCTCGTCCTTTTCCACCTGCACATATTCTCGCGGGATTACGAAAGTGTCCAGCAGAACATAAATGGTGAAGCAACTTAGGATGCATCCATATACAATTGCCAATAAATGTTTGTTTTTCTTCATAAATATGTTCCTTTTTATTTCCGTCGAAATACAAGAAATTTCTGTACCGTCCAGCTTAAGATGAAAAATACCAGTTCCGTGATGATTTTTGCAATCATACTTGGAATCAAGAGCGTGGTTACAAGAAATTCCAGTACAAAAGTGTTCCCGACTAAAATGATCACTGCTAGCAAGAAGTATTTAAATGCAGAGAGAAGAAGTTTTTCATTGCTTTGAAATACGAATTTGCGGTTTAGAGTAAAGTTTACGCAGGCGCTTACAATGCGGGCACCGATGTTGGAGAAACGGATTCCCTCCAAGTAATTGATTCCAAGGAATGGTCCCCATAAGGTTAGCAGAAATAGTAATACTGCATACATACAATAATCTACCAGAAATCCAATAAAGGAGGAAGCGGAAAATTTAAAGATTTCTTTGTAAATCCGCAGAGAATCTTTTAATGGATTAAAATGGGAAGATTCATTGTTGTTTATGTAAATGGTTTCAATCGTGTGCTCCAGAATTGGAGTTTTTCTACGGGCATATTCTAACAGCATGTTCATTTCGTATTCGTAACGGTCTCCATCGATGCTCATAAGAAGCGGAAGCTGTGAATAGGAAAATGCTCGAAGTCCTGTTTGTGTGTCACGAACTGAAATTCCAGTAGACATACGGAAAATAAAACGTGTCAGAGAGTTACCAAAACGACTGCGCAGAGGAATCTCTCCTGTAAATTCACGGCTTCCGAGAACAAGACTGTCAGGATTTTGTGAAGCTAGTTCACAGACTGCCAACGCGTCTTCAATGCGATGTTGTCCATCTGCGTCTATTGTGACTACAACGCAATTATCTGTGTGGCGCATAAATATGTACGAAAGTCCAGTTTTCAGTGCAGCACCTTTTCCACGATTGATTTCGTGGGTAAGGACGGTGGCATAGGTACGGGCTTTTTCAAAAAGTGGCGCGTATTCTGCGCCACTTCCATCATCAATTAGTATGATTTCAAATCCGGCTTCCCGAACCTGAGGGAGAAAGGTTAGAAGGAAAAACTCAGGTTCGTAGGCTGGGATGAGTGCAATCTTAGTCATAGGTTTACCTCATAGAATTGCGTAGCAATTCGCAGGCGTCGGCACGACGCCTTGTTATTGTGCCTCAAATTCACCAGACTGGCTACCAACAGAAATAGTATAAGTGTCGCCAGTTTTCATATCAGGAGAACTTAAAATGATACAGGTAAAGTTTGTTTCTGGTGTGTAGTCGATAATGGTGTTGCCAGAAGTATCAGTTAATTTAATCTGTGAACCGCCATTACCGGAAGCCTGAAGAGCTAATACGCCCTGTTCATTTTTGCTAAAGGATTGTGCCATATTAATAGCGCCTACACCGATAAAGGTTCCGCCAGTAATGGTTGCGGAGGAATCGTAGTCAAGGATTGCGGTATCACCCTGGGTTGGTCCGGTTACGATAGTGGTTCCACCGGTGATTTCCAGATATCCGTTGGCGTCAATTCCGTCGCCTTTTGCATACATCCAGATGCTTCCGCCAGAGATTACGATGCTGCCGTTGCCAGCGGACATTCCGCCGCCCATTCCACCAGGACGACCACCGCCAAACATCTGGTCTCGACCTCCAGTTCCGGAAGAGTCTGTACCACCAGCGGCGTTGATACCGTCATCATTTGCCTGTAATTTCACAGAGCCACCAGAAACTTTGACGTTCAGGGCTTCCAAACCTTCGTAGCTCTGGGTAATATTGATAGATCCGCCAGTAATGGTAAGGTCTTCTTCGCCATGGATTCCGTCGTCACCAGAAGCGATGTCAAAAGTTCCATTATTAATATATACAGAAATATTAGAGTGTACGCTGTCATCTGCGGAATCAATGTTGAAGGTTCCGCCGTTAATTAAAATGCTACTATTAGCTTTGATACCTTTCATGCTGGTGCTGCTGTCATCTGTAGTAGATGTGCCGGCGGTGCCTGTGCTGGTTCCAAGGTCTGAAATTCCACTCGTTCCTGTAGAGTCGCCTGAATTGTCAGTGGAACGTCCGCCAGGACGACCAGGACGGGTGCCACCACCCATATTGCCCCAGTTGTCAGAAGAACTCTGGGAGCCGTTTTTATATCCACCACCACAAAGAAGGGTAAAGTTACCATTTTCAATCTGAACATAGTATCCTGCGTCAATACCATCGCCTTCTGCTTCGATATTGAAGGTACCACCGTTTACATATACAAAGCCTTTTTCTGCGTTGTCTGAATTTTCCACATGGATGCCGTCTTTTCCTGCATCAATGGTAAAGGAGCCAGCGCTAACTCGAACGCTGTCGTTTACATCCATACCATGGGATGCAGAAGTAATGGTATAAGTTCCTCCAGTAAATACAAGGTCATCTTTACATACGATGCCGTGTTCTACAGGAGCGGTTACAGTGAGGGAACCGTTGCCATTAAAGGTCAAATCCTGTTTGGAATATACAACGCCATCAATGTTGTTTTCGTCGATAGCAGTGAAGACACCACCGTTAGTAAGGGTGTTGGTGCTTCCTTCTGCCAAAGTTACAAAAACCTTATCCGCCTGCAGAATATAAAGTGGTGCGCAGGTGGCACTGGTAATATTTGCGTTATTTAATACAATCTGAGGTTTGTCAGTTTCTTCTGCATTTACAATAATCATTCCGTCATTTAAGGTTCCGGTAACAATGTAAGTGCCTTCGTCGGTGATTGTGATTTTTCCACCATCAATCTGTACTTTATTAGATGAACAGGTAGCGGAAGAACCATTCAGTTTGATTTCAATGCTGCCAGAATCATAAGAAGTTTCTGAGTCGCGATTGGAAAACATATCATCTGCGGTCTGTGAAAAGTCCGTATCCACAGGGGTTCCGTTGCTACTGTCGCCAGAGATATTGTTGCCTGTATTGCCTTGGTTTGTTCCGCCCTGGTTGCCTAAACCACCCAGGTTGCCATTGCCGCCATCATTGGTACAGCCCGAAAGAAGTAAGGTCGCCGCCAGGGCAAGTGGTAAAAGTCTGAATCTCATATAATTAATCCTCCTAGAGTAAGTGTTTCAAAAATTTTCCATTGTGGTTACGATAACAGTTAATTGTGAAAAAAATATGAAAATCCACGCATTGATTTTCAATTTCTTTAGTGTTACCATAATTTTATGAAAAAATGTGGAAGGAATAAGATTATGATTTACAACAAAATGATGTATGAACTTGGCAGTAAGCGTTCTGCTATTCGAGAACTGTTTGAATATGGAAAACAGAGAGCCGCAGTTGTGGGAGCGGAAAATGTCTATGATTTTTCTCTGGGCAATCCAACGGTACCAGCACCAGACTGTGTGGATGAGACGATTCGTCAGTTAACAGAAGAATTAGACTGCATCAAACTTCACGGCTACACATCAGCTCAGGGTGATGTGGAAACCAGAGAAGCGATTGCAGAGTTTTTGAATAAAACCCATGGAACACATTTTCATAAGGATAATTTCTATATTACTATGGGAGCGGCTGCGTCCTTGTCATTGGCATTTCGTGCACTGACAACAGCGCCTTCGGATGAAATCGTGGCTATTGCACCATATTTCCCAGAGTACAAGGTATTTGTGGAAGCAGCAGGAGCAACCTTTAAAGTGGTGCCTGCGGACACGGTAGGCTTCCAGATTGATTTTGCTGCGTTAGAAGAGATGATTAACGCTGATACTAAGGGAGTGATTATCAACTCGCCAAACAATCCATCGGGAGCAGTTTATTCGGTTGCGACAATCGAGAAGCTGGCAGCGTTACTTGAGAAAAAAGAAAAAGAATATGGACATCCTATTTTTATCATCTGCGACGAGCCTTATCGTGAGATTGCATATGATGGAGTGGAAGTGCCATTTGTGACAAAGTATTACAATAATACTTTGGTATGCTACTCTTACAGCAAGTCCTTATCTCTTCCAGGAGAGCGAATTGGCTACATACTGGTTCCAGATGAAGCCTATGAGAGTAAGGCCCTCTATGCGGCTGTAGCGGGCTCAGGACGTGCCTTGGGATACGTGTGTGCCCCAAGTATGATGCAGAAGGTAATTACCCGTTGTCAGGGAGAGACGGGTGATGTGGAACTCTATAAAAAGAACCGAGATTTGTTATACGATGGACTTACCAAGATTGGTTATGAATGTTTCAAACCACAGGGAGCATTCTATATGTTTGTAAAGGCTTTGGAAGAGAATGCGGATGCATTTTGCGAGAGAGCAAAAGCAGAGGATTTACTGATTGTGGCAGCTACAGGATTTGGATGTCCAGGTTATGTGAGAATCTCTTACTGTGTAGATGCAGATATGATAGAGAGAAGCTTTGGGGCATTTGAGAGACTGTACCAAAGTTATCAATAAAAGAACATAAGGGTTTAGTACAGATTATTGTCCAAGTTGCGCATGTAATTGTGAAAATTGCACATGTATACAGGTTATATATATACAAAAGTTACATTGACATCACAAATGGTTTTTTGGTAAACTGATACAAGTGATTTTGAACTCTTGGGTTACGAAAATTTACGAATATTTTCATTTTGAAGGGGAAAAACATGAGAAAAACCACAAAATTTTTGCTGGTAGCAATGGTAGCAATGACAGCGTTGCTCATGGGTTGCGCACAGGAAAACAAGTCGCAGCCGGACAAGACTGCAGATAATTACAGGGTGTTTTACCAGGTGTTTGTAGGTTCTTTTTCGGATTCAAATGGAGATGGAATCGGTGATCTTCGCGGAATCATTAACCGAATGGATTATTTGAATGATGGAAACATGTACTCAGAGGATAGCCTGGGAGTACAGGGACTTTGGCTTTCACCAATTTTTAGTTCTCCATCTTATCACAAATATGATGCGACAGATTATTACAAGATTGATCCAAAGTTTGGTACAGAAGAGGATTTAAAGGAACTTTTAACTATTTGCGAAGAGCGAAATGTGAAAGTTATTCTCGACTTGGTAATTAATCATACCTCTCGTTCTAATGTGTGGTTCCAGAAATTTACTTCTGCACATAAGAATGGAGATACTTCAGATCCATATTATGACTTTTATTCTTGGACA
Source organism: Lachnospiraceae bacterium (assembly GCA_015057035.1). Classification (GTDB taxonomy): domain Bacteria; phylum Bacillota; class Clostridia; order Lachnospirales; family Lachnospiraceae; genus Roseburia. Next base: position 97,682 of record SVFC01000006.1, on the reverse strand, counting down.
AATCTTTCGGAACGTGAAAATGGTAAAGCATATTCAACAATTCCAGGCTGTGCAGGGCAGGTATACGAGTGCAATTTTGATTCTGGAATGCCAGAGTTGAATTATGATAATCCGACTGTGAAGGAAGAGATGCTTAAGGTTGCAAAATATTATTTGGACCTTGGCGTTGATGGTTTCCGTTTCGACGCGATTAAGTACATCTATTATAATGATACTAAACGTAGTTCAGCTTTTTGGGACTGGTATATGGGAGAACTTAAAGCTTATAAGCCAGACATCTACTGTGTAGGTGAATGTTGGTCAGCAGATGGAGAGACACTGGAGTATGTGAGTTCATTAAACTGCTTCAATTTCCAGATTGCGCAGCAGGAAGGATATATTGCGAATGCTGCTAAAGGTGGCAACATTGAAACCTATACCAAATATGTGCAAAAATATCAGGGACAGGTAAAGGCTGAGAATTCTACGGATGGAATGATGATTCCGTTTATTGCAAATCACGATATGGATCGTGCGGCAGGATACCTGACTGTATTCGATGGCAAAGCATATGTTGGAGCAAACCTGCTTATGTTAACTCCTGGTTCGCCATTTATCTATTATGGTGAGGAGATTGCGATGAAGGGTACCCGTGGTGGAGCAAATACCGACGCAAATCGTCGTCTTGCAATGCTATGGGGTGATGAAGATACTGTGAAGAATCCAACAGGTTCTACATATTCTGCGGATAAACAGAAGAACGGTACTGTCGTATCGCAGTTAGAAGATGAAAATAGTTTATTACATCACTATAGAGAATTAATTAGGATTCGTAAGGACTATCCTGAAATTGCAAGAGGAGATTATCAGTCGCTTGCCATTGGAAAGAAGAATTTTGGCGGATTCGTTATTACATATGAAGATGCAAAAACATATATTTTGCATAACACTTCTACAGAAGAGATTAACGTTGATTTAGGACAGTATGAAGAGTTGTCTGCAGGTGGATATAAGCTTGTAGAGGCTGTGGGATTAGGAGAGGCCAAGTTAGATGGTACAACTCTTACCTTAGCGCCACAGACCAGTGTTATTTTGAAATAATTACAATCGGCTTCAAACTTACATAGTAAGTTTTTAGTATAAAAATTTTAAGAAAAGAGGAGAGAAAAACATGAAAAAGAGAATTACATCTATTCTCGCGTTACTTGTAGCATGCATGACATTATTAACAGCATGTACAGGCAACCCAACTCAGAACCCATCAGGAGATTCAACTGGAGATCTTAAAGGTACTTATGAGATCACAGTTTGGGTGTCAGAAATTGATGGTATGAAGGAACTTACAGAAAAACAGATTGATGCTTTTGAAGCAGCTAACCCAGGTATCGTTATTAACGCTACTGTTGAAGGTATTTCAGAAGCTAACTCTGCTACACAGATGCTTACATCTGTAGAAGACGGTGCTGATCTTTACTGTTTCGCACAGGACCAGTTAGCTCGTCTTGTTATCGCAGGCGCATTAAACAAACTTGGTGATGGTGCAGCTGCAACTGTAAAAGAAAATAATGACGCTATTTCTGTTGGTGCAGCAAGTGTTGGTGGTGTTCTTTACTGCTACCCACTTACATCTGACAACGGATACTATATGTACTATGACAAGAGCGTTATCAAAGAATCATCTCTTGATAGCTTAGAAGCAATCATCGCTGATTGTGAAGCTGCTGGAAGAAACTTCTCATACGAACTTGCTAACAATGCATGGTACAATGCAGGATTCTTCTTCGCAACAGGTTGTGTATCTGATTGGACAACAGACGCAGAAGGTAACTTCACAAGCGTTAATGATACATTCAACTCAGATGCAGGTCTTATCGCATTAAAGGGTATGCAGAAAGTTCTTAAATCTAAAGCTCACGTTGAATCTTCAAACGTAGCTGACTTCTCTGCAGCTATCCCTTCAGCAGTAGTTATCTCTGGTCCATGGGCAAGTAAAGATGCTCAGGCAGCTCTTGGCGAAAACTACGCTGCAACAGATCTTCCATCTTTCGAAGTTGATGGAAAATCATACCACATTGGTTCATTCTCAGGAAACAAATTAATGGGTGTTAAACCTTCAACAGACGTTAAGAAGACAGCTGTTCTTAATCAGTTAGCACTTTACTTAACAAACGGCGACTGCCAGTTAGAAAGATTTAACCAGTTTGGATGGGGTCCATCTAACTTAAAAGCACAGGCTAACGATGCAGTTAAGAACGATCCAGCTCTCGTTGCTTTAGCAAAACAGTCTGAATTCGCTAAACCACAGCCACAGATTCATGGTTCATGGTGGGATATTTGTAAATTACCAGCAGTTGCAGCAAAAGATGCTACAACAGATGATGAATTAAAAGCAGCTCTTGCAAAATACAAAACTGACATCGATGCATTATTCGAAATGACAGAAGATCAGAAACAGGCGTGGTCTGTAATTGGTACTGTTAATGGAACAAACTGGGATACAGACTTTGCTATGGAAAAAGAGTCAGATAACGTATACGTATCTAAAGACGTATTCGCTATGACAGCAGGTATGGAATTCAAAGTACGTCAGGGTGCATCTTGGGATGTAAACTTCGGTGGCGATGGACAGCCAGGTGGAGCTAACTACATTGTAGAAGCAGATGGTAACTATAAAGTTAAATTAACAATTAATGCTGATGGTACAGCAGTTCTTGAACTTGTTGCTCAGTAAGATTTATAGTATCGTACTTAAATGAAATTATTTGGACCATCCCGAGAATTTCTCGGGATGGTTTTTGAAAATAAGGGTTTAGAAAGAACACGAAGCTGACTTACATATAGTAACAGGTCGGGAAGGGAAGGTCATATTATGAAGAAGCTGACCACAGCAGAATATTCCACATTAAATATCGTGCAGAAACTCCTATATAATATTTGGAGATTTTTGTGTGCAATCCCGACTACTGCAATCAGTATCGGAAAAGGTGCTTGGAACGGCATCGCAGGATTTTTTAAAGGTTTAGGATTTGAAGTCGTAGATACAATTAATACATTCCGCAAGGGCGACTGGAAGACCAGAGTATCATTTTTTATTATGGGCTTTGGTAACATAAGTCGAGGACAGATTCTTCGAGGAATTATGCTCCTGCTTTTCCAGATCGGATATGTTGTATATATGATTTTACCTGATTTAGACGGTCTGCCAGGTGGATTTTCAGGCGGTTTATATCGTTTAAAGAAGTTTACAACATTAGGTGATGTTGTACCAGGTGAACAGTATGATCCAATTTTGGACACATACATTCGTGTGGACGGAGATAACTCATTTGACATTTTATTATATGGTATCCTTACGATTCTTCTTTGCTTTGTATTTGTTTTCTTGTGGAGAGTGAATGTAAAGCAGAATAAAATCGCACAGGAACTTTTGGCAAAAGGTAAAAAACTTCCAAAAGCAAAAGATGATATCAAAAACTTGCTTGATGGACAGTTCCATAAAACATTATTATCATTGCCTTTAATTGGTATTACCTGTTTTACTGTTTTACCAATTATCTTTATGATTTTCGTTGCGTTCACCAATTATGGTGGAAAATATGATGGTTATAGCAACCTGTTTACATGGGTTGGTCTTGATAACTTTAAAGAATTGTTTAACATGGGTGGTTCAGATAGTAATCTTGCGAATGCGTTTGGTCGTATTCTTGGATGGACTATGGTATGGGCTGTTTTGGCCACATTTACAAACTATTTCCTGGGTATTCTTGTAGCAATGCTCATTAACAAAAAGGGCGTTAAGTTAAAGAAACTCTGGAGAGGAATCCTCGTGCTTACAATTGCAATTCCACAGTTCGTATCCTTATTGTACGTTTCTAAGTTGTTTGCCGCAAACGGTTTGGTAAACTCCTTCTTAATGAATATGGGATGGACTGATGCCGCAATCGATTTCTGGGGAACTCCTGAAATTGGTCGTGTGTTGGTTGTTATTATCAATATCTGGATTGGTATTCCATACCTGATGTTGATGGCAACTGGTATTCTTATGAATATTCCGGCTGATATGTACGAATCCGCCAAGATTGACGGTGCAAGTGGCTTTCAGCAGTTTACAAAGATTACATTACCATATATGATGTTCGTTACAGGTCCATATCTGTTAACAAGTTTTATTGGTAATATTAATAACTTTAACGTTATGTTCTTATTAACAGGCGGTTCAATACCAAATCCGGAACTTTCCACATCTGGTGGTTCTGCAACAGATTATGACCTGTTAATCACATGGATTTATTCAATGGTTACGGGCGTAACAAGTAACTATAAATTGTCAGCCGTTATTGCAATTATGATTTTCGTAGTTGTTGCTACACTGTCTGTAATTGTATATAACGTAATGCCATCTACAAGAAATGAGGAGGATTTCCAGTAATGAGTAAAAATGTGAAAACTTCCCATGGTTTGGGATTAAGTGCAAAAAATAAAATAGGTAATATTATTGCCCATGTTGTTATTGTTACAATGTGTTTCATCTGGGTACTTCCATTTGTTGGCATTTTATTAGAGTCATTCCGTATGGAAACTACCATGCAGGTTGGCTATCTTATTCCAAAAGATTTTGGTATTGGAAATTATATTGCTCTTTTTGAGAAAACAAACTTTGCAAAATGGTATACAAATACTTTAATTGTTGGTATTTTTGTTTCCATTATTCAGACATTTACAGTTTTGTGTGTTAGTTATACACTTTCCAGAATGCGTTTTAAAGGTAGAAGATTCTTGATGAATATGATGCTAGTCCTTGGTATGTTCCCAGGGTTCATCACGGTTATCGTACTGTATAACATTTTAAGCGACCTTAACATGACTGGTGTAAATGCTGTACCTGGTTTGATTCTTTTATATACTGCAAGTAGTGGTATGGGCTATTACGTTGCTAAGGGATTCTTTGATACAATTTCAAAATCTCTTGACGAAGCAGCTCGAATTGACGGTGCAAGCCGTGCGCAGGTTATGTTTACAATCATTCTGCCTTTAGCAAAACCAATTGTTATTTATACCATTTTAACAGCGTTTATGGCGCCTTGGGGCGATTTCATGACAGCTGCTTATATTGCACACAATACTAGTGAAGGTATGAACGTAGCAGTAGGTATTCAAAATATGATTGGTTCACAGATGTCATTAAATGCGCATTATACACATTTCTGTGCGGCTGGTGTATTAGTTGCTATTCCAATTACAATTCTTTTCTTCGCATTACAGAAGTATTACGTAGAAGGTGTAACTGGTGGTGCAGTAAAAGGTTAATAATTATTTCTATAGAAAAGACTGTCATAGATGGCAGTCTTTTTTTTGTTTGCTTGAGATATTAATTGAAGATATATTAAATATTTTGGGGAGAATGTGTGATTTTTTAAAAGGGAGATTTGTTATTATAGTAGAAAGATCTTTTGAAAGAATAGAAGTGCTTCTAGGAGGAACTAAAGTGGAGCGAGAAAAGTACATAGAAGTGGTAGAACGCTATGGAAATGCGGTGTACCGTGTTGCACATCAGTATTGTGGAAATCGAAGTGATGCGGAGGATGTAACACAGAATACTTTTATCAAACTTTTGCAGTTAAACAAGAAGTTTGATACAGAAGAGTATTTGCGACGGTGGTTGTTTCGTGTGGCGATTAATGAAGCGAAGAATCTGAATATGTCTTTTTGGAAAAAACATATGGTTTCGCTAGAAGAAACAGAGGTGGAAAGGCCTTGTGAATTTGCAACAGGAGAACAAAGTACCCTATATGAGGCTGTAATGCAATTGCCAGCAAAATATCGTCTGGTAGTACATCTGTATTATTTTGAAGAGTATTCTATAAAAGAGATAGCAGAGATTTTACGTATCAAAGAAACCACGGTGCAGACACAACTTATGAGAGCGAGAGGCAAACTCAAAGAAATCTTAAAGGAGGTATGGTCGGATGAAGAATAGGGATTTTTATAAAGAGACTATGGAACAGATTGTGCTGTCGGAAGAAACTTTTAGAGCAGTACGTAACGTTGAAGTGAACTCTAAAAAGAAGAAATCAATATTGAAGTATGTTGCAGTGGTAGCATCTGTTGCAGTAGCATTGTTTATCTCCTCTAATGCATTGGTTTATGCGATGACGGGAGAAACATTGATGGAAATGGTTCCAGATGTCATAGAGCAAATTAAAAATGCAGGCAAGTTGAAACCAACAGATGTAGTTGTAGGAGGAAATGCAGGACAGTCAAAAGAAGATATTATTTCAACAGAGGAACCACAAGTGGGAGTTCCTAGAGTTGTGGATTTTTATATTGATGAAAACGGACTTCATACGTATGTCATTGATCTAGACGGACATATACAAAAGGCTGCTATAAGAGTTGACGGAGTTTTGGAACACTCATCAGTGATAGTGTATAGTACTTATGGAAGGGCTGGAATCATCTGTTTTGAAGGATCTTTGAGTGAAAAAGATGACAGGATATTACTTTGCTTGGCAGATGAAATATTTGACATAACAGAAGATTTTAAAGATGGAGTTGCAACAGGCTCCTGGCATGAAACTAGTGGTTGGTTCAGAGGAATGACTTTTGAATATACGGTAACAGGAACTTTGGAAGAATATACAGTAGCTGTACGTCTTGTAGTGCCAGAATAATAGAACTCTCCGCAGGGGGTATGAGAAATATTTCTCATACCCCTATTTTATGTTGTGATAGCTACGGCTTGACGAATACCCCGGGAGGGTATATTATATAAGGTGTATTTTATTATAAAAGGAACTGGTATACTATGAAAAATCAAGAATTAGAACAGAATATTACAGAAGAAAAATGCCCACATTGCGCAAAACACAAGGAGCGTTCTGAAAAGGAATATAAAGATCTAATTAACCGTCTGTCCCGTATAGAAGGTCAGATTCGTGGAATTCGTGGAATGGTGGAAAAGGATTGTTATTGTACAGACATTCTGGTACAGGTGTCAGCAGTCACTTCTGCACTGAATAGTTTTAACAAAGTGCTTCTTGCAAATCATATCAAATCCTGCGTGGCGCAGGATATTCGTGATGGCAAGGAAGAAACCGTGGATGAATTGGTGGAGACTTTGCAGAAGTTGATGAAGTAATTAAGCAGAAATGAGGCAACAATATGAAGCAATATAACGTAACAGGAATGAGTTGTGCGGCCTGCAGTGCTCGTGTGGAAAAAGCGGTAAATAAAGTACCAGGAGTAACATCTTGTTCCGTAAATCTTCTTACTAACTCTATGGGAGTGGAAGGGGATGTAGAGGAAAGTGAAATAATAAAAGCGGTTGTAGATGCAGGATATGGGGCATCTGTAAGAGGAAGTGATAGTATGGCTTCTCAAGAAAATACCATACATTCTAGTTCCACCTATACTGCAGCTCGCGAAGCTCTAGAAGACCACGAGACTCCGAAATTAAAAAAACGATTATTCACATCCCTTGGGTTTTTAGTAGTTCTCATGTATTTCTCCATGGGACATATGATGTGGGGATGGCCAGTGCCAGCCTTTTTTGAGCATAATCTGATAGCGCAAGGACTGTTGCAGTTGCTTCTCACAGCCATTGTGATGGTGATTAATCAGAAGTTTTTTATCAGTGGCTTTAAAGGGCTTATTCATGGCGCACCAAATATGGATACATTGGTAGCGTTGGGTTCGGGAGCGTCCTTTGTATATAGTACTTATGCGCTTTTTGCCATGAGTGATGCGGTGACAAAAGGGGATATGGTTCTTGCTCACGAATATATGCACGAGTTCTACTTTGAGTCCGCTGCTATGATTTTGACCCTGATTACCGTAGGTAAAATGCTAGAAGCTCGTTCCAAGGGAAAAACTACAGATGCACTGAAAAGCCTGATGGAATTAGCACCAAAAACAGCTACGGTGATTCGCGATGGCGTAGAGGTTGTGGTTGGAATCGAAGAAGTGCAAATTGGAGATGAATTCGTCGTTCGTCCAGGAGAAAATATTCCAGTAGATGGATTTGTGCTGGAGGGAAATGGGGCAGTTAACGAATCTGCTTTGACAGGAGAAAGTCTTCCTGTAGATAAAGCAGTAGGTGATAAAGTTAGTGCCGCAACGATAAACCAGTCGGGATTTTTACGTTGTAAGGCAACCAGAATTGGAGAAGACACCACGCTCAGTCAGATTATCCAGATGGTATCCGATGCGGCAGCAACAAAGGCACCAATCGCCAAAGTTGCAGATAAAGTATCTGGTGTATTTGTGCCAGTAGTAATTACCATTGCAGTGGTTACTTTTGTAATATGGATGCTAGCAGGAGAGACTTTTGGGTTTGCTATTGCAAGAGCGATTTCGGTTTTGGTAATTAGTTGTCCGTGTGCACTGGGACTGGCAACGCCAGTTGCCATTATGGTGGGTAGCGGTGTTGGTGCAAGAAATGGAGTGCTTTTCAAGACAGCTGTTTCGCTGGAAGAAACAGGCAAGGCAAAAATTGTTGTGTTGGATAAAACTGGAACCATTACCAGTGGTAAGCCACAGGTTACAGATATCCATCCATTTGGAGAGTTGGCGCAGGATGAATTGTTGTCCTATGCTTATGCGTTGGAATGTAAGAGTGAACATCCTCTTGCTCACGCCATTGTAGAAAAGGCAAAAGAAGTAAAGGTATTTGCCAAGAAGGTGACAGATTTTCAGGTGTTGCCAGGAAACGGGTTACAGGCTAAACTTGGTGAAGAGATATTGTTTGGTGGAAATCTGAAGTTTGCGGAAGCGCAGTTGAGGGAAGCAGAAAAACTAGATGATGTACAGGTAATTTTAGCAGATGCTCATAAAGTTGCTCAGCGTTTTTCGAAAGAGGGAAAAACTCCATTGTTTTTTGGAAAGGGCGATACACTTCTTGGAATCATAGCAGTAGCAGATACCATCAAAGAAGATAGTGCCAAGGCGATTTGCCAGCTTCGTCAGATGGGAATGCGCGTAGTAATGCTCACAGGAGACAATGAGATTACAGCAAAAGCCATTGGAGATCAAGCGGGTGTAGATGAAGTCATCGCAGGTGTTTTACCAGATGGAAAAGAACAGGTCATTCGAAATCTTAAGGAAAAAGGCAAAGTGGTTATGGTAGGTGATGGTATCAACGATGCACCAGCCTTAACTCGTGCGGACATAGGAATAGCCATTGGGGCAGGAACGGATGTGGCAATTGATGCAGCGGATGTGGTACTGATGAAGAGCCGTCTAATTGACGTAGTGGCAGCTATTCGACTATCCAGAGCCACCCTTCGTAACATTCATCAGAATCTGTTCTGGGCATTTTTCTATAACGCGATAGGTATTCCACTGGCAGCAGGATTGTGGTATCCTATTTTTGGATGGGAATTAAATCCAATGTTTGGAGCTGCAGCAATGAGTTTATCCAGCTTTTGTGTGGTAACCAATGCACTTAGATTAAACTGGGTTTCTATTTATAAAGAAGCCCGTAAAAATATAAAGCAAGAAAAAGAGGTAAAAATTATGGAAAAAACAATTCACATTGAAGGTATGATGTGTCCACATTGCAGTGGAAGAGTTCAGAGTGTTTTAGAAGGAATGGAAGAAATTGCCAGCGCAGTAGTAAGCCATGAAACAGGCACAGCTGTAGTGACTTTGGCAGCAGAAATCTCTGATGAGGCTTTAAAGGCAGCAGTAGAAGGTGCTGGATATAAAGTAACTGGTATTGAATAATGTCCTCGGGACATAACGGTTAAGGGGAACGCTTATGAAAAGAAAAATCCTAGCGTTATTATTAATTAGTTGTATGTGTGTTGGAACACTGGCAGGGTGTCATGGAGTTGGTGCTCCAGGAAATGATAGTGGAGTATCCAGTGACAGTGAAGTCGCTGATCGTGACACGGATGAAGATGACTTTTCAGAGAAAGCAACAGATTCCGAAGAGATGCAGAATCCTGTGGAGTCTGAAAATTCTGAGGAAACAGAAATTGAGAAAAAAACCACAGAATATGACAAGCCAGAGATCGACGAGCCAGACACTTCTGTCAAAGATGAACCTGTGGTTCAGGAGCCGAAGCCAGATACACCATCTTATTGCGGTGCACTTCAGGTGATTGGAAACCGTCTGTGCGACCAATATGGAGACAAAGTATATCTTCATGGTTTAAGTACTCACGGAATCGCCTGGTTCCCAGATTATATCAACGAAGCGGCCTTCAAAGAATTTCGCTATGAATGGAATGCCAACGTGATTCGTCTGGCGATGTACACGGCAGAATATGGTGGATACTGTTCTGGTGGCAATAAAGAACAGTTAAAACAGTTGATTCGTAATGGGGTAGAGTACGCTACAAAGAATGATATGTATGTTATCGTAGATTGGCATATTTTGTCTGATTGTAATCCACATACGAATAAATCAGAAGCAATCAATTTCTTTAGGGAAATGTCTAGGGAATTCGCAAATCACAATAATGTCTTATATGAAATCTGCAATGAGCCAAACGGTGGAACCAGTTGGAAAGACATTAAGTCTTATGCGGAAGAAGTGATTCCTGTGATTCGAGAGAATGATAAAGACGCCATCATTATTGTGGGGACACCAAACTGGTGCCAGTATATTGGGGATGCAGCGGCGGATCCAATTACAAAGTATGATAACATTATGTACGCAGTACATTTTTATGCTGCAACACACACAGACTGGCTTCGTAACGATATGGTAAAAGCCGTAAACTCTGGGCTTCCAGTATTTGTCACGGAGTATGGAATCTGCGATGCTTCAGGTAATGGCGCTATTGACGAGTATCAGGCAAACGAATGGATTCGTGTGATGAACGAAAATGCCATTAGTTATTGTGGCTGGAATATTTCAAATAAAAACGAAACTTCAGCGATTTTTAAGTCTAGTTGCAACAAGACGAGTGGTTGGACAGAAGAAGATTTGTCTGCTTCTGGCAAGTGGATGTATGAGATGTTGAGGAACACGAAGTTGGGGGATTAAAAGAATTCAACCAACGCTTGAGTTAGTGATAGATGGGTAACTCAAGTATCACTTGCTGTACTTTTTCGTAGGAAAATCGTATGATAGCAATGTAATCGCCGGCACAATACGAATTTTAAATGGAAAGAGGTAATAAATAAATGTTTGACACGAATAAAGTTGCAAATAATATCAAGACAGCAAGAACTAAGATGAATATGACACAGATGAATCTGGCAGATGAGATGGGTGTTAGCTATCAGGCTGTATCAAACTGGGAGAGAGGCAATTCGATGCCAGATATTTCCAAATTGCCAGAGTTATGTAAAATCTTAAACATTAGCTTTGAGGAATTGGTTGGAGAAAAAACAGCTGAGACAGATACCGTAGAAAAACTGATGCAGGATGAAAATGCAGATGTAACATTAGAAGAAATGGCGCAGATTGGTGAACTGGTGAAGCCAGAGAGTGTTGAAAGTAAAGTAAATGAAACAGTAGAAAAGGGTGAAAAAATACCTTTTTCAGTTTTAGTAAGCCTCGCGCCTTTTATGGATAAGGAAGTCTTAGGAAAAATGGCTGAGGAACTTGCGGATGTAGAGATTAAAAAACTGTGTACAATTGCCCCTTTTATTAGTAGAGAAACACTGGACAAGATAGTTGACCGTTGTATTGCAAACGATACCATGGACGGAAACAGCATTGTATCAATTGCACCATTTTTGTCAAAGTCAACGATACAGAAAGTAGCGGAATATTTAATGGCGCATGGTCAAGCTCAGAAGGTTGTTGCAATTGCTCCGTTTATGAGAAGGGATATGTTCCCAAAAGATTTGAGTAATATAGATTGGCAGGAAAATGGAAACTGTAGGGTAGTCGTATGCTCTGGCGACACAGACTTGGATGATATGGATGAAAATGAAGTTGCTGAAGCAGCCTTTGAAGCGCTAGAAAAGGGAAATGACGTCGTAGAGTTCCTGGATTACATGGACGAAGGTGATGTTGGAAGATTGGCTATGAAAGCGTTGGAGCTAGGTCGAGAAACAGATGTCTTTTTAGACTACATGGACGAAGGTGATGTTGGAACACTAGCTATGAAAGCATTGGAATTAGGTCGAGAAACAGATGTATTCTTGGACTATATGGACGAGGATGATGTGGAAAAACTAGCTATCAAAGCTTTAAAGGCTGGGAAATCTATTGAAGGTTATCTTGACTATATGGATGAAGATGCCATTAAGAAATTATTGTTGAAGTCTCTTGCAAAAAACGAAGAAAACAAATAAAAAAACTCTCGGATTTGAGATGACCCAAATCCGAGAGTTTTTGTATATATTACTTGTTGCTATCTGTTCATATCCAGATTAATCACATATTTCGTGCCATCGTAAGTGTCCACAACCGTTGGCGAGTAATCAAACTCCGTAATGGATTTGTCAGGCCAGATGCTGACAGCAGCAGACTTATCATTTGTCCAAGGGATTGCCGTGTCGCCTTGATACAAGGTAAGGTCTTCTACTTGGAAAGAACGTAAGTAGAGGCCTTTATCGCTATTTGCGAGTGTAATCTCCACAAAATCGTCGCAGAATTTGCCGTTGCGGTCGGTCTTGGTGTTAGGTGGGTAATCCAAAGCGGCGTTAAACAGGAAAGCGGTGTTTTCTCCATCGGCATAAGCCCCCTTGACCTCCACACGCACTTCGTCCTTGACGCCGTTGTTTCGCCCTTCCACAGTCAGGACTGCATAATTATCCTCTGTCATTTTTAGAGACATATCGTATATGTCATCCTTTGGAAGGATGACACTTGACTCATACCAGGTCGGAGTCTTTTCATTCAGTGGGGTATACATATTGTAGAATACATGCCAGCCACCGTTTTTGCCAGACCAGCAGAGTCCTACGTCTACGCAGTTCATCCACATTGAAGTACCTCCCATATAGACATCAATGCCGAAAAAGGCATAGCCATTGATAAATTTACCCTTCTTCATAAGGGTGTTGATTTCCATGTTTGCAAGGTCTAATGTGGCAGAAGCGCCAGTGTAGCCGAGCTTGGAATAGACTGCGAAAGCAGGTCCGTCCGTGTCTCCCATTTTACCTGTATTGGTGTAATCAAGCGTAGAAATGGTGATTTTTTTGTCGGTTCCATCGTTTGAATCTGTACTGCCACAAGCGGTCAATAAAAGGACCAGACAGAACAGAAATAGTAACTTTTTCATAAAAGAAATCTCCTTTTTGTTTGAATACTCTAATTATATCGAAATTTGTATAACATGTCAAAAGCTGGGTGGCGAAGAAGTATGGGATTATTAAATATGGCTGGAACAATATAGGACGATGGATTATGATGGTAAAATAAAGTTAGATTTTTTGGAAAAAATTTTCTAACCTGCAAATGATATTTGCTACTATACATGTGAAAGCTTTCAAAAATACATTTCGAAATGAGGAACCTATGACGAAAGAACAGATGGAAAATATTATCCAAGAGAATATGCAAAAGATATATCTATATTGCGTTAAAAGACTAGAGAACACTGCAGTAGCAGAGGATGTGGCATCAGATATTATTCTGGAGTTGCTTCGTTCGTATGACAGAATTGCAAGTGATGAAGCAGTATATGGGTATATCTGGAGTGTTGCAAATAATCTGTGCAAGAATTATTGGCGAAGAAGAGAAAAAGAAAATTATGCAGAAATTCCGGAAGATTTTGTGGGTATGTGCTGCTATTCACCGGAAGAAAGCTATGTCAGAGAAGAAGAAATAATGCTTTTGCGTAGAGAACTGTCGTTGCTGCGAGAGAAGTATCGACAGGTTATGATTAGCTATTATATTGGCGGCCAAGCTTGCGAAGAAATTGCGGATAAGTACAGTATGTCTGTGTCTAATGTAAAACAGTACCTTTTTGAAGGTAGGAAAAAGTTGAAAGAAGGAATGGATATGGTTAGAGAATATGGAAAGTTATGTTACGCGCCTGAGAAGTTTGCGTTTAACTTTTGGGGAGATAATGCAGATGGATATTGGCAATTGTTTGAAAGAAAACTGCCGGGAAATTTGATGATTGCAGCCTATGACCATCCAAGAACATTGGAGGAGCTTAGTCTGGAAACGGGTGTGAGTGTTCCTTATCTTGAGGACGAAGTAGAGATTTTAGAGAAGATGGACTTGTTTGTGCGAAAAGGAAAGTCTTACCAGAGTAATATGGTTCTGTACGACGAGCAGTGGAGAAAAGCAGTATATGATAAGGCTACAGAGATGATTCGCGCTGGTCTTGCAAATGTGAAAAAAATGGTTGATTCCGGAATTGACTATCTTGCCGGTACCGATTACTGTTATGAGGCTGCTGATATTAACACAAAAAGATGGTTTGTGTTGATGCTGATTATTTGGGAAGCAAGTGAGATGTCAGATCAATGGATGAATACCAAGGTGACATTTCCGCTTTTACAAAACGGTGGTACAGGCTATGTTATGGGAATAAGAGGTGAGTTTAATCCAGAAATACGTGGAATAAATGGTCGGTATAATATTAGCAAAGGCTATATGCGTATCATGAATTTTTTAAAGTTATCTGAGAGGACATTAGATCCTTTCTGGTATGGACAATCTGTAGGACAAATGCTTGAAGCTGCAGTAGAAAGAAAGCAGGAGCCAGAAGAAGTGGCGGCTCTTTCTAAACTCTTGGAAGATGGTTTTGTGAGTGTAAAAGATGGAAGTCTGTGCCCAGAATTTGCCACTATTTCGTCTGCGGACTATAACGCTATAAAGGATAAGCTGATGGATGGAATTAGCGAGTTAGCAAAACTGATTGCGAAGCATAGAGATATGGCGGGCGACGATTTGAGAAAGAAGACACCGACAGTTATACAGGGAGCAAATGAAGTGGGAGCCATTGTATCCATGTGGACTATGATGGAAGGAATGGTTTCTGTTGTTCTCGAAGATGGCTATATGACAAAGGGTAATGGTCAGAATCTGACTGCATTTTATTTTAAAACAGAGAAAGAATAGGTAAGGACACTCCCGACAAGCAGTTGGTTTTAGACAGACACGAAGATGGATGGAGTATAAGATTGTATAATTATTTGTTTAGTAATATATAAGTCAAAATGTCGGTGAGATTACAAAGATGTGATTTCACCGACATTTTTATGGCTTTAGGTTACCTTTGGGTCCAAAGTTCAATGGTTTTCAACAATTTTTCTTTAGTTTCAAAATCCAATTCAACAATAGCTTGATAGAGTGCTCGGTCTAAGGCTGTTTCAGAATAATCAGGTTCAAGTTCTCCTACAAGAGAATCCAAAGAACTCCCTACTAAACGTGCATAATATGTCAGCATGCGAAGAGACATTGCAGTGCGGTTATTTTCGACATTGCTGATGTAGCCAGGGGTAACCCCAAGGGCTTCTGCTACTTGGTTTTGAGTTAAGTTATTTTGTATTCTTAGATTTTTGACTAAGGTACCGTAGTTTTCTTTTTCCATTGTCATATCTCCTGAAAAAATATATCTTTGATAATAAAAGTATACAATAAATATTGCTTGAAATAAAGTTACTAATAGTATAGAATGTATTCAAAGGATATACCTTGTTGTAATATATACTATGGAGAAATTAGATGAGTGAATTAATGCTATTAGATAAAGAGTATAAGAATTGGATACAGGAACTTGGAGAAAGATATAGGAAGAGTCAAATTAAGGCTGCTGTTCGTGTGAATAATGAAATGTTATTTTTTTATTGGTCAATAGGAAAAGATATTACAGACAAACGTGCAAGTAGTAAGTGGGGAAATAAATTTTTTCAAAATATGAGTATGGATTTGATGGATATGATTCCAAATGCAAAGAGTTTCTCTCCAACAAATTTACGTTATATGACACGATTTTATGAGATTTTTAATGATATTGAAATCTTTCCCCAAGTTGGGGAAGAATTTGATGTTGAGCAGAATAGAGTTTTTATGATTCCATGGGGACATATAAAATTATTGATAGATAAGTGTCATGATAACCCAGAAAAGTTCAATTTTTATGTTGAAAAGGTTATTGAAAATAATTGGTCGAGAGCTATGCTTTTAAATTTCCTTGGAACGGATTTGTTTGAACGTCAAGGTCATGCTATTACAAATTTTCAGTATGCTCTTCCAAAAGATACAGGTGATTTAGCACAGGAATTGACAAAGGATCCATACAATTTTGACTTTGTAGCACTTCATCAAGGATATAAGGAAAAAGAACTAAAAAATGCTTTAATGGACAATGTGCAGAAATTTTTAATGGAATTGGGAAGGGGATTCGCATTTGTTGGAAGGGAATACAGGTTACAGATTGGAAATACAGAGCAATACATTGATATGTTGTTTTATAACATACAACGTCATTGTTATGTAGTTGTTGAAGTAAAGGTTGTAGAATTTGAGCCAGGGTTTATATCACAAACTGCTACATATGTATCAGCAGTAAATCATATGTTAAAGGGAGACGACGATACGCAAACAATAGGTCTACTTATTTGCAAGAACAAAGACGATGTTTTGGCACAATATGCGGTAGATACATCTACAGAACCGATAGGGATATCCGAATATGAACTGAATGCTTTGCTGCCTAAAGATTTTAAAGGAACATTACCAACCATAGAAGAGCTAGAGAGAGGGCTAGGAGGTTTATCTAATGAGTAATCTTACATCAAAAGATAAAAAAGGAAGAATTCTGTAAATGGAGAATTAAATAAAACATAAACAACTCATTCCCTGCATACAATTTACAAACAAGTATTGCAGGGGTTTTCTCATGAAAAAATATATTGAAGACAGAGCAGTTGAGATTGCGAATTACATTATTGAAAGTAACGCCACGGTGCGCCAGGCGGCGAAGAAGTTTGGAATTAGTAAATCTACGGTACATAAGGACTGCGCAGAACGCTTAGCCCAGGTGAATCCTGCGCTGGCGGCAGAAGTGCGCAAAGTATTGGATGTGAATAAGGCCGAGAGACATATCCGTGGTGGACTTGCGACAAAGGAAAAGTATCTTCATACTGAAAACTAAACGTATAGAAATACATATTTTGCATCGTTCTGGAGATATTAGAAGGGAGAATTTTCAGAACGGAGCAAACAATCGTGGTTATTATTAATGGAAGAATTTTTACTATGGAAGAGCGCACAGGCGTCATAGAAAAAGGCTATGTACGTACCAACGGAAACCGAATTGAAGACATAGGGGATATGTCTTCTTTTTTGTGGAAAAGCGCAGATGACAGAGTGATTGATGTGGATGGTGCCTGGGTAATGCCGGGAATGATAGAGGCGCATTCTCATATAGGAATCACAGAGGAGAAGGTTGGTGCGATGGGAGACGATTGCAACGAAGGAACGTCTCCAGTGACACCCGCCCTTCGGGCGCTAGATGCGGTGAATCCTATGGATGCGGCATTTCATGACGCCATTCAGGCTGGCATTACCTCGGTTATGGTGGGGCCAGGGAGTGCTAATGTGGTAGGTGGGCAGTTCCTTTTTATGAAAACCCATGGAAGATGTATTGACGAAATGGTTGTAAAACACCCCGCAGCAATGAAGGTTGCATTTGGGGAAAATCCTAAGAATCTGTACGGTGAAAAGGACCAAATGCCAGCTACGAGAATGGGTATTGCGGCGACTCTGCGAAAAACTTTATTTGAAGCACGGCAATATAAAAAGGATAAGGAGAGCGGAAATCTGGAAAAAGAAGATTTTGAAATGGAGCCATGGATACCTGTGTTGAATAAGGAGATTCCGCTCAAGGCTCATGCCCATCGTGCAGATGATATTTTAACTGCCATTCGTATTGCGAAGGAATTTGATGTGGATATTACCATTGACCACGGAACGGAAGGACACCTTATTACAGAGGAAATTGCAGCTTCCGGCTTTCCTGTGATTCTTGGACCAGAACTGTCTTCCCGATCCAAACCAGAAGTGCAATATATGAATTTTAAAACGCCAGGGAAAATACAGGAAAAGGGCATACTTTTCTCCATAACCACAGACCATCCAGTATCTATGATTCAATACTTGCCCCTTTGTGTGGGCCTTGCGGTTAAGCAAGGTTTGCCAGTGGCAGAAGGTTTAAAAGCGCTTACTATTAATGCGGCTCGTATATGCCGGGTGGATGACCGTGTGGGAAGCTTAAGAGTAGGAAAAGACGCAGATATAGCGATTTTTACAGGGAATCCGATGGAGATTTTTACAGAGACTTTGTATACGATTATTGATGGAAAAATCGTATATGAAAATTCTTGAAATAGTATATTTTTTTAAAAACTACAAATACTCCCAATGAACAATTATGATCTATGGGAGGTATTATTATGGCACAGTTATCAGAAAAAGAACTTGCGTCAATCCAGGAACTTCTTGCTGACGAAGACCTTTTAGTGAAGAAATTCAAAATGCTTGCAGAGCATGCGCAGGACGACAAGGTTCGTTCTAAGATGATGGAAATCTCAGACAAGCATCAGAAACATTTCAATGAATTGTATTCAAAATTATCATAGGAGGTTCAGTGAGCGATGGTTTATACAGAAAAAGAAATCTTAGGTGACGCACTTTCTACCCAGAAAGCCACAACAGAGTTATTTAACAAAGCGTCAAACGAATGTGTGCACGAAGATGTTCGTGAAACAATCCTTGACATTTTAGAAGAAGAACATGAAATCCAGCAGGACGTGTTCTGTATGATGCACGCACAGGGGATGTATCCAACACCTGATGCAGATGAGAAAAAAGTGCAGCAGTTAAAGCAACAGTACCAGAATTGTGTGAAATAGAAATCAAACGGGACTACACGATGAACGTGTAGTCCCGTATTTGGTTGATCATGTTGACCAATTTTACAGATTGAAATATTTATCAAACTCTGCTGGGTGAGGAATCTTAGACATTTCTAAGCATTCTTTACGTTTCAGAGCGATGAAGTTCTTGATGAGATGTTCTGGGAATACGCCACCAGCGGTTAAGTAGTCGTGGTCAGCTTCCAGTGCATCTAAGGCATCCTCTAAACGTGTTGGAAGAGAAGAGAGCTTTGCTTTTTCCTCTTCTGGAAGAGAATAGAGGTTCATATCGTATGGGCCCCAGCCATTTGCATGTGGGTCGATTTTATTCTTAATACCATCGAGACCTGCCATAAGAAGTGCTGCATAGCAGAAATATGGGTTACAGGTCGCGTCTGGGTTACGAATTTCGAAACGACGAAGTTCTGGTGTTTTTGCGTAAGCAGGAATACGAATAACCGCGCTACGGTTAGAGGTAGCATAGCCTACGGTAACAGGTGCTTCGAAACCAGGAACCAGACGTTTGAAGGAGTTGGTGCTTGGGTTGGTGATTGCACATAAAGATGCAATGTGTTTTAACAGACCACCCATAAAGTAATGCGCTTCTTTGCTTAAATGTGAATAGCCTTCGTCGTCAGAGAATACAGGCTGTCCATCTTTGAGTAAGAGCATATGAACGTGCATACCGTTTCCTGCTTCACCATAAACTGGTTTTGGCATAAAAGTTGCAACCTGTCCATATTCCATTGCAGTGTTATGAACCACGTATTTAATCATCATAGAAGCATCTGCCATTTTTGACATCTGGCCAAGCATTGGTTCGATTTCAAACTGTCCTGCAGCGCCAACTTCTGGATGGTGGTATTTGATTGCAATTCCCATTTTTTCTAATTCCAAGCACATTTCTGCACGGGCTTCGTAGGTGCGGTCAAAAGGCTTCGCAATGTGGTAGTTTTTCTGGTGAGGTACTACGCAACCTAAGCCTTCCACGTCGCTGTTCCAGTAAGCTTGTTCAGTGTCTAATTCCACGCCAATAGAATTTGGACGTACACACCAACCAGCCTGGTCAAACATATGGAACTCAAATTCTGGTAAAATAAGCATAGTATCTGCGATACCGCTGTCCTTCATATACTGTTCTGCAGCAAGCACGATGTTACGTGGATACTGATCTAATGGACGGTTGTTAGGATAGTCGATAATCATTGCATTTCCTGTGATGGAAAGTGTAGGAATGTCGCAATATGGATCGATTACCGCAGTGTCCAAATCAGGAATAAATACCATATCACTTTTTTCAACTACGGCATATCCATAGTTGGAAGCGTCAAAGCCGATTCCATCCTTCATGGTGTCTTCGTTAAACTGTGATGCAGGAATGGTTACGTGGCGGAACTGACCGTGGATGTCCACGATTTTAAAATCCACCATCTGAATGCCTTCATCCTGAATCATTTTCATAATGTCTTTTGCTGTTCTTGACATTACTTTGCCCTCTCTTTCTTCTGTAAAAACTCCCATTTTTATGTTTACTTGAGTTTTGTAAATGATATAATAACATCATAACGGAAAAGAAATAAAAATACAAGGAATGGTGTCCTATTATGGTTGAAAATCTCATAGAAAAAGTCACGGGAATTGTTCGCCACGCAGCGGAACTGATGAAACCGGAAAATGTAGAGGTAACGCAGAAGGGAAATGCGTCGAATTTTGTCACTACAGCAGATATTAATGTGCAGCAATTTTTGAAAAAAGAGTTGCTGGCATTGCTACCAGGAAGCGTATTCGTGGGAGAGGAAGAAGATGGTGCAGCCCTTTCCAGTGGCATGGATGCTGGAAAGAATTGTTCCAAGACAGATGAGAGTGCGAATACGTGTCCACAATACGAGTACATCTGGGTAGTAGACCCAATTGATGGAACTTCCAATTTTATTCGTGATATTGGTATGAGTGCTATCTCTGTGGGACTTTTAAAATGTGGGAAACCATATGCGGGAGTAATTTATCAGCCTTACCGCAATGAGATGTTCTGGGCTGTGGATGGACAAGGTGCTTATCTGAATGGTGAACGAATACATGTGTCTGACAGAGAGTTTAAACATGGGCATTTGTGCTCGGCTATGAGTACCTATAACAAGGACTATGCGCCAGCGTGTTTTCGTATTATTGAAAAAGTTTATGCAGATTGTGATGACTTACGTCGACTTGGTTCTGCGGCAGTGGAACTGGCATATCTGGCAGCAGGAAGAGTGGAATTGTATTTTGAGATTCGTCTTTTCCCATGGGATGTGGCAGCGGGAATTGTGCTGATTAAAGAGGCAGGCGGATATACGGAGATGATTTATCAGGAGGGGTTCCCATTAGACAGGCCTGTGGCGCTGGTGGGAGCCAACACAAAGGAGAATTTTGAGCGGATGAAAGAGATTGTCTGCGGAGAGATTCCGGTATTGCCGTACTAAAACTATATAGAAGAGGTATTTACTATGATTTATAACGTATTGGATTATGGTGCCCTTGGGGATGGCATCAAAAATGACACCGAAGCAATTCAGGCAGCGATTGACGCCTGCAATGCAGCAGGGGGAGGTCAGGTATTACTTCCAGGCGGACACACTTATCGCGCGGGAGTGATAATGCTTTGTGAGAATTTGGATTTGCATCTGGAGATGGGGGCTGTGCTAAAAGGCAGTGATAATTTGGATGATTATATCCTAAGTCGTGCTATGGAGCGACGCACCGTTCAACAGGATGGTATGGGCTTAGCTGCGGGGCTTAGGGAAAGTACAGAAACTATAGTCAAAAAACGTGATGTGCCATCTTACGTTAACAGTGAGTATGCAGGACAGCCAACCCACTATTTTATTTATGGAAAAGATTGTGACAACGTAGCGATTACAGGTCTTGGAACCATTGACGGAAATGAAGAAATTTTCTATGGCGATGTTACCAAGTGGCATATTGAAGGTATTTTTTATCCAAGAGCACCACTGCTGTTCTTAGAGAATATTTCTCATCTTACCATTACAGGAGTGACGCTTGCGCACAGCGCCTTCTGGACAGTACATATGATTGGTTGCAGAGATGTCCTGATTGATGGTATTCGTATTCTTAACAATTTGAAAATGGCAAACTGCGATGGTATTGATCCTGACCATTGTCAGAATGTGCGCATAAGCAACTGCCATGTAGAATGTGCCGATGATTGTATTGTGTTTAAGAACACATTGGCTTATATGCAGTATGGTCCATGTGAAAATATTGTGGTGAACAACTGTACTCTTACCTCCACCAGTGCTGCAATTAAGTTTGGAACAGAAAGCGAAGATTTGTATAGGAACATTTTCATTGAGAACTGTACTATTAGCCGAAGTAATCGAGCAATCTCGCTTCAATTGAGAGACAAGGGTTCCATTGAAAATGTAACCTTCCATAATATTGGAATAGACACCCGATTGTTCAAACGTGATGTGTTCTGGGGAGCGGCAGAACCAATTTCCATTACCGTATTAAAACGCAAAGAAGATACTCAGGTAGGACATGTGAAAAATGTGCATTTTTCTAATATTTTCTGCCGCGGAGAAAATGGCATATTCCTGTATGCAGAAAAAGATGGGGATATCAGTAATGTGACTTTTGATAATGTGTCAGTTGATTTATGGGAACAGACAGATTATGAAAAGGGATTTCATGACTTGCGTCCAAGTACAGGAGAATGGTTTACGGAAAAAGGGCTATGTTATGTATATGCGCATAAAGCAGAGAATGTATCATTTAACAATTGTAGTTTTGGCGCAGATGGCAGTATCAAGAATCAGTTGGCAACAGAATATAAAATCTTAGATTGTAAGAATTTTCATATTTAAAGCGGAGAACAAGGTATACGGTTTTATTGTATACCTTGTTTTTTATTGCCACATGTCCGTTTTTCGTGTAAAATAATAACAAGATTACCTGGGGAGGTAAATTATGGGTCAGTTAGTAATGGTAGTAGACGATTCGGGACTGAATTTAAGAGTGGCGACTAACATTTTGAAGGATGACTTTGATGTGGCTTGTGCAAACTCAGGAGAAGCTGCGTTTGAACTGATGAAGCGAAGAATTCCTGACTTGATGTTGTTGGATTTACATATGCCTGGTATGAATGGGTTTGAAGTCATGGAGAAGATGAATGCAGATCCTGAGTACAAGGATATTCCGGTTATTATGCTTACAGCGGATAACGATAGGGATAATGAGGTGCGTGGTTTTGAATTAGGAGCTATGGACTTTATTGCTAAGCCATTTATTGACCAGATTATGTTACATCGTGTAGGGCGTATTCTGGAACTTACCCGTTTACAGAAGTTCTTAAAGCGTGAGGTTGCGGAGCAGACTGAGGTTGCAGAAGAGAGAAGACGTCAGGTAGAGCAGTTGTCCGAAGAGATTATGAAGACCTTAGCGAATACCATCGACGCCAAGGACAAGTACACAAACGGTCATTCTGTGCGTGTGGCTGTCTATTCCAAGGAGATTGCAAAACGTTGTGGTAAGTCTAAGAAGGAGCAGAAGGATATCTACCATATGGGACTTCTGCATGATATTGGCAAGATTGGTGTGCCAGACACCATTATTAATAAGAGAGATAAGCTGACAGATGAGGAATATGAGGCGGTACGTCAGCATCCAGAGATTGGTAGCGATATCTTAAAAACCATCGAGCAGATTCCAGATATTATGGCGGGAGCAAGATGGCATCACGAGCGTTATGATGGCAAGGGATATCCGGATGGACTTAAGGGAACGGAGATTCCAGAATTTGCTCGTATTATTGGTGTGGCAGATGCTTATGATGCTATGACATCTAAGAGAAGCTATAGAGATATTCTTCCACAGCAGGTGGTTCGTGACGAATTGGAAAAAGGAAAGGGAACGCAGTTCGATCCTCTCTTTGCAGAAATCATGATTCAGATGATAGATGATGATATTCGTTACACAATGAGAGAAAAATAGAATTGATTAAAATGCACTCTCGTATACAGGGGGTGCATTTTTAGAGGTGTGATATGAAGAAAAAAGTGATTGTTTATATGCTTTTGTTTGCAATGGTGTGTTCTGTATTTGCAGGATGTGATAATGTAGTGCCGGGCGATGGAACACAGAATACGGAGAAGGAACAAACCGGGACGGAACATCCAGGAAGCGATGACGAAGAGAGTGAAAAGGATACGCAAGAAGGATATGTGGATAGCAATGGCTATCTTGAGGATGACAGTGTATTTGTTGTAGGAATAGAAACCCTTCCATGTTCCCATGAGCAAATCTATCAGCAATTATTTGATTTAAACAATGCTGTTCAAATCAAGGTGGATATTACAGATGAACAATTGATGCAGATACAGAAAGATTACGACAAATATGCGGGGATGGGATCTAAATCTCCGATTTACCGAGAAGCGTCCATGAATATTCGCATTATAACAGGTACATCGGATTATACCTATCATATTCCAAATATTGGTATTCGTATGAAAGGTAATACCTCTCGCACCAGCTTTTATAACGATCATGAAGGCCAGTATAATCTGATTCATTTTCGTATTAAATTTATGGATGCTGATTTTGCTACTTTAGAAAATCTTGAAATGAAGTGGAATCGCAACGATGATGCTACTTATGTCCGCGAAATATATGCATATGAGATGTATCGTGATATGGGCATTTTGGCACCGAGAACTACATTGGCTTCTTTCGATTTGGCAGATGTACACCAGGGTGTGTTTACGGTATATGAACCAGTAAATAAGAATTTTATAGAGCGTTACCTCCCAGAAGAGGACCAGGGTGGTGATTTATATAAGTGTGGGTGGACAATGCGTGGAGCAAGTCTCAGGAAAAAATGCACTTATGGTATTGAGGACGAAGATAAGTGCGAGTTTTATAACTACGACCTAAAAACAAATAAGAAAACGTCAAATCATGCCCAGATGATAAATCTTCTCAACGTGCTAGATAGTGGACGTGTAACCAAGGAGCAAATTGCAGAAGTAGTGGATATGGAAAACTTCCTTCGATTTGCTGCGGTGTCTTATTTTGTTGGAAATCCTGATGATAGTCGCTACAACTATAACAATCATTATATTTATTTCTTAAAGAGCAGTGGGAAAGCGATTTTTATTCCATATGATTGTGACCGAGTATTTGGTGTGACAAAGACGTGGAATCCAACAGGAAACGGTATGACGGATGTAGACCCATTTACCACAAAGGCAGAAGGGGCCAACGAAGACCAAAAAAATCCGTTATATCGCAATACCACAGATAGAGGTGGATATTATAATGCTGAATTTGCGAAACAATTAGAATATGTTTCGACTTCAAAATGGCTTCAGCCAGATTATTTCGAAACTTATTATAGTGTTGCTAGTAGAAATTATGCTTTATATACAACCCCTGGAAAGACATTTTACAATGCAGAGCATCATTTCTTTGGGTTTGACCTTAACAAATCAGCTGGACTGAATACAGACCATGGAAACGCTACTTTTGAGGAGTATGTTACTGCAAAATTAGCTTCTTTCCATAAGTATATGAATAAGTATTACAATGAATAATTTAGAACAGAATTTACAGAAAGCCAGAGAAAAAATAATAGGTATTGACCGCCAGAGAATAGGTATTGGAACTTTGTCGGAAAAGACATTGCATGCCATATTGAAAAACACCTATGAGCCAGATGAAGACAAGCAGGAGATTCCCATTGGGCGTTTTTATGCAGACATATATTCAGACGGTGAGATTATAGAGATTCAGACGGCGCAGTTTAACCGTATGAGAGAAAAACTTGAGGCTTTTCTACCAGAATATCCTGTTACCATAGTTTATCCCATTGCCAAAGAAAAATGGTTGTGCTGGATTGATGAAGAAACAGGAGAGATACAAGAAAAACGCAAATCCCCAAGAAAAGGGAACCCTTACACAGGGTTCCCTGAATTGTACAAAATAAAAAGTTTTTTGAAGAATCCGAATCTTCGAATTCACTTCCTTCTGTTGGATATGGAAGAATATAAGCTCCTCAATGGATGGGGGCCGCAGCGTAAAAATCACGCATCGAAATATGACAGGGTTCCTTTAGCGATTCGTGAAGAATACGTTATGCACCGCAAAGAAGATTATATGCAATTTGTGCCTTATGAACTTGCAGAAACTTTTACTTCCAAAACTTTTGGAAAGGCGGCTCGTATTCCGCGCTCGTTAGCCCAGACGGTTTTAAATATTCTGGACTATATGGAAGTGGTGGAACGTATCGGCAAAGAAGGCAACTCTTATCTCTATCAAGTGAAGTATTAAAGAATGCTTTGATTATTCCTGATAGAGACGACGTTTTGAATAACTATCACGGAAGTCACTTGGCGTAAGCCCGGTGACTTTTTTAAATGCATTTGTGAAGTTATGCGGATCCGCATATCCAATGTTGTAGCCAATCTGGGAAATAGAATGATTGGTTTCACTTAGTTCTGCTTTGGCGTGTTCCATCTTGGTTTGCAGAATAAACTGTTTGATGGAAACCTTGGACCACTTTTTGAAATAGGTAGTCAGGTATTTTTCATTATAGCCAAAGTAATCAGCAATATCAGAAACCTTCAGGTTGCTACAGATATTGAGCGTAATATAGTCTGCAATATCATTATAGAGCTGGCTGCTATTATCAGAGTTGTTATAGCGTTGACGGCTAAAACACTGAGCTCCTAGTTCTGCTAGAATGACGGAGGTGTTAAAATTGTTCAGACACTTGATGCCGTATCGACGTTCAGAATCCTGTAACTGCTTCATTAAAACCACCATACGTTCATAGGACTGCAAGGTGCCTTGTTCAGGAATGGTGATGGAAATGGAATCAGGTTCATGGCCAACGGCATCTGCCTCTATTACATCATAGGAACTAGATGGAGCAAAATGCAACCAGTAAAAAGAACAGTCGGAAGATTTGTAACCGTGCTGCCAGGTAAAGGGTGGCATCAACAGATACTGTCCCTTTTCCAATATATATTCGTTATCATTGCCAGAGATATAGAGAACTCCTTTGGTGACAACAAAGAGCTCGAAATCAAATAATTGTCTGGTTAAGTGCATCCATTCCGCATTTGGCGCAGTGAATTTGCCTGCGAAGTTGTATTGAAATGGAGTGGCAGAGTTGAATTTAAATACTTTCATCTAACAAAATCACACCTTATCTAAATGAAATTTGTCTGTATAAAAAATGGTAAATCACATCCAAGTCTTTAGACACTCCAATAATACCCTATAAATAGGCGATTGTAAATAATGTGAATATAAAATGTCTTTGTGGATGGATCATGAAAAAAGATGAATAGAACAACTGAAATTTTCACACTTATTCCAAACTTAGAGAATTTGCATATCTCTATAAAAAGAGATCTTCTAAAAACATAAGGAAGCACTTTCCTTTTTTCGAAAACTACGTTATAATTGAATAAAACTAACGAGGGGCACAGTTTTATCACTAAACTGTGCCTTTTTTTTCCAATAATGCAATAAAAGGAGATGCTCATGCATTTACCTAGTGAAAGGAGAGAAAAATGTATTCAAAAGAGTCGTATGAATACAACTCCCAGGAAAATAGAAGACTAGAAACTGCCATTCAAAAAATGGCAAGTGGTGACAAGACTGCATTAGCAGATTTGTATGAAAGAACCCACACAGCAATCTATGCGTTTATCGTTTCAATCTTAAAAGACAAGAACACAGCAGATGATGTTTTTCAAGAGGTATACCTAAAGGTATATGAAAACGCAGCCTCTTACACAGCAAAGGGCAAGCCCATGGCGTGGCTGATCACCATCGCCAAGAACCAGTGCCTGATGCAATTTCGTAAGGTAAAGGCAACGGAAAGTCTGGAGGATGTCGAGGAGCTATGGACCACAAATCCTGATGTGGAGGAGAGAATGCTTCTAGAGGCGGCTTTCAAGCAGATTTCAGATGAAGAGCGAAACATTATTGTGCTGCATGTCTTATCTGGACTCAAACACAGAGAGATTGCTAAGATTTTAGATTTGCCATTGGCAACAGTTCTTTCAAAGTACCACAGAGGTCTTAAGAAGCTGAAAGGCATATTGGAGGAGAATGCAAATGAGTGAAAGAAGAGTAAAAGAAAAATTGTATAGTGCAGTTGAACATAACGTTCCAGACGTTCTCGACAATATCCTTGCGCAGTGTGACACAAGGAAAGGAGACGGTGTTATGACAGAAAAGAAGAGAAAAAATCCTATCTTCAAAATTGCAACCGCCATGGCAGCGATGCTGGTGTTGGTTGTAGGTATTATTGGAGCGAGTCAGATTACAGGCTTAAATGACGTTGAAACAGTGATTGCATTTGACGTTAATCCTAGTATTGAAATCGAAGTGAATTCCCGTGGTCAGGTAATTGATGTGAAAGCATTGAATGAAGATGCTCAAATCGTTGTAGGAACAATGAAATTCCGCAATGTTGATTTGGAAGTGGCGGTGAATGCTATTATTGGTTCTATGCTGAAAAACGGATATCTTTCTGTAGATCAGAATTCTATTTTGGTATCTGTACACAGCCGTAATTCAGAAAAAGCAGCAGCATTGAAGGAAACAATTTCCACTGATATTACAGCAATTTTAGATGGAAGTAATATTGAGGCATCTGTAATTGTACAGGAATATGAAAGAAACGAAGAAGTAGATAAAATCGCAAAAGAGAATAAGATTTCTCATGGAAAAGCAAAATTAATTGCAAGAATTATCAAAGCTGGACTCACAGATGCAGAAGGTTATGAATATACCTATGAGAGATTAGCTGCACTTACTGTAAATGAACTCCGAGTTTTATGGAACAGCAAGGATGTAGAATTAGATGATGTACAGTCCTCTGGAACAGCAAGTGAAACCAAGTATCTTGGCAAGGCAAAAGCATTAGAACTTGCATATGCACATGCAGCAGTTGTTGTAGAAAATGTAGTTGATGCAGAAGTAGATATGGACTATGAAGATGGTATCATGGTTTATGAAATTGAATTCTATGCAGATGGCTATGAATATGAATATAAGTTAAACGCCATTACAGGAGAAATTCTTGTGTCTGAGAAATCAGAAGAGCCAGAAGAAGATGATGGTGCACAGATTCCGGATGAAGAAGTAACTCCAGAAGAAGGTCAGAACCCAGATGAAGAAACAACTCCGGACGAAGTAAAACCAGGAGAGCAGGAGAGTCCAGACAAGACTCCAGGCAAGGAAGATAATAAGGATCATCCTTCTCGAATTGGACGTGGAAATGCTAAGAAAATCGCTATGAATCATGCAGGTTTTACAAGAGACAAACTTCGTGATTTGGAATGTGATTTTGATGAAGAAGATGGCAAGTATGTTTACAAAGTTGAATTTGAAGTAGATGGTGTAGAATATACTTACGTCATTGATGTAAATAGTGGTGAAATTCTTCACATTGAAACTGAAACAGAAGAAGATGACGATGATGACAATAGAAAACCTGGCAATAACAATTCCGGAAACGAAAAGCCAGGTCAGGGACAGAAGCCAGATGCAGGACAGCGGCCAGGTGCGGGTCAGAACAAAGACGAAGAGCAGCGACCAGTGGATAAGCCACAGATCATCCAGAAAGAAAAAGTATTAGCAATGGTACTGAAAGATGCTAATGTGACAATGAAGGAAGTAAAAGACCTGAAATGTGAATTAGAGGAAGAAGATGGAGCATATTGCTATGAAATCGAATTCGAAGTAAAGAATGTTGAGTATGAGTACAAAGTGGATGCTCTTACAGGAGAAATCCTGGAAGTGAATAAAGAAACTGAAGATGCTGATGAGGCCGATGCGGATTAACTAGTAAAGTATAAGGTGTAGCGCAAGATGCTACACCTTATTTTTTGTCATAGAGATGTGTGTTGGTAAGACGGTGGTTTCCTGTCAATCCTTGCTCACTCTCTGTATCTTTGTCCAAAGTATTTACTTCTGCGTGAATACCTTCTGCTTTTTGGAGTGCATCACCCGGAGTGGTAGTAACAGAATTTGCTGCAACGGGTGGGAGATAATGAGCAATCTCGTTATAACTAGCTGCCTCATATTCGTTGTGAGCCACAGTAGGGGTAAGCCCTGTACAATCATTGTAGGAAGCGCTGAGAAAGTAGTCGTCGTTCATTGTAGGGTTATCAGGGTTTAAGGGTTTTACTGTATTTGTTACTCTCATTTACAAGTCCTCTTCTTTAAATAAAAAATGTCAGGTTAATTATATTTTGTGAAAGAGGAGAAGAGTTTATACTGGTATTTTTTCGCAAAAAAAGGTGTCGCTTTATGCGACACCTTAAAAATTAGCGATTGTTAATAAGTTTTGTTAATTCTACAGGATCAACGATTTTGCCATCTTTGTAAACACGCATGTTACCAGAAGCGATTTCGTCGATAAGAATTACTTCGTCATTGTTGTAACCAAATTCGAATTTGATATCCCAGAGATCAAGTCCGATAGATTTTAAATCATCAGCAACGATTTTAGTAATTTTTAATGTCTGTTCTTTCATGCTTTCGAACATTGCTGGTGTCATAATGCCAAGTGCAGCAAGGCCTTCGCCTGTTACAAGTGGATCGCCAAGAGCATCGTTTTTGAAAGTACATTCTACATAGCCACCTTCTAAGATGGTGCCATCTTCAATATATTCGCCATATCTGCGGATAAAGCTGCCTGTTGCAACTAAACGACAGATAACTTCAAGTCCGTGTCCAAATACCTTACCAGGAAGAACTTCCATAGTAGCATTTTCTACATCTGCGCTAACATAATGGGTCTTGATTCCAGCTTCTTTTAATAACTCAAAGTAGTGGATAGATGTGATGAGGTTTGCTTTACCAATTCCTTCAATTGTTAATCCAACGCTGTTTTCGCCTGGATCGAATACACCATCTTTTCCTGTACAATCATCTTTGAATTTGAGCATTACATTGCCGTTGTCAAGGCTATATACGTCTTTTGTTTTGCCTTCATAAATTTTCTTCATTGTTATCAATCTCCTTATGTAAGATGCATTAAAAAATAACATAGTAACTTTATCATTTTTTTTGTGATGTGTAAAAGTGTTTTTACTTATGATTTTTATTAAAGAAATTTATAAAAAAATAATGCACATTTTGTCGAAACGTTGTATAATATACTCAACTATTTCATATTATCAAGGAGGAGACTTGTATGAAAAAAAGTATTGGGTTGAGAATGTATCTTATGTTAGCGTTACTGCTAGTGCTTTTCGTAGGATATAGTTTCTTGTCAACATCAGGTTTGAATGAGGCAAAGAGATCGATTGAATCATTGCAGAACACCTATATGGAGATGCAGGTGCATAATGAAACAATCAGTAAGAATGTAGCAGAAATCCGTTTGTACAGTAACCTTATGGTATTGAATCCAGATGAAACTACCAAACAGGCAATGGCAGGATTGGTACAGGGATTTGTAGATACGATTGATGCTTCTTTAGCGCGTATGGGTGAGTTGGCACAGTTGACTGGAGACCAGGAATTAATCGCGATTCTTACTACTTATGATGCACAAACACATACATTAGAAGAAAATATTCTGTCTACTGCTAATGCGGTATTAGCGAAGAATTATACACAGGCACAGCAGAACAATGGTTTGATGCGTGATATCGTAACAACATTACAGGGATATCAAACAGAATTTGCGACAGAATTAGCGGCTTCCGCAGCAGAATCTGCACAGTATGGTGTAAAATCTGTTCAGTTTATTCAGAACATGGCTTTGTACTTAAACTTTATCATCTTAGCAGTGGAAGTAGTATTGGTAATTATGATTGCTAAGTCTATTATTGGACCAATCAAGAAAGCTACAAATCATTTGAATGAAATTGTAGAAGGAATTCAGCGTGGCGAAGGTAATCTTACAGAGAGACTTGCTGCTAAAGGACAGGATGAAATTGCACAGCTTTCTAGAGGTATTAACAGCTTTATTGAACAGTTACAGAATATCATGCTCAAGCTTCGTAGTGGCTCCGAAGGTATGAATCTTCAGGTTGCAAGCATTAACTCTAACATCGCAACCTCTGAAGGCAATGCTAGCGATGTATCTGCAACAATGCAGCAGATGTCTGCAAGCATGGAAGAAATCTCTGCTACTCTTGATACGATTGCAGCAGGTTCTCGTGACATGATGGATGCGGTTCATGGTATGAAAGACCTGGCAAGAGAAGGTGTTAACGTAACCGATGAGATTAAGGATAAAGCACAGGGAATTCGAGAAGATGCTTTGACTAGCAAAGAGAATACAATCAGTATGATTGATGCAAATAAGAGAACATTGGAATCAGCGGTTGAGAATAGCCGTAGCGTTGATAAGATTAATGAACTTACTAACGAGATTCTTGGTATTTCAAATCAGACAAACTTACTTGCTTTGAATGCTTCTATTGAAGCTGCTCGTGCAGGAGAGGCAGGAAGAGGTTTTGCAGTTGTTGCTGATGAAATCCGTAACCTTGCAGAACGTTCAAAAGAGACTGCAAACAACATTCAGCAGATTAGTGCTCTTGTTACAGATGCAGTAGAAGATTTGGCACAGAATGCAAATGGTATGCTAGAGTTCATCGATGGAACAGTTCTTGCAGACTATGATAAGTTAGTGGATGTTGCAAATCAGTATTATGATGATGCAGACAAGTTAGATTCTATGATGGATGTAATTGATAACAAATCTGGTGAGTTAGAAGAAAATATCGCTAATATTAACGAGGGTATTGATGGTATCAACACTGCTGTAGAAGAAAGTGCACAGGGTGTAACTATGGTAGCAGATAATACATCACAGTTAGTAGATATGCTTGGAAACATTCGTGTGGATGCAGAAAGCAATAAAGAGATTTCTGACGAGTTATCTAGCGAAGTGCAGATGTTTAAACACATCTAGTTAGAGTCCAAGTGCGGTCCAAGTTGCTGCTACGCAGCTGCCAGTCGCTTCGCGCCTGAACTTGGACACAATTTGGCTATCGCCAAATTTCCAGAACAAAAATTAAACGCCGTAGCAAGCGAGCTTGCACGGCGTTTGTTTTTTGTTCTTCACACTTGGACTCTTAGTCGTTTGTGTAGTTGTCGAAATAACCCTGAATGAGGATTACTGGAGTTCCTTTGTCGCCTGAGCCTGAAGTAAGGTCGCAGAGGGAACCGATAAGGTCGGTAAGCTGTCTTGGGGTGGTACCCTGAGAAGCCATATTACCAACTAAGTTGTCCTGCTTTGTCTTAATGCTATTAGAAATAGCTTCTTTTAATTCTGCACCACTAAGGTTTGCAAAATCATTATCAGCAAGATACTTTAATTTTAATTCGTTTGGTGTACCGATAAGTCCGTCTGTAAATGCAGGCGATACAACTGGGTCAGCTAATTCCCAAATTTTGCCCTGTGGATCTTTGAAAGCACCGTCACCATATACCATAACTTCAACATGCTTTCCGGTTTTTTCTAAAATAGATGCCTGAATAGCAAGAACAAGGTCCTTGCATTCGTTAGGGAATAACTTAATCTTATCTTCTGTAGATTTGTTTGAACCAAGTAAGCCGTATTTTGAGTTGTATCCACTACCATTTACTGGAGCGGTAAGAATATCGTCAAGACCACAAACAATTTTTGCACCATTTTCGCGAAGAATACGTTTGGTTCTTACACGAGTGTGAATGTCACAGTTGATGATGCAATCAGTGTAGTTCAGGATAGTTCTTGGATTGTTTGCAAAAACAACCTCAACTTCTGCACCAGCTTCTTTAATGATGTTTGAATAATATTCTACATAATCAACGCCTGTGAATTCGTGTACGTTTTCACCAAAAAGTTCACGGTATTTTTCTAATGATAAAACATCAGAATATGGGTTAATGCCAGCTTCGTCTAACTGATCATAGGTAAGGAGTGCGTTACCAACCTCATCGCTTGGGTAGCTTAACATAAGAACTACCTTTTTAGCACCCATTGCGATACCTTTTAAGTTAATCGCAAAGCGGTTGCGAGAAAGGATTGGGAAAATTACACCAACAGTTTCTCCGCCGAGTTTAGCACGAACGTCATCGGCAATATCTTGTACAGATGCGTAATTGCCCTGAGCTCTTGCTACGATAGATTCAGTTAATGCGATAACGTCTCTGTCACGAAGTTCAAATCCTTCGCTTTCCGCAGCTTCGAGAACGCTTGTAACGGTCATTGCTACAAGGTCATCTCCTTCACGGATGATTGGACAACGAATACCTCTTGAAACAGTTCCAACTTTTCTTTCCATTGTTTGTACCTTCTTTTTTAATGTATAGTGTCTAGAGAAAGTCCTCAAAAGACATTAAATATTATATAGCGAGAGACTTAAGTGTGCAAGAAAAAATGTTGTGGAATTATATAATTTTTCTTATAAAAAAATGTGGCTATGATAATAATTAGAAACGTGTTATGATAATTGTGAGTATATCTAAGAGGAAGTATTATTCCGTATGTGATTATAGTAGGAGAGTATAAAATGGCAGCTGAAGATATGAGAGATAAAATTGAATTGTTTGAGCGTATGCCGATTCCACAGGCGGTAGCAAAACTGTCGATTCCGATGATTATCGGTTCGCTGGTTACGATTGTATATAATCTGGCAGATACTTATTTTGTTGGAATGCTGAATGACCCAATTCAGAACGCAGGTGTTACGCTGGCGGCACCAGTTATGCTGGCATTCAATGCGTTTAATAACTTGTTTGGTGTAGGTGCATCCAGCATGATGAGCCGTGCTATGGGAAGAAGAGATTATGAAACAGTACACAAATCATCTTCCTTTGCGTTTTGGTGTGCATTTATCTGTGCGGTGATTTTTGCAGCGGTATGCACCATTTTTCAGGCTCCACTGCTACAGATTTTAGGTTCTAATGAAACTACCATCCAGGCCACCGCGGATTATATGTTCTGGACCGTTACTTGTGGCGCAGTTCCATCGATACTAAATGTGGTGTTGGGATATATGGTTCGCTCTGAGGGAGCGTCTCTGCATGCCAGCATTGGTACCATGAGTGGTTGTATTTTGAATATTATTTTAGACCCATTCTTCATTCTTCCATGGGGACTTAATATGGGCGCAGCTGGTGCAGGTTGTGCGACCTTTATTGCCAACTGTGTGGCTTGTGTGTATTTCTTTATATTATTATATGCAAAAAGAAAAAGCACTTTGGTGTGTATCAGCCCAAAGAAATTTACTTTGGAAGGACCAATTGTGGGTGGCATTTTCGCGGTTGGTATTCCAGCCTGCATTCAGAACCTGCTTAACGTAGTGGGAATGACCATCCTTAATAACAAGATGGCTTCTTATGGTGCGGACCCTGTTGCGGCAATGGGAATTGTACAGAAAATCAACATGATTCCACTTCAGATGGTGCTTG
Source organism: Lachnospiraceae bacterium (assembly GCA_015057035.1). Taxonomy (GTDB): domain Bacteria; phylum Bacillota; class Clostridia; order Lachnospirales; family Lachnospiraceae; genus Roseburia. The sequence continues at coordinate 62,489 of SVFC01000006.1, read as the reverse complement.
GAGCATCACAGGGTATTATGCCATTAGTAAGTTACAATTATGCCAGCCGTAATCAGAAACGTATGAAGGACGCTTATATGTTTGCGATTAAGGTGGCTATGGTGTTCTGTATTGCAGTCGTGGCATTATATTATTTGGCTGCGACACCACTTGTTGGATTATTTATGGAGAATCCGACGGTTGTGGACATTGGAGCCAAATTACTTCGCGGCTTCTGTATTGGATTACCATTCCTTTGCATCGATTTTATTACAGTTGGTGTATTCCAGTCAGTTGGACTTGGAAAAAATGCATTGTTTTTTGCCATTGCAAGAAAGGTGTTATTGGAAATTCCTGCAATCTTTGTGTTAGATAGTCTTTTCCCATTATATGGTTTGGCGTATACCCAGTTCGTGGCAGAATTCGTGTTGGCTATCCTAGCATTGGTAGTTGTAATTAGATTGTTTAAGAGATTGGAGTCTGATTTAGGTGAGAAAAACCTCTAGTGGTTTTAAGAAAATTGATTCTTGTTTTATAATTTAGTCTTAAAAAATTTATGAATTTATTTCATAAGTAAATTCATTGATTTCGGAAAAATCAAGTAATATAATTACTCTATCTTTTTTCTGATAGGCAGAAGAAGAATCACAGGACAAACTAGGAGGTTCAATATGGATTCAAACAAAAGACCTGAAAACATGGAACGTATCACTACTCCAGAACTTGCAGTGGCTTTTATCGAAGAACAAGTTGCAGCAGTTCGCGAGCAGGTAGGCGATAAAAAAGTATTACTTGCTTTATCCGGTGGCGTAGACAGCTCCGTTGTTGCAGCACTTCTTATCAAAGCAATTGGCAAACAGTTAGTATGTGTTCACGTAAACCATGGCTTAATGCGTAAGGGCGAAAGTGAGCAGGTTATCGAAGTGTTCCAGAAGGGGTTAGATGCAAATCTGATTTATATCGATGCTACGGATAGATTCTTAGATAAACTTGCAGGCGTTGCAGAACCAGAGAAAAAACGTAAAATTATCGGCGAAGAATTCGTTCGCGTGTTTGAAGAAGAATCCGGCAAAATCGAAGGAATCTCTTTCCTCGCTCAGGGAACTATCTACCCAGATATCCTGGAAAGCGATGGAGTAAAAGCTCACCACAACGTTGGTGGACTTCCAGAAGATTTCAAATTTGAAGGCCTTGTTGAACCTGTTAAATTATTATACAAAGATGAAGTTCGTGAAGTAGGACGTGCTCTTGGACTTCCATCTACCATGGTTGACCGTCAGCCATTCCCTGGCCCAGGTCTTGGTGTAAGATGCCTTGGCGCAATTACAAGAGATCGTTTACACGCCCTTAGAGAAGCTGATGCAATTCTCAGAGAAGAATTCGACAACGCTGGACTTACCTCACAGATTTGGCAGTTCTTTACAGTAGTTCCAGACTTCACCTCAACAGGTGTAAAAGACGGAAAACGTCTTGATTACTGGCCAGTCATCATCCGTGCAGTAAACACTGTGGATGCTATGGTATGTACAGTTCCTGAAATCGATTGGGCTGTACTGAAAAAGATTACAGACAGAATCTTAAGCGAAGTAGATGGTGTATGCCGTGTATGTTACGACTTAAGTCCAAAGCCTATCGCTACAATCGAGTGGGAATGATCGCGAAAGCAACGAGCCACGTAAAATAAAAAAACCGGTGTATTGCATGCTAGCATGCATATACATCGGTTTCTTTTGTTTTAAACGCGGCGACTGCCCGCGTTGAGGAGGTGCGGAACACCTCCGAACGTGGCTGCTTGCTTATTTCCAAGCGGCGCCTGCCTAATCTATCTAAAAGTCTCTCAACTATAATTTTCATTCTTACCTAGCAGCATTAGAATAAGTTGCTAAGTAAATAAAAGATTGCGTATAATACTTCGAAATACATTTTGTTGTCCTCCTGTTTGTTTTCTCTTGATGATGTGATAATACAGGAGATTTTTTTCTGAAATGTGTTTGTTATGTTAATGTTTTGTTAAAATGAAAAAAATTTGCACAATGATTGATTTTGTTATGCGGAAAAAGTATGATAATAGAAAAGGTGTTCAAATTGCGGGAGGACGTAGCGTGTTCGATTTTTTAAAAAAAGATAAAGAAATCAACGTTACTAAAACGGTTGATGAAATTGAAAATGCAGTATATGCATATTTAAAATCGTATGGTTTTAAAAAGCATGGTCGAACATTACATCGCTTTGTCTCAGAAGATATATCGCAAGTAATTCATTTTCAAAGCGGAGTGAGAGGATTGCAGGGTCACTTGTGTGTGAATATTGGAATTCGAGTTCCAGAGTGCGACGAAAGACATTTTCAACCGCAGGAAGAAAAGAAGAAATACTATTATGAATATGAGTGTAACATTCGTTCTAGATTGGGACTGATAAGGGGAAAACGAGAAACCTGGTATGACCTACACAAAAATACTGAAAAGATTATAAAAAGAATTTTAAAAGAGATTCAGGAATTGGTTCTTCCAGTTTTTGATATTTTGAATTCGCGAGAAAATATACTTTTGTATCGTAAAGACTATCCTTTGTTCGATAACTGTTGTAACACGTTGGTTTTGGAAGAATGTATGATATATGGTCACCTTGGGGATTTTCAGAAGGCACGGGAGTTATTTGAATTACATTATGAGTCCGCTGTTGCGGAATATAACGACCTGATGGTAAACGGACGCAGGCTTTATCTCAAAAAGGGTGAACGAGTTGGATATATGGGACAGGATATAACTGCTGAAAAAAATGGATATGTAACGTTGTATGGAGCAAGTCATGGACACATTGACTATCTTGATGATTTGGCAGAACGTCTTGGTTTAAAATAAAAAAGATTCTTGGGGGCAGACATTATGAAAAAAAACATTAAAATCGCATACATCGGTGGAGGCTCAAAACTCTGGGCACGAACCTTTATGTCAGACTTAGCAGTAGCAGAAAATTTAGGCGGGGAAATCGCGTTATATGATATTGATGTGGAAGCGGCAGAGAGAAATGCCCGCATTGGTGGATATATCAATCAGAATCCGAATACAAAATCTGTTTTTGAATACAAAGTATATACGAAATTAGAGGAGACTTTAAAAGGTGCGGACTTCGTTGTCATCTCCATTCTTCCAGGAACCTTCAAGGAGATGCGAAGTGACGTACACGCACCAGAAAAATATGGCGTGTATCAGTCTGTGGGCGATACTGTAGGACCAGGCGGCGTGCTTCGTGCGATGCGAACAGTACCAATCTACGAAGGCTTCGCGAAAGCAATCAAAGAGATTTGTCCAAATGCTTGGGTTATCAATTTTACAAATCCAATGAGTATCTGTACCAAAACTTTGTATGATGTGTTTCCAGAGATTAAAGCATTTGGGTGCTGCCATGAGGTATTCCATGCCCAGCAGTTCTTGTGTTGTGTTTTAAAAGAGATTAAGGGCATTGATGCCACAAGAAAAGATATCTATACTGATGCCTGTGGTGTGAATCATTTTACATGGATTACAGAAGCAAAGTACGGCAATTTGGATATTTTAAAACTTTTACCAGAATTCATGGAGAAGTTCTATGAAGAAGGATACTACGAAGAAGGTGAAGACCGATTTGCATTTAACTATGATACTTTTGCTTATGGCAATAAAGTAAAAATGGATATGTACAATCGCTATGGTGCCATGGGTGCAGCAGGCGACCGACATCTGGCAGAATTTATGCCGGGGGATATGTATCTGAAGAATCCTGAGACTGTCAAAGACTGGAAATTCGGTCTTACCACGGTGGATTTCCGAGAAAAGCAACAGGCAGAGAAAATTGTAGATACCATTGCTATGGCAAATGGAGAAAAGGAATTCCCAGTAGTCAAATCTTCTGAAGAAGCAGTAGAGCTTATGAAAGCATTGATGGGATTTGGTACAGTGGTTTCTAATGTGAATATGCCAAACAAAGGCCAGATGTCACAGCTTCCATTGGGCAGTATCGTAGAAACCAACTGTGTATTTTCTAATGATCAAGTAAAGCCAGTAGTTTCAAATCCACTGCCAGAAGAGGTTGCAGAACTGGTGCAATGGAACTGCGCAAATATTGATAAAACATACGAAGGCATAAAAGCAAGAGATTTGGGCACAATATTCGAAGCCTTTGCAAATCAGCCATTATGCGAAAACTTAAGTGCAGAAGACGCAAAAGAATTGTTTAAAGAGATGTGTTTGAATACCAGAGAATATCTGGATGAGTTCTATGCATTAGACACATATTTTTCAAATAAGTAATTCGACAAAACTGCACAAAAAACGTACAGTGTTTTTATTCAAAAACATCAACTTCACGAGTTGACTTTTGGGTTTTTCGTTCGTATAATGACACTGTAACCTCTACATGACTGACGGAAAAACGCAGGGAACTGCGGTGGAGTGTAGAGGATAATTAGCCGACCGTCTGGGCAACTTAGTACAAAAGATACTGAGTTGCCCTTTTTATGTTTATAGGAGGAATTGTAATGGAACACAAAAATTGGACAGGCTTTGTAGCCGGTGACTGGCAGAACGAAATCAACGTACGTGATTTCATCCAGAAAAACTATACAGCTTATACAGGAGATGCAGAGTTTCTTGCGGGCCCAACACAGCGTACACAGGATATGATGAAAAAGCTGGAAACATTGTTCGCCGTAGAAAGACAGTATGGCGGGGTGTTGGATATTGATACAGAAACCGTATCTTCTCTGACAGCATATGCTCCAGGATATATTGATAAAGATAACGAACTCATCGTTGGTATGCAGACCAACCGCCCACTAAAGAGAGGCGTAAATCCATTCGGTGGAATTCGTATGGCTCGTCAGGCTTGTAAAGCATACGGCTACAAGTTGAGCGACAAGATTGAAAACGAATTCAAGTTTAGAACCACGCACAATGATGGTGTATTCCGTGGATATACAGACGAAATGCGTGACGCACGTAAATGTCATGTAATCACAGGTCTTCCAGATGCTTATGGACGTGGACGTATCATCGGTGACTACCGTCGTGTAGCCCTCTATGGTATCGATCGCCTCATCGAGGAAAAGAAGAAAGACAAAAAAGCCTTAGAAGGTGGCAACTTCAGTGCAGAAGAAGTACGTCTTTCAGAAGAATTATTCCAGCAGATTACATTCCTGGGCTACCTCAAAGAAATGGCTGAAATGTATGGCTTTGATATCAGTAAGCCAGCAGGAAATGCGCAGGAAGCAATCCAGTGGACTTACTTTGGATACTTGGGTGCAATCAAGGAACAGAACGGTGCAGCTATGTCCTTAGGACGTGTCAGCACATTCTTTGATATTTACATTGAAAGAGATATTGCCAATGGTATTTTAACAGAAGAGGGTGCACAGGAGCTTATGGATGATTTCGTTATGAAACTTCGTATTGCCCGTCACCTTCGTACACCAGAATATAATGAACTTTTCGGTGGAGATCCAATGTGGATTACAGAAGCCGTAGGTGGTATGAGCGAAAATGGAAAAACTCTTGTTACCAAGAATTCTTTCCGTGTATTAAATACCCTTTATACTTTAGGCTCTTCTCCAGAACCAAACCTGACTGTGCTTTGGTCCACAAGCCTTCCAGAAGGCTTCAAGAAGTTCTGTGCAAAGGTTTCGGCAGACACCGACTCTATCCAGTATGAAAATGACGACCTTATGCGCCCAATCTATGGGGATGATTATGCGATTGCTTGTTGTGTATCAGCAATGAAAGTTGGTAAACAGATGCAGTTCTTTGGAGCACGTTGCAACTTGCCAAAACTTCTTCTTATCGCATTAAACGGGGGTTATGATACCTCAAGCCAGATGCATATTGGACCACAGATGCCAGTAATGGATGTGGAAAAATTAGATTTCGAAGCAGTGATGGAACGTTATCAGATTTACATCGAATGGCTCAGCAATCTCTATGTAAATACTATGAACGTTATCCATTACATGCATGATAAATATGCTTATGAGAAAACACAGATGGCACTTCACGATACACAGGTAGACCGTTTTATGGCATTTGGTATCGCAGGACTTTCTGTAGTTGCTGACTCCTTAAGTGCAATCAAGTTTGCTGATGTAAAACCGATTAAGGATGCCAGTGGTTTTATTGTGGATTTTGAAACTACAGGAGAATTTCCTAAGTTTGGTAACGATGATGACCGTGTAGACCTGATTGCAAAAGATATGGCTCACACAGTGATTACAGAGCTTCGTAAAACACCTACCTACAGAAATGCAATTCACACACTTTCTGTATTAACGATTACTTCCAACGTAATGTATGGAAAGAATACAGCAACGACACCAGACGGAAGAAAAGCAGGGGAGGCCTTCGCGCCAGGTGCAAACCCAATGCACAACCGTGAGGAAAACGGTGCCCTTGCATCGCTTAACTCTGTAGCAAAAATCAGTTATGATGACTGTCGTGATGGTGTATCTAATACTTTCTCTATCACACCAGATGCGCTTGGTAGAACAGAGGAAGAGAGAATTGATAACCTGGTTCACATTTTAGATGGATATTTTGCAAAAAAAGCCCATCACATCAATGTAAACGTAATGACGCGCGAAACTCTGATGAAAGCTTATGAGAATCCAGAAGAGTATCCAAACCTTACCATTCGTGTATCTGGTTATGCGGTACACTTCAACAAGTTGTCAAAAGAACAGCAGCGTGAAGTAATTAGCCGCACCTTCCACGAGGGCATCTAATAGAGGCAATCTATTGGTCGAGAAGTCGCTATAATTTGATGTCTCGAAGATATTTGATGTCTCGAAAATGTATTTTTGGAAAATTAGGGTGTATACGGAAATGCTATATTTTACGCCCGCTTTTTAAGTGAAATAGAAGTGATACTGGGGCGATTTTGAAAATTATGGGTGTGTATAGAAGGTTTATCATATACACCCGCGAATATTAGAAAAATGTGGGCGTATAGAGATTGTATAATATCTACGCCCATATTGTTTAATAAACATAGGAAAAACATGAATAAATGTTAGATTATGTGGGTGTATAGAGTAAAATTGTAATTTACGCCCATGATTTGTGAAAAGAGGAATAAGTATGGTGGGATATGTACACTCATTTCAAAGCCTAGGAACCCTGGATGGTCCTGGCGTACGCTTTGTGGTGTTTTTACAGGGGTGCAACTTGCGCTGTGGTTGTTGTCACAATCCAGACACCTGGGATATGCGACAGGGAAAAGAAATCACTACAGAAGAAATCGTAAGCAAAGTCATTCGCTATCGAGAATATTATAAAGAAGAAGGCGGCATCACCGTATCAGGTGGAGAGCCACTGCTTCAGGCAAAGTTTGTTCGTGAACTTTTTGTAAAATGTCACGAAGAAGGGATTAATACTTGTCTGGACACATCGGGAAGTATTCTAAATGATGATATCAAAAATCTATTGCAGGAAACAGACAGAGTACTTTTGGATATCAAATATACAGAAGACGAACAGTATCAGAAACACGTAGGTTGTGATCTGCATAAAGTGCTGGAATTTTTAGCGTATTTAGATGAGCAGAAGATTCCAGTTACACTTCGCCAGGTGATTATTCCAACATTAAACGATAATAAGGAAAATATTCTCAAACTAAAAAGCATCGCTGATAAATACTCTTGCGTAGATAAGGTGGAATTGCTTCCTTTCAAAAAAGTCTGTCAGGTGAAATATGATGATTTGGGAATGAAATTTCCGTTTGCTGATATACCAGCGGCGAAGAAAGAAGATGTACTTGCACTTGAAGAGTTGTTGAAGTAAGATAACGTATAATAAGACAGCGATAGGGTAAGACAACTTAATTATGTACAGAGCTATTAACATTGTACGAACAAATATAGAGTTTTACTTGCGGCATCGGGTCTCCGATGCCGTTTTTCTCGCTATACGAGAGTGATTTACGGTCTGCGGGGTGTGATTTTCATTCTCTCAAACGTAGAATAAGAGTGTAAAAACAACATCCCAGGAGGAATTTTTATGGAAAAGAAAACAATTGGTCAGTTTATTGCGGCGCTTCGAAAAGCCAGTGGAATGACCCAGAAAGAATTAGCAGAAAAATTAAATGTATCAGATAAAGCAGTGAGTCGTTGGGAGCGAGATGAAAGTGCACCGGACCTTAGTTTGATTCCTGTCATTGCAGAAATCTTTGGCGTAACCTCAGATGAGATATTAAGAGGAGAACGTGCAGGGGCCAGAGAAACGACTACAGAAAGAAATAGCGAAAAAGGAAAAAAACAGATTGCAAATCTCTTAAATAAGAGCAAAACGAAATTTCAGATGTACAGTCTCGCATCTATTGGAATTGCCAGTGCAGGATTATTTGCAGCGATGGTGTTTAACTTTGGGTTTTTAAAAGCCCATGTGGGATTTTTCGTAGCATGTGCATTTTTCGCGGCGGCAATAATCGCAGAAGCAGTGTTTTATATTTCTGTAAAATCAGCGGTGAATATAGAAGATGTAGAGGAAGAGCTTCTTGCAGGAACCCAGGGATATATTGCAAAATGGCTCATGGGAACTTTGTTGGGGATTATTGCGATGTTTGCATTTTGTCTGCCACTGTTTATCTTCATTCATGATGCCTATTGGGGGCTGAGTGCAGATTCGTGGCTTTTCGCAGGGATGGTGTTTGCAGGTGCTGTTGGAATAGCAGGCTTGCTTGTCATCTGGATTCTTTCTTCTGGAATTAATGGGCAGAATCCATTTGCTGCTACAGAAAAGGAAATAAAGAGAAACCAGTTGAAACTCCATTATGTAAAAGTAACTGCTATTGCCTTGGCAATCACAGGAGGTGTGCATATAGTATTTTGTGGAATAGCAGCGGAAAATAATAATTTCGCAAAAGGAACCACATTTGATAATTATGATGACTTTGTAAAGTTTATGGAAACGCCAGTGAATTCTTATGAATATTGGGACGAAGACGGAATGAACGATGTGGTAATTATGGAATCTGAAGTGGCAATGGACAGTATTGGTGATATCGAGAATGAAGATTCGTTTATTACGGATGAAGATATGCAAGAGGAAATCGTTCATAAAGAACAACTTTGCGACAAAGATGGTAATGTTTTGTGTGAATACCAGGAACGAAATCAAAGTATTGCAATGATTGAATATGGTAAGGCAGAGGATGGATATTTGCCGATTAAGGTATACACCAGAAGAGATTTTAGTTTCGCGGCACATATTATGAATGATGTAGTTAATCCAATCTGCGCATTGATTTATGTGGTGGAAATTGCGATTGGTGTTCACCTCTATTTTAAGAAGAGACAGTTGGTTTAAAAGGAAAATTCTATAATATAAAGAGAACTCCCGTGGGAATGGTTTTTAATTCCCACGGGAGTTCTCTTTACAAAGGATATGAAAAATTAGGAACGTCTAGATATTTCTTCTTCCATAGATTCTGCAAGCTTCTTGAGCCCTTCGGTATCGGCTTCCATCTGTTCCATATTGTCGCCATAAATCTTAATGGATTCAGCGATTTCTTCAATGGACATCTGGTTCTTTTCAGAATATTCTGCCATAGTAGAAACACTGCTTTGGATCATGTCGAAGCTTGCGGTTAACTCGTTAATACTTGCTTCCTGTTCTTCAATGTTCTGATACATAGTAGCAAAGTTGGTAAGCAGTTCATTGAAACTGCGATTCAATTCGTCAATTGTTGCGAGGGAAGAATCTACAGCGTCGGTGCTTTCTAACATCTGCTTGCGGGTTTTGTCTACCTGCTCCTGCATATCCACAACGATGTGTTCTACGCGTTCAGAACAGTGGTTACTGTCAACTGCCAGCTGCTGTACTTTACCAGCTACAACTGCAAATCCTGCGCCTGCAGCGCCTGCACGGGCTGCTTCGATAGAAGCATTTAATGCCAACATAGTTGTGCTAGAAGCGATGGATTTAAGCTGTGCCACAACTTCTACGATTTCTTCCATCTGTTTTTCAATACCATCGAAAACTTTGTTAGTGGTATAAGCAGAGTCTTTGATAGTAACAATTTCCTTGGACATATCACTAATGTTACTTTCATTGGCTCTTAATACTTCTTCAAAACGACTAATATTATCTACTAACGCCTGAATCTGGCGTTTGCAGATGTCGATACACTGTGCTGCGCCATCACAGGTGGAAACTGTGTCAGCAACACCATTAGTGATATTGATGGAATCGTCCTTCAATTCGTTAGTGCGCAACTCAACCTGGGTGTTGGCTGCATTAATATCAGCGATACGTCCGCCTGTTGCTTCAAAGTTGCGATTTAGCTCAGCGTTGATGGCTGCCAGGGATTCGATGATTTTTTCCATTTCTGCAGTACGTGCACGGCTTTCTACGATATATGAACGACCGCGGGCAACTACCATAGAAAACATAATTCCTGCAAGGTTATACATGACCATACATAGAATGAACTGTCCTAACTCTCCAGCTTTTTCTGGGGCCACAAGGTATTGGATAACTAATAAAACATTACCAAGACCAATCATAGTCTGCGGATACTGAGGGCGAAGATAAAGGCCTGCAAGACCGATGGCCGCCAAGTATAATAAGAAGTCATCGCTATAGGAGGCACCGCTGAAGAGTGATATGAAACAGATTACAATCATCAGAGAGCAGGAAACCAATAAGTGGCGCTTGTCTGCATCCATATTGCGTTTCTGCATAATGTAAACTGCAACCAGGTAAACTGCCAGGCAGGCTGCAATGGCAATGGCACCAATCCATTCCTGACCAATGATGTTTTTTACAAGGAAACCTGCGGAAACGATGACGGTAATCTTATTCATAAGATTATATATCTTTTCCTTGGTAATAGTGGTTACCATAGTTGTCATGGTAAACTTTTGTTTCTCTTTTGTCTGATTCTTTGCCATATGGAAATCCCCCTACTAGATATGACGCATTTCTTAAATATTTATAAAATAAGCATACTACAGTTGGTGTTCGATTGCAATCAATAAAGAAAATGTCTATAATTCTTCATTAAAGGAGAATTAACGATGAATTATACTATTTTAGAACTTATAGCATATCTTATAATATATTCTTTTTTGGGATGGTTATTAGAGGTGTGCATTGTTGCAATAAAAGACCGTCGTTTTCGAAACAGAGGATTAACGAATCTTCCATTCTGCCTGATGTACGGCATTATGATGGATATTTTGATTATTCTGTGGCCGGAAATGCTAGGGCATGGATTCTTCAAACTGATTGAGGCTTTTGTGGTATTTGTGGCGGTGCAATCTTCTACGGAATTTTTGACGAGTCGTGTGTGCCAGAGAATGCTTTGGAAATATGAAGACATAACCCCATATAATGGACAATGGCTGAATTTGTTGGTGGCAATGTCGTTTGCCGTACTTCTTTGGTGTGGCGCGGAACTCCTTCATCCGCTTATGTTTTTGTTGATACATATGCTACCTGAGGTTGTGGTACAGATTTTCTGCGGAGTAGTTGGTGGTGTATTATTTATCGATTTTCTGCTAACACTCTATATTATGTTAAGAAATAGAGGAAATCACAGAGTAATTGAATATCAGCAGAAGGAGCGGGAAAGTGTAAGTGGTGTCAATAGAAAAGTATACTCCGCCATTTGGGGACGTATTGAAAAAGCATATCCAAATATGGAAGAGGACCCAGAGGCAGAGGGAAAATACGTTTTTGCTAAAGGCATTTGTATAGATAAAATCATATGGGTGTTTTTGATTTCGGCATTGCTAGGTGACATTATTGAGACTTTCTATTGCCGAATTGTCGGCGGTGTGTGGATGAGCCGTTCTAGTGTGTTGTATGGTCCGTTTAGTATTGTATGGGGACTTGGAGCAGTTGTGTTGACACTTGTATTGTCACGCTTTGCTCAAAAAGCAGACAGGTATATTTTCCTAATTGGAGCATTGCTTGGCGGAGTATATGAGTATGTATGTAGCGTGTTTACAGAGATTGTTTTCGGTACAGTGTTCTGGGATTATAGCCATATGCCATTTAATATTGGAGGAAGAACAAATCTGCTATATATGGTTTTCTGGGGAATCTTGTCGGTGGTATGGATTAAGATCATCTATCCACGCCTCAGTAACATAATTGAGAAGATTCCACCATTGGGTGGGAAAATTCTTACATGGCTTCTGGTTCTTTTTATGGTTTGTAACGCGTTAATCTCTTCCCTCGCTATGGCACGCTATACACAACGCCAGGAAGGAATTGCGGCAAGTAATGTGGTTGAAGAGTTTTTGGATGCTACCTATCAGGATGAGTTAATCGAACGAGTTTGGCCGAATATGAAAATTACAGAATAGGAGAATGGTTATGGATGAACTGAAGATGACAGTATCGGGGATTGTGCCAAAGGATGGCAGACAGAATATCTACGTTGTATTTGAAGATGGAAAAAGACGCGCAGAAGGCTGTGTGCCGGATTGCGTGATTACTTCTTCCACAGGATTTTCCGAAGATGAGATTAAAATGTTGGAATTATATATGAAACAGGAGCAGGATACCATTCGTGCTCTTGCAAAGGATGTAAATCCAATCAAGGCGTTGATGAAATAACTCCACGGGAATATGCGACGCCCCGCTTTCTATGTCCCCAGACACACCCCACGACGATACTCCGTGGCTAGAAGAATGAATTTCTAAGAATCGCTTTTGGATGTTGTCTATGATTCGATGTCTTTTGAATGTCGGACACCCGTGGGCTGGTAGTATGTGCATCAGAGACTATTTGGAGTTTTCTTAGTACTTCTTGATATGCCATTAGAACAAAATGTAAAACCGCTCTTGAATGTTTGAGGCGCTGCTTTTGCGCCGAGTTCTCAAGAGCGGTTTTTTATATCAACTTTGTTCTAAGGCATATCTAGAAGTACTTGAAAATTACAACCAAGTCTCCGATGCACATACTACCAGCCCACGGATGTTCGCCTATCAAAAGACACGAAAACATCCATCCAAAAGCGATTCAAGAAATTCTATCCTTCTATCCAAAGTCGTTGCGTCGTGGGGTGTGTCTGGGGACATAGAAAGCGGGGCGTCGCATATATACCATGGTATTTTGCAGTAGCCCCGTTTGTTTTATTGGTAATGTAATTTTTCGTGGAATATCATCTGGTAGTAATCCAGGATTTCAATTAAAGGAACCGCCACAGTCTCCACGTACTGGGAACCGTCAGGGTTGTAGTAGGTTGTGTATCCGCGGACCATTGCGACGAGGCGACCATGTCCGTCAAAAATAGCAGAACCAGAGGTGCCTCCAACAGGCGCCATAGAGATGATACATTCATTAATGTCTTCGTATTCATTCCAGGTTCGTGTGGCTTCTTTATATACGATGTGACCAATAGAGCTCTGCCAGATTTCTCCGTTTGTATCAATGCAGTTGTAACAAATAGGAATATTCTTTTCGTTTGGCAAGTCTTTCCAATATCCTTCATTAATATGAACGGTACGAAGGGTTTCGACATATTCAAACGGGAGAGAGGTTTTATCGCTGTATCCATCAATTGGGATACGGATAAAAGCAATATCTTCTCGAGGGTCCGAAGCTACGATAATGCCTTCGCAAGAGGTTCCGTCATAGAAGAAAATCTCTGGATCATAATCACCAACAATTACATGGTCGTTGGTAGCGATTGTTACAAATTCGGAATCGATTTTAATAATGTATCCGCTACCAAATGTGTAATTATCGTCATTTTCAATGTGCACTATGGATGGCAACATTACGTTCTGGATAAACTCAGGGTTGTTTTCCTCATAATAGCCACTGTCGTAGGAGTTATAGGCGCCGATAATCAGATGTTCATCCTTATTAATCTTATGGGTGTTAATCATTTCCTGCAACTCAAGCGGAGTACGCAGATGTACAGTTGTAGTTGCTTTGCTACTTAGTCCGTAACTGTCAGTGGCAGTGTACACCACTTCATATTCACCAGATTTGCTGGTGTCCAAAGCGGATGTATCAATGGTAACATCTTTGGCAGAATAATCGGTGTCCAGATAATCCCAAACTTCAATATATTCTGAAAAATCAATCGTTTGTCCAATGGCCAGATAAACGCTGTCAATGGTATCTAAAACAGGTGCTTCTTCTACAGTAACGTTAAGAGTAAGTTCGGTGGCATTGTTGTAAGCGTCTATTGCGGAAACTGTCATGGTATAAACACCGCCGTACTCAAAGGTGTATTCCTGAGTCCAGAGGTCGCGTCCCGTTAGGAACAGTTCTTCCAGATGGGCAGAGTCTTCCGCGTCAATGTGTACTTTATCTGCAACAATATGATGAAACAGAAGTCGGTCGATACCGGTGTTGTCTTCGGCTTTTATTCCAATGGAATTGATGGTGATGTATTCGCCTTTTTCCAAAGTAATATTTTTCATATTGCAGGTGAGGCTAGGGGCGGTGGTGTCTACTACTTCCACAGTAAAAGTGTATTTTTCAAAACCGTGGTAAATATATAGAGGATATTCGCCTACCTTTTTGTGATTCACCTGTGAAGCGTCGAGATAGGACAGATTTACACACCAGTTCTCTCCGTCTAAAAAATCAGAAGGGGAAAATTTGGGCGTTTTTCCAGCTTCATGAGTGATGGAATCTGTTGCCTTTTCCACGGAAAATAGCGGAGATATCATGAAGAGGGACAGGCCTAAAACTACTATAAGAAATATAGCGGGAATAAGCAGCCAGGTTTTGCGTTTTTTAAATCTATGTTGTACCACGTTGGTTCCTCCAAGCAATCATATTATAATAAAATTATTGCCTATTTTCAGATATAATGCAAGAGAAGTTTGCAAAGATGAAAAACCTGTTATATAATGAATTGGTTGCAATGTAAAAAGCGATTGTTCGGAGGTAATATGGAAGAGAACAAAAATAATAACGCTCCTATGGACGAGGACCTTCAGGAAGTGATTATAGAAGAACTCTCTGAAGAAGAGGATAATAAGAAAAGACTAAAAAGAAGAATTTTTAATCTCATATATGATGTGTTAATTTTGATTGGAATTGGCTGTTTGATTTACGGCGGATATTCTCTGTACGAAGGATATCGTGACAGTAAAGAGGCAGAGGAAAGTCATGATAATCTGAAGGATAACTATGTGACAGTTCCTACATTACCTGTGGTTCCAGATAACCCAAATAAGCCAAATAAACCTAATCAGCCGTCGGGTAGTGAGGATAGTGAGGCAACTCAGGTGCCGGAAAGACCACGTGAATGGTACGAACAGATTCGTGTGGATTTAGTAGGAATGCAGACGAATATCAATCCAGATATTGTTGGTTGGATTCACTTTGAAAATGAAACCATTAGTTATCCTCTTTTATATTCAGAAGATAACGCAGAATATCAGCGAGTGCGATATGATCTGGTATATTCCAGAGGGGGAAGTATTTTCCTTGAGGAAACCAACTCATGGGATTTGTCGGATATTCGAAATGTTATATATGGACATAATATGAAGGATTTGTCCATGTTTGGAAAACTGAAGTATTATAATGACCAGAAAGGTTATTATGAGGACCATCAGTATTTCCAGTTGTTGTATAACGGAATGGTATATCGTTATCAGATTTTCTCATATTTTACTATCCACCAGAACGAAGTAAGCTATATTAATACCAACTTCGAAAAGGGTGACGACAGATATGGAGAATTTTTACAGAAATTAGTCAAGAATTCTAAAAAAGATACTGGCGTAGAAGTAGACGCAAATGATAAAACGGTTACGTTGGTAACCTGTTCTCCAGACAATAAATATCGTCTGATTGTTAGTGCTGTGTTAGTAGACCAGCATACTATGGCGAATGCAGATGGAACCTTCCCAGATGAACCGGGCACAGACGAACCAGGCACAGATGAACCAGGTACAGATGAACCAGGTACAGACGAGCCGGGCACAGACGAACCAGGTACAGACGAGCCAGGCACAGATGAACCAGATACAGAGACACCTGGAGTTAGACCGGGTGCGGACAATTACACATATACAGATGTCGGAAAGACTATGATGGCTACGGTATCTGTTAAGATTCGTAACAAGCCTAGCACAGAAGGTGTACGTATCGCTCTGTTAGGTAAACATGAGGATGTATACGTTGAATCTGTTTGTAACGAAACAGGCTGGTATCGTGTAAGATATGGTACAAATAGAAGAAAAATCGGATATGTTAGTGGCAAGTATTTGACAGAAGAGAATCTTCATTTGAAAAATCCAGTGTTCGGCGGAACAGCTGACGCTCATCTGAAGTGTGGCGATTGCGGGGATCCACTTTCTGCGGATCACATTTTAGTGGAAACCACCACAGAGGCAGGAGTTATTGTATACGTATGCGAATGTGGATACATATTAGAGACTCCACCAGAACCAGGAACGGAAGAACCAGGTACAGGTGAACCAGGAACGGAAGAGCCAGGCACAGGCGAGCCAAGCACAGAGGAGCCAGGTACAAGTGAGCCAGGCACAGGCGAACCAGGAACAGAAGAACCAGGTACAAGTGAACCAGGTACAGGAGAGCCAAGCACAGAAGAACCGGGTACAAGTGAGCCAGGCACAGGCGAGCCAAGCACAGAAGAACCAGGTACAGGAGAGTCAGGCTCAAGTGAACCAAGTGAAAATGAGTCGGAAACACCGGGGGACGAGCCAAGCGAATCAGAGTCTCAGATTGGTAGCGAGGAACCTTCTGAATCAGAATCCCAGAGTGCCAGTGGAGAGCCTTCAGAATCAGAAAGTCAGAATGTAGGCGAAGAACCAAGTGAATCTGAAAACTCATTAGAACCAACAGAATAGTGATGGAAATGCGTCAATTATTTTAGTAAATTTTCGATGCATTGTGAAAATTAACCAAAAGACCCAGTTTAGGACTGGGTCTTTTATTTGATTTTAGGCCTTAATATTTTAATATTTCACAAAAATCTAAAATATTATAGCAAAATGTTTACGTTTCTCTAAAAAAGTGTTAGAATAATTATACTTAAGGGATAAAAGAAATTTTATTTTATAAGGAGGAAAAGGAAAATGAAATTGAGAAAGATTTTAGCTGGCGCTATGGCTCTTGTTATGGTAGCTGGCACAGTACTGGTAGCTCCAGTAGAAACAAAAGCAGCATTAGTAAACCAGTCAAAAGTTTACGATGCTACAGCAGTTAATATTTCTGCAACAGAAACATCTTTAGTAACTGGAAATGACACTACACTTACAGCATCTGCAGTTGGTTTGGTGGTTGATGGTAGTACAGGTTGGAATTCAGCAGGTGGAGATCATTATCCATTAACTGGAGATTTCGATGTTACTATTGAATTCTACAATGATGCATTTATTAGAGATGCAGAGAACTGGTCTAACTTTGTATTTGAAGTGTTCAACGATGCTAACCAGGGATATACTTTCCGTGCAGACCGCTACGGATGGGACTTTGGTCTTGCTGCTTCATATGAAGACAGTGCAATCTGGAATTGGGATGCATTTGCAACACTTGACAATGCGGTTGTATCCTTAGATCTTAAGAAAGTTGATGCTAATATTTTTAATGTAACAGTTCGCGTTGGCGAAAATGTTATTGGTGGATACAAAGTAACTATGGCAGCTGCTATTCCAAATGATTTCTATGTAAGAGTTGGTTCAGATGGTGGTAAGATTGAAGTTCAGAGATTCATTGACAACAACGCATCAGCTACAGTTGGTGAATTTGGTAAGATTACATGGTCTTCTTCAAATGAATCCGTTGCAACAGTAGATGCAAATGGTAAAGTTACAGCAGTTGCTCCAGGTACAGCAAATATTGTTGCTACCTGTGGTGAAAAGTCTGCTACATGTGCAGTTACAGTTTCTGATTTACAGATTCCAATGACAGGAATTGAACTTACAACAGATAAGACAGAAATTAAAGTTGGTGCAACAGCTCAGTTAACAACAACAATTGCTCCAGCAGATACAACAGATGACAAGACAGTTACATATACATCATCTAATGAAACAATCGCAACAGTAGATGCAAATGGTAAAGTTACAGCAGTGAAACCTGGTACAGTAACAATTACAGCAACAGTTGGTACATTTACAGATAAAGTAGAAATTACAGTTCCTGTAGTACCAGTAACAAGCATTGAATTAAAAGTAGACAAAACAGACCTTGAAAAAGGTGATATCGTAAACGTTGTTGCAACAGTTAACCCAGCAGATACAACAGATGACAAGACAATTACCTGGACATCTTCAAATGAAAAAGTTGCTAAGGTTGACGCTAACGGAACAGTAACAGCAGTTGGCGGCGGAAATGCTACAATTACAGCTGCAATCGGTGATGTAAAAGCTACTGTAAAATTCAAAGTAACAGCTCAGGAAACAGTAGTAGAAAAAACAGAAATCGCTGATTTAACAGTTGATGCTTTCTTATCTGTACAGACAGATGGTGTAGAACTTAAGAAGGGCCATACCTATACATTTACTTTCACAGGTAAAGGTACAGATGCTAATTCAACAAACTACTATGAAACACCATGTTACTTCGTTTACACAAACTCAGAAAACAAATTCAACACCGCTGATTACAAAGAAATCATCTTTGCACGTGGTGACGTATGGTGCTGGTTTGATGGAGATACAACAAAGAATCCAGATGCAATGCCAGATGGTGCAACATTTACTCGTACATATCCAGAAAACTGGGATAACTGGGTAGCAGCTATGAAAGCTGGTGCTGAATGTAAGATTATCGTTAAATACGATGGAAAAACAATTACAGCCACATATTCAGTAGCAGATGCTAATACAGTAGCATCCTTCCCTGTAACAGTTCCAAGTGGATCAAAACTTTACCTTGGATTAACAGGTGAAAAAGTAGCTATCACAGATATCGAAGTTGCTGATGAATATGTTAAGACAATTACAGGAACAGGCGATGTAAACATGGTATTACCAATCTTATTAGTAATGTTTGGTGGCGCAGTTGTAATCGTAGCTTCTAAGAAGAGATTTGCATAATTTCAGTTAAATAAGTTTATATAAGCAAAAATCCTCTGGCATTGATTGCCAGAGGATTTTTTGTGTATAAAGTGTAAAGTTATTTTTTGATAAAGATTACGCCATATGCTCCAGGTCCCACATGGACACCAATGGTAGCGCCGATCTGAAGTCTTTCTGCAACGTGAATTCCAGTTGCTTCAAGTTTTTCTTCCAATTTCTCGGTGTTTTCTTCTCCAAATGCATAAATAGAATAGATTGGGAAGCTGTCATCAATCTCATATGTACTGATGTTTTTAGTTAATGTAGCAAGGGCTTTGTTGCGCCCAAGACATTTTCCAGGAACGTGAACCTTGCCTTCTTCGGTTACGGTGATGAGCGGTTTGATGTTGGCAAGTTCGCCAACAGCAGCGGTAGTTTTGCTTACGCGTCCGCCTTTGCAGAGATATTCTAAAGTATCAACAGCAGCAAGGATAACGATGCGGGATTTGATCTCTTCTAATTTGTTTGCGATGTTTTTTGCGTCCATTCCCTCGTCGCGTAATTTACAAGCATATTCTCCTAAATGACGAATTCCGTAAGTGGCGGATTTGGAATCTACCAAATAGATTTCGTCATATTCTGCCATATCTTTTGCAAGGCAAGCACTCTGGTAAGTTCCACTGAGTCCAGAAGAAAGTGTGATACATACCATGGTATCGCCTTTTTCCTTTACGTCTTCAAAAATCTCCAGATAATCCTGAGGAGAAGGTTGAGATGTTTTAGGGAATTTCTCCTGGTTAATTAACATGTCATATATTTCATTTCTTGTAATATCAACGAGGTCGCGATAGTTCTTGTCATCAACAGTAATGTTGAGAGAGACAAGCTCCATATGGCGAGCGTTGAGTTCTTCTACAGTATAGTCTGCGGAAGTGTCTACTAAGATTCTAACCATAACATAACTCCTTGAATAATATGTTTATTGCTCTTTGTTGGAGAGGCAATAGTGTCTTTTTGAGCCTAATGTATCGTAACATATGTACGAAGGCGAGTCAATGTATTTAGTTAAATTTATTTAGATAATTTGGACATATGAATGGATGCGGTGGATGTGATGTTAATGCCATAGGATGTCAGTCCAATTTGAAGGATGTAGGGGTGTAGAGATGCACACTAGAAAATATACCCTCTATATTTGTGAAGTGCAGGGTGTGGAGAAGGCGAGCGGCATATACACCCAAATTTCTAGAATAAAAAGAGAAGATGGAAGCTAAACACATAAAAATAAGGGCGTAGGAGAGAGTTTCTCTCCCTACGCCCAGGAAATCTAAAATTCACCCCAGGAAATCTAAATTCCACTTCAAAGGATAAATGTCATCTGGCAAATGATAATTCCATCTGCGGTTTATTTATCATGAATCTCGCTGTGTAATTCCTGTAATGACTTAACGGTTGAATTGCCGTGTTTCTTAATATGACGGATACCTTCGGCAGTTGCCTTTGCAGCGGCCATAGTTGTCATATAAGGAATCTTGCCCTTGATAGCGGCTTTACGTAAGTAGCTATCGTCATGAACGCTGTCTTTTCCGGCTGGAGAGTTTACGATTAACTGGTAGTCTCCATTGGTAATAGCGTCTAAGATGTTTGGACGGCCTTCATAGAGCTTTTTCACCTTGTCGGCAGGAATTCCTGCTTCTGTGATTAAACGGTGTGTAGTGCCTGTTGCAACGATTTTGAAGCCATTCTCGTGGAATGCACGAGCAACATCAACAACTTCTGCTTTGTCTTTGTTATTAACAGAGATAAGCACTGTTCCTTCTAATGGAAGTTTGGACTGGGTTGCTTCCTGTGCCTTGAAGAAGGCTTCACCATAAGAAGGAGAGAGGCCAAGTACTTCACCGGTAGAACGCATCTCTGGTCCAAGGATTGGGTCAACTTCCTGGAACATATTGAATGGGAATACGGCTTCTTTTACACCATAGTTTGGAATTACCTGTTCTTTTAAGGCTGGAACAGGAGATGGGTTTCCTGTAAGTTCTGATGTAATGATTTCTGTTGCAAGTGGTACCATACGGATGTTACATACCTTAGATACCAATGGTACAGTACGAGAAGCTCTTGGGTTTGCCTCTAATACATATACGCGGTCGTTTTCGATGGCGTACTGCATGTTCATTAAGCCTTTAACGCCCATTTCTTCTGCAATCTTGCGAGTATATTCTTTGATAGTTTTAACATTCTCTTCTGAGATGTGAACAGAAGGAAGGATACATGCGGAGTCACCAGAGTGAACGCCAGCAAGCTCGATATGTTCCATAACTGCAGGAACAAATGCGTGTGATCCATCGCTGATAGCATCTGCTTCACATTCAAGTGCGTGATTTAAGAATCTGTCGATAAGAATTGGTCTGTCTGGTGTTACACCAACGGCTGCATTCATATAGTTTTCAAGAGATTCTTCATCATATACAACTTCCATACCGCGTCCACCTAATACATAAGAAGGACGAACCATTACTGGATAACCGATGCGGTTAGCAATCTCAACTGCTTCTGCCACGTTTACTGCCATTCCTGATTCTGGCATTGGGATTTCAAGCTTGTCCATCATGGCACGGAACAGGTCGCGGTCTTCTGCAAGGTCGATAACGGCTGGAGAAGTTCCCAGAATCTTGACACCATTTTTTTCAAGGTCAGCAGCAAGATTCAGAGGAGTCTGTCCACCAAACTGTGCGATAACACCGAGAGGTTTTTCCTTCTTGTAGATGCTAAGTACATCTTCAAGAGTAAGTGGTTCAAAGTATAACTTATCAGAGGTATCGTAGTCAGTAGATACGGTCTCTGGGTTACAGTTTACGATGATGGTTTCAAAGCCGAGCTTCTTGAGAGCAAGGGCGGCGTGTACACAACAGTAGTCAAATTCGATACCCTGGCCGATACGGTTTGGTCCACCACCAAGAATCATAATCTTCTTAGCGTCAGATGCAACAGATTTGTCTTCTGCGTTGTAGGTGCTATAGTAGTAAGCTTTGTCTTCTGTACCACTTACGTGAACACCTTCCCAGGCTTCTTCTACACCAAGTTCAATACGTTTATTGCGAATTGAATCCTCGGAAACAGCAAGAATCTGGCTTAAATATTTATCAGAGAAACCATTTTTCTTAGCAGAAATCAATGCTTCGTCTGAAGGAAGAGAACCTTTGTTAGCAACAAGTGCTTCTTCTTCCTCTACTAATTCTTTCATCTGTTCGATGAAGTAATGTTTTACCTTTGTGATTTCATGAATCTCTTCAACAGTTGCGCCTTTTCTTAAAGCTTCATACATGATGAAGTGACGCTCACTAGATGGAGTGATTAACATATGGAGGAGTTCTTCTTTTGTTAATGTGTCGAAGTTCTTAGCATGTCCAAGACCATAGCGGCCTGTCTCTAAGCTTCGGATTGCTTTCTGGAAAGCTTCTTTATAAGTTTTACCGATACTCATTACTTCGCCAACGGCGCGCATCTGAGTACCTAATTTGTCTTCTACGCCTTTGAATTTTTCGAATGCCCAACGAGCAAATTTGATTACGACATAATCGCCGTCTGGAACATATTTGTCAAGGGTTCCGTATTTGCCACATGGGATGTCGGATAAGTTAAGTCCACAAGCAAGCATTGCGGATACTAAAGCGATTGGGAAACCAGTTGCTTTAGAAGCAAGTGCTGAGGAACGAGAGGTACGAGGGTTGATTTCGATAACGATGATTCGATCAGATACTGGATCATGAGCGAACTGTACGTTAGTTCCACCGATTACTTCTACAGACTCTACAATACGGAAAGCCTGGTCTTTTAATCTGTCCTGAACTTCCTGTGAAATAGTAAGCATTGGAGCGGAACAGAAAGAGTCGCCAGTGTGAACACCAAGTGGGTCGATGTTTTCGATGAAACATACGGTAATCATATTACCAGCTGCGTCACGAACAACTTCAACTTCAAGTTCTTCCCAACCAAGGATGGATTCTTCTACAAGAACCTGTCCTACAAGGCTAGCCTGAATGCCACGGGCACATACAACCTTCAGTTCTTCTTTGTTATATACAAGTCCGCCGCCGGCACCACCCATGGTGTATGCTGGACGAAGAACAACTGGATAGCCTAATTTATCTGCGATAGCAAGGGCTTCGTCTACAGAGTAAGCAACTTCAGAACGTGCCATTTCGATTCCGAGCTTATCCATTGCTTTTTTGAACTCGATACGGTCTTCACCACGTTCGATGGCATCTACCTGAACACCGATAACCTGAACATTGTATTTTTCAAGGACACCGGCCTGGTGAAGTTCAGAACAAAGATTAAGTGCTGACTGTCCGCCAAGGTTTGGAAGGAGTGCGTCAGGACGTTCTTTTGCAATGATTTGCTCTAAACGGTCAACGTTTAATGGCTCGATATAAGTTACATCAGCGGTTTCTGGGTCTGTCATAATGGTTGCTGGGTTGGAGTTCACCAGTACGATTTCGTAACCGAGACTACGAAGGGCTTTACAAGCCTGTGTACCAGAGTAGTCAAACTCACAAGCCTGACCAATGATAATTGGACCAGAACCGATGATTAGAATTTTGTTAATATCACTTCTTTTTGGCATAGAATAACAATCCTCCTTTTTTACTCTCCGTATATTATATATAAAATAAGAAAAAATACAAGCAATAAAAACTTATAAAATTATGCACCAAATCTTATAACATAGGAGGTGTTAAATTTGTTGCCTGCTTCCAGAACATTGTCATAAGCACGGGCTTTTAAAGTTCCTTCAAAATCGTGGCTGTCACAACGTCCAAACCAAGGTTCAATACAGAGGAATGGTGCATTTTTGCCTTCTGGAGACCAGATACCAAATAATGGAGTGTTGAAAAGCACCGTTAAGATGCGATTACCATTAGGATCTTCCAAACCAATTTCTCCAGTCTGTCGGTTTTCTGCAATGTATGTACCAAAATCGAAAAAGTCTGGTGTAATCGTAGCACGATGATTTTCCAATGGAAGTGTATAGAATTGATCCAAGGCATAACCGTTGGAATCGTTGCTATAGTATTTTAACTCGTCAAGTCCTGCAAAATAGAGCTTATATCCTACTTTGGAATCTTCTCCGTGGATTGGACAGTTAAATCCTGGATGTGCGCCAATGCCAAAGTGCATATGTTTGTCGACAGAATTGTTGCTTACTTCCCACATGACTTTTAATTCGTTTTCTGCCAGTTCGTAGCCAATTCGTAAGATAAATGAAAATGGGAATTGTTCCAAGGTTTCATTGCTGGTAACAAGCTTAAACCAGATCGTCGTATCAGTTTTTGAAACAAGGCAGTGCTCCATTTTTCTTGCAAAACCATGCTGTGGCATTGTATAGGTTTTGCCACCATGAAGAAATGTGTCATGGCGAAGTCTACCTACAAATGGAAAAAGAATAGGAGATGTGCCTTTCCAGTATTTTTCATCAGCCTGCCACATATATTCCTGGCCTGTTGCCTTGGACTGTACAGATTTAACTTCTGCGCCAAATGAGTCGATTTCAACTCGTAAAATATCGTTTTCTAAAGTGTATCTCATAACATTCCTCCTAATTGAAAACATACTTGAGATTATTATAACACATTCTGTTTAAAATACTGTATTTTTTTTCGGATTTTTGTATAATTATTGTATAGGAAAATAAGAAAGGTGTTTTGGCTTATGGAACATAGGGATAATCTATTTACATATTTGAAGTGGCGTGGGGACTTAACGATTCAACAGGATCCGTTAAATGAAATTGATGGATTAATGTTTAGCGAGTTGTCGTATCTACGATTGGACCGCGTTGTTCCAGATGTTGGGGAAGAAAGAACGATTTCTATAAAAGAAGCAAATCGCTTGTATAAGAAAACAAATCAGAAACTGATGTATTATGCGCAAAAAGAAGCGCTGTTTGATGCAATGGCAGAGTCGAAACGTTATGGAGAAATGACGCTGTGCCATTATGTCAGTACAACAGATACAAAGACCCAGCAGCAGTTTGCAGCAATGCATATTAATATTGCGCCGGGGCAGACATTCATTGTTTTCCGCGGAACGGACAGTACGGTGGTGGGATGGAAAGAAGATTGCAATATGAGTTATATGATGCCAGTGCCTGCCCAGCAGTCTGCGGTGGATTATGTGGAACGAACGGTCAAGGGACTGTTTAAAAAATATTATCTTGGTGGTCATTCCAAAGGTGGAAATCTGGCTATATATTCAGCCGTGTTTTCCAATCCGAAGTTCCAGAGAAAAATTGCGGGCGTATATAGTTATGATGGTCCAGGTTTTAACCGTACTATGGTGAACGATGCAGCATATATTGCCATCAAGGATCGAATTCATGCCTTCGTGCCGGAAGAGTCGGTGGTGGGACTTTTGATGGAACATGAGGAAGATTACTCTGTGGTACAGAGCGAACAGGCAGGGCTTTTACAGCATGAAGGATTGTTTTGGAAGATATCAGGAAATCAATTTGAATTGGCAGACCAGCTTCACCCAATGAGCCAGGAAATCAGCGATGGAATTAGAAGCTTTTTGGGAAAAGTTAGCGAAGAAGAGAAGAAAGTGTTGGTGGACTCGTTTTTCTCAGTTTTTGAGAAAGCTGGAGTGGATGATTTCAGAGACCTTTTGGATATTGACGCAAAGATGGCGGCAGCACTGTTGAAAGCGGTGGCCTCAGTACCAAAGGAGACGAGAGAACTTATTGGAAAACTCATCAAACTATTGGTTGAAGAGAAGGTCAGAAAGTAGTAATATAGTACTATAGTACCAATTATTATATCGATGGGAAGTATTAGGGGATTTACATATGAAAAAACTGTTACATAAGATAATTGCAATTACATTCGCGGCCCTTATGCTGGTGACAACTGTTGTACCATATTATGGATCTGTAGCGGAACAGGCTGAGGAAGGAAAAGTGGTCAAGGTTGGGTTCTATCATATGGCTGGGTTCCAGTATTATGATGAGTATGCGAAGCTGCAGGGATATTGTATCGATTATCTGGAGACATTGTCGTCTTTTACAGGATGGGAGTATGAGTATGTTCCGGTAGAAGACTTTGGTGATGGCTGTGAGAAATTAAAATCGCATCAGATTGATTTGATTGCTCCTGCAATGATGACGGAAGAACGAAAAGAACTCTTTGATTATAGTGAATTAAGTTTTGGCACGGAGTATACCATTTTGGTTACCAGCCAAAGCAGAGAAGATCTGTATTACGAGGATTATGAAGCATTTAACCGATTGAAGGTAGCGGTGCTTAATGATTATCCTCTCACAGAATACTTTTTGTCTTATATGAAGATTCATGAGTTTGAACCAGAATTAGTTTATTATGATTCTATTGATGAGAGCAAAGCGGCCATGAAGGCTGGAGAAGTAGACGCAATGGTGACCTCAATTATGGATATGGAGAGCGACCAGAAGCTGCTGGCGCGTTTTGCTCCACAACCATTTTATTTTCTCACATGGAAAGGGAATTCAGAGATTCTCGTGCCATTGAATAAGGCAATGGCTCAGGCGCAGAATACCTATCCATTATTATTAGACGAATTGCTGGTATCCCATTACCCAGTCTATAAGTTGCAGTTTTATTCCAGAGAAGAAAAGGAATTTGTAAAAAACGCAGGATTTTTACGAGTTGCCTATATAGCAGACCGGAAACCGTTGTCATTTACCAATGAGAACGGGGAATTTGATGGAATTTCCAGAGAACTGTTTGATAAGATTTCAGAACTTTCGGGTTTGCAATTTGAATATGTTGCACTTCCGGAAGGAAGTATTACATATCAGTTTCTACAAGAGCAGAAGATTGATCTTGTGACTGGGGTAGAATACAATTCGACCAATATGAATGCGGGTGGAATGCTGTTAAGTACGCCATATATTTCTGCCCGTAAAATGATTGTTACCCGCAAAGAATTTGAATATGATATGAGCACCTCCTATAAGATTGCTGTGCCAGCGGGATCACAAACAATAAAAAAAGTATTAACGACGCTTTATCCGAATTTAAATATTATAGAGTGTAAGAATAATGAGGCATGTTTTGAAGCATTGTCCAATCGAGAAGTAGACATGCTTATTCAAAATCAGTACGTGGTAGAAGGGATTTTGTCGAAGCCACGTTATAGTGATTTTGTAGTAGCGCCGATGGAAGGTCTGGCGGATGAACTGTGTTTTTCCACGATTATTGACTTGAATGGCGGCTATGGTATGAGCGAGGCAGACAGCATTCGATTGATTACCATCATCAACAAAGCAATCTCACAGTTGAAAGAGCAGGATATAGAAAATATTATCGTTCGTGAAGCTTTGGAAAACCAGTATGCACTTGATTGGGTGGATTTCATCCACGGCTATGGCTGGGTGCTTTCTGCTCTAGCACTTGCATTTGTATTTATGACGCTGTTTTTCGTCTCCCTTGCAATGATTCGAAAGGTAAGAGCGATTCAGAAGGGAAAAGAAGCGCGTCTGAGAGATTTGCAGCAAAAACGTTACAAAACGATTGTAGAATGTTCGGATGATTTGATTTATGAAATTAGTTTAGAGGGTGGCTCCAATATCGGCTCTGAAAAAATCAAAGAAAAGTTCGGTTGGGAGATTCCTGATAAAGTAGAAGACTTAGACTTTGCAAAAGCCATGAGAATTCTCCATGTACATCCAGAGGATGAATCAGTTTTCCGAAAAACATTGTTGGTAAATGGAGAAGGGTCATCTGATGAATTAACGGTTCGTGTTGAAAAAGCCGATGGTAGTTATATCTGGTGTAAGATTTTCCGTACACTGTTGATGGATGACAAGCATAATGTGGTATCTATCTTGGGCAAGATAGAAGACGTGGATGATGAAATCAGGGAACGTAAAGCATTAGAGGAAAGCTCCAGATCAGACCCATTGACAGGGCTTATGAATAAACCAACCTTTAAGTTTGAAGTGAAGGATTATCTGGCGAACAATTCTGCCAAAGGTGTGGGATTTGTCTTTATGGATATGGACCACTTTAAAGATATCAACGATAAACTTGGTCATAGAACAGGCGACGTTGTTATCAAAGAAAATGCTAAGAAGATACAGCTTCTGTTTGCAAACTTCGACTTGGTAAGTCGTTTTGGTGGAGATGAGTTCTGTGTCTTTGTAAAAGATATTCCGAGAGAAACATTTGAAGATCGTCTGCAGTTCGCAGTGGAAAAAATGCAAGCTGATTATCCATATGATGGAGGTGTGATTCATCTGTCGGCAAGTATTGGCGCAGCTTACTGTAAGAGAGAGAATGTGGAATACAGAGAACTCTTAGAGACCGCTGATGCGGCGCTCTACAAAGTAAAAGATCGTGGAAGAAATGGATTCCACATCGATGATATTGAATAATGTGTAATCGATAAGAAAGGGATGCACCTGCAATGATGAGGTGCATCCCTTTTTCAATGCTTTAGTTTAAAAGATTTAATTGGTCAATTAGGTGTAAGTTGTATTTCTGTACCAACTCAAGAGCGAGGTGGTGGGTGTCAAGGTCCCCGATTTGTTCTGGCCAGTGGGCGTCGATACCGAAGATTACGTCGTTGCCCACAGAACCTGCGATGGCCCAAAAGGATTCGCGTGGGTAATGTTTGTGCTCAAGAAGACCGAGAAGATTGATTTCCAGAGGAATGTGCATCTCTTTCAAGGCTTCGCACATGCGTCGAATTTCACGTTCGTAAATGCGTTCATCACCTATATAGTTTATTAAATCCGGATGGGCAAGATATGCAAAGCGCCCGGTTTTCATGCCTGCAATAACACGGTCTACATAATTGATGAGGAAGGCCTCTGATTCTGTGCGGGAGCCGGTATATGGCCCCTGCTGTTCGCTTGCCAGGAAGTGTTGCCCCATAATGAGATAATCGATTCCAAGTTCGTCAAATAGAGCCATTTGTTCATCGAAATATTGCGGCATATATTCTGTTTCAAAACCTACGAGAAGTTGAATCTTGTCGGCATACTCCTGTTGCAAAACGCGCACATCGGACACATAGAATTCTGCCTCACGCATATCCATTCGAATCCCCGATACAAAGCCGTCCTTAAAAGGACAAGGTACATGGTCTGCAAATCCAAGAATTTTTATTCCAGAAGCAATGGCATTTTCAATATATTCCCGCATGGTGCCACGGGCGTGCTTGCAACGAGTGGTATGAGTATGATAGTTGGCTGTTAAATATGGTTGCATAGTTGTTACTCCTATCTAAAAGTTCTTCACCTTCTTGCGGGAAGAGGTCTTGGCATTTTTGTTAGCCAGGGCTTTCATGCGGCCTTCTAAGAGAAGCTGTCTGCCAGCTTCGTTTCTGGTATATACCAAATCATAGTTTCCGATATAAGGCTTAATGCACGCAAAAAATTTCTCTGCGTCTTCGCGTTTTTTGCCAAAACATTCTGGTACGGCATAGAAACTGTTTTCGCCACGAATTGCACCTTTTTTCACCAGAATGTATCGCTGGTTATCAATGACTCCAAAGAGTTCTTTCACACATTTGGTAAAGAGAGATTTATCTCGGCCAGTTCCACCGGACAGATATACACACTGGGTTCCGTCGTCTCTGCTGTCTACTTCAACTTTACTTCCAGCACCTTCTAACAGACCGTGTACCAGAAGCGCCTTACGGATGCCGTTGCCAAAGGCGCGGAGACGCTTTGGTGCATCCATTAACTGCAATACTTTTGGAAGGCGTGACAATCCATAGAAGATGTTGGCAAGGACTGCCAGGTTAAATAAATCTTTCATTCCTAGTTCAATAAATAGATCTCTGCACGTCCATAGAAATCCAAAGCATATAAAGGTTCCAATCAATCCAGATAGATTACTCTTGAAAACAGCAGTTGGAATCGTCTCTGTTGCAACTTCTGTTTCTTCCACAATATCCATCTTCTTATAGAGAGAAAGAGAACGGTTCCAACGGTCCTTTAATGTGGCACGTTGTCCGGACAGTTCTAGCATCTGCTGATTCATTTCTGCCACGTGAGCGGCATCGAATGGTGGCGCAATAATGGACAGACGCCCAATGCCACTTTCGATGACATCTACTTCATAATGCAGTCCTAGGAAATGCTCCATGCGGCGTTTCAGAAGTGCATAATCTTCGCTGATATTATTGTAGGATTGATCTCGCACATCGCGTTCATCAGGAAGACATACCAGATGCCAGATGTTGCTGGTTTTGTCTGGGTTCGGTTTGAACACACGGATAGCACGGCCACGCATCTGATTGCTAAGCATAAAGGAGCCTACGAAGCTTGCAAGAATCAACGAGTTAATGCAAGGTGCATCCCAGCCTTCGCCAAGAAGGGACTTGGTGCCAATCAGGACTTGCATATGTCCCTGGGTAAATATTTCTGTTACTGCGGCGGTTAAGAAATGAGCGTCCCCTACAGCGTTTACCTTTACATAATCTGTATCCGCAAGTTTGCCAACGGAAGAGAAGGTGATTTTACCATTCTCACCAACAGCTAAGAGCAAGGCGTCTTTTGCTTCAGCAGGAATGATTACGATGGTACCGCATAATACACCAAGACGGATGTCGGAAGTCTGTCCAACGCTTCGCCTTAACTGTTCAAAAAATGGCAGTACTCCAAGGGAATTTACTTCTGCATCTGTGCCAACGGCTTTTTCATATTCCTTGCGGATATAGTCGGTGAGAATCAAAAGACGTAGGTCTTTTCCAGTTGCTGCGTATTCGTGAGTAACAATGGCTTTGATACTCTCTGATTTCCCTTTAGAGGTGGTCAGCATTTTTTCTACGGATGGATTGGTTACAAGGGTGACTTTTTTCTTCTCGATTAAACCATCTGTTTTTAACTCAGAAATGAGTGCCTTGATATAGTTTTCATCACAGGAATAACCTTCGGTATCGTCATACAAGAGTCCCTGTAACAATTCTTCCATCCACTCCAAGGACATCTCTGGCAGACGTCTTGCGCCCAGAAGTCTCTGCAGGCGAGATGGAAAACCGATGCCTTTTTCCTGAAGGAAAATCAGGATAGATGCCAGATAATTAGGTTTATCTAAAAGCTCGTCATCGCTAATCATGCCGCATAAACCACGGTGACTCTGAATGACAGAGGCAAATTCTTCGTCTGTCATAAGGCGATTGAAGAGGGCGATGCTACGTTCTTTAAATTTGTGTACTTCGGCTTCTTCCTCTGCAGTTGGATAGTTAAAATACACAAAATCCTGATGCGGACAGAGACTGCCTTCTTTTACCAGTTCTGGAATGGCGATTTCTTCGTCGATTTCGCCACACATATTCATATAACGGTCCCACATAGCAGGAGTAGAATCGTATGGTGGGGTAGCGGTCAGGGCAATGACTTTTAGGTTCCCTATTTGTTTTTTCAATTCTTCTAGTGCTTTCCACCATTCGCTGCGTAAGTGGTGACATTCGTCTAGGCACATCAGCCCTACGCGGTTATCGCGCATAGTCTTTACAATGTCAAAATCAGAGTAGTCTACTTCTTCAATTTCTTTGGCAGAAGCAGCCACTGCGTCATCGGAATCTTTGTCATCCTCTTTTCCGGATTCGTCTAATTTTCCTTTGTAGCGATTGATGGCGCTATGGAGTGCCTGATAGGTGCAGACGGTGATGGCGCGTGGATTCTTCAAGTCCTGGGAGATATAATCGTCAGGATTGATTCCGTCGCACAAAAAGCCCTCTACAATACGCTGTACCCACTGTTCGCGGATGGTAATGGATGGAGCTAGAACCAGTGCAACCTCTCCCATGCGGGCAATGAGTTCGATTCCCAGAGTGGTTTTGCCGGAGCCAGGGGCTGCAACGATATGTACCTTGCCGTCAGAAATATATTCCCTGGTGTTTTCCAAAACCCTGGCCTGGTATTTTCTCCAAGTGTATTTAAATTTTAAAATATTGCTGTAGTTCATAACTTTTTCCTCTATAGATAAACATTTTCTTATAACAATGAGTATAGCACAATCATTTGTAAAACAATACTTTTAATTGTTGTATTTTGTGATATAATTTACATATCTATGTTGCAAAGGCAAAAGCCAAATAAAAAGTGCAAATTAATGGAGGACAAGAAATGTTTGGAATAAAACCCCCTGCAAAGCAGGGGCTTCGTATCCTAATCGTAGGGTGTGGTAAGGTAGGTAATACTTTAATTGCCCAGTTAACTAAAGAAGGACACGATATTACAGTAATCGACAAAAACCCACAAAAAATCCAAGATGTGTCGAATCTGTACGATGTTATGGGTGTATGCGGAAATGGAGCATCTTTTACTGTGCAGCAGGAAGCAGGAATTGAAGATATGGATTTGATTATTGCGGTTACGGAATCGGATGAATTAAATCTTCTCTGTTGTACCGTTGCTAAGAAAGCAACCAATTGCTCTGCAATTGCCCGCGTAAGAACTCCTGACTATAACAAGGATATTAACTTTATCCGTGAGCAGTTGGGCCTGGCGATTATTATTAATCCAGAACTGGAAGCTGCAAAAGAAATTGCCCGTATCCTTTATCTGCCAGGAGCGTTGGAAGTAAACTCTTTCACTCACTCTCATGCAGAAATTGTAAAGTTTAAAATTCCAGAAGGAAATATCCTAGACCAGATGAAAATCTGGAACATTGGGAAACATATTAAGCATAATATCTTAATTTGCGCCGTTGAGCGCGAGGGCGAAGTATATATCCCATCTGGTAATTTCCAGTTGGCAAGCGGGGACATTGTGTCTTTCGTGGGAACACAGAAGGCTTGTGAACAGTTTTTCCGTGATATTGGTTTCGACACTCACAAAGTAAATGACACCATGATTATCGGTGGAAGTAAAGCGGGATATTATCTGGCATCGCAGTTGATTCAGGCAGGAATTAAGGTCAAGATTATTGAAAATGATTACAAGCATTGTGAGATTTTAAGTAAACTTTTGCCAGAGGCGATTATCATTAATGGAGACGGTACAGATGAAGACCTTCTCTTGGAAGAAGGCATCAAGGAAGTGGAATCTTTTGTTCCGTTGACAGGAATTGATGAGGAAAATATCATCCTTACTCTTTATGCGAAACAGATTTCTAACGCTAAGGTGGTTACGAAGATTAATCGCATTACGTTTGATACCGTTATAGATAAATTGGATTTGGGTAGTGTTGTATATCCTAAATTTATCACCGCTGAAGCAATTATTGCCTACGTTCGTGCAAAACAGGCGTCAGCAGACAGTAACGTGGAGACCTTGTATCATATGTTTGACTCCAGAGTAGAAGCCATTGAATTCTTGATTGATAAAGAATCTGAGGCGACGGGAAAAACTCTTATGGATATGCAGCTTAAGGACAACCTCCTGGTTTGTTTTGTTCGACGTAAAGGCAAAACCTTTATCCCAACTGGTCAGGACTGCCTGCAGGTAGGCGACCGTGTAATGATTGTTACCAAGCATTCTGGTTTTAACGAACTTACAGATATTTTGGCCTAGGAGGTAGACGATGAATAGTTCTATGATTCGATATATCCTAGGAAATGTAATCAAATTAGAGGGATTATTTTTGCTTCTTCCATGCGTGTTTTCTTTGATTTATCAAGAAAAAGAAGGTGCAATTTATCTGGTGCTTGCAATGATTTGCGTGGCATTGGGGATGCTTCTTACTAGAAAAAAACCTGAGAATACAGTTTTTTACCTCAAAGAGGGATGCATCGCAACCTCTTTGAGTTGGATTGTACTAAGTTTTTTTGGTTGTATTCCTTTTATGGTTACGGGAGAGATTCCGTCTTTTACTGACGCTATGTTTGAGACGATGTCGGGCTTTACCACAACGGGAGCCAGCATCTTAAGTGATGTAGAAGCTTTAAGTCATACGTCACTGTTTTGGCGCAGCTTTACACACTGGATTGGTGGTATGGGGATTTTAGTATTCTTGCTGGCGGTGGTCCCAATGGGCGGTGGCTCGAATATGAATCTGATGCGTGCAGAGAGCCCAGGGCCATCTGTTGGAAAACTAGTTCCCAAAATGCGTCACACCGCACGTATTTTGTATTTGATTTATCTAGGGCTTACTCTTTTAGAATTGATACTATTGCTTATAGCAAGGATGCCATGGTTTGACGCAATTTGCATTGCGGTAGGAACTGCGGGAACTGGTGGCTTTGGAGTGTTAAATTCTAGCATTGCAGGTTATTCTGTGGCTGTGCAATGGATTGTCACCATTTTTATGATTTTGTTTGGTATCAATTTTAATGCTTACTATCTGATTTTGTTTGGCGAGGTGAAAAAGGCCTTCAGGATGGAAGAGGTTCGTGCCTTCTTGCTGATTATTCTTGCAGCAATTGTGGTGATTACCATTGATATCTTTAGCATGTGTGCCAATCTGTTTGACGCAATTACACAGTCTGCGTTTCAGGTGGCATCCATCATATCGTCTACGGGCTTTGCGACGGCTGATTTTGACCAATGGCCAACCTTGAGTAGAACAATATTGGTTTCGCTAATGTTTATAGGTGCTTGTGCTGGAAGTACGGGTGGTGGTATGAAGGTTTCACGATATGTAATCCAGGCAAAAGCAATTAAGAATGAATTGCATTCTTATATTCATCCAAAGTCAATAAGGCAGATTACTATGGATGGAAAAGATGTAGAACCGGGAGTTATCCGTTCTGTAAGCGTATATATGATTACATTTTTTGCAATCTTTGTGGCCTCTGTACTGTTAGTATCCTTGGATGGAAATAGTGAGGCTACGGTTTTTACGGCAGTAACGGCGACGATGAACAATATTGGACCAGGTTTAGATGCTGTAGGTCCAACTCAGAACTTTGGACATTTTAGCGATTTGTCCAAGTGGGTATTTATCTTTGACATGTTGGCAGGAAGATTGGAATTGTTCCCACTGCTCATTCTGTTTTATCCTAGCATCTGGAAGGATATGGTGAGTCATAGACTGAGAAAGAGTAGAAAAAATAAAGTTTAAGATTGCAGAAAGTCCTAGGTAATATTTCCTAGGACTTTTTTGTTTACCTTTTCATAAAAAAGTATTAACATACATATATACCTTAAGAGAAGGAGGAAGATTATGTACGCATGTCCAAATTGCGGTGGGAATCTGAAGTTCGATATTCCATCCCAACAGCTTGCTTGCGAATATTGTCATACTCAGGCAGATCCATATTCCTTTGAAGACAAAGACGAGAAGAACTTTGCCAATAAGGACTTTGAGGTTACTGTATTTTCTTGCCCACAGTGTGGCGGAGAGATTGTAAGTACTGACAATTCTGCAGCGGAATTCTGTACCTTCTGTGGTGCATCCACCATTCTGCACAGCAGACTTCGCAATGAAAAAAGACCTAACTATATTATTCCTTTTAAAAAGACCAAGGAAGATTGTAAAAAAGAGTACTCGGCTTTGATGAAAAAGGCGATTTTTGCGCCTGATGCATTAAAAGATCCAAAATACATCGATGGTTTCCGTGGTATCTATATGCCATACTGGGCATTTTATGTGGAGCAGCAGGGGGACTTCCAACTGTCGGGTTCCCGTACCAGACGTCGTGGCGATTATATCATTACAGACCACTATAATCTAAAGGGGGATATTGATGCGTATTATAAGGGATTATCTTATGATGCATCTTCTTCTTTTGATGATAATATTAGTGAGAAATTGGCTCCTTTTGACGTGAAGGGGATGAAGGCATTTACGCCTGCCTTTTTGAGCGGTTTCTATGCAGATACAGCAGATGTGGATTCAGAAGAATACCGTGTGGAAGCAGAGAATTTTGCCACAGAAGAATCTGCGAAAATCATTCGCTCGAATCCAGAATTTGCGGGTATGGCGATTAGTGGCTCCCTGGGGGCAAGCGCACTTGGAACGCATACCAAAGAAGTCGATAGTACCATGTTCCCTGTATGGTTTATGTCATACCGTAATGCGGGACGTGTGGCTTATGCGACGGTGAACGGACAGACGGGAAAGGTTGTCACAGACCTTCCTGTGGATACCAGAAAGTATCTGTGGGGATCTCTGATTTTGGCTGTTCCACTTTTTATTTTACTAAATCTGTTCTTTACGCTGATGCCATCCACACTGCTGATTATTACAACAGTGTTGGCTGGAATTGCACTGGCGATTTATTTCAGTGAGTTAGGTGCCATTAAGAAAAAAGAAAAATTGGAAAAGAAAAAAGATATCGGATTGATTACAGCTATAGCGGCTTTGATTCTGGGAATCGGAATCACCATTTTGCAGCCGGTAAGCGACTTGTTTTATTATGGTGGCGCTCTTGTTTCTTTGGTGGGGATTTTTGTGACTATCAAGGATATTATGTACTACTACAATATTATGACAACGAGAAGATTGCCTCAGTTTGACAGAACGGGAGGTGACGATCGTGCGTAAGATGATTTCGAGATTTGATGCAAGTATAGATTTTTTGAAGAACGTATTTGGGATGAGAACACTTGTGATTATGGTAACGGTAGCGGTTGCAATAAGTCTTGTGCCATCAACCATTTATGCTAGTGCTTATGAAAATGATGAAACTGGTTATCAAGCCTTAATCGTTGATGAAGCGGACCTTTTATCTTCTTCTGAAGAAGCAGACCTCCTAGAGGAAATGGAAGGGATAACGGAGTATACCAACATTGCGTTCGTGTCTGTTGATGAGAATTACTCTAGCACAGAAAATCTGGCAATGCGCCTGAACGAGGAGTATTTTGGCAATGAGAGTGGTATTGTGTTTATCATTGATATGGACAATCGTTATATCTGGATTGATTCTATGGGTGGTGCGAGAAAAACCATTACTGATGACTATGGACAGACGATTACAGATAATGTGTACAGTTATGCTTCAGACGAAGATTATTACAAGTGTGCCAGCAAAGCATTTGCGCAGATTCACAGTTTGTTTGAAGGCCAGTGGATTGCACAGCCAATGAAATACATAAGCAACGCGTTCCTTGCAGTTGCTCTTGCTCTTTTGATTAATTATTTTATTGTGCGTATGCTCTCTAGGGCAAGTAAGGCATCTTCAAAACAGATTATGGGCGGAATTTTCACAAAAGTGGATGTTAACAATGCCCGCGCCAACTTTACACATCAGACCAAACGTTACAGCCCACAGTCCTCTGGCTCTAGTGGAAGTAGCCGTAGCGGTGGTGGCGGTGGAGGTGGCGGCGGCCATAGTGGTGGCGGTCACAGATTCTAATATGATAGATACAGGAATTTTGAAAGGCTCTCCAGGGAGGTATCCTCGGAGAGCCTTTTGCGTGTTTGTTGGAAATAAAAAAACGCCAACTGCATCGCAGTCGGCGGAATTTTCTTGCTTCCATCGGAAGCTCTATTTATATAAGGGGAATAAAGGAAAGGGTTTTGTAAAAAGTGTTGTTCACTTGTTTACAAATGAATGATAACATGGTATTTTTAGTTTAACAACGGGTATTATTTATGTGACAAAAATGACCACATTTTTGTGCTAAAAGGGGAGAAAAATGGAGAATTTAAAGGTATATCTATATAATTTTAAACTTGAAGAGTTGGAAAAGGTTCGTTGTCTGGGAGGATATAGTCTGGAAGAGAGACAAATTGATTTTGATGACAGATCTAATTTGGAACCAGATATACCTGCACTTTTTATTATTCGTAATGCGCCAAACAGTACAGAACTGTGGAATTATATTCGAATGGTTCGCGCTCGCAAGATGAATGCTGCCTTTTTACTTATGATTACCAGACAGGACTTTGCGCTGTTGTATGGAGCTTGCCAGAATGGAATCACTGCGGTGCTTATGGAGCCCGCTTCCCGTCATGAATTGGAAGGACAGATTGAGCGTTGCTTAAATCGAATCGATGAAGTCACCCAGACGCTTCATGACAGAGCTCTTTTGGAAGAATATGAGTATGAGAAGAGACAGCAGATTACAGAGAGGTTGCTTTCTCATATTCTGGAGAAGCCTGAGGAAGTGGAATTCATGCTTCCGGAAATCAACAAGAGATATAATATGAAGCTGGGCAAGTATCATTACCAGACATTTGTCATAAGCGTGAATCGTGCAGAACTCTGCAATAAAACCTCCCATTTTTTAAAGGAGGTTGCTTTGCTTGCCATTCACACACTGGGCCTTGCCAAAGAGATGATCCTTGGATATAAGGAGCCATATGGCTTGATTGGAATTGTATATTATGGAAGAGATATGCTTCTAATGGAGCGCAAGGAAGACTTTCTCCTTCTTTGGCGCAAGATTATGGCTTTGCAGGAATATTACGGAGAGTTCCAGGTGACTTTGAGCGTGGGAAATGCCGTAAAAACCATTGGTGAAGTGTCAGATTCTCTGCTACGTGCGGCTTTTTCCCAAGAGTATCGAATGACCACTGGCGAGTTCGCTCTTTTTGCAGAAGAGTTTCAGGAGCCAAAAGCCATTGATGAATATGTGCCAGAAAGAAAAATCAGGGAACTTTTAAGATATGTGACCTTAGGCGAAGTGCGCCATGTGAACACTTGGTTTTTGGAGTTTTATCAGAATACAGAACCTAAATTCATGGAATATCCACCAGCCTTTGCCAAGTTCTGTTGGGAGGTGTACAGACTTTCTGCCCAGAATCAGACAGAAAAATCTGTGGCAATTCCAGAATGGAAGTTTTTTAAACTGCAGCACATCTTTGATGGAAAAGAAAGAAATCGCGCACTAGAAACATTGCTGTTGGAAATCTGCCATATGATGCAACAAGAGGCGGCGGAGGATCAGGACGTGGCAGCCCAGGCAATCGCCTATATGAAAGTGCATTACGCAGAGCCAATCAACTTGGAAGAGATGGCAGAAGAGTGTGGCCTTAGCACCAGTTATTTCAGCAAGAAGTTCAAGGAACAGACGGGAGAAAAATATATCGATGTATTAACAGATATCCGTATTCGTGAAGCCCAGAGACTTCTTGGGACCACAGACACTCCAGTGGCGGAGATTGTGGAAGAAGTGGGATATTGCGATGATAAGCATTTTCGTAGACTGTTCCATAAGGTAACAGGTATGAACCCGCTGGAGTATCGCAAGAAGATTCGAAGTGAAAATGAGTAGTTTCCAAAAAGTTTTCTGGAATGAATGCAGAAGAACGGAGACATAAAATGAATAAATTGTCAGAAAATAATATAAAATACACACAAATAATACAAATAATTTAAAATAAAATGCAAATATTTTGAAAATAAGGGTTGACAACCCACTATTGTGGTGCTATATTTAACTTAACAAAAGGAACTACATCACAGAAGCGGTGACGAGAAAGCCGCATTTAGTGAAATCTAAGAAAGAGAGGTACGGTCCAACAAAAACTTAAATTTGGTAAGAAGCAACCCGAGCACACCATATTGAAGATCTAGAAACCAGTGGCAAGATAAAAGTAAAGAAGAAGTGGAAAGAGCTTCGGAAGAAAAAGAAGAACAATAAGAAGAAAAAATTAAGATACGAAGTCATTCCTAAGAGGTCATTTAGGTAAACGAAGAGATGAAGATATGGAAAGAAACAAAAGAAAAAATTATTTGTGAGGTACAATCCATTGGAAATTGAAGTGACTATGCAATAGGCGCTGTCTGAAACGATTAGAGAATTCAGATGGCGTCTATTATTTTGCCTAGATGCAGGAAACACCATAAAACCGACGCATACCCTATATATAAAGAAATAACTTCTATTTATGTAATCTATGAAAATTTTATATTTTCTTTTTCATAACTTTCTGTTATGATAAAGCACATGAGATTAAAATGACATAATTTTACATAAACGAGGAGCAGTGAAACATGGTAAAAGTAGTAAAATTTGGTGGAAGTTCTCTTGCAAGTGCAGAACAGTTTGCAAAGGTTGGAGACATTATTCGTGCAGACAAGTCTAGAAAATACGTTGTGCCAAGTGCACCAGGAAAGAGAAATTCTAAGGATACCAAAGTAACAGATATGTTATATGAATGCTATGCTTTGGCAGAGGCAGACAAGGATTTCCGCGTTCAGTTAATGAAGATTAAAGACCGTTATGATTCTATTATTAATGGTTTAAAACTGAATGTTTCTTTGGAAGAAGAATTCAAAACTATCTCAGCAAAGTTCAAGGAAAAAGCAGGCGCAGACTATGCCGCATCCCGTGGTGAATACTTAAATGGTATTATCATGGCGAACTATTTGGGTTATGAATTCGTAGACGCTGCTGAGGTTATTTTCTTTGATGAGCATGGTGTTTTTGATGCAGACAAAACACAGAAGGTTCTTTCTAAGAGATTGGAAAACTTAGAAACTGCAGTTGTACCAGGTTTTTATGGCTCTAACCCAGATGGCAGCATCCGCACTTTCTCAAGAGGTGGTTCTGACATTACTGGCTCTATCGTTGCAAAAGCTTGTAAA
Source organism: Lachnospiraceae bacterium (assembly GCA_015057035.1). Taxonomy (GTDB): domain Bacteria; phylum Bacillota; class Clostridia; order Lachnospirales; family Lachnospiraceae; genus Roseburia. The sequence goes on along the minus strand of SVFC01000006.1, from coordinate 22,125 downwards.
GCAAGTATTTATGAAAACTGGACAGATGTTTCTGGCTGTTTAGTTGCAGACCCAAGAATCATTGACAATCCAAAGCCAATTAAAGTAATTACTTACCGTGAACTTCGCGAGTTATCCTATATGGGCGCATCTGTTCTTCACGAAGATGCAGTATTCCCAGTGCGTAAGGCTGGTATTCCAATTAACATCCGCAATACCAATGATCCAGAAGCAGAAGGAACTATGATTGTAGACAGCACCTGCCAGAAAGCAGATTACACTATTACAGGTGTGGCTGGTAAAAAAGGCTTCGTTGCAGTAAGCATTGAAAAAGACCAGATGAACAATGAAGTTGGTTTTTGTCGTAAGGCCCTTCAGGCATTTGAAGAAAATGGAATCTCCATCGAACATATGCCTTCCGGTATCGACACAATGACCGTATTTGTTCATCAGGCAGAGTTCGAAGGAAAAGAACAGCAGGTTATGAGTTCTCTTAGAAGGCTTGCTAATCCTGATTTCACAGAGTTAGAAGCAGACCTTGCTTTAATCGCAGTTGTAGGTCGTGGTATGAAGTCGCAGAGAGGTACTGCTGGACGTATTTTCTCAGCACTTGCTCATGCAGAAATCAACGTTAGAATGATTGACCAGGGTTCTTCCGAACTTAACATCATCATTGGTGTAAGCAATGATGACTTTGAAAAAGCAATCAAAGCAATCTATGATATTTTTGTAGTAACCAGATTATAAATTGCATATACTTATAGGAACGTAAGCACGCTCTCTTTCATATTTTAGTATGGAAGGGAGCGTTTTTTATATGGATAGGCACATCATTATTCTTACCACAGATAAACGACAGGAAGCACTGGGAACACTTCTGCCAGGGCAAAAAGTCAAGTGCTCCTGGGAAGAATACAAACGAGAAGAGATTTGCGAAAAAATATATGTTTTACCGACGCCTGTAGCAAAACTGAATCGTTTTCCACAGGTCTGCGATGCGATAAAATCGGAGTTGGTTAATTGCAAAGGACCACTGTTTGTTTTCGCGGGAGCAGTGAGTGGAGAGTGGAAAAACTTTCTGGAAAGCAATGGAATTGCCTATGTGGATTTCATGCAGCTACAGGAGGTGGTAGAAGGCAATGCCATCATTACTGCAGAGGCTACGGTGGCGGAGATTTTGCTGGCTAGCAAGAAGTCCATTTGTCAGCAGAAGATTCTGGTGACAGGGTATGGTTGTTGTGGAAAGCCGATTGCTTTTCTCTTGCGTGCCATGGGAGCAGAGGTTACGGTGGCGGCAAGAAGAGAAGAAGTGCGGGAAGAGATACGACGGGATGGATTTGCGGCGGTGGGGTTTTCGGGAGAGAAACAAATTGTGGAGTCCTCTGATACTTTGATGAAAGGTTTGAGTATTGTGGATGTCGTGGCAGAAGTTGATACTGTGGTCAATACCGTCCCTGCTCTCGTAATAACGGAGGAAATCATAGAAAAAATGTCGAAAGAATCACTTATTGTTGATATAGCATCCAGCCCAGGTGGAACGGACTTTGTGGCGGCAGAAAAGTATGGAATTACCGCCAAACTTGCCTTGGGGCTTCCGGGAATCTATACAACATCAAGTAGTGCAGAACTTTTGAAAAATGCAATATCCAAATATGCGCCCCTGCAAAAAGATGTGAGAGAGGATAGACAATGGATTTTTCAAATTATCATATAGGTTATGGGATTACAGGGTCCTTCTGTACCTTTGCACAAACGAGAAAACAGGTGATTCATTTAAAGGAGATGGGCGCAAAGATTACGCCGATTTTTTCTTTTCAGACACAGACACTGGACACTAGATTCGGTAGCGCAAAAGAGTTCGTGGAAGGCATTTGCGAGATTACGGATAGCGAAGGTATCCGCACCATTCCAGAAGCAGAGCCAATTGGTCCGAACAATTATCTGGATGTGATGGTGATTGCACCTTGTACCGGCAATACCGCAGCAAAACTTTGTAATGGCATCGTGGACACCCCAGTGCTGATGGCAGCAAAAGCTCATATGAGAAATGGCAAACCCCTCGTCATTGCAATTTCCACTAACGACGCGCTGGGTATGAACTTTAAAAACATTGGTGCACTGATGAATATGAAAAATATCTATTTTGTGCCATTCGGGCAGGATAATCATAAGTCGAAGCCGAACTCCATGATTGCGCATCTGGAGTTGTTGCCAGAGACCATTGAATTTGCGTTGAAGGGCAAACAGATTCAGCCTGTAATACAATGAAATGTCGCGCGGCGGAGTAGTTGCAAAGTTCGTAATGTGGTGCCGCGCGGGGATTTGTATATGAATGGTGTTATTTGGGCGTGGTAAAGTGATTTGTGCAGTTTACACCCAAGACGCTAATGTTTTTACGAGGATGCGGGTGTGTAGAACGGATTAGTTATATACACCCAGTAAAACATGAAAAAAGAGCGGATTTTAGAAGTTTTTATAGTATTAAGGGTGCATAGGACAGAATGTATATATGCACCCTTAGTTTTATTTAAATGCCGGGTGTAGAAGACTTTTATGTCTTCTACACCCATATATTATATATATGTTGATATGAATGGACAATTTTATGAGAAAATATGGGTGTAAGAAAAAGTTCTTTTTCTTACACCCGGGAAATCAATGAGAGACTTTAAATCTCCACAATATTAGAGTAATATATCCACCTTATATATCTCAAGCCAATACAGAATCTGTAAATAGTGTGCTACTAACTGAGGGCCAGCCATTAACTGTCCGTACCATGGACGGCCTAAGTCTTTGACCTGGCGACAGAAGCTAGCAGCCTTGTCTTTGTCTACAAATTCGTGAAGTGGACAAGATGGTTTGGCAAGTTGTGATAATAACTCATTATTAATGAGCATTTCATATCCAGGGTCATAAGTCTTAGGATATGGGCTCTTAGGACGTGTTCGAATGGTTTCTGGAAGAAGGCCTTTGGCGTACTCGCGAAGTAAGGATTTTCGTTCGCCGTTTCGGGTTTTCATTTCAAATGGAACATTGAATAGATATTCGGTCAATTCCTGATGAGCAAATGGAACACGGGCATCCATGCTGTTAATTGCGGCGGCACGATCGCCACGGTTGACTAATGTCTGCATAAAGTATCGAATGGTCAGATAGAAAGTCTTCTGATGCAATAATTCTGGTGGGGTGTTTTCTCCGTCGATTCCAATTTCACTGCAAGTATCCATATATGCACTTCGAACACATTCCGCAAAAGGAATAGATTCTAATAAACTATCATTCAGTAAACATTGACGAGGGGATAAATCCATAGACCAAGGGAAAGTCTTTGGATCTTCATCTCCACGATGATACCAAGGATATCCACAGAAAATCTCGTCTGCGCATTCTCCTGTGAACACGATTTTGTGCTGCGCACCAACTTTTTCACAGAAATATACATACGAAGAGTCCACATCTGCCATCGTTGGTAAATCGTGTGCTTCCACAGAGCGCTTCAAATACTGGAATTGTGTCTGATTATCACAGGTAAAAATGGTATGGCGTGTACCAAGGGCGGTTGTCATTTCCTGTACATATGGCGCATCCAGAGAAGGCTGGAAAGAGTTGGATTTAAAGTGTTGTACACTGTTTTCAAATTCCAGAGAATAGGTGGCTTTGGCATCCACGCCCAAGGACGCAAGTTTGGCAGTTACCACGGAAGAATCCAGTCCGCCGGACAGCAAACTACTGATGGGGGTTACGGATCCTTTCAAGGAATCAATGGACTGATTCAACAGATAAGTAATGTTATCTAAAGTGTCTTCGTAACTATCTTTGTGCTCACGGATTTCAAAGCGATGGAAAGCGTCTTCACGGAAATATTCTTTTCCAAAGGTGAGAATGTGGCCAGGTTTCACCTCGGCTACATCAGCAAAAATCGCACTACCAGGTCGTCGCGCTGGTCCAAGGGACAGAAGTTCTGTTAAACCTTCCATATTTACCGCAGGGCGGATTTCTGGATAGCAGAACAATGCCTTGATTTCGGAAGCAAATACAAGGGCTGCACCTTTCTTAGAATAGAAGAGTGGGCGAAGACCCAAGGCATCGCGAAACAGATGCAACAGGTTATATCCCTCGTCATAAATTGCAATTGCAAAGGCTCCACGAAGTTTTTTAATAAAATCTGTACCTTCTACAATGAAGGACATCAAAAGTAGTTTTTCTAAACTATAATCTTTTGTGGAAATCTGACGGGTTTCCAGTTCCATAGCAATGCTTTCGGGATTGCTGATAAAACCATCGAAAAGTAGGGTGTAAGTATTTCCCTGATGTTTAATGGTGACTGGCTGAACCTCGTGAGGAAATGTTCCTGGGATATATCCTGCTAAGAGAAAGTTTTGATTAAACGCTCCGTGAGGGAAGTAATAAAAAGACTGTTCATTTGGTCCGCGATGGTAGAGTGCTTTGGACATATCGTGAATTGTTTTGATGCAGAATTCGTTTTCTTTGGAATATATGGTGTTTGGCTGAAAAAAGCCTGCGATACTGCTCATATGTATTCTCCTTAAATCATCTTCCTAATATCATATGAGGGGTTTCTGAAAATATGTTAGTGGTAAAGTATGAAACGTTTCTTTATAACTGTCGAGAATAGATATAAAGGCAGTAAATATCTTTTTGGTATAGAAAAATATTTAAAAAGGTGTGGATTACTACCATAGATGGAAGTAGTGCTTGAATATGTGGACAATGATGTGGAATTAGAAATTACAGATGACTCTGACACGGATGCTACAATCAGTTTGTCTTCAATAGAAGACGCTATGGAAGTTATTGCTGCAGATCAAGCGATAGAGACTTATAATGTTACTGGAGCAGGTGTTAAGATTGGACAATTGGAAGCAGCGTGTCCGGATACCTCTGGAGTGTTTGTAAATCCTAATGGATGTAATACTCTGCAAAGAGTGAAAAATTCGTCTACAGGAATGTATGAAATGGTCGAATCCCCGCATGCAGATAATGTGCATTTAATTATGTCCACAATTGCGCCTGATGCAACCTACTACGCAACGGGATTTTATAATAGCAATAGTGTGAGTGCTTCGGCAATAACCTTTTTTCAAGCGGTAGAGTGGTTACTTGCACAAGGTGTCAATATTATTAATATGTCTGCTGGATATTATGATGATGATATTTTAAATAAATACGATGACATGTCTCGTTGGGTAGATCATATTGCATATAATCATGATGTTCATTTCGTAAAAAGCGCAGGGAATTATCATTGGAAAACTAATCCAGAAAAAAAGATTAGTAGTCCTGGAATGGCTTATAATATTATTACAGTTGGTGCTACAGCAATGACGGCTCCATACGAGATAGAAAGTTATAGTGCGTACAATGGTGATGGCATTGGCAGATATGTATTTAGAACCAACAAACCAGATATATGTGCACCTGGTAACTTTGCGGGCAAAATAGGTACTAGTTATTCAACGCCTTTAGTAACTGCAACGATTGCGTTATTGTGTGACTACAGACCTTATCTAAAAACACGACAGCATACAGTAAAAGCAATTTTGGCGGCATCGACAGGGAAAGAGACACGAAAGTATGTATCAGATCAAAATGATTTTGCAATATATGGAGCTGGAATTGTTGATGCCAGAGCTGCAATTTGGTTAATAAAGAGAGAAAGATTTACATATCAAACGGGAACTATCTCAGCTAGAGGTGAGATAAAGACATATGAAATGGAGGTTACCTCTAGTGATACATGCATGAGAGTGGCACTTGCGTATGCGAACAGAATAAAATTTGCAGAAGGGGAAGAACATGATCCGAATGCAACTCCAATGGAAGAGATATTGATGGCAGACTTGACATTAACCGTATATGCACCAAATGGTGATTATGTAACATCTGCTATGGCTTTTGGGAAAAATTTATTGGTGGTTCAATTTGACCCAAGGTTGCATTATGGACCAGGAACATATATTATAGAAGTGAAGGTTCAAGAAGAAGGAGACAACGAAAGACCGGTTAATTTTGGTCTTGCATGGAGGTAAATAATATGAAAATAATGCGGAATTTGATTGGAATAATTATATTAGGAACTATGCTCATATTAATGGGGTGTAACGGCGTATCCAACGGAGACGTATCAAAAGGCAATACAACAGAAATGACGGAGGGTGCACCAGAGCCGGAAAGTGTACCGGAATTAGAAAGTGAAGATGACGGAATTGAGTATCGGGAAGTGATTTTTCAGAACATGTATCAAGTACAGGATTTTTTTTATACAGATGAATATGTAACAGTAAATGAGGTCCGTGGGTTTTACGATTCTACAGATGAAGATGCGTTATATGCATTTGCCGTTAGTTGTTATTATGATATTCCTAGACAAGATGGCGAATCGAGTGCTGAATATGCACTTAGATGTGCTCAGGAACGAGCGGAACATACTGTAAAAAAAGCGCTTGATATGGGGCTTATGGTTATGCAGGAGCATCCATATGTGCGATATCAAAATGATAATCTGAAAGATATTATTGAAACTCATTTTTATGCAGGGAAAGGCAGTAAATATAATATTTATGGCGACTGCGTTGTCGTTTGTACCATTGATAAGATTTACGAACTGTTTGGTGGTACTGAACAAGTAGAAGGAGAACTGCTGGGCGCGAGTGCTATTCCGCGTCCGGATTTGGTTGATATTTTGGAGCAGATAGGGTTCACAGAAGATGACTTTGAAGAATATTATTGTGGCATGTCGAATGCGACAGAGAAAGTTGAGAGTGCTGTAGGGAAAGAATATCAGATAAAAATGACAGTACCTGTAATCGTTCCGGAAGAGAAATAATTGGACGAATTTGAAGAGTAATAAAAACGTCAGGACCGCAAGTCCTGACGTTTTCTGCATACACCTATTAGTGCAAAATTTTATTTCTGTGCTGCCTCATAAGCCTCGCGACAAGCGATAGCTAACTGGTCGCCACAAGAAGTGTTTTTGAATCCGCATTTGATTCCTTTGATTCTAGCTTCTACTTCTTCTACAGTAAGGCCTTCTACAAGCTTTGGAATTGCCTGAAGGTTACCATGGCAGCCACCTGTGAATTTTACGTTGTGAACAACGTTGCCGTCTAATTCTAATTCGATTTTTGTAGAGCATGTGCCCTTAGTTGTATATACGTATGACATAAAAATTTGTTTGATGTATTCGTATGCGGAACACATCAAAGCACTCCTTTCTCATAGATTCAAGTTAACATAAAAGTTATTATACTAGCCAATCTACGTTTTTTCAACGGAAAATGCCACAATGTTAATAAAAAATTCACAAAACATTTACCACTTTTGGTTGTGTAAAATCCGTTAAAGTGTTACAATACTATGGCGATTTGCCGAAACTATGGCATTTTTCAGATTTAAAGGAGTAATATAATGGGTATTATTGAGAAAATCTTTGGAACTCATAGTGAGAGAGAATTAAAGAGAATTTATCCAATCGTTGATAAAGTAGAAGCTTTAAGAGATTCTATGATGGCTCTTACAGATGAGGAACTCAAAGGCAAAACGAAAATTTTTAAAGACAGACTTGCTAATGGCGAGACCTTAGATGATATTTTACCAGAAGCTTATGCAACCGTTCGTGAAGCCGCACGCCGTGTGCTTGGTATGGAACATTACCGTGTACAGATTATCGGTGGTATTGTTTTACATCAGGGACGTATTGCGGAAATGAGAACTGGTGAAGGTAAGACACTTGTATCTACACTTCCAGCATATTTGAATGCGTTGGAAGGCAAGGGTGTACACATCGTTACTGTTAACGATTACCTTGCTAAGCGTGACGCGGAGTGGATGGGTCAGGTACATGAGTTTTTAGGCCTTAAGGTTGGTGTTGTATTAAACAGCATGAACAACGATGAACGTCGTGAGGCTTATAACTGCGACATTACTTATGTAACCAACAATGAATTAGGTTTCGACTACTTAAGAGATAACATGGTTATCTACAAGGAACAGTTAGTTCTTCGTGGACTTCACTATGCTGTTGTCGATGAAGTGGACTCTGTTCTTATTGACGAAGCGAGAACTCCGCTGATCATTTCAGGTCAGAGTGGAAAATCCACCAAGTTATACGAAGCCTGCGATATGCTGGCAAGACAGTTGGAGCGTGGTCAGGATGTACCAGAATTTTCTAAGATGGATGCCATTATGGGTCTCCAGCAGGAAGAAACTGGCGACTTTATCGTAAATGAAAAAGATAAAGTGGTGAACTTAACCGAACGTGGTGTAAGCAAGGTAGAACAGTTCTTCCATATTGAGAACTTAGCAGATCCAGAAAACTTGGAGATTCAGCACAACATTATCCTTGCTCTTCGAGCACATAACCTTATGTTCAAGGATCAGGATTACGTTGTAAAAGATGACCAGGTTCTTATCGTAGACGAATTTACTGGACGTATTATGCCAGGACGCCGTTACTCTGATGGTCTTCATCAGGCGATTGAAGCAAAAGAACATGTTAAGGTAAAACGTGAAAGCAAGACCCTTGCAACCATTACTTTCCAGAACTTCTTCAACAAGTTCGAGAAGAAATCAGGTATGACAGGTACTGCTCTTACAGAAGAAAAGGAATTCCGTGATATCTACGGCATGGACGTTATTGAGATTCCAACCAACCGTCCAGTTGCCCGTGTGGACCACGAGGATGCGGTATATAAGACACAGAAGGAAAAATTCTACGCTGTAGTTCAGGAAGTAAAAGAAGCTTATGAGAAAAAACAGCCAGTTCTGGTTGGTACCATTACCATCGAGACATCTGAACTTGTAAGTGCCCTTCTTAGAAGACAGGGTATCCCACATACCGTACTGAATGCCAAGTTCCATGAAATGGAAGCGGAAATCGTAGCTCAGGCTGGTCAGGCTGGTGCGGTAACTATCGCAACTAACATGGCTGGTCGTGGTACTGACATTAAGTTGGATGAGGAAGCTAAGGCTGCCGGTGGTCTTAAGATTATTGGTACAGAACGTCACGAATCAAGACGTATCGACAACCAGTTACGTGGTCGTTCTGGACGTCAGGGTGACCCAGGTGAATCTCAGTTCTTCATTTCTCTGGAAGATGATCTGATGAGACTCTTTGGTTCAGAACGTCTTATGGATATGTTCACTGCACTTGGTGTGCCAGAAAACGAACAGATTCAGCATAGCATGTTAACCTCTGCCATTGAAAAAGCACAGCAGAGAATTGAAAATAACAACTTTGGTATCAGAAAGAACCTGTTAGAATACGACCAGGTAAACAATGACCAGAGAGAAATTATCTACGCAGAAAGACTTCGTGTATTAAACGGAGAGAGTATGCGTGATGTAATCTTCAAGATGATTCAGGATCAGGTGGAAGGCATTGTAGATACTTGTATATCTGGTGAGGTAGAAAAGGAAGAATGGGATCTTCATGAATTAAATGAACTTCTTCTTCCAATCATTCCAATCGATAGAGTGACTGCAGAAGATATTGCTTCGGTTAAAAATGATAAAGGCCTGAAACAGTACTTAAAGGAACAGGCAGTACATCTCTATGAAGCAAAAGAAGCTGAATTCCCAGAACCAGAACAGTTCCGTGAATTAGAACGTGTCATCTTGCTTAAAGTTATTGACCGTAAGTGGATGGATCACATTGATGACATGGACCAGTTACGTCAGGGTATCGGCTTACAGGCATATGGTCAGCGTGACCCACTTGTAGAATACAAGATGTCAGGTTTCGATATGTTCGACGAAATGACCGCTGCAATCCAGGAAGACACAATCCGACTTCTGTTCCATATGAAGGTAGAACAGAAAGTGGAACGTGAACAGGTGGCAAAGGTTACTGGAACTAATAAGGATGACTCAGCAAAGGCTGCACCTAAGAAACGTGCAGATGCTAAGGTTTATCCAAACGATCCATGTCCATGTGGAAGTGGCAAGAAATACAAACAGTGCTGCGGACGCAAATAAATTTCGAATGATATAAGTAAAATATATGGCTGTCGCTGAATGTCTATTGGCATTTGGCGACAGTTTTTTTGTGCGTATTGAAAACGTTCCCGATTTGTCGAAAAAAATAGAATTTTCTCTATGCATTGTCAGAAAAAAGTGTTAAAATAACTAGAAAAGGTAAAAGTGGGAAGAAAGGCAGATTATGCGAGAGAAAATAATAGATTTTCATGTGCATCCTTTTGTGGAAGAAAAAGAAAATATGTGTTTTTACAAGCAAAGCCTGTCTTTTGAAAATAATCTGTTTGTGACAGATTTAAAAAACAGTGGAATCACATCCTGTTGTGGAAGTGTGATTAGCAGCACCGGTACGAAGATAGAGGAAGGATTTGAAGCAATTCAGAAGCTGAACCGGCACGCATTGGAACTTAAGGAAAAATGGGGCGATTTTTATATTCCAGGAGTTCATGTACATCCAGCTTATGTGAGGGAGTCTTGCGAAGAGTTGGAATTGATGTGTAACAAGGGCGTGAAGTTAGTAGGAGAGCTGGTTCCATATATGCAGGAGTGGTCAGATTATTCCTGCAAGGAGTTTGGCGAGATTTTGGATGTCATTGGAGAACTTGGAATGGTGGTAAGTTATCATTCCATGGATGATGCACAGATGGAGAAGATGATTGCAAATCATCCAAAGGTAACCTTTGTGGCAGCTCATCCAAATGATAGGGATAAATACCCGCTTCATTTAGAGCGGTTAAGAAAATATCCAAATGCATACTTGGATTTGTCCGGGACGGGGCTGTTTCGCTATGGCATGTTAAAGCATGGTGTAGACAGTGTTGGGGCAGAGAAATTCCTATTTGGAACAGATTACCCGATTACCAATCCTCATATGTATGTGCAGGCGGTGGAGTTTGAGCATATTTCTGAGGAAGCCAAGGATATGATTTTTTACAAAAATGCCCAGAGAATTCTGGGGCTATAAAAGGGGAAAACTATATGCTGGAAAATAAACATGGAAAATCCCGTTTCCTTGTTGTGATAATAGCGGTGGGTGTTTCGCTATTGGCCATTGCCAATTCCAGAAGCAATATTGAGACAGAAATCCAAACGCAGTTGTATGGAAACTTAAAGGATGTTGCGGCACAGAATGACGCAACGATTGAGAGATTGCTGGAGGATAGACAGCAAATATTGCTTAATATCGCGGCAGAGATTGAGAAGCAAGGGTTTGATTTTACAACTGAAGAGAATATTTGGAAAATCGTGGAATGGCTGGAAAATTACAGCACATTGTATGATTGTAAGCGTATGGGGATTATTGCAACCGATGGAACGACTTATGCTACGGATGGATACAAAAAAGTATTAAAAGACGAGCCATATCAGTATGGTATTCAGGGGTTGGCCAATATTTCCTCCACCATTACAGATCAAATGGGCGAAGAAGAATTGATTAATGTATTCAGTGTTCCAATTTTTATGAAGGATGGAAAGACAGTCAAGGGAATTTTGTATGCCACCTATCAGACAAAAGAGTTCCTAGAGTTGTTAGACATCAATTCATTCAACAATCAGGGATACAGTTATATCGTGCAAAAGGATGGCGCGGTAGTAGTTGGTTCTAAAAAATCCCCGATGTATGGTAGCAAAAATGTTTTTGATACAATGCTTGTGCATTCTGAAGACAATGCGGAAGTTGTGGAACAGATGCGTAATGGCATGTGGAATAAACAGAGTGGATATGCAGAATTGTATATTATGGGAGACCGAAGTCTGTATTACACTCCAATAGAAACAGAATACATTCACAAGGACTGGTATCTGTTTACCATTGTTCCTACGAATGTTTTGTATGATAAAGTAGAGACGTTACTGGATCAACAGGATTTGTTGATTATTGTTGTGGCAGTTACATTGTTCTGCCTTATGATTTACTACATGTTCACCTATAGAAGTGATGAAAAGTTGCTTCGTAATATGGCGTATATTGATCCATTAACAGAGGGGCACAATATGCATGCCTTCCGAGAACGCTTAAAAGCCAGAAAGGTTAATTGGGGATTTGTAGTTTCGGTAGACTTAAACGACTTTAAATTAGTCAATAGTGTTTGTGGTATCGATAAGGGCGATGAAACCATTCGAAGAGTATGGGACATTCTCAAAGATAATATTGGTGAGCGTGAATTGGCTGCTCATGGAGGCGGAGACCATTATGTTATGTATCTGCAGGAGGTTTACAAGAACCATTTAATGGAACGTCTGCAGAAAATAACAGAGGAGATAGAAAAAGTTCCTGAAGAATTAGAGATTATCAGTATTCACCCATATTTTGGTGTTTACGAATTAAAGGATTTGACAGACCCTGAAGAGGCATATAACTATGCAAATCAGGCTAAGAAACTGGTAAAAGGCGATAAGACGAAAAACATTGCTTTTTATGAGGAAATCAATTTCCAGAAGATTATCGATAATAAGCAGTTGGTAGATTCATTTAAATCTGCCATTGAAAATGAAGAATTTCAGGTGTGGTATCAGCCGAAATTCTGTGGAAATACTGCTCGTATTGTGGGAGCAGAGGCTCTTGTTCGTTGGCGTAAGAGTGATGGCTCCCTAGTGCCACCATATCAGTTTATACCATTATTTGAAAGTAATGGTATGATTATTACTCTGGATCAGTATGTGTTTAACAAGGTTTGTGAACAGCAAAAACGATGGTTAAAGGATGGCAAGAATATCTTGCCGGTTTCTGTAAATATCTCTCGTGCAAGTTTGTATTTTGGAAATATTGTAGATAAGTACAGAGATATTGCACGTAATCATGACATTGATATGGATATGGTTCCGTTGGAGATTACGGAAAGTGCAACCATTAAAAATACTAAGGTAAAAGAACTAGTGGAGCGTTTCCGCGAAGCGGGATTTAAATTATGTCTGGATGATTTTGGTAATGGATATTCATCACTGGCAATGTTGAATCTGATTCGTTTTGATGTATTAAAACTGGACAAGATGTTAGTGGATTATATCGGAGACCCACACGGAGAACAATTAGTAAGTTATACCATCCAGCTTTCCAAGAGTATGGGAATGACAGTTGTTGCAGAGGGTGTGGAAACCCTGAAACAGGTGGAATTTTTGAACCAGCAGGGCTGTGACGAGATACAGGGTTATTTCTTCTCAAAACCAGTTACACTGGATAAATTCACAAGTATGTTAGATATTTAGGTGATGTATAAAGACTGTTGTATAATGTCAAGTGGGACATTTTATGACAGTCTTTTTTTTGAGGAAAAGAACGTTTGTTCTGTACTTTTAAAAATGAATGTGATATACTAAGTGGTATCATAATAGATGTATAGATTTTTAGGAGGAGCAGTGGTGAATCAGAAATTAGATCAGCCATTCAAATTAAAATCTGAATATAAACCAACTGGGGATCAGCCACAGGCGATTGAAGCTTTGGTGCGCGGTTTTGAAGAGGGGAATCAGTTTCAGACCCTTTTGGGTGTTACTGGTTCTGGTAAGACTTTTACCATGGCGAATGTCATCGCTGCCTTGAATAAACCTACTCTTATCATTTCCCATAATAAAACATTAGCGGCACAGTTATATGGTGAGATGAAGGAATTTTTCCCTGACAATGCAGTAGAGTATTTTGTGTCCTACTATGATTATTATCAGCCAGAAGCCTATGTGCCTTCTTCTGATACTTATATTGCCAAGGATTCCTCCATCAACGATGAGATTGATAAACTTCGTCTTTCTGCAACTGCGGCTATGGCAGAGCGCAAAGACGTTATTATTGTGGCATCTGTTTCTTGTATTTATGGTATTGGTAGCCCAGATGACTATATGAATATGATGGTATCGTTGCGTCCTGGAATGGAGATTGATAGGGACGATGTAATCCGTCAGTTGATTGATATGCAGTACACCCGCAATGAGATGGATTTCAAACGTGGTACGTTCCGCGTTCACGGAGATGTGTTGGAGATTTTTCCAGCAAATAATACGGATAAGGCTATCCGTGTAGAGTTCTTTGGAGATGAGATTGACCGTATTACAGAGATAGATGTTATGACAGGAGAGATTCGCTCTCAGTTGAATCACTGTGCAGTTTTCCCGGCTTCTCATTACGTTGTCCCAATGGAGAAGATTCACGCTGCGTGTGATGTGATTGAAGCGGAGATGCAGGAACGAGTTCGCTTTTTTAAAGGCGAGGATAAACTAATCGAAGCTCAGCGCATTGCGGAGCGTACGAATTTTGATATAGAGATGTTAAAAGAAACAGGCTTCTGTAGTGGAATTGAAAACTACTCCAGACATTTGGCGGGAAGAGCAGAAGGCGAGATGCCAGATACTTTGATTGATTATTTCCCAGATGACTTTCTCATTATTGTGGATGAGTCTCATATTTCCATTCCGCAGATTCGTGGTATGTATGCAGGGGATCGTTCTCGTAAGACTACATTGGTAGATTATGGATTCCGTCTGCCATCGGCATTGGATAACAGACCGCTGAATTTTGATGAGTTTGAGAGCAAGATTGACCAGATGTTATTCGTGTCCGCTACCCCAGGTGCTTATGAAGCGGAACACGAGATGCTTCGTACAGAGCAGATTATTCGTCCGACTGGACTTCTCGATCCAGAGATTTCTGTTCGTCCGGTAGAGGGGCAGATTGATGACTTAATCGGAGAGGTGAATAAGGAAGTTGCCAACCACAACAAGGTTTTGATTACAACTCTGACCAAGCGTATGGCGGAGGATTTGACACGCTATATGAGCGAAGTGGGCATTCGTGTGAAGTACCTTCACTCAGATATTGATACCCTGGAACGTCAGGAGATTATTCGAGATTTGCGATTGGATGTATTTGATGTACTGGTAGGTATTAACCTGCTTCGAGAAGGCCTGGATATTCCAGAGATTACACTGGTTGCTATCTTAGATGCCGATAAGGAAGGCTTTCTGCGTTCAGAAACATCTCTGATTCAGACCATAGGTCGAGCTGCCCGTAACAGCGATGGACACGTTATTATGTATGCGGACAGGGTTACGGATTCTATGCGTGTTGCTATTGAAGAGACAGAACGTCGCCGCAAGGTGCAGCAGGCGTATAATGAGGCTCATGGCATTACACCACAGACGATCAAGAAGTCGGTGCGTGATCTGATTGCTATTTCTAAGAAGGTAGCAGCAGATGAGATGAAGTATGCGAAGGATCCAGAATCCATGAGCAAGGCAGAATTAGAGAAGACCATCGCAGACATTCAGAAGAAGATGCAGAAGGCTGCAGCAGAACTGAACTTTGAGGCGGCGGCAGAATATAGAGATAAGATGATTACGCTTAAGAATATGCTACGAGACCTATAATAGGTTAAGCTATAACGCAGATTGAGCAGAATGAAAAAAGCTAGAAATTTTTAGGAGAGCTATAATTATGGCTAAGAAAGAGCGCAAGTATATTAAGATTCGTGGTGCTCACGAACATAATTTAAAAGGCATTGATATTGATATTCCAAGAGACGAGTTTGTGGTGTTAACTGGTTTATCTGGTTCCGGAAAATCATCTCTCGCCTTTGATACCATCTATGCAGAAGGACAGAGACGTTATATGGAGTCATTGTCTTCCTATGCAAGACAATTCCTGGGACAGATGGAAAAGCCTAATGTGGAAAGCATTGAAGGCCTTCCACCAGCCATTTCTATTGATCAGAAATCAACTAACCGTAACCCTCGTTCTACAGTAGGAACTGTTACGGAAATCTATGACTATTTTCGTCTGCTATATGCCAGAGTTGGTATCCCACATTGTCCAGAATGTGGTCGTGCGATTACGAAGCAGACCATTGACCAGATGGTAGATGCGGTAATGCAGTTGCCAGAAAAAACCAAGTTGCAGATTCTGGCACCGGTAGTGCGTGGCCGAAAGGGACAGCATGAGAAGTTATTTGAGAAGGCGAAAAAGAGTGGTTATGTTCGTGTGATTGTAGACGGCAATCAATATGAGCTTTCGGAAGAGATTTCTCTGGATAAAAACATCAAGCATGACATTGATATTGTAGTGGATCGTCTTGTGGTAAAGCCTGGCATTGAAAAACGTCTTACGGACTCCTTGGAAAATGTATTTGATTTGACAGAAGGCAATGCCATTGTTGACGTCATTGATGGGGAAGCTATGACTTTTTCTCAGAATTTTGCCTGCCCAGATTGTGGCGTAAGTATCGATGAAGTAGAACCAAGAAGTTTCTCGTTCAACAATCCGTTTGGTGCTTGTCCAACTTGTTTTGGTTTGGGATACAAGATGGAATTTGATGAGGATTTGATGATTCCAGATAAGTCTTTGGCGATTTCTGAAGGTGCAATTCAGGTAATGGGATGGCAGTCCTGTACGGATAAATCAAGCTACACATATGCAACACTACGTGCGTTATCGGAAGGCTATGGTTTTGATTTGGATACTCCATACAAGGATTTGCCTAAGGATATTCAGGATATGTTTATTAATGGTGGTGATGGACGTGTCTTAAAGGTTCGCTACAAAGGACAACGTGGCGAAGGTGTCTATGATTTGAACTGGGAAGGTTTAATTCGCAACGTGCAGCGTAGATATCGTGAGACGTTTTCTGAAACTATGAAAGCAGAATACGAGCAATTTATGCGTATTTCACCATGCGAGTGCTGTGGTGGACAGAGGCTGAAGAAATCTTCTCTGGCAGTTACTGTTGCAGATAAAAATATTCACGAGATGACATCTCTTTCAGTAAAGGAGTTATGTGATTTCTTAGAAGATATGAAACTTACCAATCAGCAGATGATGATTGGAGAACAGATATTAAAGGAGATTAAAGCCCGCGTAGGATTTTTAAGTAGAGTAGGGTTGGAGTACCTGACATTAACTCGTGGAACAGCAACACTGTCAGGTGGAGAAGCACAGCGTATTCGTCTGGCCACACAGATTGGCTCAGGCTTAGTTGGCGTGGCATATATTCTGGACGAACCAAGTATTGGTTTGCATCAGAGAGATAATGATAAATTGCTGGGAGCACTCAAGAATCTGAAGGATTTAGGGAATACCCTTGTTGTAGTAGAACATGATGAGGATACTATGCGTGCTGCAGATTACATTGTGGATATTGGGCCTCGCGCTGGAGTTCATGGTGGAGAAATCATTGCCACGGGTACTGCGGAGGATATTATGAAGTGTAAGGAGTCTCTCACAGGGGCATATCTTAGCGGACGCATTAAGATTCCAGTGCCAGATGAACGTAAGAAACCAACCGGTTTTATTACAGTAAAAGGCGCAAGAGAGAACAACTTAAAGAATATCGATGTGGATATTCCTTTGGGTGTTATGACATGTATTACAGGTGTGTCCGGTTCAGGTAAGAGTTCGCTGACCAATGAGATTTTGTACAAGCAACTGGCAAGAACTCTGAATCGTGCAAGATGCATTCCAGGAAAGCATGATGCAATTCTTGGGTTAGAACAGTTGGACAAGGTTATTGATATTGATCAGTCTCCAATTGGTAGAACACCTCGCTCTAACCCTGCCACATACACAGGGGTATTTGATATGATTCGTGACCTTTTTGCGGCAACACAGGATGCAAAAGCAAGGGGTTACAAAAAGGGACGTTTCAGTTTTAATGTGAAGGGTGGTCGTTGTGAGGCTTGTAGCGGTGACGGTATCTTGAAGATTGAGATGCACTTCCTTCCAGATGTTTATGTTCCTTGTGAAGTGTGTGGTGGCAAGAGATATAATCGTGAGACTCTTGAAGTAAAATATAAGGGTAAGAGTATCTATGACATTTTAGATATGACGGTAGAAGATGCGGTGGAATTCTTTAAGAATGTTCCAACCATCCATAGAAAGATTCAGACACTGTACGATGTAGGACTTGGTTATATTAAACTGGGACAGCCTTCCACAGAATTATCTGGTGGTGAAGCCCAGCGTATTAAGTTGGCTACAGAACTTAGCCGTAAGAGTACAGGTAAGACAATATATATCCTGGACGAGCCTACCACAGGTCTTCATTTTGCTGATGTTCACAAGTTGGTAGAGATTCTTCATCGACTTGCTGCGGATGGCAACACGGTAGTAGTTATTGAGCATAACTTAGATGTTATTAAGACAGCTGATTACATCATTGATATGGGACCGGAAGGTGGCGATGGCGGCGGAACTGTGATTGCGCAGGGTACACCAGAAGAGATTTGTAAGGTGGAAGCAAGTTATACTGGACAGTTCCTGAAGCCTTATCTGGAGAAATAAGAAATGATTTATCTGGCAAGGGGCTAGTCAAAGTTTGACCAGCCCCTTCGTTTGGTAATTAGGATTAATTTAATTTGCTTAGTTTAGATATGTTAGCTATCACGAGAAGCTTCATAGATGATTCTAAAGGCTTTTCTGGGTCAATGTTAACGCTGACTTCATTGTTTTGAATGATGGCTACAACGTTTATGGAATATTTACGTCTGAGATTCAATTCCAGTAAGTTCTTACCTTCCCATTCAGGGCGTACTTCAAGCTCAATCATAGAGATGTCTTTAGACAAATTGATAATGTCAACAAATCCAGAGTATAGAAGGTTTTTGGCTAATCGAATTCCAGATTCATTTTCTGGGAAGATTACACGGTCTGCTCCCACTTTGCTTAAAACTTTATAGTTTAGTTCGCTGGAACATTTGGCAATAACAGTTTCTACACCTAGTTCTTTACAGAGCATAGTTGCAAGAACGCTTGTCTGTAAATTGGTTGCCATAGCAATGATTACGACATCTACATTGGAAATGCCAAGTTGTTTCAGAACTTCTATGTCTGTGATATCGGCACACTTGCAATAAGGGATTTCAAGGATTGCATTATTTACTAAGTCTTCATTTATGTCAACAGCCAGAACTTCTGCTCCGTTTTTGACTAATTCTTTTGCTACTGACATTCCGTATCTGCCTAATCCAAAAACGGCATAAGTTTTTTTTGAACTCATATTTTTCCTTCCTTTCTATGTTGTATTAGCCGACGCTGATTTCTTCGACTGGATTTTTTATATTGTCGGTACTTGTTTTTTTAGTGTTAAATGCAATAAGAAGAGAGATTGGACCAATTCTTCCAAGATACATTGTTATAATAATTATTATTTTTCCCCATAGATTTAGTAAGGGTGTTACATTTCTGGTTAAACCTACAGTTGCAGTTGCACTCACTGTTTCAAAGATGATGTCAATGGCATTTGCAGGTGTGACGATAGATAGCAGAATGCTTGAAATAAACATAATCATAAATGATACACTTACAACGGCCACGGCTTTGCTAATCGCTTTTTTGGAAATGGTCCTGTTAAAGAGAGTAACGGATTCCTGATTGCGAATGGTTGCAAACGCTGAAATAAGCAATACCGCTATAGTAACTGTTTTAACACCGCCGGCAGTTCCAACAGGAGAACCACCAATGAACATCAACAATAGTGAAACTATCACAGAGGAGTCCGATAGATTTTGTTGAGGAATAGTTGCAAAACCAGCGGTTCTTGTGGTTACGGATTGGAAAAAGGCAACCTGTATCTTGTCTGTCAGTGAGAGTTCACCGATTGTGAGAGGATTATTATATTCAAAAGCAAGAAAACACAATGCACCTGCCAGTATTAGGAAAAATGTAGCAGAGAGAGCAATTTTTGAATGCAGTGTCAAATATCGGAAACATTTCAAAGAGTGGTGCTTTATGTTTTTTAATACTCGTATCAAATCCCACCAGACAATGTATCCGATGCCGCCGACGATAATTAACAGGCAAGTTACTGCGTTAATCATTGGATTGGTTGCATAATTGCATAAACTGTCTTCAGAAATGATGTCTATTCCTGCATTACAGAAAGCGGATATAGAATTAAATATTGATATCCATATCCCTTTTGCGCCATACTCTGGTACAAACACCATCATATATAGAAGCGCTCCAATACCTTCAACAATGAATGTGCCGACAAGTACATTTTTGATAAACTTGACAAGACCAGATAAGGAGTTCAGGTTAAATGCGTCTTGAATAAGTATTCTATCTCCGATTCCCATCTTTCGATGTAAACTAATCATCAGTCCTGAAATAATAGTGATAATTCCTAAACCGCCTATTTGAATGAGAATCAGTATTACAATTTGACCAAAGATGCTCCAGGTGGATACCGTAGGCACCGTTACAAGCCCGGTTACACAGATGGAGGTCGTTGCGGTAAATAATGCATCTATATATGGAACTGCTACGCCAGTTGCAGAACAAATTGGTAATGCAAGTAAAATGCTTCCAATCAATATTGCCAAGAAAAAACTAAGCATAATGATTTGTGTGGTAGACAGTTTAACATGAAAATCTTTTTTCATATTCAAACCTTTCATATTCAAGAGTTAGTTAATAGTTTCCTGGTCATTATATCACAAACCATATGGTATAGAGAATATTAAATTGTATTAAAAGAGTTTGAAATTTACTTCAAATTGTATATAGTAATACTAAGTAGTGTTTGGAGGAAAACAAAATGAGTAACACAGCAAATAAAAAACACAACTGCACAACACTGTGCTATATCGAGCGAGAAGATAGTTATCTGATGATGCATCGCGTGAAAAAAGAAAAAGACATCAACAAGGATAAATGGGTTGGCGTAGGTGGACATTTTGAAGAGGGAGAATCTCCAGAAGAGTGTCTACTTCGTGAGGTGCGCGAAGAAACCGGACTGGAATTGACTAGCTGGAAACTTCGTGGAGTGATTACTTTTTCCACTGACACATATCCGACAGAGTATATGTTTTTATATACCGCAGATGGTTACACGGGAGAGATGATAGAATGTAATGAAGGCAACCTGGAATGGGTGAAGAAATCAGATGTGTATGATTTGCCTATTTGGGAAGGAGATAAAGTGTTCTTCCGTCTGATGAAAGAAGATGTGCCAGTGTTTTCTCTGAAACTTCGATATGAGGGAGATACGTTGGTGGAGACGGTGTTGAATGGGGTGAATGTGGAGTAAAGACCTATGCCTCTGTGTTGCCAGGATATCATCAGAATAAAGAGCATTGGAGTGCGGTGATTTTGGATGGAACGGTACCGACAGAAGAAATGATAAGATAGCAACAGGGAGTTGCTTGTTTAGAAGTCGCTCTCACAATATAATGTTAGTGAGGTGATAATGATATGAAAACGAAAGATATTATACTTGAATTGAGAACTAAAAAAGGCTTGTCGCAGGATGAACTTGCAGAAAAGGTTTTTGTCACTCGACAGGCAGTGTCCCGTTGGGAAAATGGTGAAACCACACCGAACATAGAAACTTTAAAACTTTTATCAAAACTGTTTGATGTTTCGATCAATACTCTTTTGGGTTCGCCACAACGACTTGTTTGCCAGTGTTGTGGTATGCCGCTTGAGGATTCAGACATCAGCAAAGAGGTTGACGGAGTATTTAATGAGGAATACTGCAAATGGTGTTATGCCGATGGAGATTTCACGCTGGATTTTTGGAAACAATATGTAGGAGTAGGCGGCAAAGAAAAGTTTGAAGAATTTAAACAGCAACTTATAGAAGAATTTAACACACTTCTTCATGTTGAAGGATTGCCCGAGGTGAAAGACCTAAATGTATTATCAGGTAGTTTTATTAATCTTGAGTATCGCCTCCCTAACGGCGAGGTTGTGAAATTCCTTGACGACAAAGCGACTTATCTTGGTAACCAGCTTGAATGCGAGTTTGGTGGCGACCGTTGCTTTGGCATTGCTGCAAATATGGAGTTTCTGCTTGTGTGTTCCTATGAAGAAAATGGCGAAAATCCTGAACTTGTTGTTTATAAAAAGCGGTAGAATAATATAAATTAACAGGGGCTGTTTAAATGAATGAGCAAGTAAAAGAATACATAGATAAATATCCAAATGAGATTATCGAGATGTTTCATAATTTAAGGCAGTTAATTGTTGATAGTGTTTCGTGTGAAATAGAGGAAACGATGGGGGATAAATCGTAATTTGCAGAAATAGATAAATATGAATTTGACAGGATGATTTAGATAGTGCTAGGAGGAATGATTATGGAGCATAGGATAATTAAAGGCGTTGGAGGAGAAGTGCATTATTGGATTTCAAGAACCAAAGACGCACCTAAGGGAACAATT
>SVFC01000030.1 GCA_015057035.1 Lachnospiraceae bacterium | reverse complement strand
AGTATATCAATAAATAGATGTAGATATGTATTTTTACAAACCAGATGAAAAATGCTGGTTTATTTGTTATACTCTTTTTTAGAAGAAAAATTTTTGAAAAAACACTTGCTTTTTATTAGCAGGTTTGCCTAATAAATGAAAAAATAAATTAGGGTTGTAAACCCCAAATATTTTGCTATAATTTAATTACAAAAGGCAATCGCCACAGAGTGGTTGACCTAATAAGTTAAGATTTAATAAAAAACCTTCCCTGACCGGTCAAAGTACAGGGAAGGTTTTTTCGTTTACTGACTGATCAAATAAATGAAAGTCAGCAACGCTAAGAGGAACATGCCAAAAGACATTAAGTCTTTAAAGAACTTTATGCAATATGTGAAAAAACGATACCTTAAATTTGTGCAACAGTATTGATTGAAATGTGCCAGTATTCTAGATATAATTATCACATCTAAAAGAGATAGATGTCTCTTTCTACTTGGTTCTGATTATTTCATCAAGCAATCCCAAGTGGTAGTAATTTAATAGTTTAGAGAAGTTGCATAATATAACGTTTTTACATATTTTGTTGACATAGTTTTCTTATGTCATTATAATAATAGTAACAAAGAAGCGTGCTTCTTTTGGTGGGCTAACACCTAAATCTGATATTGAGACCACGTAAGTGGACGTTGGCGGGCAACACTAAAACCCGATATTGAGACCACGCAAGTGGCTGTTGGCAGACAACACTAAAATTAGCCAAAAAGAGAGGTTATGTGACACAATGGTGTGACTTTCCTCTCTTTTTTTGTTGCTACCGTTCCGGAGGGATAAAATGCATTCGTACACAAAGGAAGAGGCAAGAGCAATTGCAATGCAATGTGCAAAAATATATAACAAGAAATTGGCGGGCAATAAGTTTATCTTTATATATCGAGATAAGCTTGATAATGGTATAAAATTCTTTGAGGTATATTTCGGGAAAGAAAATTATCAGCATTTGACAGGCTTAGAATTGATAGATGAAGAGGGAAATATTCGAGAACATGTTGCAGAATTGTTCTTTGATAAATGCGTAAACAATCGATTAGGTAAGAATGAAATTCAGTTTAAAAAAGATGGAACCGTAAATTTGAAGCTAGCAGCGTTGCCAGTACTAATGAAGATTCATGAAGTTACAAAAATTGCAGGAGGTTACAATGGAATTAGACCTTACTTAGTGGCTGATAAACTGGTAGGAAATGTGAATTTTTGTTTAGGACTAATACAAGATTCAAATAATGGTTACTATGTACCAGCCTCGTCATTGTTGGAAGATATAAAGAAATTGACGAATGCGCCTTCGCAGGTTCTTGCAATATTCTCAAAAGAAAACTCTGAGAGTAGATATAAGAAAATTTGTCATGTGGCAAAAGGATTAAATTTGAATAATCTAAAAATTTCACAGGAAATTATGGAGTTGATTTCTTTGGAATATTATATTCCTAAAAGTTAGAAGTTGAGTAACAAGAGGTTTTATAGAACGAGGAAATGGAATGATACATTTCCCGAAAATAATAGAACTCTTGGAGCATGAAGTGCGTGAAGAAATATGTAGTTCTGTTCCGGAATTGGTAGATTCCATATCAAAGAAACTTGAGAGAGCAGATAATTTTTGGGTTGTAATAGGTAAAAGAAAATAATTATCAAAAAAGATTGTAATAAAAATATAATTTGCTATAATATAATTATAAAAAGGCAATCGCCACAGAGTGGTTGACCAAGCTAAAGGAAAAATACAAGCCCTTCCCTCACTAGCCAAAGTACAGGGAAGGGTTTGTTACGTTACTGACAAATCAAGTAAATGAATGTCAGTAAAGCTAAGAGGAACATGCCAAAAGACATCAAGTCTTTAAAGTCAAATTTCTTCATAAGCACCACCTCCATTCTATGTAGAATGAAGGTCAACCACCCTGTAACACGATTGCCAGTAGCAATGTTGCTACTATTTAGTGTTATAGCATAGACTTAGTATGAGTACAAGTTTTATGAAATGTCTGAAAAGAACTTTATGCAACCTGCGAAAATTTTGAGGGCTCAAATTTGTGCAACTTATGAGGTTGTTTTATAATAAAAAAGAATTTTGACGAGAGGAGATAGTATGAAAATAGGAAAAGAAAATATAGAAGTAGAAACAATGGATATGGAATTTGGTAAAATGGAAAGGAGCAAAAAATATGAGCAAGAAAACCAAAGAGCGTAAACTCAGTAAAGCAGAGTTAAAAAGAAAAGAAGAATTTGAACAGTTGACAGAAAAATTAGTAGCGGAAGGGTATCGTCCTAACCACATAACAATCGGGGTGGTGGAAGCAAATGTTCTCGCATTAGTGATAGGATTGCCGTTTATTATTCCACTTTTTGTGGCATTTATTGCGGTGGGGCATACATATGATTTGGAATACTGGACAATGTTGGCGGTATTTGCGATTTTTATCGTTCTTACTGTTGTCCATGAACTGATACATGGAATTACTTGGGCACATTTTGCTGAGAATGGTTGGAAATCCATTTCTTTTGGGATAATTATGGAATACCTGACACCTTATTGCAGTTGCAATCAGCCGATGAAAAAGCACCAGATTATTATCGGGTCTTTAATGCCGACCATTGTTTTAGGATTTATACCGGGAATTGCAGCGGTAATTAGCGGATCTGAAGTGTTACTGGCTGTAGCAATTTTAATGATATTTGGTGGCGGTGGAGACTTTCTGGTCACATACAAGTTACTTCGTTTCAAGAGCGAGGCAAAAGATGTGCTATTTATTGATCATCCATATGAATTAGGTACAGCAGTATTTGAAAGGTAATATTATGTCTAAGCAAACAATAATTATAGCAATGGTAATCACGCTTTTGATATCTCTATTGGCATTTCTGCCATCAGGTAAGGTTGAAGCAAATACCGAGTCTGCAGAATGGATGAAACAACTTCCAGATGACACTCATCTCTGTCAGATGTCCATTCCAGGGACTCATGATTCTGGAGCACTTCATTCTATTGGAGATGTAGCGGGAAAATGTCAGGATTTATCCATTGCAGAACAGCTCGCCATAGGTGTGAGATTTTTGGATATTAGATTACAATTGAAAAATGACCAGTTTGTGGTGGTACATAGCTTTGTGGATCAGGCCTTAGCTTTTGAAAAAGTCTTAGAAGACATCCATGCGTTTATGAAGGCACATCCATCGGAGACGCTGATTATCTCCATCAAAAAAGAAGCAGATACCGTGAATTCCGCAAAAGGATTTGCTGATACACTGGAGAAAAAACTCACAGAGTACAAGGAGATGTTTGCTTTTGATAAAGCATTGCCAGAGACCTTAGGTGAAATGCGTGGTAAGGTTTACGTGATTTCCAGATATTCAGATGCTTCCATTGGTGTTCCAGCAGACAATGGATGGCAGGACTCTACCACCTTTGAACTTGGAGAACTTTACATTCAGGATAATTACTGTATTTCTAGCACAGATGTGAAAATAGATGACATCAAAAAGACAATTTTATATAGTTCTTCTCATGATGACAAATTAACGCTTAACTTTGCAAGTTGCTATCTGGACAATGGTTTTCCGCCATTGTATGCAGGTACAGCAGCTTTGGACGTGAATCACTGGCTGAAGGAGAATATACAGCAGTACAATGGTTCACTTGGAATTGTTATTTGTGATTTTATCACCAATGATTTAGCCAAGTCGATTTATGAGAGGAATTAAGTATGAATAAGATATTAAAAGGATGTTATTTCTTCCTAAGTGTTATCATTGTAATACTGGCATTATTGTTTTGTATTATAGAAGGTCGTTTATTGTTTTCGGGTGATTGGACACTTTACGAATTTGCATGGGGTGGAGCAGTACGATATCTATGCAGGTTATTAATGGCTATAGCAGCCTTAGCGATTGGGCTATTGCCATTTGTGAATCTAAAAGTGAAGGGAGACAAAATTGTTTTCGCACAGAAGCTAGGAGCAGTGCTTTTGTTGCTCATGTCTGTTGTGATACTGATTTTTGCTACCAATTATGTGGGGATAGTTGTATTTTTGGTTGCTGGGTTTTATTTGGTGTTGAATAAACTCTGTTTTTAAGGAAAAGTTAATAATTATACGGTTTTTAACGCCTTGACTTCCCACGCAAAACATAATATTCTATTCTTCGGGTGTAACTCCAGGATTTACCAGGACACCAGGGAGAGTACGAATGAAAGTTACAAAACAGGAGATATTTACAATTCCGAACATTTTAAGTTTCATAAGAATTCTTATGATTCCAGCGATAGTTGTGCTGTACTGTGTATATGAAGAGTATATTTGGGCAACTGTGTTGATTATGTTATCAGGGCTTACAGATATTGTAGATGGAAAAATTGCTAGAAAATTCAATATGATATCAGATCTTGGCAAAATCTTGGATCCAATTGCGGATAAATTGACTCAGGCAGCGGTAGTGTTATGTCTGTCACTGCGTTATCCATATATGATCTGGATGTTTGCTTTGATGTTTGTAAAAGAATTGATTATGGCAATTACTGGAGCCTTAAGCATTAAATATTCTGGTAATGTACATGGTGCAGATTGGCATGGCAAGGTAGTAACGGTGTTGCTGTATGCCATGATGGTACTTCATCTGGTGTGGTTTGATATGCCACTTGAGGTGTCCAATATTATTCTTTTGGTATGTGCAGCAATGATGATTCTCTCATTGGTTCTGTATACACTTCACAATGTGAGACGTATTCAAGCAGGCAGAAAACAAGAATAATTCTAGAGAACGTCACATAGTCTATACAAAAAGGACTTTTTAGACTATGAAAATCAACAAACGATTACTTTTTATTTGTATTGCGATTCCTGTGATTGTGGGGATTGTATCCGCGTTATTAACACGTAATAGTATGGAGTTGTTCCAAAGCATTGACAAGCCACCACTGGCACCGCCGGGGTGGCTTTTTCCAGTGGTATGGACCATTTTGTACATACTGATGGGGATATCCTCTTATCTAATTTTGCAATCAGGAGAAAGCCAAGAGGAAATTCGAAAGGCTCTGACCATTTACGGCTATCAGTTGGTGGTGAATTTTCTGTGGCCAACCTTTTTCTTTAATTTTGGCTGGTATTTTTTCTCGTTTTTATGGTTGGTATTGCTGTGGGTGCTGGTGCTGATTATGATTTTGCGATTCAAAGACATAAGTAAACTTGCGGCGTATATGAATATTCCATATCTTGTTTGGTTGACCTTTGCAGGATATTTGAATCTGGGAATTTGGATTCTAAATCGCTAATTAATTCAGGAAAACACCTTGAAAGAAAAAGAAATGGAGCGAGGCTTAATTTATGTCAGCCTCGCTCCAAAATTTGTGGATAAATATGCTATATATAAGTTATTTCACAGGAATCAGTTTATCTACTCTCAGGATATGATTAACCAGCCAGTTCTGCAGGAAACCAAGGAAATCATAGAGATATTCTTCCTGATTGTCGTCAACATCATCTAAATCCAACTCATTTAATTTATCAATGAATTTCTGATGAAGCATTTCCTGATATGCTAGTCCGTCATAACCGATTTCACGCATGTAGTTTTCTTCGTCTGCGAAATGAACGCGGGTGTACTCCTTTAATTCATCCAGAATATCTAGGATGACGTCAAACTTATCGTGCACAAGTTCTGTCTGGATAGCTTCATGAACCTTACCAATAATCTCAAACAATTTCTTGTGTTCTTCGTCAACGATAGCAATTCCAGTTATAAACTTATCACTAAACACAGGAATTGCTGGTTTTTCGTTTTTCTGAAACTGACCGATTAGAATATCGCTGCCTAAGATATGGCTCATAAGCCATTTGGATAGATATTCAAGTAACTCTCTTATAACTGCAACAGCAGTGTCGTCCGTTACAGAGTCGAAAGAGTAAGAATTTACTTTTTCGATGAACGCTGCATGTTCCTTTTTCTGGCGAGGTAATTCTGGATCATTAATGCTTTCCATATATTTTTCTTCGTGAGAAAAGTGCGTTGTGGCGTATTGCTTCAACTCATTAATCAACAGGAGTGCATGCCCTACAGGATCCGCTGTTCCTTTTAAAGCAGCATCAGTGCTTGCAATGAGTTCAAACAGTCTTCTGTGTTCTTCGTCGATTTCATTAATTCCAATCAAACAATCTTTTGTAAATGTAAACATAAAAATACCCCCTGTATCACAAAAGTATATAACTATTTTAACACGAAAAGACAAGTTTGAAAACAGTTGTATATCCTAGAAAATTATTATATAATTATCGTGGATTTTTATTGTATACAATACAAAGGAGATAAGTAAAATGAAGAAACATAAAGGCCTAAAAATCTTTGGAATTATAGTTGCAGCAATTGTTGTATTTTTCCTTGTAATTAATATTATTCCACCAAAACACAACGTGGAAAACAACCCATTTGTGGTGGGAAAAGGGAAACTTCCTATGATTGCAGCTCATAGAGGTGGCGGAGAAAATAATCCAGAAAACACCATGTTGGCATTCCGTGAGGCGGTAAAGACCATTCAGGTAGATATTATTGAAAGCGACCTGTACTTAACGAAGGATGGCTATTTGGTATATAACCATGACTCTTATATTGATGAAACATGTAACGTAAATGGTGATATATCATTGGAAGAAGTAGAAGCTCTATGCGAAAACAAGGAAAACAGACATTATATCAAGGATATGACTCTTGCAGAATTAGAGCAGTATAACTTTGGATACTACTTTGAAGACGAAAACGGAGAGAGAATCTACAAGGATGTAACAGATTTGGAAGGTGCGGGATTGCAGATTGCTACCGTAGACAAGTTGTTTGCAGAATTCTATGAATCTCATCCAGATTTGTTATTTATCGTGGAAATTAAAAACGATGGTGAATTAGGATATAAAGCCTGCGAAATCTTAAGTGAAACCTTGAATCAGTATCCAGGCTACAGAGACCAGATAGTAGTTGGTACTTTCCATGATGAAATCGAAGAAGAGTTAAAATCAAAATATTCTGATTTATTACGTGGTGCACCAACAGGAACAGCTGCAAAGTTTGTTGTTACACAGTATTTAGGCGTTAATATTTTTGATAATAGCGATTTTGCATGTTTACAGATTCCAACCAGTTATGATTTAGGAATCGAAATCTTTTTAGATAATCAGGGATTGATTGACAGAGCACACAGAAGAAATATTGCTGTACAATACTGGACTATTAATGATGCAGATGAGATGCGTCATTTAATTGAACTGGGCTGTGACTGCATTATGACAGACAATCCAGAACTTTTAAGAAGCGTATTGGACGAATATAAATAAAGCCACCTGATAGACCTAATAGGAGATTCATATGATTATAGACACCCACGTACATACAGGTATTTTTGAGGACATCGACCGTGTAGTAAACATGAGTCAGGAGATTGTGTTAGAGTCTATGGAACTCTATCACATTGATTTCGCTTTGGTTTCTAATGCAGCAGTGGAATACGACTGTGAGTGGAAACCAGTTCCAAGGGAGAAGCAGAAATCACAGGAAGAATATTTCAAAGAGGCTATTGCTTTTGCAAGAGCAAATCCTGGGAAAATCGGTGTTCTTCCATGGGTGAAGCCTGCCAATGAAACGATAACTGAAGAATTAGAAGCACTCATAGAAAACAATCGTGACGTTGTATATGGCATCAAAGTGCACCCATTTCATTCGAAAATCGCCTTTGATTCTCCACAGGTGGAGGAATTTATTAAACTTGCGCAGAAATATCAGTTGCCAGTAATTACACACACTGCAGACTGCGATGAGGCTAGTTCCGTACGTGTATATAATATGGCGTTGAAATATCCAGATGTGGATTTTGTTATGGCGCATATGGACTTGGGAACGGATAATCAGACTGCTATAGAGATGCTTGGCAAGCTTCCAAACCTCTATGGGGATACCACTTGGGTATCGTTGGAGAGTACATTGCAGGCAATTCAGTTATATGGCAGCAAGAAGATTATGTTTGGCAGTGACAATCCAATTGACGGAGTTCATACTTATGGCAAAAATCCAAAGGGTGAGCCATCTTTATATCAGAGATATTTTAACGAATTAGAAGCAATCATCGGCACAGATGCTTATGAAGACATTATGTATAAAAATGCCATGAGAGTATTTAAGATTCAGCCCGAGACAATCGGTTAGGAATTATATATATCAGGAAAAGAGAGAGCTATGAAGAAATTAGAACCCCTGTGGGATTTTCTTGTAATTACAATTGCAACAGCTTTGGTATCGATAGCCGTGTTTTTCTTTATGATACCAAGCAACGTATCCGTAGGTAGTGTGGCAGCCCTTGCTATGGTTTTGGCGAATTTTGTTCCATTGTCTGTAGCTACACTTACTATGATTATGAATGTGGCATTGTTGATTCTGGGATTTTTGTTAATAGGAAAAGAATTCGGAATTAAGACGGTATATACAGCAACGCTGATGCCAACACTTATGGGGGTTTTGGAAGTTTTATTCCCAAACAACCAGTCACTTACTAACGACCAGACATTGGATGTAATCTGTTATTGTGTATTAGTGGCACTTGCTCAGGCAATCCTTTTTATCCGTAATGCGTCCTCTGGCGGTTTGGACATTGTTGGAAAAATCATGAACAAATACCTCCATATGGAATTCGGAAAAGCAGTAGGTCTGGTAGGAATGGCGGTTGCGTTGTCAGCGGCTTTTGTTTACGATGCCAAGACGGTTGCACTGAGTGTATTAGGAACATATTTTAATGGATTAGTAGTAGACCATTTTATTTTTGGAACGACAATTAAGAAACGCGTTTGCATTATCTCCCAGAAAGAAGAAGAGATGTTGCAGTTTATTCTGCATGAGCTTCACAGTGGTGCAACCACTTACCATGCATATGGCGCTTATTCTGAGACAAAACGTACGGAGATTAATACTATCGTAGATAAAAATGAGTATCAGAAACTGATGAATTTTATTCGTAAAACAGATCCTGATGCTTTTGTAACAGTTTATGCAGTGAATGAAATGATGTATAAACCGAAAGTAATTAAGTAGGAAGAATATGAGTACATTTAAAGAAAAATATGTTGGTGATAAAGCTTTTTATAAAAGATTGATTTTGATTGCGGCACCGATGATTGCACAGAATGCTATAACCAGTTTTGTTAACCTGCTGGATAACATTATGGTAGGAAGAATTGGGACGGAGCAGATGTCCGGGGTAGCCATTGTAAACCAGCTGATGTTTGTGTTTAATATCTGTGTTTTTGGGGCGGCATCTGGGGCTGGAATTTTTGGAACTCAGTTTTTTGGAAAGGGTGATTACGAAGGACAAAAGCATGCCTTTCGTTTTAAGTGGTATGCAGCGCTTGTTGTGTGCGCTATAGCATTGGGAATCTTTGCCTTTGCGGGAACAGAACTGATTCAGTTATATCTGGCAGACAGTGGAGAGGTTGGGAATCTTGAACTGGCACTACAGTATGGAGAAGAATACTTGGCCATTATGATGCTCGGTTTGATTCCATTTGCCATTAGCCAGACCTATATTAGTTCCATTCGAGAGACGGGACACACTTTTGTTCCTATGTTGGCGGGAATAGCGGCAATGCTTACGAACCTGGTATTGGATTATGTGTTGATTTTTGGAATTGGTCCAGCTCCGGTTTTAGGAGTGAAAGGTGCGGCTATTGCCACAGTTGTTGCAAGATTTGTGGAGTGTGCAATTGTTATCTTCTGGACGCACACAAATAAAACACAAAATCCATATATCATAGGAGCGTACAGAAGTCTGCGCATTCCTAAACCGATTTTAAAGGATATTTTGATTACCGGAACACCTCTTATGTTGAATGAAATGCTTTGGGCATCTGGTATGGCCACAATTGCACAGTGTTATGCGGTGCGAGGATTAGATGTGGTGGCGGCACAGAACATTTCTTCTACCATTACCAACTTGTTCAATGTGGTGTATATCCAATTGGGAGCTTGTATCTCCATTATTGTTGGTCAATATCTTGGGGCAGGGAAAATCGAAGAAGCCAAGGACAGTTGCCGCAAGACCACGTTTTTCAGTGTGGTGTGTTGTGCGGCGGTTGCACTGATTATGATGTTGGTTGGAACGGTTTTTCCAAATATATATGAAACTGCAGACAGCATTAAAGATTTAGCGCGCGTGTTTATTTTGATTTCGGCTGCTGTAATGCCGGTGTGTGCTTATTGTCATTGTAGCTATTTTACCTTGCGTTCCGGTGGGAAAACAGTCATTACTTTTTTGTTTGACAGCGTTTATACTTGGGTGATTGTAATACCTGTAGCTACCATATTGGCAAAATACACAAGTCTTGGAATTGTATGGGTGTTTTTGCTGGTGCAGTCTATGGAGTTTATCAAAGCCATTATTGGCTATTTTATGGTAAAGAGTGGAATTTGGTTGCAAAATATTGTGGAGAAGTAATTTTAGGGGGACAGAGGCGTGAACATTACCAAGTACAGGGTAGATGATAGCGAATTTCAGATTTATTATGGAAAAGCATCCATAAGAGACAATTTTTATATCGTGAATGCGGATGAGAGATTCTATCATCTTGTTGGCAAAAAAAGTGGTTTTCCAATTCCTGAATTGTTGCATGCAGATGACGTGGCTTCTTTTTTACAGGCAGTGGAGTGTCTGGATTTGGAACCACAGTGTTTACTGGTAAGATTTTTGACGGATTACGATAACTACCGCTACGTGTATATGAAAATGTCCTATAACGGCAAGGAAATGTCGGGTTTTAAGTCATTTGACATAGAGATTACAGATATTATGTCTATAACAGATCGCTATAAGCTTTGTGTAGACCAGATGGAGAAATATCGTCAGTTGATGTCGTTGCATGATGGGGTATTTTTCGAATACAGTTATAGCGATGACATGTTACAGATTTATGAATATTTCAATGGACAGAGCAGAAGAATGTTTTACAAGAATCTGACACAGGCCATGGAAGAAGTTCAGAATAATGCCCGTTTTACGGATAAGCAGAAGGAGGAGTTCCTTTCGCTGGGAGAAATGATTCATAAACGTATTGACTGTTTTAAAACAACGTTGGATGCGGAAGTGCTGATTGATTATATGCAGGGTGTGCGCTTGGAGTGTAGCTGTGCGATCTTTTACAAGGAAGATGTACATTATAAACTGGTAGGGCTAGTACACTATGCTGGGGAAAATCAGCCGGAAAAATCCTATTATTTGTCTGAGAATGCAAAAGACCCAACAACGGGAATTTTGAATAAGAGAGCGATTCATGAATATGCATTAGAACGTATTCAGCATAGTGAAAAAGGTGGCTATTTAGTGCTGATAGATATCGATGATTTTAAGCAGATTAACGATCAGTACGGTCATATGTTTGGCGATGAGGTAATTGCCAAAACAGCAGAGATTTTACGAAGCGTAACCCATACCCGTGGTATGGCGGGAAGATTTGGCGGTGACGAATTTATGCTGGTGCTAGAGAATGTTCCAACAGAGGAAGATATGCGACGCATTATGAAAGTAATTGCGAAGCATGCTGACTGGGCATTTAATGAAAAAGAAGGGTTTAAGATTTCCTTCTCCTGCGGTATTTCCAAGTTTCCAGAGGATGGAACAACCTATGAAGAATTATTTAGAAAAGCAGATGGTTGTCTCTATATTGCAAAGGATAAAGGAAAGAGCCGTTATATTATTTACCGAGAGGAGTTGCATGGCGCACTTTTGGAAAATAATGATTCTGAAAGAAGCGTTGGCTTAAAGGCAACCATTAGTGATGGAGATAAACATGTTCTTTTGTCTAATATGATTTTAAGATTATATCGGGAAGGGAAATCGGCCATTCCAGGTGTAATGAAAGATATGCAGACTTATTTTGATATTGATGGCATTGCTATTTATACTGGAGTAGATATGCATCGTACATACAGCAGAGGCAATTATGTGAATCCAATTCAAAGCTTGAGTTTTATCTTTGAGCCGGGATATTTGGAGCAGTTTGACGCTAATGATTGCTATACAGAAAGCATTTTATCCCATTTGGAAAAACGTTCACCGATGGCGTATCGTATGAATGTTAGACAGGAATCCTCTAAGTTCATCCAATATCTCTTGAAAAAAGATGGAAGACCAGAGGTGGTGGTGTCCTTTGACTTCTTTAATCGTTCACCAAAATTTGGTGTAACAGATACTGGAATTATGCAAACGGTTGGAAAACTTTTAGCAGAAGTTGCAATAGAATAAAAAGAACAGGGGCATCGCAATTGATTAATATTTTTGCG
This sequence comes from Lachnospiraceae bacterium, assembly GCA_015057035.1. Classification (GTDB taxonomy): domain Bacteria; phylum Bacillota; class Clostridia; order Lachnospirales; family Lachnospiraceae; genus Roseburia. The sequence continues at coordinate 10,768 of SVFC01000030.1, read as the reverse complement.
AATGCCCCTTTTTAGTCCTAGTTTTTTGAATCAGATACTTCTAATAAGTAATCAAGTGTTACTCCATAATATTTCGCTAAAATGATAGCATAAGATACTGGAATTTCACGAATACCTTTTTCGTAGCGACGATATACTTCACGCTGGCAGTTTAATAAATCTGCAACAGCCTGTTGCGTTAAATCATGATCCTGACGTAAGTCCCCAATTCTTTTAAAATACATAGTCATCACCTCATTGATTAGGATAGCAAAGGATGTTATAATTAATTAAAAATGCAACCAAAAAGTTGCGCATAATATAACATAAGAGAGGATTTGCATATGAGAGTACCTTGTAAGTATAATTTGGAATTCAAAGATGAATTTGCATCAGAGATGACAGAAGATGAAAAAATTGAGAAGCTGATTAGCACATATCAGCCATATCTTGCCATGACGGATATGGATATATGTCATTCGTTGAAAGGGAAGTGGTATTTCTTTCGTTACAGTCAAAAACATAATTCCTACGAAATGTTTACAGAGTTTGAGACTGCAAGTGAACTGATTGAAATTGTGATTGGGGAGTTGTGCATGGATGCAGCTTTCCTGGTAGAAGAGGAATTTGACATGGAACCGCATCTACATTGTGATTTGGCAGATTTTATGAATCAGCCAATAGACTATCGTGAAACAGTTATGGAGTTTCGAAATCATTTAAAGATGTTATTTGAATTGTCATCAAAGACATATTAATAGTAGAGCTCTATAAACAAGAAGCGCTGTGCAAATGTACAGCGCTTTTATAAATCTAGTAGTTTCCGTATAATTGGTTGCAAGTCTTCGTTTTGACGATAGCATTCTATTAATCGGCGTTCTTCTGGAGTGATTGGAAATCCTTTTGGTTCCATTTCTTCAGAAAAAACTTCTGAAATATTGTTGATTTTATAGATGTCACATAATGCAATTAACATTGGAGCTGTCGGATGTGCCTGTGAACTCTCCCAGCCATAAATGGTTTTTTCTGCCACATCCACACCATATTTCTCAAATAATTCAATGGCTACATCATTTACCGATAATAGATTCATTTTTCTATATTTCTTTAGAATCTTTCCAATTTGGTCGTTCTTCATATCTACCTCACACATGCTTTTCTTAATCTTATATAGTAAGAAAAACAACCGCAAGAACTTCTGTGTATAACAGAATTGTGAGTTTTATTTGAAAAAATTATTCTTGGAAAATGAGAATGTGCGATGTAAAATTCTTACATCTATGAAAAGAAGGGCGTTTGTGATACAATACAGGTACTGAATCAGTAGGAGGAAGCAGATATGGGAATTGTTGTAATTGGTACTGTTTTTGTTGACATAAAAGGATTTCCAGAAGGGGCATATATACCAGATGGAAGAAATGCAGGACGGATTGAATATGTTCACGGTGGTGTTTCACGAAACGTAGTCGAAGATATTGCCAATATGGAGCTTCGGCCTACTTTTGTCAGTATCGTAGATGAAAGCCCAATGGGAAAAGATGTGTTTGCCCAATTAACCAGACATAAAGTAAATATGGATTATGTACAGACGGTGGCAGACGGTATGGGAACCTGGCTTGCAGTATTTGATAGTAATGGGGATGTGGCGGGCTCGATTTCAAAGCGTCCGGATCCAACGCCGATTATGGGGATTTTGGAAGAAAAAGGCGATGAAATTTTTGCTAATGCAGACAGTATTATTTTCGAGATTGATTTATACAAAGAAATTGTAAAGAAGATTTTTGACCTGGCTGAAAAGCATCAAAAAAAGGTGTATGCACTGGTTTCTAATATGGGTATCGCAGTAGAGCGAAGAGATTTTCTTCAGAAATTAGATTGCTTCATTTGCAATGATCAGGAAGCGGGAATGTTATTCTTTGATGACTACTCAAAGAAAACACCAGAAGAGATGTGCGAGATTTTGTCACGTAAAATTGGTTCCGCAAATATCTCATCTATGATAGTAACTATGGGTAGCCAAGGTGCAGTATATGCAGACGCAAAAGGAAATAAGGGTATTTGCCAGGCAAAGAAAGTGGTGGTAAAAGATACCACGGGTGCGGGAGATGCGTTCTGTGCAGGTGCTATGACAGGTTTAACCTATGGAAAAACACTGGTTGAGGCGTGTGAGATAGGTTCTACTCTGGCAGCTTCTGTAATTACCTCATCGGAGAATGTATGCCCAAGATTTTTGCCAGAGGAATTTGGTTTATAGGTTGCATTGTAAGCAATTTTTTATTAAAATAGTAGTAGTGGGCAATTGTGCCTAAAAATATTATTAGGGGGTTATTATGCGTTATATTATCAACATTAACGAGAACTGGAAATTTATCCAGAAAAACGTTGGTTTACCAACAGCTTACCCAAATGACTGGGAAACAGTAGACCTTCCACACACATGGAATGCAGTAGATGGTAATGACGGAAACGGTAGCTATGACCGTGGCAATTACTGGTATGCAAAATCTTTTGAAACACCAAAACAACCATTAGCAGGTGGACGAGTTTTTGTGGAAATTCTTGCAGCTAACTCAGAAGCAACTGTATATGTAAACGGAAATAAAGTGATCTATCATGAGGGTGGATACTCAACCTTCCGTGCAGACATCACAGACTACTGTAAAGAAGAAGGCGAAAACCTTTTAGTTGTTGAATGTAGCAATATTGCAAACGATTATGTATATCCACAGCATGCAGACTTTACTTTCTATGGTGGTCTTTACCGTGGTGTTAACTTAATCTGTGTACCAGATGCACACTTTGATTTGGAATACTATGGTGGTCCTGGTATTATGGTTACTCCAAAACCATGTGATTGCGGTGGAGCAACATTCGAAATCGAATCCTTTGTAAAAAATGTAGACGAAAACTTTACAGTTCAGTATAACATTTTTGATGAGGACGGCGAAGAAGTTGGATATGCAGTTCGTCCAGCAGACGCAACCAAGACTACAATCTATGTTCCAGACGCAAATCTCTGGGATTTTGATGACCCATATCTCTATACTGTAGTTGCAGAACTTCAGAGAAGAAATGAAACTTATGATGATATTGAAGTTCGCGTTGGTGTAAGAAGCTTCTCTTGCGATCCACAGAAGGGCTTTATTATCAATGGCGTAGAAACTCCACTTCGTGGTGTATCTCGTCACCAGGATATCAACTACATTGGTAATGCATTAGAGGAAGAAGATCACTATGCAGATGCATTATTAATCAAAGAATTAGGTGCTAACACAATCCGTCTTGCTCACTATCAGCATTCACAGGATTTCTATGATGCATGTGACGAAATCGGTTTTGCAATTTGGGCAGAGATTCCATTTATCTCAGTTATGAGCAAGAATCCTGCAGCTCACCAGAACTGCATCGAACAGATGAAGGAACTCATCGTTCAGAACTATAACCATCCATCTATTATGTTCTGGGGCGTTTCTAACGAAATCCTCATCGGTGGTATTTCTGAACAGTTAGTAGCAAATCACAAAGAATTAAATGCTCTTTGCAAGGAGATGGACCCAACACGACTTACAACAATCGCACACGTTTCATTTACACCAGTAGATGGACCAATGCATTACATTACAGATACAGAAAGCTACAACCATTACTTCGGATGGTATGGCGGCAAGATGGAAGACAATGGTCCTTGGCTTGACAACTTCCATGAAAAACATCCTAACATCTGCTTAGGTGTTTCTGAATATGGTTGTGAAGGCATTATCACATATCATGGTCCAGAACCAAAATGTAAAGACTATTCAGAAGATTATCAGGCTCTTTATCATGAACATATGGCTAAGGTTCTTGACGAAAGACCATGGATCTGGTCTAGCCACGTATGGAATATGTTTGACTTTGGTTGTGCAGCTCGTGACGAAGGTGGCGTAGCAGGACGTAACAACAAGGGTCTCATGACAATGGACAGAAAGACTAAGAAAGACAGCTACTACATCTACAAAGCATATTGGAATCCAGAACCAATGGTTCACCTTTGTGGAAAACGCTATGCACAGCGTGCTGGGGAAGAACGCGAAATCAAGGTTTACACAAACCAGGATAGCGTAGTTCTCTACTTAAACGGCGAAAAGGTTGCAGAAGGTGCTCCAGTAGACCACATCTGCAGATTCAATGTAGCACTCAAAGACGGTCTTAACATCTTCCTTGCAGTAGCAGGAGATGTAAAAGACACTATGACCATTGAAAAAGTAGACGTTGAACCAGAAATCTATACACTTCCTGTTACAGATGATGGTAACGAAGGTGCAGCAAACTGGTTTACAGCAGAAGGTAGTGCTGACTTAGAAGATGATACTCCAATGGAATTCCCAGAAGGAAAGTTAAGCATCAAATCTACAATTGGTCAGATTTATAAGAATGAAGCAGCTTGGGAATTCTTCTCTAAGATGACTCAGGGCAAGATCGGACCAGATATGCCAATGTGGGGCATGATGGAAAACTTTGCTGTTGAAATGATGATGGGCATGGCTGGAAATGTTCCAGAAAGTGCAATCAAAGCGCTCAACAAACAGTTAAATCAGTTTGACGTGGTAGAATAGTGATTGTTTATTTAAATAAGCATAAGAGAACCGGCATCCTGTGATGTCGGTTCTTTTTATAATATCAAATTATTGAAAAACGATAAAAATATATTGACAATCGCAAAAGCGGGTGTTACTATCTATTTGTAAAGTCACAGTGTAGAGATGCAGTGGCAAAACAGTGACAAAATAGAAGGGAAGCATTGATATGAAAAAAGAAACCTTAATTAAGATTACGAAATATTTTTTGGATTTTATGTTTTATGCGGGAATTGTAGTAACTGCAACACTACCTTTGTCTATGAAATTTTTAGGCGAGTATATTCCTAATTTTGTGGAACACTATGGAGAATTGGTGATTATCTATTTTGTGCTGGGAATTGCAGCGCTGGTAATTATTAGAGAACTCCGTAAGATTTTTAAGACGGTAATTAACAAAAATTGTTTTGTGCGAGAAAACGTTGTCAGTTTAGATAAGATGTTTAAATGGAGTTTCTTTATTGTACTGATGTCAGTGGTTCGAAGTGTTGTATTTCTATCGATTGCTATGCTAGTGGTGATTCTGGTGTTCACCATTGCAGGGGTATTTAGCAAAGTGTTGTCCTTCGTTTTTGAAGAAGCAATCAGCTACAAAGAAGAAAATGATTTTACAATTTAGGAAGGTCGTGAAAAGATGGGTATTGTAGTTAATTTAGATGTTATGATGGCAAAACGCAAAAAAGGATTAACGGAACTGGCAGGAGAAGTGGATATCACTTTGGCGAACCTTTCTATTCTTAAGAATAATAAGGCAAAAGCCGTCCGTTTTACTACACTGGAGGCGATTTGTAAGGCTTTGAATTGCCAGCCAGGCGATATATTGGAATACGTACCAGATGAAGAAGGAGGTGCTGAAAATGAGTGATATTCAAGAGAAAGAAATGACACAGAACGTAGTAGAGCAGAAGGAAGAGCAAGCGCCTGCTTCGTCTATTTATGTAACACCACCACCTGCATATGTTCCACCAATCACTATGTATGACACGAAAATCAAGGAGAATTTCCATATTTATGGCGTTGCATCACTGTTGTATGCTCTGCTGTATGCAGTATGTATGTTCCAAAATGGTTCGGGTTTATCCTTCCTGTTTTATATTTTGGGAACCATTGGATATATCTGGTTCTGCCTTCGCAAACTGGATATGAAGCTGGGAAAAGAAAACGCATTCTACATAGTAAGTATGTTGTTCCTGGCGGTTTCCACATTTTGTACAGATGATGGAAGAATTATCTTTTTTAATAAGTTGGGAATCTTCCTTTTAACACTGAGTATGCTCTTGGGAATCATGCATAATACCAAGCAGTGGAATCTGGGAAAATACTTAGGTTCCATCCTTCAGGTGGCGGTTATGGCCATTGGGCAGATTGGGAAGCCTTTTAAAGATGCCGCCTGGTATTGCAAAAACAAAATTAATGCTAAAAACAGCAGATATTTGTATTTGTTGCTAGGGGTTGTGATTACAATTCCATTCTTTGCAGTAGTATTAGGATTGCTAACCAGTGCCGATGCAGTCTTCCGTGACGCGGCGCTGAATATACTGGCGAAGTTAAATCTGGGAAACATCATATCATTTATTTGGATGATTTTCTTCATGTTTTTGGCTAGTTATGGAATTTTAGTTTATCTGTGCAAAAAAGAACTTAAGGAAGAAGTAGAAGATACCAGAAAATGGGAACCATTGGTTGCCATTCCAGTTGCCTCAATTTTATCGGCATTATATTTAATCTTTAGTGTAATTCAGATTTTGTACCTGTTTGTTGGCAACATGCAGCTTCCTGCAGGATACACTTACGCAGAATATGCGAGAGAAGGATTTTTCCAGTTGCTGGCAGTTAGCATTCTCAATCTGATTCTAGTACTGGTTGGTTTATATTATTTTAGACCAAGTAAGGTGTTAAAGGGTGTTCTTGTAGTGATGTCCTTGTGTACCTTCATTATGATTGCATCCAGCGCAATGCGAATGATGATTTATATTCAGTATTATTACCTGACTTTCCTTCGTATCCTTGTGTTATGGACATTGCTAGTGTTGGCGTTAGTGTTTGTTGGGGTAATCATATATATCATCAGGGATCAGTTCCCACTGTTTCGCTATAGTATGATTGTATTTACCTGCCTATATATTGCGTTATCTTTTGCACAGCCAGATTACTGGATTGCAAAGGTAAATGTAGAAAGCATGAAGGCGGAACGTAGTGAATTTTTCAAAGGCGATGCCTATGATGACTACAGTTACTTGGCAGGCTTGTCAGCAGATGCGTCATCTGTTTTAGTGGGATGGGCAGATGATATTGGTTGTGGATTGGATTATTATTATGATTCGTCGTATCCAATTCAAACAGAAGATAAAGAAACACTGTATGCGTATAGCTATCTGAGTAGACTTCGAGAGAGAGTTGGGGAGCCTGGTATTTGGAACTTCAACCTGTCTAGATGGCTAGCTGATTTGGATGTTTCCTTCAAACTTACAGAAGGAATGTAGTTTTACAAGAGATAAGACCCGTTTCGACGGGTCTTTTTTTGTTGCTTTTGGAGTTGAAAAAGGGTAAAATATAGTTATCATAGGGGGCATATTGAAATGACGAAAAAGTATTATGCAGTACGCGTTGGCAAAACCCCTGGAATCTATCTAACATGGGACGATTGTAGAGCAATGGTGGACGGATATCCGGGAGCAAAATATAAAAGTTTTACAAGCATTGAAGAGGCAGAGCGTTTTGTTCAGGGAATTGAATCTTCAGGAGCAGGTTCTGATACACATGTTGATGAAGGCGATTATGCATTTGTAGATGGTTCGTTTAATCCAGTCACGAACGTATATGGATATGGCGGATTCCTAGTGGCAGGCGGAGAAAAGTACATTCTTCAAGGTTCCGGAGAGGAAGACGAGATGGCCTCTATGCGAAATGTCGCGGGAGAAGTCCTGGGAAGTATGGCTGCAATTCAGAAAGCGTTGGAACTTGGTCTGAAGGAACTGAAAATCTACTATGACTACGCAGGCATCGAAGCTTGGGCAGACGGTAGTTGGAAACGTAATAAAGTAGGAACGATTGCCTATTATGACTATATACAATCAGTCAAAGACAGAATTCGGATTACCTTTGTAAAAGTAAAAGGACATTCTGGAATCGAGGGAAATGAGGAGGCCGACCGTCTCGCAAAAGAAGCGGTAGGTGTAGAATAAACAAAGGATAAGGGGTATTTTCAATGGAGAAAACAATTACAGCGATTTTCTATGTAATATCAATTATGGTGTTAGCGTTATTGCTAGTACAAATCATGCAGAGCAAGAAAAAGAACACATTTGAGTTAATGCTTATGTCATTGCTTGGAATGTTTATGAATGGTGCGGTTTTACTGGCAATTATAATGGAAGATAAGACCGCTATGTCTTTTGTTTATACCGCGGTGCTAATGCTAGAGGGATGGATTTTGCTATTGTTCTTGCGTTATGCATACAAGAGAACATTGACCTTTCAAAACCAAAAGAAATATTTGAAAGGTGTTTTCATAGTTCTTCTCATTGTGGACAATACATTGTTGTTGATTAACGCATTTACCGAGGTTTTATTTAGATTCCGACTGGTAGAGAAGTATAATACTGCATATGTTTGTGCAGAGTGGTCTCCATTTTTCATTATTCACTGGCTGGGATGCATTACAATTGCGGCATTTATCGTAATCGTATTATTTACGAAGGCTCGCCAGGTGGCATCTATTTATCGTGGCAGATATATTGTGGGTAGTCTGACATTTGCCTTGTGGCTTGTGCTGGAAATGGCAACCCGTTTGATTAGTGGCAATATGAATATGTGGTCTGCATCTCTGGCGACGATAGGAATTGTATGCTTCTATTTTATGTATTACTGGTACCCACAGATGCGAATTGAGCGTATGAAGACGTTTGCAATCAACAATATGTCAGATCCAGTGCTGATGTTTGATTATAACAATAATCTTCAGGTATATAACGATGCTGCAGAGAAAATGCTCGGCGTAGAGTCTTATTATCCTATGGAGAAATTCATTATGGATAATGAACTCTATTACACAGTAGAAGAACCTAGTAAAGAGCGTAATAAAAATCGTGAATTTACCCGTACAAAGTTTCTTGGCGGAAGAACCTATTTAATCCATGGACAGGAACTTTGGGATGAAAAAAATAAATTTGTAGGAACTCTTGTGGTTTATACAGATATTACGAATCAGGAAAAACTAAAAGACGAAGCAACTCTCTATGCAACAAGAGACCAGTTGACCGGTCTTTGGAATCGTGACTATTTCTTCGAAATGGCAAGCAAAACTATTCGAGAGAACCCAGATGTGGAATTTTGCATGGTAGTGTCGGATATTTATCAGTTTAAAATGTTTAACGAGATTTTAGGCTATGGTACCGGTGATGATTTGCTTTTAGCAATCGCACAGGCATACCGTGAAAGATGCAAGCGCCTTTGGGTGTTTTCAAGAATTTCCGGTGGAAAATATGCGCTGCTTATGCCACGAGAAGATTTTCATGAAGAAACCTTTATGGCATTTGTGCATAAGGTGTTTGAGAGAAAGCACTATGAATTGAAGGTGCACTGTTATGTGGGCGTATATGAGATTGTAGACAGACACATCAGTGCAGAGAGTATGTACACCAGAGCCTATATGGCATTAGAATCCATTAGAGGGGATTTGCAGAAGAGTGTAGCATATTATCACGAAGAGATTCGCAACAAGCGAATTTTTGAAACCACTACGTTAGACGAGATGGACAGAGCGCTCCTAAATAATGAGTTTGTGATTTTCCTGCAGCCACAGATTGATATTCTCAACAATCAGATGGTAAGTGCGGAAGCGTTGATTCGTTGGAATAAGCCGGGACGTGGAATTGTTCCACCATCTGAATTTATTCCGATTTTTGAAAACAATGGTATGATCGCAAAACTTGACTATCATGTTTGGGAATTAGCATGTCGACAGTTACATATCTGGAAGAATGAGGGATTTGGAGAACGTTCGATTTCCGTTAATATATCAGCAAAAGATTTCTACCTGGCAGATTTATATGAAAGTATCACAGGTCTGGTAGAGAGATATAAGATTAATCCAAAGAACCTGAAATTGGAAATTACAGAAACTGCATTTGTTCTGGACATTAAGAAACAGATGGAACTGGTACGCAGACTTCAGGAATATGGTTTTATTATTGAAATCGACGATTTTGGAAGTGGTTATTCATCACTGAACAGTTTGAAGGATATTAGTGTCGATATCCTTAAGATGGACATGAAATTCTTCGAAAAATCGGAGGAAAATGGACGTTCAGAAAAAATTGTTCGAAGCGTTATCAATCTGGCAAACGAGCTTGGCATGCCAGTAATTGCAGAGGGCGTTGAAACAGCAGAAGATGTGGAAATGTTAAGACGTGTAGGTTGTCAGATTGTTCAGGGTTATTATTATTCAAAGCCATTATCAATTGAAGATTATGAAGCATTCTTAAAAGGATATTCTTATGGAGATATGGATGCAATTATCTCAAAGGTTCGTAATGGTCAGTAGGAGATTACAGTGAGTGTTTTTAATGTTGAACTGAAAAAGATCGTGGATGATAGCTATGAGATTGAGGTTGGATATGAATTAGGACTAAAGCTTGTGGCAGATATTGAAAGAGGACTGGTAGGAAATATTCGCAAATTTGCAGTTATTACAGATAGCAATGTCCGTGATTTATATGCAAAGCCTATATGCGAAGATTTGTTGCGTGCCGGATACGAAGTGGATCTGTTTGTTTTTCCTGCAGGAGAAAAAAGCAAAACCCGTGAAACAAAGGCGCGTATCGAAGATGCTATGCTGGAAAAAGGCTATCGCAGAGATTGTTGTATTATCGCAGTCGGTGGTGGTGTTGTGACAGATTTGTCAGGATTTGTAGCTGGTACTTATGGCAGAGGAGTTCCTTTTATTAATTATGCGACCACACTTTTGGCAGCAGCAGATGCTTCTGTTGGCGGAAAAACAGCAGTAGATACTCCACTTGCTACGAATCTGATTGGTGTATTTAACCAGCCAGAAAAAGTATACATTGACATTGCATCCTGGAAGACACTTCCAGAACGTGAGGTGCGAAGCGGTATGGCAGAGACCATCAAACACGCCTGCCTTGCCAGCGAAGATATGTTTGAGTTCTTGG
>SVFC01000029.1 GCA_015057035.1 Lachnospiraceae bacterium | reverse complement strand
ATCCCTTCCTATAAGGAAGTAAGACCCCTTGAAGACGACAAGGTAGATAGGGCGGAGGTGGAAGTGTAGTAATACATGGAGCTGACCGTTACTAATAGGTCGAGGGCTTGACCAAAGATTAGAACAAAGAAAATCTGTATGAAGTTTTGAAGGTACAACCTTCATAGTCGAAAGACATTGGCCTCATGGCTCAGTTGGTTAGAGCGCCGCCCTGTCACGGCGGAGGTCGCGGGTTCGAGTCCCGCTGGGGTCGTTTATTTTTGGGATCTTAGCTCAGCTGGGAGAGCATCTGCCTTACAAGCAGGGGGTCACAGGTTCGAGCCCTGTAGGTCCCATTGAATTTTATATGCCGATGTGGCTCAATTGGCAGAGCAGCTGATTTGTAATCAGCAGGTTATCGGTTCGAGTCCGATCATCGGCTTTCACAATTGAATATTGTTCACAATATTGATTGTGTTAATGGGTAGATTCCCGAGTGGCCAAAGGGGACAGACTGTAAATCTGCTGCAAATTGCTTCGGTGGTTCGAATCCACCTCTGCCCATTGAATTTCTTTTAGAAATTCTGCATATACTATAATATAATATCGCGGGATGGAGCAGTCTGGAAGCTCGTCGGGCTCATAACCCGAAGGTCATAGGTTCAAATCCTATTCCCGCAACTCAATGCCCAGATAGCTCAGTTGGTAGAGCAGAGGACTGAAAATCCTCGTGTCGCTGGTTCGATTCCGGCTCTGGGCATTTTGTAAAGAAAAAGTATGGAGCATTAGCTCAGTCGGTAGAGCACTTGACTTTTAATCAAGTTGTCCGGGGTTCGAATCCCCGATGCTTCACTCAAATAGAAGGATATCACTTATGTGATGTCCTTTTTTTGTTTGGAAAATAATCTTAAAGAAATCTTAAGAAACAACTACTATTAAAAAAATGTTCTTATGCTATAATAGACCTAATGTTTTACAGAGGTGAAAAGGATGAATGTTTTAGGAGAGATACTAAAGATTTTAGATTGGAAAATGGAGGTTCCACAACCATATGGCTGGTTTCATTTGTTATGTTGTGCGTTGACAATTGTAATCACAGTTGTGATTTGTGTTCTGTGCAAACATAAAACACGTAGACAAGTAATTGCCATGGTGTTTGGTACTGCTGTTTTGGTTGCGATTTTGGAAATATATAAACAGCTAAATTTTACATTTAGTTACGATGGAAACGAGATTACTGCAGATTTCTTGTGGTTTGCATTTCCTTGGCAATTTTGCTCTATGCCAATGTATGTAGGTTTGCTGGCTGGAATTTTCCGTAAGGGAAAGATACATGAGGCATTGTGTGCTTTTCTAGCCACCTATTCGATTTTTGCAGGTGTTTGTGTAATGCTGTATCCGGTTACGGTCTTTGTTGACACAATTGGAATTAACATTCAGACTATGGTTTGTCATGGATCTATGATTACAATTGGTGTATATCTTTTATACACAGGTTATGTAAAGATGGAGCATAGAACAATTCTAAAAGCATTGCCGGTTTTTGCTGTTGCAGTTTTCGTTGCTATGACTATGAATGAAATTGCATATTATACAGGGCTTCTTGAAACAGATGAATTCAACATGTTTTTCATTAGCCCACATTGTACACCGTCCCTGCCGGTTTATTCTATTGTTCAGGAGATAGTGCCATATCCTTGGTGTTTAATTATCTATATTGCGGCATTTACCCTTGCAGCATATTTAGTATTGCTACTTTCAATGGGAGTTAGAAAAGTTGTAAAAAAAATATATAGAAGAAATGAAAAAGTGGATGCGTCAATTTGATGCATCCATTTTAATTTTGCAAAAGCGACTATTTAGTGGCGCAAAAACAAAAAAGTTGCCAACTCTGTCCGTTTTTCATGTGTAAAAAGTGAGATATAATAAAAAGATAGGGTTAAAAAAGGAGTACATATGATAACGTTGGCAATATGTGATGTGGACATAAGAGTTCGCAAAAGTATAAGAGTGGTTTGCGAGAGATATTTTGAGAGTAGAGGATTGGAGTATCAGATATTTCAATATGCTGCGGGTGAGGAGCTTTTATTAGATGACAGTCCAGATATATTGATAATGGATGTTATGCTCAAGAGAATGAGTGGCATTTTTCTGAAGGAAATATTGGAGAAGCTTTGTGCAGATACGAGAATTCTCTATGTATCGGAAAATAGAAACCATATGTCAGAAGCGTTTGGGAGAAACGTATATGGATATTTGATTAAGCCGTTGAAAGAGACTTTGTTCATTCAGAAAATGGATGAAATCGTGGAAGATATACTCAGACAGTCTCAGTGTGTATTTTTGCAAAAAGATTATCAGTTCTATAAGATTTGGTTTAAAGATATTCTCTATATAGAAGTGAGTGGACGTGGAACGCGGGTTTACATAAATAGTAAGGATGAACAAATGAAGATTTTTGCTACAGATATCTCTATATCCAAATGGGAAGAGGGGATTTCAAATGAGAATTTCTGTAGAGTTAGTAAAAGGATAATTGTTAATTTAAGGTATGTTATCGACATAAAAGACGAAATTCAATTGAGTAATCAGGTTAATATACCTATAGGATTAGTCTACAAGGAGATGCTTAAGAAGAAATATGAAGAATGTAAAATCAGAAGAAAGAATATACATAGAAATGCTCCAGGAACAGATAAGTGAGCAGGCAAGATGTATTGATGAAGTACGTGGTTTAAAACATGATATGTATGCACATATGATGGTGTTATCGCATTATTTAAGAGAGGGGCAATATGATAAAGCGCAAGAGTATTTATCTAAGGTTATGAATATTCCTGTGTTTCAAAATGCTACCTTTATAGATGTAGGAAATGATATGGTGAATGCATTGATTTCGCAGAAGGTTCATGCAAGCCAAGCACAGATTATAATTAGTACATGGGGATTGTTTCCGGAAAGATTCTGGATAGAGGATATGGACATCTGTGTATTGTTTTCTAATTTGATTTCTAATAGTGTAGAAGCTTGTGAAAGGCTTACATATAAGAAAAAAGAGATTTCTTTACTGATAGATGAAGATGAAGATGGTGTTTCCTTTACTATGAAAAATCCGACAGAATGTGAAATGGGAGAGAATGCTAGTGCATGGAAGACGACAAAAGAAGATAAAGTAAATCATGGATATGGTTTGCGAAATATAAAGCATATTGTGAAAAAATATCACGGGGATATGAAAATCGCTTGCGAAGATGGTTTAGTTTTGGTAAAGATTAGGTTTCCGCGCATTGCCATAGATAAGGCTCTTTGATATAATACAATTGAGGTGCTTTGCAATGTTTATAAAATTTGAAAAACAGATATGTTTTATAATTGCATTTGGAATGTTTTTCGCAGGGATGTGTCTTGAGGTTGCTGAGACAGATTCCTCTTTTTTGTGTGCAAAGAATGCCTATGAGGAATCAAGTGTGATGGAAGCTGAAGATTATTTGTTAGAAGAGATGTCAGCATTCACACTAGATATGATGCATAATGGGACTTCCGCTATTTGTCGAGGCTTAGGGCAGTCTATGATAAGATGGCAGGGAAGTGGCATTTTGTTATTCTGTATTGTAGGAATGTTCCTGCAATATCTGTTTTATTATCAAAGCACAGAGTGTAAGGAAGATGGGCAACTTCTTCTCTGTCGTTCTGTAGCTGTCAAGTATATTCACCAAAAGGATGGCGAAAAATAAAATGCTTTTTATTCACTGCCTATGCAACGTCATAGGTTTATTTCGCGTGGAAAAATTCCCATAGAAAAAGAAGATGAATAAGGAGTCATAAAATGGATTTATTAATACAAGTAGGTTTATTGGCAATTGGTTTCTTTATGTTAGTAAAAGGTGCAGACTATTTTGTTGATGGTGCTGCAGGTGTAGCAACAAAATTTGGTATTCCACAGTTGGTAGTTGGTCTTACTATTGTAGCAATGGGTACAAGTGCTCCAGAAGCTGCGGTTAGTATCACTGGTGCTATGAGTGGCGCAGCAGACATTTCTGTTGGTAACGTAGTAGGAAGTAATATTTTAAATATTTTGATTATCCTTGGTATTACAGGTGTAATTACGTCTGTTGCAGTTCAAAAATCCACATTGTTTGTAGAAATGCCATTTATGTTGGCAATCACAGTAGTGCTTATCATATTAGGTCTTACAGGAAATGAAATTACGTTCGTGGAAGGTATTATTTTCTGGGTGCTTTTCATTGTATATTTGATTTATTTATACATTTTGGCAAAGAAAGGGACAGAAGAAGAATCTACAGAAGAAAGACCTGTTTGGAAACTGATTCTTTTTATTTTAGTAGGTGGTGCAGTTGTTGTTTGGGGCGCAAACATTAGCGTCAATGCAGCTACTGCTATTGCAGAAGCAATCGGAATCAGTGAAAAGTTTATTGGACTTACAATCGTAGCATTAGGAACATCACTTCCAGAATTGGTAGCATCTGTTACAGCTGCTAGAAAAGGAAATGCAGATATTGCAATTGGTAATATCGTAGGTAGCAACATTTTCAATATTCTTTTCGTATTGGGAACAAGCGCACTTATTATTCCAATTCCTTATCAGGCAAGCTTTTTGTTTGATGGTATTGTTGCTGTAGGTGCAGGAGTTCTTCTCTGGTTAGTTACTATCAAGAAAAAAACTCTTGGCCGTGTTGGTGGTATTATTATGTTGCTTTGTTATGCAGCATACTTAGCATATTTGCTTTTCCAGCATTAAAATAAACTTAACAAAATTTCGCGAAGAAAACGCCGTTACAGAAATTGTAATGGCGTTTTTCTTTTTGGGAGTGCAATATGCAGAGATTGATTGTATAATTAAGAAAAGAAAACAATCTAAATGGGGGATTTGAGGATGAAATTACTTACAAAAGCAAGTTATTCACCAGAGGTATCAGAACGCGAAAAAAGAAACCTGGAAGTTGCATACCACGCAGCAACAGAGAGCATTGTGTTGTTGAAAAATAATGGAGTACTACCATTAAAAACGAAAAAAGTTGCGTTGTACGGACCAGGGGCCTCTATGACCATAAAAGGTGGAACGGGTTCAGGGGAAGTGAATGAACGTCATAGTGTTTCTGTTTTAGAAGGCATGGAAAATCGAGGTTTTGAGATTACCACAAGACAGTGGATTGATGATTATAAGGTGGATTATGAGAAAGGAAAGCTTGCTCATAAGAAGGCTCAAAAAGAAGCGCTAAAGAGTTTGAAAGTTGATTCCATCATGGAAATGATGCTGGCGGGATATCAGCTTCCAAATGGTAGAGATATAACAGAAAAAGATATTGCAGATAGCAATACAGATACAGCAATTTACGTGTTAAGTCGTCAGGCGGGAGAAGGTGGCGATCGCAAAGCGGAAAAAGGGGATTTGTTTATCACAGATGCAGAACGTAATGCGATTGAGACCTGTGTGGCGAATTATAAGAATTTTGTGCTTGTTATCAACAGCGGATGCTCCATTGATATGTCTTTTGTGGATGAAATTCCTGGTATTGGAGCAATTCTGTTTATTTGTCAGTTGGGAACCGAGGGTGGCAATGCGTTTGCGGATGTGGTTTCCGGTGTGGTTACACCATCGGGTAAATTGGCTGATACCTGGGCAAAACAATATGCAGATATTCCATATTACAATGAATTCAGTTATTTAAACGGAAATGTAACAGAGGAATATTATAAAGAGGGAATATACGTTGGATATCGTTATTTTGATAGTTTCAATGTAGAGCCTATGTTCCCATTTGGGTATGGTTTAAGTTATACGGATTTTTCTGTGTATAGTGCCGGAGTAGCAGTAGATGGCACGAAGGTGCAGTTGGATGCAACGATTACTAATACTGGAGATGCATATAGCGGCAAAGAAGTTGCACAGGTATATGTTAGTGCGCCTGCAGGGAAATTAGATAAAGAATATCAGAGTCTTGTGGCCTTTGGAAAGACGAAGGTTTTGGCACCGGGGGAAAATGAGATATTGCATCTGACCTTTGATATGGCGGAAATTGGAAGCTATGATGAAGACGCTGCGAGTTATGTGCTGGATAAAGGGGAATATATTGTGCGTCTTGGTAATTCCTCCAGAAATACGGTTCCGGTAGCCGTGATTGTCTTGGATGAAGATGTGGTTGTTTCTAAACATTGTAATATCTGCCCGATTGTAGAACCATTTGAACAGTTACAGGGAAAGACTTTTGAGCAAGAGGATATTAATCCTGGTGTCCCTCGTGTCAGTGTTAGTGCATCAGCTTTTGAAACTGTGGAATATCACTATCAGACACCAGAGGTATATAGTGATGAAAAAGTAGATAAATTCTTAGACACACTGAGCCTAAAAGAAATGGTGGAAATCGTGGTAGGAATTGGCATGTTTGGTGGAGAAACCAGATTTAATATGCCGGGATCAGTAGGAAATACTACCTCTAAATTCTGGGACAGAGGCTTGGCAAATGTTACATTGTGTGACGGGCCTGCTGGACTTCGTATTACAAAGCGTTCCACGGTTTCTAAGAATGGTAAGGTAAAAGCAGTAGAACTTCCAATGTCTGTGTTTGAAATGCTACCAGAGTTTGTCCAGAATCTTATGAAAGGGAATCCGGAAAAAGATCCTGTAATTTATCAGTATACAACTGCGTTCCCGGTTACGGCGGCTTTGGCACAGACTTGGAATAGAGAGATGTTATATGAAGTAGGTAGGGCAATCTATGAAGAGATGAAGGAGTATGGATGTACCTTCTGGCTGGCGCCAGCAGTAAATATTCATAGAAATCCTTTGTGTGGTAGAAATTTTGAATATGTCTCAGAAGATCCATTCTTAACAGGAGAAGTGGCGGCCACCATTACAAAAGGTGTGCAGCAGGAAGATGGATATTATGTTACAGTGAAGCATTTTGCATGTAATAATATGGAAGATAACCGTAACCGTGTTTCAAGTAATGTAAGTGAGAGAGCGCTTCGAGAAATCTATCTTCGAGGCTTTGAACGTGCGGTTCGAAAAGGTCATGCTAAGGGAATTATGACTTCTTATAATCGCCTGAATAGCGTATACACACCAAATAGCTACGATTTGTGTACAAAAGTGTTACGTAATGAGTGGGGCTTTGATGGTGTGGTAATGACGGACTGGTTCTCAACCAATAAAGATTTGGGTAATAATGCTCTTGCAATGAAAGCAGGCAATGACTTGATTATGCCTGGCGGAGGTTACTATAAGAAAGAAATTCTTGCTGGGGTTAAGCGGGGAATTATCTCCGAAACCGATGTAAGAAGATGCTGTGCAAATGTGGTAAAAGCAATCTTTGATAGTGCGACACAGAAAGAGTATATTGATGACAAGAACTAAACCAATGCTGGGCGAACCGGTGTCTTCGGGGGGCGAAAAAAGGTGTTGAGTGCACTTGTATACAATTTTATTTGACGTAGTATAGGAATGACGATAAAATAGAAGTAGTATACGGGGAAATAGGAGGTTTTCTATGGGAGACAATGATATTAGATATTTAAAATGCTTGGCAAAACGCTACCCAACAATCGCAGAGACAGCAACTGAGATTATTAATTTGCAGTCGATTCTTAGTTTGCCAAAGGGGACGGAGCATTTTATTACCGATATCCACGGCGAATATGACCAGTTCCAGCATATTATTAAAAATGCATCTGGTGCGATTAAACGTAAGATAGAAGATGCGTTTGGAAATACGATTAGTGAAAAAGAAAAACGTACACTGGCAACGCTGATTTACTATCCAAAGGAGAAACTGGCGCAGATTGTCCAGACAGAAAAATATATTGATGACTGGTATGCGGTGACTTTGTATCGTCTCGTTTGCGTGTGCAAAAGAACTTCTTCTAAATATACCCGTTCTAAGGTGCGTAAAGCGATACCAGCAGAGTTTGCTCATATTATTGAGGAACTTTTGACGGGACGTCAGGAGATTATTGATCAGGAAGATTACTATTTTGAGATTATTCATTCTGCAGTTCGTACAGGACGAGCACATGATTTGACAATTGCTCTATGTGACCTGATTCGTCATTTGGTAGTAGACCATCTTCATGTGGTTGGAGATATTTTCGATAGAGGACCATATCCACATTTGGTTATGGATGACCTTATGAAGCATCATTCTGTGGATATTCAGTGGGGAAACCATGATGTATCCTGGATGGGTGCAGCAGCAGGGAACCCTGCACTTATCTGTACTGTAATCCGAATTTCTGCTCGTTATGGTAACTTGAGTTCTCTGGAAGAAGGATATGGCATTAACTTGATTCCGCTTGCGAGATTTGCACTGGAACAGTATCAGAATGACCCATGCGAACGTTTCCACATTAATTATCGCGAAGATGCCTATGATATTCGTGACAAATCCATTGATGAGAGAATTCACAAAGCAGTTACCATTATGCAGTTGAAACTGGAAGGTCAGATGATTAAGCGTAATCCGGACTTCAAGATGGACGACCGTATGCTTTTGGATAAGATTGATATCGAGAAGGGGGTTGTAGTCATTGAAGGTGTGGAACATCCTCTTTTGGATAAGGATTTCCCAACCATCGACTGGAACAATCCATATGCTCTTAGCAAAGAAGAGGAAGAAGTTATCAACCGTCTGGTTTATGCTTTTCGTAATAGCGAGAAATTACAGAAGCATGCCAAGTTCTTATATACCAAAGGAAGTATGTACACGGTTCACAATGGGAATCTGCTGTACCATGGTTGTGTGCCATTGAATGACGATGGAACATTTAAAAAGGTGTCAGTATTTGGAAAAGAATATTCTGGAAAAGAATTATATGATGTGCTAGAAGGATATGCTCGTAAAGGTTATTATGCCACTGACCCAGATGAAAAACAAAAAGGGCTGGATATTCTCTGGTTCCTATGGCTGAATAAAAATTCACCAGTTTATGGCAAGGACAGAATGACAACCTTTGAGCGTTACTTTGTAGCAGATAAAAATACTTATAAAGAGCCAAAAAATCCATATTACAAACTGATTGAAAATGAGGAAGTGGCAGATCGAATTCTGAAA
Source organism: Lachnospiraceae bacterium (assembly GCA_015057035.1). Taxonomy (GTDB): domain Bacteria; phylum Bacillota; class Clostridia; order Lachnospirales; family Lachnospiraceae; genus Roseburia. Next base: position 14,682 of record SVFC01000029.1, on the reverse strand, counting down.
GAATTTGGATTAGAGGGTAATGAGGCTCATATTATCAATGGTCATATTCCTGTGCTAGTAAAGGAAGGACAGTCACCAATGCATTGTAATGGTAAGGTGCTTATCATTGACGGTGGATTTTCAAAGGCATATCAGGAGAAGACTGGTATCGCAGGGTATACCTTGATTTACAATTCATTTGGACTGGTATTGGCAGAGCATGAACCATTTGAATCTGTGGAAAAGGCTATCATGGAAGGAAATGACGTTGTTTCCCATAAGATTCTGGTACAGCGTGTTATGAAACGTAAAACAGTTGCAGATACTGATCATGGAAGAGAAATGAAACAGGAAATTGCAGATTTAGAAAATCTTCTTCGTGCATACCGCGAAGGTGTTATAGAGGAAGAGTATTGATAGCAAGCAGAGTGTTATCAATAAGAAAAGTGATTCTTGTATGAAAAGGAGAATTTCGTGAGCGAACGATTTGACAGAACCAAAAGACTGCTAGGTGCAGAAGCAATGGAAAAACTTCATAATTCTCACGTAGCGGTGTTTGGTATCGGTGGCGTGGGTGGACACGCTGTAGATGCACTAGTTCGTAGCGGAATCGGGACAATTACTATCGTTGATAGTGACGAAGTAGCAGTAAGTAACATCAATAGACAGTTGATTGCCACGGAAAAATCCGTGGGGCGGAAAAAAGTACTGGCAATGAAAGAACATCTTTTGGAGGTTAATCCTTCGGTAGAGGTTTATGTGCATGACTGCTTCTTCCTTCCAGAGACCGAAAGTGAATTTGACTTTGCAGAATATGACTATGTCATTGATGCGGTAGATACGATAACTGCAAAACTTGCTCTGGTAGAGGCTTGTGAAAATGCCCAGACGCCTATTATTAGTAGTATGGGAGCTGGAAACAAACTAGACCCAACTGCATTTGAGGTAACAGATATTTACAAGACTTCGGTTTGTCCATTGGCAAAGGTAATGCGCCGAGAGTTGAAAAAAAGAAATATTAAGCATCTGAAAGTGGTCTATTCCAAGGAAGAGCCATTAGAACCAATTGAGGATGCAGATTTTGTTAGTGATGAAAAACGTCAAAGAAGAGCCACTCCAGGTTCCATTGCCTTTGTACCATCGGTGGCAGGGCTGATTCTGGCAGGAGAAGTGGTAAAGGATTTGGCGAAGAGGTAGTAAGTTGAAGCACGAGAGAAAGACGTTGGTACAGTTGTTTGTGCCAATCAGCATGGAATTATTATTTTTAATGTTGGCAGGCATGATAGACACTATGATGCTTTCTGCTGTAAACGATGATGCTGTAGGCGCGGTCGGTACTGCGAATACCTATATAGGTATGTTCATCATCATGTTTTCCGTAATTACATCGGGAATGACTGCTGTTATGACACAATATATTGGTGCAGGACGTGAGGACGTGGCTCACAAGGCAAGACAGATTGGTCTTGCCTTTAATCTTGCTATTGGTGTGATTCTATCCTGCGTATTGTTTTTTGGTGCAGAAACCATATTAGATACTATGGGAATTGCGCCATTGTTAAGAGAATATGCCAAGACCTATTTGCAGATTGTGGGTGGATGTTGTGTTCTTAATGCTGCCATCCCTTTGTTTTCCAACTATTTGAGAGCCTTTGGTCATACGAAGGCACCAATGGTTGCTACGATTACAGCGAATATTGTGAATCTGGTACTGAATGGCTTTTTTTTATTTGTGATGAAATGGGATGTGGCTGGAGTTGCGTTGGCAACAGTAATCTCCCGCGTTGTAAATCTGTGTATTGTTGTGATTGCATCCAAGAAATATATTCGCGTGCAAGAGTCGGGAGAGTATGTTTCAAGACGGGAGATTTTCAAGCAGATTCTTCGAATTGGCTTGCCATCTGCGATGGAGTCGGTGTTTTATAACATCGCAATGACTTTGATGATTAGTTTCCTAAATCAGATGGATGCAGAAGGACTAAACGTGACGGCGCGTTCCTATGCAGCTCAGATTATTAATTTCGCATACTGCATTAGCGCAGGAATGGCCAATGCCAATGCCATTTTAACAGGATGGAGGCTTGGTGCTAAGGAGTATGAGGCATGTGATAAGGGGGCTAAAAAGGCGGCGCTTATTGGAGTCCTAGCTGGAGCAGGGACGGCCCTGTTATTTACCATTTTCTCGGATTATATTATGAGATTGTTTACAGATGACCCGGTAATGATAGAGTTAGTTGGGAAATTGTTGTTTGTGGACATTTTCTTAGAGATAGGGCGAGCAACGAATCTGGTATATGTGCAGGCTCTTAAGACGAGTGGAGATGCATTGTTTACTACGGTTATGGGGGCAATATTTATGTTGCTGTGCGTAGCAGGAGGCACCTACTTCTTTGGAATTCATCTGGGACTGATGGCTGTGGGAGCATATATCGGAATGGCATTGGATGAATGTATTCGCGCGGTACTTATGGTGCTTCGTTGGAGAAGCGGTAAATGGAGAACCATGCGGTTGATTAAGGCTTAAAGTGGTTGACGGACAAAAGCACTAGGGGTATAATCTACAGTGATAATTGGGGCATTATGTCCAGAAAGTTGTTATAAGAATGAATAGAGAAACGTATAGAAACAAAGAGCCGCAGAGACAAATCAATCGAAGAAGAAGAGAAGCAAGAGCGCGAAAGATACGCATACTGATTATTTCAGCAGTGGTATTAGTCGTGCTTTTAGCTGCGTTAGTGGTGAGATATTTTGTTTGGAATCCATTAACACCAGAAGTGATTCTGGAAGCAGGAGATAAAATTACATTAGAACAGTTTATAGAAACAGAAAATGCACAGTTTGTGACAGATGTTGCGGCAATTGATACGAAGAAGGCAGCGTCACATACCATTGTGATTAAAGTGGGAGACAGAGAGTATGAATCTCAGTTGCATATTCGTGATACCAAGGCGCCAAGCGCAGAAGCCGTAGAGCTTCACACGAAACTGGGGATTTTACCAAAGGCAGAAGAGTTTGTAACCAATATTCAGGATTGTTCTTCCGTGCATGTGTCATACAAGACGGTTCCAGATGTCTCCGTTGGCGGAGAAAAGGAAGTAGTGCTTGTATTGAAAGACAGTTTTGGCAATACAGCAGAAGTGGTATCTAAGGTGACGGTTATCACAGATGAAGAACCACCAGTAATTACTGGAGCGAAAGATATTGAAATCTTCCTGGGTGGAACCGTAAGTTATCGTGCAGGAATTACAGTAACGGATAACGAGGATCCAAATCCAACACTTACCATTGACAATAGTAAGGTAAATTTGGATGCAGTAGGTACCTATGAAGTTACCTATACGGCAACAGATGCAACAGGGAATACTTCATCCGTAACCATTACTCTCACTATTAAGAAGAAACCTGCAGATTACGTGGATGAAGAAACCGTTCTTGGTATGGCAAAAGATATTCTTGCAAGCATTACCAATGATTCTATGAGTAAGCAGGAAATTGCTTTTGCTATTTATAAATGGACATGGAGCAATATTACCTATATGGATTCTTCCGATAAGTCCAGTTGGGTAAAAGGTGCATATTATGCATTTAAAAATAGAAAAGGTGACTGCTTCAACTATTTTGCGGCGGCAAAGGCTCTTTATATAGTTGCGGGAATTGATAATGTGGACATTGAGAAGAGCGACACTTCCCATTCCAGACATTATTGGAGTCTCATTAACCTTGGAGATGGATGGTATCATGTAGATTGTACACCACGTAAGGGAAATGACGACAAGTTCTTTATGGTAACAGATGAAGAACTGGAAGCATACTCCAAGAAGCATAGCAATAGTCATATTTTCGACAAGTCGAAATATCCAGAAAGAGCTACAAAATCCATCCAGGATAAGAAGTTCTATACCTGGAGATGGGATGTATAAAGATTAAGAAGTTCGTTAGAGGTAAATAATAATTATGAGGTTAGGCGTAATTGGTGGACTTGGGCCAATGGCAACAGCATACTTTATGGAACTCGTGATTAAAATGACGAAGGCGGAATGTGATCAAGACCATTTGGAAATGATTATTTATAACTGCCCGACCATTCCGGACCGCACCAAATATATTTTGGGGCAAAGCGAGGAAAGTCCATTGCCAAGAATGCTGGAAGTTGGACAGGCGTTGCAGCAACAGGGAGCAGACGTAATTGCGATTCCTTGCATGACTGCACATTATTTCCGTGATGCGTTAAAAGAGAATATTGGCGTTCGAGTGATTCATGGGATTCGTGAAACTGCCCAGTGTTTAAAAGATGCGGGTGTAACGATTGCGGGAATTATGGCGACAGATGGCACAATCCAGAGTGAGATATTCCAGAAGGAGATAGAAGCCTTAGGACTTATCGCAGTAATTCCAGATGCAGAGCATCAGGCAAAAGTCATGAAAATGATTTATGAGGAAATTAAGGCAGGGAAGATGCCTTCCAAGGATGAATTCATGAAAGTAAAACAACATCTCATTGAAGGTAAAGGTGCTCAGGCGGTCATTCTTGGATGCACGGAATTGTCCCTGATTAAAAATGCCTATGATTTAGGCAATGGTGTGATTGATACCTTGGAAGTATTGGCGCAGGCGTCGTTATTGGCCTGTGAGAAAGAAGTTTTAGAGGAGTACCAGACACTGGTAGTTCCAATCAAATAAAAACCTAGAGATAGGAAAAGGAGAAAACGATGCAGCAGACAAACGTCTTAGAATATTTGGAAAGTACCGTAATAAGACTTCCAGACAAGATTGCATTTGCAAATGAGAATATGGGACTGACCTTCGGGGAAGTATACCATGATAGTAGAGCCATTGGTTCTTATCTGAGCAAACAGGGATATTACAATGAACCAGTTGTAGTATTTATGGAAAAACATCCAAAGATGATCTCTGCATTTTTTGGATGCGTATATGGTGGCGATTTCTATGTGCCAATTGATGCGGAAATGCCTGCATTTCGTATTGAACTTATCTTTGATAACTTGCAGCCAAAGGTAATGATTTGCGACGAAACAACATTAGAAACTGCGAAGAAATTCATCAAGGAAGGACAAAACATTGAAGTTCTCCTCTATGATGAAGTTGTGAAGAATGAAATTAACGATGAGGCGCTGGCACAGATTCGTGACAGACAGTTAGATACTGATCCTATCTATATTGTTTTCACCTCGGGTTCCACAGGAATTCCAAAGGGTGTTGTAGCTTGCCATCGTTCGGTTATTGACTATATTGAAAACTTATCAGATGTATTAGAGTTTAACGAAGATACCATCTTTGGTAACCAGACACCATTGTATTTTGATGCCTGCTTAAAGGAACTTTATCCAACCTTAAAATTTGGCGCAACCACATATCTTGTACCAAAGAGTTTGTTTATGTTCCCAATTAAACTGGTAGAATTCTTAAATGAGCACAAAATCAATACGGTATGCTGGGTTGTATCAGCATTAACTATGATTTCAGCATTTAAGGCATTTGACAAGGTGGTTCCAGAACACTTACACACTGTAGCATTTGGTAGTGAAGTGTTCCCAATCAAGCAGTTTAACATCTGGAAATCCGTACTTCCAAATGCCAAGTTTACAAACCTTTACGGACCAACAGAATGTACAGGTATGTGTTGCTATTACAAGGTAAACAGAGATTTCGAACTGGATGAAGTGATGCCAGTTGGACGTCCATTCCACAATACAGAAATCCTTCTGTTAAACAACGACAATCAGTTGGCAAAAGAAGGGGAAGTTGGAGAAATCTGTGTAAGAGGAACATCCCTTACCTTAGGTTACTACCACAACTTTGAAAAGACCAATGAAGCTTTTGTTCAGAACCCATTAAATGACCGTTATCCAGAATTGATTTACCGTACTGGTGACTTAGGAAAGTGGAATGAACGTGGCGAGTTAGTATTCGTATCCCGTAAGGATTATCAGATTAAACATATGGGACACAGAATCGAACTTGGTGAAATTGAAGTAAATGTCAACCTGTTAGAAGGTATTACTTCCTCATGTTGTATTTATGATAAAGAAAAAGAAAAAATTGTATTGTATTTTGCAGGGGAAATGGAGAAAAAAGATCTGGTTGCTATCTTAAAAGAGAAGCTTCCACGTTACATGATTCCAAATAAGGTAGAAAAACTTGACACAATGCCATTGACGGCCAATGGAAAATTAGATAGAGTGTATCTGACAAAATACTATAACGAACAGAAAAAGGAGAAATAAAAATGGATGAATTATTAGAAATCTTAACAGACTTACACCCAGACGTAGACTTTGAAACATGCGATACTCTTATCGATGACAAAATCTTAGATTCCTTTGATATCGTATCTATTATCGCTGAAATTAACGACGTATTTGACGTTACAATTCCTGCAGAAGAAATCGTTCCAGAGAACTTCAACTCTGCAGAAGCACTTTGGGATTTAATCGAACGCCTTGGTGACGAATAGGAGAGAGCATGCTTTTTACATCATATGAATTTATAGCATTTTTGGTGCTGGTTCTGGTGAGCTACTACGTGGTTCCAAAGAAATTTCAGTGGCCATTGCTATTAGTATTTAGTTATGTGTTCTATTTTATTGCGGACCCAATGTATCTGCTATTCATTTTGGTGACGACAATTTCCACTTATTTTGTCAGCATCAAGATGGAAGCCATCAATGGAGAGATGTCTGCGTATCTTGCAGAACACAAGGCAGAACTGACCAAAGACGATAAAAAAGCATATAAAGCAAAGATGAAAGCCAGAAAGTGGAACTGGCTTTTGCTTTGTTTGTTTTTAAATATTGGAATTTTATCTGTAACGAAGTACACAAACTTCGTAATCACCAATATCAATAACCTGTTTGCAGGGGAAGGACCATTACAGTTAGTGGATATGATTGTGCCAATGGGCATTTCTTTCTATACCTTCCAGACGATGGGTTACATCATTGATGTGTACCGTGGAAAACAGGAAGCACAGCGCAATCCATTTAAGTTGGCATTGTTTGTATCTTTCTTCCCGCAGTTGGTACAGGGTCCTATCAGCCGTTATGGGGATTTGGCGCCTACGCTTTTTGCAGAGCATAAGTTTGATGGAAAAACAGTAAGTTTTGGTTTAAGCCGTATTCTTTGGGGATATTTTAAGAAGATGGTAATCGCAGATAGAATGCTTCCTGCAGTAACGGAACTGGTGCAGAATCCAAATGAGTATTCAGGTGCATTTGTATTCGTAGCAATGCTGTTCTATGCATTTGAATTGTACTGCGACTTTACAGGTGGTATTGATATTACTATCGGTATTGCTGAAACTATGGGAATTAAGCTGGCAGAAAACTTTAATCTGCCATACTTCTCAAAGAACATCAAAGAATACTGGAATCGTTGGCATATCACTATGGGAACCTGGTTTACAGATTACATATTCTATCCAATTTCCGTATGTGGTCCAATGTTAAAACTTTCCAAATGGTCAAGAGCGCATCTTGGCGAAGTGATTGGTAAGCGAGTACCAGTATATCTGTCTAGTTTTGCAGTTTGGCTTACTACAGGTATCTGGCATGGTGCAGCATGGAACTTCATTGTATGGGGTCTTATGAACTTTGTAGTGATTATGATTTCCCAGGAATTAGAGCCATTGTATGCGAAATTTCATAACAAGTTCAAGGTAAAAGGAACTTTGCCTTACAATGTTTTTGAAGTAATTCGTACCATTTTGCTCATGAGTGCAATTCGTATGTTTGACTGTTATCGTGACGTACCACTGACATTTAAAATGGTAGGTAGTATGTTTACCGAATGGGATTTCAGTGCATTTACCAGTGGAGCTTTGATGGATATCGGTCTTAGCGGTGCAGATTATCTTGTGCTTGTGGTAGGACTTATCATTGTTCTTGGCGTAAGTTTGGCAAAACTTCGTGTGGGCAGTGTCCGTGAAGTGTTGAGCCAGAAACCAGCGGTTGTATGGTATGGAATGATGGCAATTATGTTCCTTGTTATTATCGTATTTGGCGCTTACGGCGTAGGATACGATTCCTCACAGTTTATCTATAATCAGTTCTAGGAGGGTGCTATGAAGATAAAAAGAATTATTGCAGGCCTCTTAGTTGTTGCTGTAACAATAGGAAGTCTGTGGTTATTACAGAGATTATTAGTTCCAAAATATCAGACAGGAATCGTAGAAGGTTCCCTGATCGAGGAATATTACAAAGACAAGTCGGACCATGAAGTGTTATTCATTGGGGACTGTGAAGTATATGAAAATTTCTCCACAATTACCTTGTGGGAAAAATATGGAATTACCAGTTATATTCGCGGAAGTGCGCAGCAGTTAATCTGGAATTCCTACTATTTATTGGAGGATACATTGAGATATGAAACTCCAAAAGTAGTGGTATTTAATGTGTTGTCATTAAAATATAACACTCCACAGAGCGAGGCATATAACCGTATGTCCATCGATGGTATGAAATGGTCTCAGTCAAAGATTGATAATATCAATGCTTCTATGATGAAGGATGAGAATTTTATTGATTATGTATTTCCAATCTTACGATATCATTCCAGATGGTCAGAATTGACCAGTGATGATTTCGAGCATATTTTTACCAAGGATTTGGTATCTCATAATGGTTATTATATGCGTGTGGACGTAAAGCCACAGGAAGAATTCCCAGACCCAACTCCACTTCCAGATTATACCCTGGGTGCAAATGCTATGGGTTATCTGCAGAAGATGGCAGACTTGTGTAAGGAAAAAGGCATTGAGTTGGTACTTATCAAAGCACCAACCGAATTCCCACATTGGTACGACCAGTGGGATGCTCAGGTGGTGGAATTTGCAAAAAAGAACGAAGTAGAGTATATTAACTATATTCCACTTCAGGATGAAATCGGTTTGGACATGTCCAAGGATACTTATGATGCAGGTCTTCACTTAAACACCAGTGGTGCAGAGAAGATGGCAGATTATTTTGGAAAATGGTTGGTAGACAACTATGACCTAACAGACTATCGTACCGATGAAAAATACGCTGCAATCTGGCAAGAGAAGGTAGACTTCTATAATGCCATGAAAGAACAGCAGTATTATGAAATGGAAACTTATGGCGAATTGAAGAGTTTTGGTGCAAACGCTATTCAGCAGTAAGAAGTTCAGCAATAAAACGTGAAGGAGAGTATTAAAATGAAAAAGATAGTTTTATTATTATGTGCAGTTCTTTTGACAAGCAGTCTGTTCGTTGGCTGTGGCAATGATGGAAACACAGAAAATCCTGGAAAAGATACACAGCAGGCAGGAACTAACGAAGGTATCAAAGCGGATGGTTTTGCTTTCGTATATAAGGGAACAGACATTATCCCAAATGCGAAGATGGAACCAATCGTAACAGCATTAGGCGAACCAACAAAGTTCTTTGAATCTGATTCCTGTGCATTCCAGGGAAAAGATAAAGTATATACTTATGGAAGCGTTGTCATTAACACATATCCAGATAACAATGTGGATTATGTATATACTATTGAATTGAAAGATGATACAGTACAGACCAAAGAAGGCATCTACATTGGTGCTACACTTGATGAAGTAAAAGCAAAATATGGCGAACCAGCAAGAGACACTGGTGCAGCTCTTGTTTATGAAAAAGGCACAAGCAATCTTAACTTCGGTTATGCTGACGGTGTTGTAACAAGCATTGTATATTTTGCAGTGGTAGAGTAGTTTTATAGGAAAAGGACAGATGGGGAGCTGTTTCAGGCTCCCCATATTGTATTATTTGTAGGAGTATTTTAAGAGGTGAGTATGAAGATTCAGTTATCGGATCATTTTACCTATAACCGATTATTTCGATTTGTGTTACCATCCATTGTGATGATGATTTTTACATCCATCTATGGTGTGGTAGATGGTTTGTTTGTTTCTAACTTTGTGGGGAAAACTCCCTTCGCGGCATTAAACCTTATCTATCCATTTATTATGGTGTTAGGGGCGGCTGGCTTTATGTTGGGAACAGGTGGTAGCGCTTATGTTGGAAAAACCTTAGGCGAGGGAAAACAAGAAGAAGCGAATCAATATTTTTCTTTTTTGATATATACTGCCTTAGTATTGGGTGTGATTCTTGCAGTTTTGGGAATTGTATTTGTTAGACCTGTAGCAAGACTATTGGGTGCAGATGATGCGATGATAGAGCACTGCGTAGTATATGGTAGAATCATTCTGGCGGCATTGCCTGCATTTATGCTTCAGAATATGTTTCAGAGTTTCCTGATTACTGCAGAAAAGCCAACGATGGGCTTAATTGTAACAATCGGAGCAGGAGTTACCAATATGTTTTTGGACTGGTTGTTCATTGCGGTGTTCCAGTGGGGATTACCCGGAGCAGCGTTGGCCACAGCAATGAGTCAGTGTGTGGGTGGGGTTATTCCTTTTGTGTACTTTCTGATGCAGAAGAAGAGCTTGCTATATTTGACAAAAACCAGATATTATGGACGAGTACTGTGGTATTCTTGTTCCAATGGTATCTCAGAATTATTGTCAAATATTTCCATGTCCATTGTATCTATGCTATATAACTACCAGCTGATACGTGTGGCAGGAGAAAATGGAATTGCAGCTTATGGTGTGATTATGTATGTGCAGTTTATTTTTATTGCTCTTTACATTGGATATTCCATTGGTACGGCGCCGATTATTTCCTACAATTATGGTGCGGGAAATCATAAAGAGCTTCAGAATCTCTTTAAAAAGAGTGCGGTGATTATTATTAATTGCAGTGTAGCATTAACAGTAATTGCGTTACTTCTGGCAGGAACCCTGTCCAGTTTATTTGTAAGTTATGATGCAACCTTGTTTGAAATGACAAAGAGAGGATTTGTGATTTGTTCCTTCTCGTTCCTGTTCTGTGGAATCGGCATTTTTGGATCGTCTCTGTTTACGGCATTAAATAATGGTGTTGTTTCAGCGGTGATTTCTTTCTTGCGTTCTGTTATTTTCCAGGTGGTGGCGGTTATTGTGTTACCAATTTTCTGGGGCATTGATGGAATCTGGGCGTCGGTTTCGTTAGCAGAGCTGGCGGGTATGGTAATTACATTGTGTTTTGTGGTAATATTAAGAAAGAAATATCATTATTTGTAGGAGTATAGTTTATAAAGACGGAGGGAAAAATGGATTGGTTAGTTGACTTATTATCCAATAAAATTTTGATTACCGCAGTGAGTTCCTGGGCAATTGCGCAGGTGCTAAAGATTTTTATTCACTGGTGGGTATATAAGAAGTTTGATATTATGCGTCTCTTTGGAGATGGTGGTATGCCAAGTGGACATTCAGCCACAGTGGCTTCTATGGCGTCGATGTCGGCGTGGATGTATGGATTTGGTAGTTTTGAGTTCGCAGTTACGACTATGCTGGCGATTATCGTGTGCCATGATGCTATGGGAGTACGTCTGGAAACAGGAAAACAGGCAGCTGTTTTAAACGAAATCATTCAAAGTCTGGACCTTATTTTTACGGATGAGGTGGCGGAAATTAAACTGAAGGAATTCGTGGGACATACGATGTATCAGGTGTTGGCAGGTGTGGCAATCGGTATCTTGAATGCAACCATTATGTACTGGTTTGTGTTTATCTAGTATTGATGTGTAAGGAATAAAGGAAAAATGAAAATTGATTTAAAATTACAGGAAGAACTGGACTGGAATCGTCCTAGCAGATATGAATTACAGAAATATCTCATTGAAGATGGGAAAAAGCATCCATTTGCATTGATTTGTCCAGGTGGTGGATATGGCTGTGTATGTAATTTTGTGGAAGGAATCCCATATATGGAGGAACTTCACAAGAGGGGATATGCTGTGTTTATTCTCTATTACCGCATTGGTGAAGAAGCACGCTATCCTAATCCGCAGGATGATGTAGCAAGAGCACTGCGGGATATTTTGGATCATGCAGAAGAATATGGTGTAGAAACAGAAGGATACTCGCTCTGGGGTTCTTCCGCAGGTGGCCATCTGGTAGGAAGTTTTGGCACAGAGCATATGGGCTATAAGAAATATGGTCTGCCAAAGCCTGCGACTATCGTTCAGGTGTACCCAGTGGTAACTATGGGTGAATATACCCATCCAGGTAGCAGAGATAATCTCTTGGGCTTGAATGCAACTCAGGAAATGATAGATTTCGCCAGTGTAGAGAAAAATGTAACGGAAAACTATCCACCAACCTTTGTGTGGTGTGGTGACGCAGATGATTTGGTTCCACCAGTGAATAGTCATATGTTGGCAGAAGCGCTGAAGGAACATGGAGTTCCACATATTTTTGAAGAATATCCAGGAGTGGGACACGGAGTAGGCGTTGGAAAAGGCCTGGTTTGTGAACCTTGGATGGAACATGCAATCGCATTTTGGGAAAGTCAGAGAAAAAAAGTAGTATTGTTTGATTTAGATGGCACATTGCTTCCGATGGATCAGGATGATTTTATCAAAGCTTATTTTGGTGGACTGGTAAAGATGCTTGCTGTCCACGGATATGATCCGGAAATAGTTACAAAGTCTATTTGGGCTGGTACGGGAGCGATGGTTAAAAACAATGGGGAATGCACCAATGAAGACACCTTTTGGAAGAGTTTTGCAGGGTTCTTCGGAGAAAAGGTATACGATGATGCTCCATATTTTGAAGAGTTTTATCGTACGGAATTTCAGAAAGTGGCTGATGTGTGTGGATTCGCACCTCAAGCAAACGAAGTGATTCAGGCATTGAAGAAAGCCAATACCAGAATCGTGCTGGCAACCAATCCATTGTTCCCAGCAGTTGCAACCTATAGTCGCATTCGTTGGGCGGGAATAAAACCAGAAGATTTTGAGTTAGTGACTACCTATGAAAACAGCCGCTATTGTAAGCCAAATCTGAAATACTATGAAGATATTCTGGCAACCATTGGTGTGGCGCCAGAAGAATGTCTTATGGTGGGAAATGATGTGAGCGAGGATATGATTGCAGAGAAGCTTGGTATGAAGGTGTTCTTGCTTACGGATTGTTTGATTAACAAGGATAACGTGGATATTTCAAAATATCCAAATGGAAGTTTTGGAGAGTTGATGGAATTTCTTAAAGGTTTAGAGTTAATCTAGAATCGAGGGATTATAGAAGATGTATAGAAAAGGTTGCTGTAGAACGTGGCTTAAGAAAGCCGTGTAATACAACAACCTTTTAAGTTATAAATTAGTATTTAATAATATAGTAGATTACATAAACCCAGCCAAGGATACCATGAACGATTGCCCAGCCGATAGACTGCCACTTAGCATAGGAAATTACCATTGCAAGGGCTGCACCGAAACTAATTCCTGCTTTACCGCCATCTGATGTAACCGTTTGTGTAACAGTTTCCAGTTTTGTTTTCTGCTCGCCGTAGATGAGTTCCTCTACAGTAACATCGAGTGCTTCTGATAATTGTGTTAGGGTATCTACATCAGGCTGAGTTTTATCAGTTTCCCAATTAGATACTGCCTGACGCGTAACGTTAAGTTCCTCTGCTAATTCTTCCTGCGTAATATTTTTTGCTTTGCGGAATTTCTGTATATTTTTTCCTACTGAACTCATTTTTCATAACCTCCGTGTGTTACTTGATGATTTTATGGTAATGAATTTCAGAAAAAATAGCAAGCAATAGACCGTTGCATTCTGTTGCTATGAGGATTTTTGTGGTATACTGACTGTGATTTTAAATGCGCGGAGGGAATAATGAATAACTCAAGTCGATTCTTTGAAAATAAAGAGTGTGAATATTATCCATGTCATAAGGGGATAGAAGAGATGAACTGTTTATTCTGTTATTGTCCGTTAAATGGGATGGAACATTGTCCTGGGACACCGGAATATATTGAGGTGAATGGAAAAAGGATTAAGGATTGTTCGAATTGTACGTTCCCGCATCGGGCTGAAAATTATGATGTGATTATCAAATTTTTGTCCAGATAGGTAGTTTGATATGATAATTCTCCAATTGATGAAAAAAGCCTACTATGTATACACATTCTGCATCAATTCGAAAAATAATAATATAATTCATTGATGTCAGGACTGCTTCACGATATTTATTTGTAGTTAATAGGGGGTGTCATTAGTTTATATGCCATATCGTTTCCTCATTTCTTGTAAGGATTGGTTGGCATCTTTCATATTGCCTTCTTGAATCTGTCTTTCAGAAAGCAGTATCTGCTGATACATTTCTATTTGTTTCATAGTGTTTTCATAAGTTTCAATACTCATAATAACCATATCTCCATATCCGTTTTTAGTAATATAAATAGGTTCCGTGGAATTGTGACAAAGGTCTGAAATTTCAGTTGTGTTTTTAAGGTCTCTGATTGGGATGATTTGTGGCATAGTAATTCTCCTTTGTGGGATAATTATGACATAAAAATGGGGCGAGTGCAAGTAAAAATCTCCTGCCATGTGAATGGCAGGAGATTTTTATGCTTCTTCATTTTCGTTCCCTTTGTTGAATTTCTTGTACAGGAATGTACCTAAAAAATACAATACGATAATAATGGCAAATACGGCGATGAACAGTCCGATGTTTTGCTCTGTAAAGGAATGTCCGCCCAGTGCTGATAAAAGAATCGCTGGGAAGCGTCCTACTAGGTTAATGAGAATCCAGGTGCTTACCTTGATGTCAGTCAAACCAACCACATAACACATAAG
>SVFC01000028.1 GCA_015057035.1 Lachnospiraceae bacterium | reverse complement strand
TCTGTAATGATGTTCGCCTTGCCCTCTTCCACGTTATCGAACTGCTTCTCCACGTTGTCTTTATCCACAATGGTAGCTCCAAATAAAAAACCACTCTTTAAGGTTTTCTGGCACTCATCCATCCCGTCCAATATTGCTTTTAAAATCCGATACAGTTTATCCCTGTTTTCCTGGGAAATGTTTGCGCTTTCATACGCATGCACACAGGCGCTCATATAATGCCCCATAGTATGACCGCCGATTAGCATATTTTCCCAGCCATCATAACGGACAGCACCTTTCATGTCCACACCAGCTGTTTCTCGAAATCCCGACAGCAAACGGTCCACATCAAAAGAGATAAGATATGCCACCTCTTTTTCAAATGCATTGATAAAGTATGCATCTTCCAAATATACCTGGTCCAAAGAAAAACTCTTTAATCCTTTTAAATCCACATGCGCCTCATTTCCCATAGTTTTTTCTATGTCGTATTCTGGCTTGATTATATCATTGCGCCACCAAAAGCGGTATAGGCAAATAGTCTTAAAGAGTGTTAAAAAGTTATTTTTGCTTGTGGCACTATGAATTTCATACTATAATAATTGTATACAGTCGATTTACAATTTAAGGAGGTATTTATGGTAGGTAATGTTGTAGTAGGTCAGTCAGGTGGACCAACTTCTGTAATCAATTCCAGTCTTGCAGGAGTATATAAAACAGCAAAAGATCTTGGCGCGCCACGTGTATATGGTATGCGTCACGGTATTCAGGGATTTTTAGAGAGAAATCTCGTAGATTTAGACGATAAGCTTCGTTCTGAGATGGACATCGAATTATTAAAAAGAACTCCATCTGCATATCTTGGCTCTTGTCGTTTTAAATTACCAGAATATGATGCAAATCCAGAAATGTACGATAAGATTTTCGCACTTTTAGAAGAATTAGAAATCGCCGCATTTTTCTATATTGGTGGTAACGACTCCATGGATACCATCAACAAACTTTCAAAACACGCGGACAGAATCGGTAGTCCAATCCGTTTCATCGGTGTTCCAAAAACCATCGATAACGACTTGGATGTTACTGACCACACTCCTGGATTCGGTAGTGCAGCAAAATATATCGCTTCTGTTTCCAAAGAATTAATCCGCGACGGTCTCGTATATGACCAGAAACAGATTACCATTATTGAAATCATGGGACGTAACGCTGGATGGCTTACAGCCGCTGCTGCCCTTGCAAAATGCGAAGACTGCGAAGGTGTAGACTTACTTTATCTCCCAGAACTTCCATTTGATATTGATAAATTCTTAGATAAAGTAGAGCGTCTCTTCTTAACCAAGAAAGCCCTCGTGGTAGCCGTTTCAGAAGGAATCAAAACTGCCGATGGCAAATATGTATTTGAACATGGTGTACATACAGAATATGTGGACTCTTTCGGACACAAACAGTTAAGCGGTACCGCAACATACCTCGCAAACCTTTGTGGTCAGAGATTCGGTTGCAAAGCCCGCGCCGTAGAACTTGCAACTCTTCAGAGATGTGCGGGACATTTAACCTCACGTGTAGATATTACTGAAGCATACCAGGTTGGTGGTACTGCTGTTTCCGCTGCTTTTGCAGGCGAAACAGGTAAAATGGTTATCTTGAAACGTGTATCTTCAGACCCATATATCTGTACAACGGATTTATATGATGTAGACAAGATTGCCAACGTGGAAAAGAAAGTTCCATTGGAATGGATTACAGAAGACGGCACTTATGTCAGCCAGGAATTAATCAATTACATCCGTCCATTAATTCAGGCTGAGCTCTCACCAATTATGATTACAGGTCAGCCAAGACACATTGTTGTAGACATTGACCGAATTTAATCATCTTATAACAACAAAAATGGAGGTGTTCGCAATGAACACCTCCTATTATTTTATTCCTGTACCTGACTCAAAAGCTTATAAAGAGAATGATAGGTAATCTTGATTTCTTCTTTGTCGAGATTTACCCATTTGCAAGCCATATTCTCTGGAATATGCGCCGCCTTTTCTTTTAACGCTTCGCCTTTTTCCGTAATCTGAATGATAAGATTTCTCTCATCTTCTTTACAACGACAACGGGTGATATATCCTTTGCTTTCTAATTTTTTCAAAAGCGGCGTAAGAGTTCCTGAATCCAGGAAAAGCATGCTTCCTAATTCCTTAACATTGCACTGTTCCTTTTCCCACAGCACCATCATGGTAATATACTGAGTATATGTCAAATCAAGCTCATCCAAATATGGTTTGTATTTGCGCACTACCTCTTTTGCGGCTGCGTACAATGGAAAACAAAGCTGATTCTGTAATTTTAATTGTTCAAAGTTCTCTAAAGACATACCGTCCACCTCCGTACAATTAAATTTAACACAATTATTTTGAACCTTCAACCATACATTGTGCACAATCTTGTTGCGCACTCCTCTTATAGATTTGCCTCATCGCACACCGCGATATTTCTCTTCAACTAATACTATTTCATTAACACCACTGTGTCATATTCTCGCAATTTTCCATCAAAGGAAACTCCTGTCAGCAGATTCTCTTTTCCTATATACTCTGCTCCAACCAGTTCTTCCACGGAACACGCTTTTCCACCTACATGGAACATCATTAGCATAGTGTAGCCGTCCAATTCTTTTTCCACGTAGATAAGATTCTTCTCATCCTGCGCCTGCGTATTAATTGTGCGCCCTGTTGTAATACAAGGATACTTCTTTCTCAATTCAATCAATTTACGATACCATGCATAAACCTCTTTATTCTGACGTTCCTTATCCCACAACATTCCGCGTCGGCAATCCGGGTCCTGTGCACCAGTTAAGCCATACTCGTCTCCGTAATAGACAAATGGCATTCCTGGCCACAAAAGCTGCAGTGCAACTGCTGCCTTAAATTTATCCACATTTTCACCACACCGATAGATAAATCTTGGGGTATCGTGGCTGTCGAGAAGGTTCCACAGTACTGGAATCACATCTTTGTGAAGGTTTCCTTCCAGATATCCCATCTTGCCAAGGAAATCCGAAGGCCTAATGCGATTCTTAGTAAACAAGTCATCCATGCCAAAATAAAATGGATAATTCATAACCGTATCCCACTCATCTCCGTCCAGAAAATCTTCTGCGTGATACCAAATCTCTCCAATAATAAGCAAGTCCTTTTTTACTTCTTTTAATGCGCTTCTAAACTTGCGCCAAAACTTATGACTAATCTCATCGCTTACATCTAAACGCCAACCGTCTATATCGCATTTTTCTACCCAATAACGAGCCACATTGATAAAATACTCAGCGGTTTCTGGATTCTGCAGATTCGTCTTAGGCATATATCCGTAATAACCAAAGCACTTATAGTTTGGCTTCTGTCCTGGCTCCATCTTTGGAGGGAACTCCTGAATGTGGTACCAGTCGCAATAAGCAGATTTCTCACCTTTTTCCAAAATATCTTTGAAAGCGAAGAAATCTCGTGACGTATGGTTAAACACACCGTCTAAAATTACCTTCATGCCCATCGCATGAGCCTTTTCCACCAATTCCTTCAAATCTGCTTCCGTTCCAAAAGACGAATCGATGCGATAATAATCCACCGTATTATATTTGTGTGTAGAAGGCGACTCAAAAATTGGAGTCATATAGATAATATCAATACCCAGCTCCTGCAAGTGGTCCAAGTGATTGATAATTCCTCGCAAATCTCCTTTTAGGTCTGTAGCTGGCCCAATTGGCGTCTGATACCAGGTTGTAGCTTCCACTTCTTTGCTGGTTGCATAACGGGATGGAAAAATCTGATAAACCACTTTATTTTTCGCCCATTCTGGCACATCAAAAATCTCTTCTTCGCGAAGATTCTGAGTACAGTTATACATATAATCTGTATCTGTCACGACCACATCATAAAAGTCATGATTACTATAGAATTTCACTTCTCCAGTATGGTCTTGAAGCTCAAAGAAATAGCGAAGACATACAACATCCATCTCCACTTCTGCTTCATAGTAATCGCAGAACTGGTCGCTACAAGCTTTTATCATTTCTTTCTGCGCTCTTGTGTCGATTCGCTCCACAGGAATATATTTATCCTGATAATGAAACACAACCTTTACCAAATCGTCCTTTTTTGTTTTAATTCGAATTAAAAACCTGCCTTTTTCCAGACAAAAACATTGTTTTTTATCCGCATTGTGATAGATTGCTGAAAACTCCATTTACTGCTCCCCTAAAAATCATTAATACTGTCTTTCCGTAAGAATATCCTCTGTAATAATTGTCACTTCGTATTCCTTATCATCTATGGTAAGTGTTTTAACACTTTCATTTGCACTATAAATCATCTCATCTACATAAGAAAATTTATCTGGTTTCTGTCCTTTTTCCAAAAGCTCAATAATCGCCTCAACACGTGGTCCGTGAAGAGGATTACACTCTGCAATGCAGGTGATTTTATGTTCCAACGCTAGCTGGATAGCTTCTTCATTGACACCATCGAAGGAGATAATCATGATTTCTCCCTCTGCAATGTTTGGACCAACTTTTTTCCCCGTTGCCTCTATTGCCTGAATCGCACCTAATGCGGAATTATCATTTTCACAATACACAACATTAATATTATCAAACTGTTTTAGTAAGGCCTCCATGGCTTCGCGCCCCTTCGCCTGGGTAAAATCTCCTGAAACCTCTGCCATCAAATCCCATCCATATTTCTTCGCAGCATCTGCAAGGCCCTTGGTTCTTCCAATCTGGGCAGATGCCCCTATGGTCCCTTGTATATTTACAATATGCAGATCTTCTGGCTGGATATTCTGGCTCTTTGCATATTGATTCAACCATTCTGCCACCTTTTGTCCTTCTAACTCAAAATTCGAACCTACCCAACAGGTAAAAAGGCTTTCATCTTCCACGTCCACCATTCGGTCTACAATAATTACGGGAATTCCTGCATCCTTTGCTTCCTGCAATACATTATCCCAGCCCGTTTCTGTTACAGGGGCCAAAACAATGTAATCTACTTCCTGCTGGATAAATGTACGAATCGCAGTAATCTGATTGGCTTGCTTCTGCTGGCCATCTTCAAAAATAAATTCATATCCCTTTTCTTTTGTAAATGCAGATCTCATAGACTGACTATTGGCACTACGCCAGTCTGATTCCGCCCCAAGCTGTGAAAATCCCACAACGATGCGTCCTGTATTTGTAGTTCCCTGATGTTCACTTTCTCCTGGTGAAATCACCCCAACTCCACATCCGATACTGGTAATCCCCATCATTAAGGCGAGTATTCCTGCCAACCATCTTTTTTTCATAGTTCTTTCATCTCCATAATTTCTTATCTAATACTATACAGGATTTTTGCCTTGTAATCTACTAATTTATTAAAAATGGTGGCCCTCTTTGAAAGGCCACCATTCATCTTTATCCTTTAACTGCTTTTCTCTTTCTTGCCATAACAACACTCTGGATAATTAAGAAAATACACAGCATCGCTGCTACTGTAATTCCTGTCCACCAAGCATCATCTAATCCTACAGAGGTAACAATGTTCTGGATTGTACTTAAGGAAATAACCCCGAAGAAGGTACCAATAATATTTCCTACACCACCCGTCAACATGGTTCCTCCAATAATAGAGGAGGCTATGGCATCCATTTCCATACCCATGGCATGGGAAGCGGAACCAGAACCAACATGCATGAAATATACAAAACCACCAACACCTGCTAACAAGCTACAGATAAGATGTGAGTAAAATTTTGTTCTTTTTACGTTAATTCCTAACATCAATGCACTCTGTGGATTTCCGCCTACCGCATAGAAATTGCGTCCCAGCTTCACCCATCTGAGTATGCAGAACAAGAGAATTACCACCAGAATTGCTACAATTACACCTACCTCGATTTTGGCATCTATGTATTTTCCAAGTCGATTGTAAGAACCAAGTCCCGGTATTACAATTCGGGTATCCTTCAAAGCCACGAATTCTTCATGTTTTACATTGAAGGAATTGGTATTAACCATAGTGGTTAAACCTCTTGCAAAGAACATTCCTGCCAGAGATACAATAAACGGCTGAATCTCCAGATAGGAAACCAAAAAGCCCTGAACAAGTCCAAATAACAAACCAATTCCCAGCGAAATCAAAATCGCTCCCCAGATGCTTCCATTGTGATGGTCCAAGTATACTGCACAGCACATACTCACCAATGCCACAACACCACCTACAGAAATGTCGATACCGCCAGTAATCATTACAAGACTCATACCGCAAGATACGATAATCAGTGCCGCATTAGAACCTAAGATATTTAAAAATGCCTGTGGTTTCAGGAAACCTTCCCCCAAAAATACCATAGCACTGATATACATTACAAAGAACACTATAATTGTAATGGCAAGCAGTAGGTTTGTATCTGTTAAATTTTTTATCTTATTTTTTAACATATTAACCAACCTCCTTTACCTGCTTCTTAATGGTTATTTTTTTCCACAAGTTAGACATCCATTCTCTCACTACAGGAGCACTGGAAACTACAAGGATAATAACTACAATTGCCTTGTAAGCTGGAAGCGCGTCTGACTTAACCTGGAACTTATAAAGTGTTGTGGTAAGGAACTGAATAACATACGCACCTAAAATTGATGCTGTCATATTGAATTTACCACCACTTAATGCGTTACCACCTAACGCGACTGCCAGAATGGCATCCATTTCGATATCCTTTGCCACTACAGAATAGTTGATAGTTGAAATACGGCTTACTTTGATTAAGCCAGCAACCGCTACACATACACCTAAAATTACAAAGGATAAGAATTTAATAAACTGTGGATTTAACCCATTTAATCGTGCAGAGCTCTCGTTAATACCTACGGACTGGGTATATAATCCAAGGGTTGTAAATTTCAAAATCAACGCCATTATAATCATACAGACAACTGCAATGAAAAATGGAGTCGGAACTGGAATTCCAGGAATAAAGTTTCCGAAATATCCAAAGGATGGATCATTTACGATTGGAAGCGCATTGTTATTAATCCATGCTGCAATGGAACGGCCTGCTGTAAATAAAATCAACGTCGCTACCATTGGTGGAATTTTGAAGTATGCCACCAGCGTACCATTAAATGCACCGCATAGCATAGAAACCACTACCGCAACTAAAAATGCCACAATAATTGGCGCCTGCATCGTTTCTGGTCTAGGATCTGTACCACAAAGTACGCGAAGAATCACACTTCCTGCAATAGCTATTGTCGCTCCAACACTAATGTCCTGTCCTCCACTTGCAGCTGTTACAAGGGTCATACCCATTGCCAGGATTGCAAGTTCTGAGCCGTAATCCAGGATAGTAACCAGATATCCTTTTAATACTGGGTTTCCTGCACTGTTATATCCCAATTCGATAAGGAAGAATTCTGGATCTGCTAACAGGTTAAATAATGCAAGCAGTAACAAAGCGGCGATTGGAATGAATATCTGATTTTTCACAAGTTTTTTAATTCCTGTCATTCTTTGTCACCTCCTGCAATTGTACTCATAATCTTATTCTGTGTCAGTTCTTCCCCTGACAACTCTCCTACTACCTTACGGTCTCTCATTACGACCAGTCTTGAACAGGTTCGGAGCATCTCGTCAGTCTCAGAAGAAATGAACGTAATACTCATACCTTCGGAAGCGAGCTTAAGTACCAACTTCTGAATATCAATCTTGGTACCAATGTCAATACCACGAGTTGGTTCATCCAGGATTAAGTATTCCGGATGGGTCAACAACCAACGAGCCAAAATAACCTTCTGCTGATTTCCACCTGACAAGGATTTAATAGGTGTATCTGCAGATGCTGTTTTAATATCTAAGAGTTTTATGTATTCATCAGCAAACGCTTCTGCCTGTGCCTTGGTAAATGGCTTGAAAAATCCTTTCTGTACCTGAAGTGCCAACAGGATATTATCACGAACAGATAAATCACCAATAATACCGTCTCTCTTACGGTCTTCAGCAAGGTAGGCAATACCCTGCTTCATCGCATCAATTGGTTTTTTGATTTTAATAACTTCTCCGTTTTTCTTTACCGTTCCACCAAGCACACTGTCAGCACCATAAATGGCACGAACACACTCACTTCGTCCAGAACCTAATAATCCGGTGAAACCGTTAACCTCGCCTTTTTTGATGTAGAAATCAAATGGTTTAATTCCTGCATCACTTACAAGACCTTCCACTTCAAATACGGAAACAATCGCATCCTCTTTATTGTATACTTCCTGTTCTCCCTTGATATCGGACATATCGTCTAAATCTTTTCCTAACATCTTAGAAACAAGTTGTACACGAGGAAGGTCCTTAATTGCATACTGTCCAACTAACTGTCCGTCTCTAAGAACAGTAATCTTGTCACATACTTCATATACCTGATCCAAGAAATGGGTTACAAAGATAATACCAACACCCTTGGCTCTTAAATCCCGCATCAGTTTGAATAATTTTGCTACTTCCTGCTCATCCAAAGAAGATGTTGGCTCGTCTAAAATCAACACCTTACATTCCATGTCCACAGCTCTTGCAATTGCAACCATCTGCTGCACTGCGATAGAACAACTTGCTAACTGCTGTGTTGCTTTGGCAGGTATATCTAAAGATTGCAGAATTTTATTCGCATCTGCATTCATTTTTTTCCAATTCTGACCAATGCCCTTCGTTCTTCCTATATACATATTCTCTGCCACAGAGAGGTTTGGACATAGCGTAATCTCCTGATACACAGTACTAATACCTAACTTCTGTGCATCCTGAGGCGAACGAATTTCTATGGCATTTTCTTTTCCCTTAATGAAGATTTCTCCTTCATCTTTGCTGTATACACCAGTTAAAACCTTAATTAAGGTTGACTTCCCTGCACCGTTCTCTCCCATAAGTGCATGGATTTCACCTTCACACAAAGTAAAATCTACTCCCTGTAAAGCACGAACGCCTGGAAAGCTTTTGTGAATATTTCTCATTTTTAATACAGTCTTTTCTGCCACCAGTATATTCACCCCTTTACTCTTTTTAAAAAAATAAGCGCGGTACCGCCGCCCGCGCTTATTTTTTGCTTTTAAGTACTAATTAGATACCATATTTGTTAACGTCATCTTCTGTAATTGTAGAAGCATCAAATCCTTTTTCTTCCATGATGATTGTCTTTTCAGAAATTGTTTCACCTTTTTCAAGTTTCTGAATGATGTCATGGATGTATGAAGACTGGAATGGGTTACACTGTCCATCGTAGTTCCATCTTCCTGCAAGGAGTTCTTCTAATGCCCACTTGTTGCAGTCAAAGCCCATAACGATAACTTTCTTGCCAACACCGTGTTCAATACCATTCTTGTCAAGAGCTGCTACAGCACCTTTAGCCATATCGTCGTTTTCAGCATAGATTACGTTGAAATCTTTTCCTGAAGCGATAACTGCTTCAACGATCTGCTGTGCTTTTTCTGCACTCCATTCAGCTGTCTGCTGTTCAACGAGGTTCCAGTTAGCATTTGCTTTTACTTCTGCATCAAGAGCGCCTGTACGTCCCTGCTGAGCTGCTGAACCCATAACACCCTGAAGGTGAATGATGTTAGCTGTTGCTAAGTTCTGGCTCTTTAACCAGTCAACTGCTGTCTGGCCTTCTTTAGCCATATCAGAAACGATAGATGCTACATAAAGATCTGAAGAAGCGTCGATTGTACGGTCAAAAAGGATAACCTTAACGCCAGCTTCTTTAGCTTCTTTTAATACGCCGTCCCAGCCAGCTGTGTCAGCTGCTGAAAGAAGTAAGTAATCTACGCCGTCCTGGATGAACTTCTGAGCATGTTCAATCTGCTCATCGTTCTTAAGGCTGTATGCGAAAGATGCATCATAGCCGTTTTCCTTTGTAAATGTTGCCTTTAAATCTTTGTCATTTGCTGTACGATAACCAGATTCGTTAGGGTCGTTGTTGATGATACCAACCTTAATTAAACCGTCTCCGCCTTGTCCTGCTGGTGTACATGCTACCAAGCCAATTGCCATTGCTGCAACTAAGAAAGCTGCAATGAGTCTCTTTTTCATATAAATTCCTCCCATATAAATTTATTTTCAAGAGTTATCTCTTGTTGAAATAATTCTATATCTCATTTATATACAAATCCATAAAGATAAATCACAGAAAAGTTGTTTTTTTTATTAAGTTTTTATGGCAGGTTGATTTTTTTATGATTTCGTTACACTTTCTTCCGTTTCCACCTCTTTGTATGGTAAAAGGACGGTAACTCTTGTTCCTTCCCCATAAGTGCTATCCACGGTCACGCCATATTCTTCTCCAAAGTTAAGACGAATACGTTCATTTACATTATAGAGACCATAGATTCCTTTTCCCGCAGAAGTTCGTCTCTTAATCGCATCATTAATTTGCTCTAAACGCTCAGGCACCATTCCAATTCCATCATCTTCCACCTGGAGCAAGAGTCCGTTCTCATTCATCATACCACTGATTCGAATAATTCCCATACCACGCTTGTTTTTGATTCCGTGATACAAAGCATTTTCCACCAAAGGCTGGATCGTGATTTTTGGAATTCTGTATTGCTCCATTTCCTGTGGCACAGAGATGTCATACTGTAAAATATCTTGATAGCGCACCTGTTGAATTTCCAAATAGCTTCGGACGTGTTGTAAATCTTCCTTAATCGTTACAATGTCTTTTCCCTTGTTTAAAGAAGTTCTAAAAAACTCAGACAAGCTGCCAACCATGCTTACTACTTTATCCTGCTCCCCTGACTCCGTCAGCCATACAATAGCGTCCAACGTATTGTATAGGAAATGCGGATTAATCTGTGACTGCAATAATTCAAACTCTGCTTTACGAAGACGCACCTGCTCCTTCGTTACCTGTTCCAACAGTTCATTAATTTTGTCAATCATGGTGTTCATAGAATCCCCAAGACGGCTAACTTCATCTCCCGTATCCACATCGGAACGTACGCTTAAATCACCTTTCGCAACCTGGTCTGTTACTTCTGTCAGCTTACGAAGCGGTCGCGTAATACTAAGTGGAATACGATAGGATAAGTAGGCTGTCAGGATCAGGATACATACAAATGCAATACTTGCAAAAGTAATCATAATCTGGAAAAATCTCTGATATGCAGCCTGAGATTGTTGTAACTCGCTAATTTCGTAATAAATATATTGAAAAATCGTTTCTCGTACCAACGAAGTTACTATTTGAACGTCGTATTCCCAGATACCAAGATTCTCTTCGTATTTGTTCCCCTCTAGCAAATTGTCAATAATTTGATTCGTATAGGTTTCCAGGTTTTGCAGATATTTTTTTGCACTAACTAATCGCTGACTATTTTCCTCCGAATCTGTCAAAGACTCCAGCACGGTTACAATTCGATTTGCTTCCGCCAACATTTCATCCAGATTGGATTCCTCTACCGACTTATTTTCTACAACCAAAAGATAGGTTTCATAGTCAAAGTCCTTCTTGAAATCCAAGCTGAAATCACTAGCTACAACGGTAGAATTAATCATCGCTTCATAACTACGATTTCCATCCCACAGATTATAAAAACAGTAAATCAGGAACAATACGATTGGCACCAGTAACAGCAAATAGGAGTATCGAATCTGCGTGGCCAGAGTAGCTGGATTAAACAACTGCTTTAATCGTTCCTTCATTTAGTCCTCTCCTTCCGCACTCTTACCACCACGATACTGTGTTGGTGTCATCCCTTGTGTTTTCTTAAATAAATACGAGAAGTAATGTGGGTCTTTATATCCCACTTCAGCACTAATTTCACTGCTCTTCTTACTTGATCCCTTCAACAATACCTTTGCCTTATTCATACGATAATCTGTCAGATACTTAATAAAGGTCTGCCCTGTTTCCTGACTGAAAATCATACTCAGATGGTTCGGAGAGAAATTCACAAGAGAAGCCAGCATATTCAGAGACAGCTCCTCATCTGCATAGTTTTTCTCAATATATGTAGTAACTTCACGCACCACATTCTCATAGCGGTTGCTAGCATGTTGTTCTCGTAGCTCAATTCCCTGTCCGATAATACGAGCCACATATTCCTTTGCAAGGGTTTGATTCTGCAACAATTCTGAATTAGCGTCAAAGGCCTCCAACGCCTCACGTTCAATTTGCATTTCTTCCAGAAAACTTGCCACACAAAAATATGCATCCATAACCACATACTGCAAAAACAAATTCGATTTCAAAGCATTGCTTCCAAGCCCATGGAAAAACTCTTCCACAAAATAAATCGCCTCTTCTTTGTTTCCAAGTTTCAGGAAATCTCTTATTTTTCCATGTCCCATGCTCTTGGTGTCGATGTTATGAACATCAAATGCATCCTTTTCCCCACTTGGCAAAAGGTCCAACGTTCTACTGTCTAAAATAGTATTTTCTTTTGTAAAATACTGGCGTGCAAAAGCATGACTGGCATTTTCAAAGGATGTGGATAACTCTCTTAATCGATTGACCGGAATACCAATTCCCGCAAAATAACCATAGCGCGAGTCCTTCTCCAATTCCTGGCGCATCTTTTCCAAATATTCCTGCTGGGTTGCTTCCAAATCTTCAAGACTTTCTCCCTTAAAAATAAGCGCTTTCCCTTCTAGGTTTCTGTCAAAAATCAAAATCTTATCTGTGTCTAAAATAGAGGTAAGTCTTGCATCAATCTTAAGCATATGATTAGAGAATTGTCCCGGTTCCTTGTCCATAAAACGGACCTTTGCCAGCACGATGTTATACCAAGGAGAAGATAAGTCCAAGGATAAGGCCTGGGCATCCTCAATCAGTTCTGCCGCTGATTTGTTTCCCATAATGATATCCTGAAACAGTCTTTTTCTATCCTGCTGCAGGTTTTCTTCCATTTCTGCCTCATACTTTTTACGGATATCTTGCTCTTTTTTCTTCTCTGCTATCTTGTCCGCAAGTTCATTTACTTCCTTTAAGAGCTCCGTCCCATTAATTGGCTTCGATAAATATTTGGATACCCCAATGGAAATGGCTTCTTTGGCATACTCAAATTCTTCAAACCCTGTCAGAATAATGATTTCTGTCCAAGGCAATTCCTTTTTGATTAACTTGCTTAAAGACAATCCATCCATAAATGGCATTTTAATATCTGTAATGACAATATCTGGTTTCAGTCTTTGAATCATTGGAAATGCCAATTCTCCGTCGCCAGCTTCCCCACAGAATTCATACCCATTGGCTTGCCAGTCTATTTTCTTTTTTATCCCCTCACGAACGACATATTCGTCTTCTACTAAAAACACCTTTAACATATTATTCCTCTGTCTCTTCCACAAATTGATATGGATCCATTCCATAAATCTGTACGATTTCCACTTTGTCTGAATGCAACAAATCATGTGGCGTTACGATTCGACCTCCGTCAGAATCCAAATCATATCCAAACTGATACCATGCATACCATGCTAGATAAGAGCACTGTAAACCAAAAAACTCACTGTCTGGTGCTGGCGCTTTATCCCCAAAAATTCCTGACAGTAAACTATATGGAACACCTGCCAAGTTCTCCTTGCAATATGCTACCACTTCCTGTTGCTGCTCCGGTGTCACATCCTTAATTCGAAGCACCGCATAATTGGAATAATTACACCAGTCACCAATGCTTGCAATCTGTGAATCGGCTCCTAGTACTGCACTTTCGATCAAGGTATATTGATCCAGCACAATTGCTGCATGTCCATGATGCCAGCCAATTGTGTGGGTAGAAAGACTAATCAAGATGTCACCCGGTTGCAAATCTACCAAGTATCTTTTCACGCCTCCCGAGTTCTCATCCTGATACAAATCCTCTCTGGTAATCCACCAAATCAACTCCTGACATTCTGCCTTAGGCGGATTAAAAAACGCCGTTTGCGCATCTACGACCGCTTGAAAGCCTTTTTGTTTCACAAGCTTCTCTACCGCAGACTGTCCCAGTCCCGTCTGCAGAAAGATTGTCTCATAATCAGACTCTTCCGTCAGTTCCACTTTGTCATATTTTGGAACAAAATACCCATCCTTGTGAGCCCAGTAACGTTGTAGGAGATAGTACCCCTGACAAACAAATAACACCACAAAGATTGGTATCAGTATCCATTTTAAAACTTTAACAACTTTCTTCTTATTCACTACTTACTCCGTTTTTCTTAATTACTTTTTTCTATCTTACGCAGTCTCCAAGTCTTACTCATGAAATCTCCGTGCAATTCCACCACAAGTCCAATATTCATAAGCTCATCGCCAGAGTAACATTTGTTCTCTCCTACGATTTCATATCTTGCCTCTGGATCAAGCGCAGTAAACTTCATACGGTAGATTCCTGGATTCACCTTACATAATACTCTAAAATATCCCGCATAAATATCCATTCCATCCTCTGATACAAACATCCATGCCGTATCATTTCCTTCGAACGGACTCTTAAGTCTGTACATATCTGCTTTCTGGACAAAAGTACGAAGTTCTTTGTACTCTGCAACCTGTCTGCGCACTTCCTCTTTTTCCTCTTCCGTAAAAGCGTTCAAGTCTAATTCATAGCCAAAGTTTCCGCTCATAGCCACATCTCCGCGCATTTTTAGCGAGGTAACGCGATGTGTCTGATGGTTTGGTACTGCTGACACGTGAGCTCCCATAGCACTGGTAGGATAAGCCAGACTTGTTCCATACTGGATGAAAAGTCTCTCAACCGCATCCGTATCATCACTAGTCCAGGTCTGTGGCATATAATACAACATTCCTGGGTCGAAGCGTCCGCCACCACCAGAACAGCTTTCAAATAAAACATCTGGATGAGTTCCTACAACACGCTCCAGCACGTTATACAATCCCAGCATATATCTATGCGGCATTTCCTTCTGTCGCTCCGCTGGAAGTCCTGCAGAACCCAGCTCTGACATATGACGGTTCATATCCCATTTTACATAGGAGATGTTAGCCGTATCCAGAATCTTACATACTGCCTCTACAATATAGTCACACACTTCTGGGCGACTTAGATCCAATGTCAACTGATTACGTGTTTCATTACGCTCTCTGCCCGGAGTATGAATACACCAATCTGGATGTGCACGATACAAATCGCTATCTGGAGACACCATCTCAGGCTCAAACCACAAACCAAACTTCACACCACAGGCATTGACTTTTTCAGCTAATCCCGTAATTCCAGAAGGGAGTTTCTCCGTATTCACATACCAGTCTCCCAGAGAACAATTGTCATCATTACGTTTTCCAAACCAGCCGTCGTCCAGAACAAGAAGCTCTATGCCTAAACCTGCTGCCTCTTTTGCTAAATCTACAATCTTCTCTTCTGTAAAGTTAAAATATGTCCCTTCCCAGTTGTTGGCAAGAATTGGTCTTACTTCATCACGATACTTTCCTCTTACAAGACGGGTACGGTACAGTTTGTGGTACGTTCTTGACATGGCGCCAAGACCTTCCGCGGAGTACACCATCACTGCTTCTGGCGCTGTGAAACTATCTCCCTCTTCTAAAATCCATGAAAAATCATAGTCATTGATTCCAATCCATGCGCGGGATTTATGTAACTGGTCCACTTCTACCCCAGCACTAAAATTGCCGCTGTAAACCAGATTATATCCATAAGCTTCCCCATATTCTTCGTTGGTATTATGCCCAACCATGGCAAAGAAAGGATTCATCTGTGCACTAGAAGCACCTCTGCGGCTCTCAATAGACTGGATTCCACTGCGGAGAGGCGTTCTCTCTATGTGACGTTCCTTGCCCCAGCCACCTGGAAGCTCTATAAAATCATACTCATCCGTCTCATAGTCCACACTGGCACTCATGACTTTTTCCAGAATTACACGTTCATCACTATCATTTACGATTTTGACTGCCCTGGTAATAACATCCAGCTGATTGTAGGCGCAGAACATAAGAATCACCTTGAGATTTTTCACAGAATCTCTCATAACAATCTCTAAGGTATCTGCTTCCACTTCGTCTTCTACATAGGTGGCAGGCAATCCTTCCAAACGATATTTTCCTCTATATACGTTGTAAGATTCATATTCTAATTCCGCAGTTCTGCTTCCATCTGCATATACCACCGACATAGCTGGATTACGATAATCCGAGCCACAACCTGTAGGATATTCCTGGCACAAAAAGTCTGGAACGCAATAACCATATTCATTTTTTGCAACAGGTGAAAATCCGATAAAACGATTCAGACTGGCATTCTCCATATCCGGAGTTTTAACACTTTTTCCCCAGTATACGTGTGCCAGATAACGATGGTTAAATACGCGCATAATATAGCTTGTTTTAGGTGTATTTAACTGAAAAATAAGATTCTCTTTGTCTATGATAATACTCATACATAATCCCCCAATGTAAATTACTACGTTAATTTTACCACTCTACGGCTTTTTTTCAATAATCTCTTTGGACTATTGTCCTTTTTGTAGTATAATGTAATGTGATATATTGTCTTTATAGTGCGATAATATATCAAAACACTTAGGAGGTGTACTATGGAATTAAAATACGAAACCCTTTCTGACGAACTTTCCAGACAGTTAGAAAAGGATTTTGCATCACATTCTCTAACCGATGGGGCGGTTAAAGATGATGATATTATTCGTCGAAACGCATATGCCAAAGACAAAGCGTCTATCTGGCGTCCACCTTTTGTACATGACATTGACAAAATTATGCATTGTCCATACTACAACAGATACGCCGACAAAACGCAAGTTTACTCTTTGATAAAAAATGATGATATTACCAGAAGAAGTCTTCATGTACAGCTGGTTTCACGTATCGCGAGAAACATTGGCCGCGCATTGAATCTAAATCTAGATTTAATCGAGGCAATTTCTCTGGGCCACGATATGGGGCACACACCGTTTGGTCACACCGGAGAGACCTTCCTGGATGAACTGTATAACAAATATGCAGGCAGACATTTCTATCACAATATCCAGTCCGTTCGCGTTCTGGATAACATTTTCCCATACAACGTTAGCTTGCAAACCCTAGACGGTATTGCATGCCATAATGGCGAAATCGAATTAGAAGAATATCATCCAGTTCCACTAACCAGTTTTGAAGAATTCGATGCAATGATTGAACGTTGCTACACAGATGTACCTTTTGCGAAAAAAGTGCTCCCTTCTACTCTGGAAGGCTGTGTTGTTCGAATCTCTGATATCATTGCCTACCTGGGCAAAGACCGTCAGGATGCAGCTCGCATGAACCTTCTTAAGGAAGAAGAGTTCAATAACGAAGGCATCGGTTCTATCAATGCAGAAATCATCAATAACCTGGTAGTGAACATCATCGAAAACAGCTACGGAAAACCATATATCAAAATGGATTCTGAGCACTTCAATGCACTGCGTTCTTCGAAACGTGATAACTATGAGATGATTTACGGAAGAGATACTTCCCGCGTGAAACTGGCTCACAGCGTTCGTCCAATGATGGAACAAATCTACGGACAGCTCTTAGATGATTTGAAGGCAGGCAACAAGAATTCTCCAGTATTTACACATCATATTGATTATATCAATCAGGTACACTATACACGTACTGTACCATATGAAAATACTGAGCCAAATCAAATCGTTGTAGACTATATCGCCAGTATGACGGATGATTATTTCATCGACTTGTATCACTATCTGTATCCAGAAAGTGATCTCACAGTGGAATATCTGGGATATTTTGAACCACTGAATTTACTTGTAAAATAAGAGGTATTTATGTACAACAAAATTTTAAACGAAATCAAAGCTTACGACCGTATCATTCTTCATCGTCACAGTAAACCTGATGGAGATGCTATGGGAAGCCAGATTGGCTTAAAACACATTTTAAAGGAAAACTTCCCTTCAAAAGAAATCTATGTAGTGGGCGATCCAGCCGGACGCTACGACTTTATGGATGATTGTATCATGGATGAGATTCCAGATGAAATCTATAATGGCGCACTTGCCATCGTATTAGACTGCGGTTCTTCACACCTTATCAGTGATGACCGCTATCGCCTTGCAGCAAGCACCATTCGTTTTGACCACCACATCTACTGTGAAGAGATTTGTGGTTTAGAAGAAGTGGACACTTCTTATGAAAGCTGCTGTGGATTAATCGCAAACTTTGCAAAAGAATGCGGACTTAAAGTTCCTTCTATCGCAGCCAAATCTCTGTTTACTGGTATGGCAACTGACTCTGGTCGTTTCCGCTATGATGCCACCAGCGCACGCACTTTTGCTTTGGCATCTTTCCTTATGGAACAGGGCTTCGATATGGACGAGATCTACCGCAACCTTTATGCAGAAGATTTCGAAGGCAAAAAACTCCGTGCTCAGTTCTTATTGAAGGTGCAGTTTACAGAACACAATGTGGCATATATCTATACTACATTAGAAGAATTAAAAGCATTAAACAAAGATACCTTCTCTATCTCCCGTGGTATGGTCGGAACTATGGCTGATACCAAAGGTGTAGACATCTGGGTAAACTTCACAGAAACCGAAGATGGCGTATTATGCGAGCTTCGCTCAGGCAAATACAACATCAATCCAATCGCTGTAAAATACGGCGGCGGTGGCCACCAGAAAGCCAGTGGCGCCACGGTTGCAGACCGTGAAACAGCTATGGCTATGCTGGCAGACCTGGACGCTATGATAATTCAGTAAGGCCACCTTTTGCCTTATGTTTTCCACATAGAAATTAACAGCAATAACATTTATACACAGAAATTGAGGACTATATGAACAACATTTTAAATTTTGAAACTATGGAGAAAATCCTCCAGAAAATTAAAGAATATGACCGCATCCTTATCTTCCGCCACTTCAGACCAGACGGAGATGCCGTTGGCTCAACCAAAGGTTTACAGGCAATTTTACGTGCCACATATCCAGAAAAAGAAATCTTACTCTGCAACGACGACTATGCACAGTACTTAGAATTCTTAGGACCAGAAGATGGCGAGATTCCAGAAGAAAAATTCGCAGATGCTCTAGGCATCGCAGTAGATACCGGCACTATCGACCGTCTCTCAAGCAAAAAGTTCGAACTCTGCAAAGAAACCATCAAAATCGACCACCATATCGACAACAATCCATATGGAGACATCTCATGGGTAGAGGATTTCCGTTCCGCAGCCTGTGAAATGATCGCACATTTTTATGACACCTTCCGTGACGAACTGGTAATGACCAAAGACGCCGCATTTTATCTCTATACCGGTATGGTAACTGACTCTGGTCGTTTCAAATATGACGGTGTCACAGGCGATACTCTTCGTCTTGCAGGAATCCTGTTGGATCAGGGCATCAATACCGAATGGCTTTTTGCAAACCTGTACTTGGACGAATTCGACCAGTTAAAATTCAAAGCACATGTGTTGGAAAAAATGCAGATTACCGAAAATGGCGTTGCATATATGATTATCGACAAAGCAATGCAGGAAGAATTCAACCTGACTCAGGAAGACGCCAGCGCCTCTATCTCATATCTGGATTCCATCAAAGGTTGCCTGTCTTGGCTTGCTTTTATCGAAAGTGGCGATGAAAAAGGAACGATTCGTGTAAGACTTCGTTCACGCTTTGTGCCAATTAATACTGTAGCAGAGAATTATCGCGGTGGCGGACATGCATATGCCAGCGGTGCAACTGTATATACTATGGAAGAAGTTCATTCTCTCATCGCAGAAGCAGACGCCGTAATCAAAGAATATAAAGAAACACATGAGGGTTGGCTATAATGAAAATCTTAATCACAAACGACGACAGCATCTCTTCACCAGTACTTCTCCCACTGATTCAGTGGGCGCAAAAGCTGGGTGAAGTCACCTGTGTCGTTCCAAAATACGAACAGAGTGGCAAAAGCCACAGTATCGAACTTCGCAATCCATTTGAAGTTCAAAAAGTAGAACTTGCTCCAGGAGTCGAAGCTTATACTGTAGATTCCGCTCCAGCAGACTGTGTAAGATATGCAGTTCTCGGACTCGGACTGGAATTCGACCTTGTCATCTCCGGAATCAACAAAGGATTGAACATCGGTATTGACACCTTATATTCCGGTACTGCTGCAGGTCTTTTTGAAGCTGGATGTTGTGGAATCCCAGCAGTTGCCTTATCCACAAATCCAGATAGTTTCGATGATGCATTAGCGCATCTAGATCAGGTATATGAATTCTTCCAGGAACATAAACTTATGGAGAAGCATTCTCTCTATAATGTTAACATTCCAGTAGGAACCAACGGAATCATCCGTATTACCCGTCAGGGTGGAAGATACTATTCTGATGATTTCGCCCACGAAGATAACAACATGGTGCGTCCTCTCGGAAAACCAGTTTTTAAACCATCCGGCACGGATGAAATCGATACAGACGCGGTTCTTCATCACAAATACATCTCCATCTCACCAATGACTATTATTCGTACAGAGATGAATGTGTTTAATGAATTGAAAGCATTAAATCAATTATAATAATTTTATCAAAAAGGAAAAGCCAGCAATCTCTCTTGATTGCTGGCTTTTGCATTACTCCGTCGGCACAAACTCCTCTTCTATTGGATAAGTGTCCGTATCGTTATAGTGCCACCACTCCTTGGAATAGCCTTTAAATCCGTGTTTCTTCATGATGCTCTCAAGCAACACACATAGTTCTTCCACTTCTTTCGAACATTCACTATAATCTCTATCTCCTAACGCAGAAAATTCATCAAAGTCAGATGGCATCTCAAGCTCTTCTCCTGTCTCCAATAAATACAAAGTCATATCAATTGCCAACCCTCTACAATGATTACGGTTTCCTTTATCCGGATGAGACACATACTTTGGATCCGGGCAAATCTCCCACAGGGCTGCCTGAGCCTCTACTGGTCGAAAACCATCCCACACCTTAATTCCAAATCCATGCTTCGCCAATTCTTCACAAGCCCTGGCAAGCTTCTTGATAGTACCGTATCTCAAATAGGCATCATCAAAATCATAAATAATCTGTCCCGTAAAATTATTGGTCGTCGCATACCGAAGTTCCTGCTGAATGCTTGGAATGTAATCCATAATGCGAACTATCGCATCATCCTCTGGGATTGGCAATTCTTCTGGTTCTGTGTCGGTTTCTGGTTCTATGCTTGTGTCTGACTCCGTGCTCGTATCTGCCTCGGTGCTTGTATCGCTTTCTGTACCTGTCTCGCTCTCTTGTTCTGTACTTGTGTCTACTTCACTACTCGTTTCAGATTCTGTATTTGTACCAATTTCTGTGCTTACTACAGAACCCTGTTCTTCGCTTCCCGCTGGATGAGTAGCTGGCTGTATTTTGCAGCCAGCCGCAAAGAAAACACATATCAATATAGTTTGTACTATCCGCCATCTCTTCATATAGTCTTTCCCGTTCATTAAACAAGTCGCTTGCTGTTTTGCTTATTATATAACAGTCTGCGAACCTCCATTATTTTATCCCCTTCTTCATTTTCTATCACAACATAAAAAACAACATAATTTTTTACATATATCCTATAATACGGGTACTCTCTCTCTTTTTTAGAATAGTAACACTCGAATGCTTCTGGCATCAAACGCCTCTCTAATATAGCAGTTTCTATTGCTTTAAGTGTATCATAAGCCGCTTGTTCATTATGCAACTCTTGAGCAATATATAACATCTTCTGTTCTAGATCTTCATAAAAAAGAGGCAAGTACCTCAATTCATACTTATCCTTCATCTATCCTTCTTCTAAGTGTATCAAACACCTGCTCATGAGAATATCTTACACTATCTTGTTTTGCTCTCAAATCAGCTTCATCCAAGGCCATTTCTACATTTTCCATCAATTTGGAATATGCATCTATGCTTAAAACCACCATTGATCCATGTCCATTTTTTGTTAAATACACTGGCTCTCCTCCTTTTACGATTTTCTCTATATCCGGAAATTTGTTTCTTAAGTCCGAAACTGGTCTAATATGCATAGTCTTCTCCTTATCATAATTTTATCAAAATTTTATCAATCTATGCTTATAGTATATCCGAATATTCTTGACTTTACAATTATATTTATTTTCGTCTTTACTCTTGGGATGATATGGGGATTTACTAGAACCAAGTAGAAAAAAGAACGGATGATATGTTAACTATATTATACTCTTTTTGTGTGCTACCACAAGGTTACATATTCCACAAAATATATCCCCCTAAAACTATGCACCATTCACAATTTTAATACAACATAATACGGATTATGTTGTACTAAAAGAATTAAAGGAGGAATATTGAAATGAAAAATTTCAAAAGAGTATTATCACTTGCTCTCGCAGCATTGATGGTAATCGGTGGTTTAGTAGTTGCACCAGTTGATGCAAAGGCTGAAACAATTTATACTCCAGTCACTTCAGCAAGTGAAGTTACAACTGGAGATTACGTAGTTGTTGTAAAATCTGGCACGAAATATTTTGCAATGAGTACAGAATCCGCTGGTAAATATTTTAAAAATGTAGAAATTACAGTGGACGGTAACAACATTTCTTCAACAAGTACCATACCTGTATGGAAAATTACAAATACAGATGGAGTATATTCGTTCCATAATGGAACGGGATATATGAACTATGCCGGAGAAAAGAATGTTACTGTTGCTACAACAGAAAGCACAAAAACACAGTGGAGTATTTCTGCAAGTTCTGAAGAAACTGGGGCTTTTTTAATTAGTCCTGTAGCAGATTCAACACCTACCTATCTTGCTTACAATGCAAGTAACCCACGTTTTACCAATTATAAAGTTTCTTCTAATCAGAACGACAATATTTATTTATATGCCGTTGGTACAGGTGAAGGTGGTGGAACTACACCAACACCAGATCCAGAACCAACACCAAATCCAGAACCAACATATGCAAATGATGGTGAAATCGTTGATGCCGTATATGCATTAGCAGATGGCTCAACTCTTGATGATGGGGAAAAATATGATTTAACAGGGAAAGTTATCGCTGTAAATACAGGATATGCTTCTAACAAAATTACTGTTACAATCGTGGTTCCAGGAAAAGAAGACAAACCAATTCAGTGCTATAATTTAAAAGCAGGTACGGTTACAGATGTTTCAACAGTTGATGTTGGTGATACAATTACTGCAAATGGCGCATTAAAGAATTATAAAGGAACTTATGAATTTAATGGATGTACATTAGAAGCACGTACTGCAAGTACGGATAACACAACATATGCAAACGCGGAAGAACTTCTTGCTGCGGTTTCTGCATTAGAAGTTGGATACGGCATCGCTGGAAAACATACTCTTACTGGTGTGGTTAAGAGCATTGATACAGCATATGATTCACAGTATAAAAATATTACTGTAACAATTACCGTTGATGACACAGATGTTAAGTGTTTCCGTTTAAAAGGCACAGGTGCTGATGCGATTGCAGCAGGCGACTCTCTCACCGTAACCGGAAATATTATGAAATACAATGCAACTACAATTGAGTTTGTTGCAGGTTGTACACTTGATGAACGTATCGCTGCTGGTAGCGGAGATGATGACAACGAAAATGGTTCTGAAAGCGGTTCAGAATCTGAAGATCCAAGCAACTCTGAATCAGAATCTGAGAAAGAATCAGAAAAAGAAGAATTAACAGCAAAAGACATCTTAGCAGAAGCTGCTAAATTAGAAGATGGACAGTATCTTGGCGGAAGCAAAGATGTTAAATATACATTAA
>SVFC01000027.1 GCA_015057035.1 Lachnospiraceae bacterium | reverse complement strand
AAACCGCTCTTGAGAACTCGGCGCAAAAGCAGCGCCTCAAACATTCAAGAGCGGTTTTACATTTTGTTCTAATGGCATATCAAGAAGTACTAAGAAAACTCCAAATAGTCTCTGATGCACATACTGCTAGCCCACGGATGTCCGACATTCAAAAGACATCGAATCATAGACAACATCCAAAAGCGATTCTTAGAAATTCATTCTTCTAGCCACGGAGTGGTGTCATAGGTCGTGCTTAGGGGCACAGAGAAAGGGGCATCATAGTCACCAAATGTGGTGGTTGCGACAGCCCCTGTTTATATTATTTCCGATGTGTAGTTTATTCTGCTGTTGTCTCAGGTTTTACATAAGAGTACGCATATTCCTGAGGAACGGTAACTGGTTCGCGAT
The DNA here is from genome assembly GCA_015057035.1 of Lachnospiraceae bacterium. GTDB lineage: Bacteria > Bacillota > Clostridia > Lachnospirales > Lachnospiraceae > Roseburia. Next base: position 23,648 of record SVFC01000027.1, on the reverse strand, counting down.
AGTATGCGATAATTGGTGTTCCTTTGGAAACCTTGCTGAACAATTCTTTTACAGAATTGTATGGCATATTGATACAACCGTGAGAACCATCTGTTAAGTAAGTTTTGCCACCAAATTCTTTGGATTTACGCCATGATGCGTCGTGGAAACCAATATTTTTGGCAAATACAATAAAATAATCTACATGAGATTCATAAGTTTCTCCAACTAAGGTACAATCAGTATCTTTGTATTTTACTTCATATAATCCATCTGGAGAACCCCAGTTCTTACGCATATTACCAGAAACGAACTTGGATTGGAGAACCAATTCGCCTTCTTTGTAATAGTATAAGGTCTGATTGGTGTAATCTACTTCAATGTAGGTGTTGCCAATATCGTTCAAAGCGCCGACACGAGCTGTCTGACTCCAAATAGGTTCGCGTGTTACAGGAACGCCAGCTAGAATGTTGTTGTGAAGTTCTGTAGCTTCTTTTGCTTTGTTAATAACCCAACCATAATCGCCTCCGCCGATGATGATGGTGTCACCTTTGGTAGTTTTGAATTCGCGCTTGTCTGCGTAAGTGTTATATGGTTTGGCAAGCTTCTGATATACGAAGTTGTCAAAAACAGCAGTGTCCAAAGTGATTTGGAAGTCTTTATCCATGCGGATTGCAGACATAATCTCTTCTTTTCCGAAAACAACTTCATATGAATCCCAGATGTTGTAGGTAACAACTGCGTTCAAATATTTGTCCAGAGTACCTATCGCGTCTAATATCGCAGGAGATGAAGTGTGAATGCTTGGAACTTCATAACATGCATCGGACAAGGTAAGCTGTGTCTTCGTCACATATACGGCATCAAGGATTTCTTTTACTACTTGTTCTGCAATTGGTGTATTACCATGAGTTTCAGGAATAAGGGCATACCCATCCTTTTTCAACTCGATACGTGCATTTACAGGTTTCGCAATATAATCCTCTTTAAAGAGTCCTAAGTGGGTTGTGATATATTTCAGCTGTTCTTCATCATAAGATACGGACTGGGAAAGCGTGTATGTATTTGGCTCAAATAATGCAATTGGCCAGAGAAATGGGTTCTGTTCATCCAGAATCTGCTGTTCTTCGCCCAACTGTACATATTTGTAATCAAATTCTTTTCCTTCAATGACAAACTGATTTCCTTTACGATCTGTCACCAGAAGTGAATAGCGAGAAACCTGTGAAGAAACAATATCTTCAACATATTTGGCATCTTTTAATCCACAACTAATGTTGCCAACAGTTGTATTCGGCAGATATTTGTCCTGGAAGAAGAAAACACCTCCGAAGTATATCACAGCCAGAAGAATCAGCGTGATATACAGTATAATCATAGCTGGTGCTAAAAATATGGGTCTTCTACGATAATATGAACGATACATAAAAACCTCCCATGTATAAATACGTCTTGTATTTTTTGACATAATTCGATAACTTAATATATAGTATATTTTATCTTACATCGTGACATTAAGCAAGAGAAAGCGTGAAAAATGAACCATCAATATAATTTATGCCAGTTGTGTCCAAGAATGTGTAAAGTGAATAGAGAAAATATGAAAAAAGGCATCTGCGGCGTAACCTCCAAGGTAAAGGTGGCCCGTGCAGCACTGCATTTTTGGGAAGAAACCTGCATTAGCGGAACCAAAGGCTCCGGTGCGGTATTTTTCAGTGGATGTGCGCTTCATTGTGTGTTTTGTCAAAACGAAGCAATTGCACAAGGTACAGCGGGAAAAGAAATCGAAAAAGAGCGTCTGGTGGAGATTTTTCTGGAACTCCAAGAGCAAGGGGCTAACAACATTAATCTGGTAACGCCAGGACAGTACATTCCCCATATTGTATGGGCGGTGGAACAGGCGCGCAATCAGGGACTTCATATACCGATTGTTTATAACACCAGCAGCTATGAAAAGGTGGATTCGCTGAAACAGTTGGAAGGGATTGTGGATATCTATCTGCCGGATTTCAAATACTGGAATCCAGACATTGCCAAGAAATATTCCCACGCAGCAGACTATCCTGAGGTTGCTAAGGCTGCCATAGCAGAGATGGTGCGTCAGCAACCAGTGCCAGTCTTTCATGAAGACGAAGCCCAGGAGTGTGACATCATGGAAAAAGGCGTTATCGTTCGCCAGTTATTACTTCCAGGACAACTGCAGGATGCCAAGAAAATCGTAAAATATCTGCATGAGAATTATGGCAATCAGATTTATCTCAGTCTTATGAGTCAGTTTACTCCATTGCCTCATGTGGAAAAATACCCAGAGTTGAATCGTAAGGTTAGTCCACGAACTTATGAAAAATACATAGACTACTGCCTGGACCTGGGCGTGGAGCAGGGCTTCATTCAGGAAGGGGAAGTAGCAGAGGAAAGTTTTATCCCGGATTTTAACGGAGAAGGGGTATAGAAGGTTGAAAGGTTATCACTTTTGTGGTAACCTTTTTTTAGACAACTGCAACTTGTAAATACAAGTTGTATTTTCCTTAATATTTCTAAAGGAGAAGAATGTATGAGATATCCTAAGTTTTTACAAGAGAACGGCACAATCGGTTTTGTGGCACCATCCTTTGGATGCAATATGGAGCCATATTATAGTGCTTTCCAGAATGCCCTTAAAGTATGGAAAGGAATGGGCTACAAGACAAGCCTTGGACCAAACTGTTTTGTGGGTGAAGGAATTGGAATTAGTAATAAGCCGGAACTTTGCGGAAAAGAATTAAATGACTGGTATTGCGATAAGAACGTGGATGCCATTATTTCCTGTGGTGGTGGTGAGTTGATGTGCGAAGTGGTACCACATATGGATTTTGCCAGAATGAAATCGACAGAACCAAAGTGGTATATGGGATATTCGGACAATACCAACTTCACATTTTTATCTGCAACCCTTATGGACACGGCGGCTATCTATGGACCTTGTGCAGCATCCTTTGGAATGGAGCCTTGGCACCCAGCGATTTCTGATGCTTGGAATTTGCTTTGTGGCAAGATTGATACCGTAAGTGGCTATGGACTATGGGAAAAGGAATCCTTAAAAGACGAAGAACATCCACTGGCACCATACAACGTGACAGAGCCAACTGTCATTAAGAAATTCCCGGATGCAGATGTGGAATTGGAAGGTCGACTCCTAGGCGGTTGTATGGATATTCTGCAGATGTTCCCGGGCACATCTTATGACAAAGTAAAAGAATTCAATGAAAAATATAAAGAAGATGGAATTATCTGGTTCTTAGAAGCCTGCGATTTGAACCTGATGTCTATCCGTCGTGCTTTGTGGCAATACAAGGAAGCAGGCTGGTTTGAGCATGTGAAGGGATTTCTGATTGGTCGTCCATTGTGTATGGGACAGGAGATGTTCGGCATCGACCAGTATCGTGCGGTAACAGACCTTTTAGCAGAATACAATGTTCCAATTATCATGGATCTTGACATTGGACACTTGTCGCCAATGATGCCAATCATTTGCGGTGGAACGGCGAAGGTCAGCGTGAAGGGGAATGAAGTAAAGATTAAGTATACATATAGATAAGAGGATAAGGAATATGGAGAAGAAATTAAAATACTATGACTTAATGGAAGATTTGCGAGCAAAAATCCTAAACGGCGAAATTCGCCCAGGAGAGAAACTTCCATCGGAAAACGAACTTTCCGCAGAATATAATATCAGCCGTCAGACAGTGCGTAAGGCTTTACAGATATTACAGGATGAGGGGTATGTCTATGCAGAGCATGGACGTGGCACGTTTTGTTCAGAAATGATGCGCCACAACAAGAATTCTAAGAACATTGCAGTTATTACGACATATCTGTCCGACTACATTTTCCCAAGAGTTATCGAAGGTATTGACCGCGTCCTTACAGAGCACGGCTACAGTATTCTTTTGAAAAATACCAGAAATTCCAGAAGTATCGAAGCCCGTTGCTTAGAAGAACTTCTGCAAAAGGATATTGATGGTGTTATCGTGGAACCAAGTAAAAGCCAGATTTTCTGCAAGCACGTGAACTTGTACGAAATCTTAGACCAGTATGACATTCCATATGTATTCATTCAGGGCAAGTATGCCCAGTTAAAAAATAAACCACACATTCTTTTGGATGACTGTAAGGGCGGTTATTTAGTAACGCAGCATTTGATTTCCCTTGGTCACCGTGACATCGTTGGTGTTTTTAAGGCAGACGACATCCAGGGCCAGCAGCGTCACAAAGGCTATGTTCGTGCATTGCAGGAAGCGGGAATCAACTATGACCCAGACAAGGTAATCTGGTTCCATACAGAAGATCGCAAAACCCATCCATATCAGTTGATGCGCCAGATGGCAGCAAATCGTAAGGAAGTACCATTTACAGCCGTGGTTGCTTACAACGACCAGACCGCGGTAAAAATCCTCCAGGCATTGGAAGAAGAAGGGCTTACCTGTCCAGATGACATTTCTATCACTGGTTATGACAACTCCTATCTTGCATCTAGTTGCAAGGTGCCTCTTACCACCATCGCCCACCCACAGGAGAAATTGGGCGAGATGGCGGCGGAGTTGTTATTACAGTTAATTCAGAATAGCAGTGTGGAGAGGGATAAAACCAATATTGTGATTGAACCGGAACTGGTTGTGAGAAGTTCGTGTAGAACAATATAGTAGTTTATAAGCGTCAGGATTTTGATTCTGACGCTTTTTACATATATAAAAGTTTTCATTTTAACAAAACGTCATTCTTTTTCTCGAAAAACTCCCTTATAATCTTTCAAAAAGTGACCAGTTGCCAACGCTGTCCCTTTTTGAGAGGGTTTCTCTGCGTTATCCTAAATGTGGGAAGGTAGGCGATGCGTTATGTGGGGATAAAGTTTAGATTGAAAGTAAATCTATAAAATGTAGAAAGGGAAAAAGGGAAATGAAAACAATTAAAAAAGTTGCAAGGGTTATAGCGTATGCTCTCTTACTATGCTTTATGGTAACGGAATTATCGAGCGTTGCTGAAGTGATTGCTGCAGAACGCAAAGAGAATAATTCTGCTCATCAAGAAAGCGTAGTAGAAAATAAGAGCAATAAGAAAGATAAGGAAAAGTTTGAAGATGATGATGTAATCTTCAAACATCTTGACAAAGAAAACTTTAAAAATGGAAAACATATTTCTCGATTAGAGAATGAGGAAAAACTGAATACCTATGTATTTAAAAACGAAGACGGTTCCAAAACGGTCTACTATATGTACGAAAATGTAAAGTACAAAGATAAAGATGGAAAAATCAAGGACAAGGACATCTCTCTTGTAAAGAAAAACAAAGGATACCGAAGTGGATTTGTTCCTTCCAGAAAAGCCAAGTGATGGTGTGACTGTAAACTATTCCGGTTATGATGTCACAATCATCCCACAGGGTGGTAACGGCAAGGTAAAAGCAAAACAGTGTGACGATGCGATTATTTATGACGAGTATTTTAGTAAGAATGCAAGCCTGAAATATACTCCACTGCTTTCTGGGGTAAAAGAAGATATTATCTTAAAAGCTTATGTTGATAATGCATCTTATGATTTTGTTATTGCAACCAACGGGTTGTATATTTATAATGATGATATAGGATATTATCTGGCAGATGAGGCTAATTCGAAAATTATTTATTATCTTGGTGATGTGGAAGTCTATGACGCGATAGGAAAACCAGAGCTGGGTGAGATGAAAGTAACGGTACTGGAAGAGGGACAGAGATATCAGCTGACACTTTCTGTAAGTGATGCATTCTTATCTGACCCAGAAACTGTATATCCAGTAACCATTGATCCGACAATTACAATTTCGGATAATACAACTGGTGCAAACTCTATTATTGATGCACCAATATTCGAGGCGAAGAAAAATACGAATTATGCGAAATATAAATACAATACTGTAGGTACAACAACAGCGTCCTACGGAGTGGGAAGAACCGTTGTAAAACTCCAGGGACTAATTGATTCAATAGAATACCAGTCTCTTTATCATCACCAGATTATTAGTGTGAAATTCTATGTAAGAGATTCATCTGGTACAGGAAAACAGTTCATCCATTTGTATCCATTAGAGAATATTAATTGGACGGAGACGGGAGTTACATGGACGAATGTAGGCAATTATTGTAAAGATTGTGATTATGGTGCTACATTATCCAGCGGAAAGGTGACGGCATTTGACATCACCGAGTTAGTATGTCAGTGGAAATGGGAAGAACACTACGAAGATGCAGGGTTTATTCTCATTAATTCTACGGAAACAAAAAATAAAAGTTTTTGTTCTTCTGAATATGGAACAACAAGTTACAGACCATATGTTGAATTGACTTATACATCGGAATTGTGGCTAGATGAAGAATCACTGAATATTGCGGAAGGTGGTACGGGCTCTGTCATTGCAATTACGAATCCAGACGGGAAAAAGGTTACATGGGAAATAAAAGATAAGTCTATTGCAACAATTAGTTCTACGGATAATACGACATGTGTTGTAAAAGGCGTAAGGGCAGGTAAGACAGAATTAGTTGCGACATTAGCGGATGATAGTGGGGAAACAGGACCAGTAACATGTGACATTTTTGTTTATATTCCAGATGGAGTATATTATATCCAGAATATGAACTCGGGACATTGCTTAGAAGTACCTAATGGATCAATTCTGAATTATACAAAAATAGAACAGGCGGCGCAGTACTCTAGCACAACAAATGAAGTTACCCGTCTAAGACAGATGTGGAAAGTAAAATATATAGAAGAAGGGTGCTATAGCATTCGACCATTGCATAATACGGAAATGGGGTTGTACTGGGGTAGCAATTTGATGGTGTGGAATATTGGTACAGATGATAACGTATATAGTATTCCCCAAAATGCACAATGGACTATTAAATGGGGAAATACAGGATACCTAATTAAACAATATGGTGATGATAAGACTGCTGCTGTGCAAGTTTCAGGAGCATCGAAAACGACAGGTGCAAATATTGTCACTGGAATGGATGTGGCCAATGCAAATTGTAGATGGACCTTTACAAAGGTGTCGAATGTACCATCTGGAATTGTATTATATGATACCTCAACGGGACAAGCGTTATCAGGAGGAGCAACAAGGGCAGTCGCAGTAGATGAAATCAGAACGTTAGAAGATTTGAAACTAAAAGCGGTTGTGTATACAGGAGATTTTAAGAATTATGGTATTACATGGTCTCTTCCAAATTTGTCATATTGTAATTATGTGGATGTGGATTCTTCAACGGGAACAGTTATTGGATTAGAGGAAAGAAGTGTAACAATAACTGCCACTAGTGTGTTATACAATGGTCCAAAATCTACTTCATATACATTAAAGATAATACCGGTAAGGACAGGAACTTATTATATAAAAAATAGGCAGTTTAGCAAATATTTACAAATAGATAACAATGATGCTGCAAATGATTATAAGTCATTAGGTGTTATTATGGAGCAATGGACATACGATGGTGAAGACTATCAGAAGTGGAAACTAGTGTCCTTGGAAAATGGATACTATAAAATAATTTCTGTTCAGAGTGGTCTGGCATTATCTGTTCCGTCTGGTAAGACGTCGGCACAGGGAGCGGAATTGATTCAGGAAATATATACAGGAGATAGCCGTCAGCAATGGAAGATTACTCAGACGCAATATGGTTCCTATAAAATAAAACCTCGTTCAGCAGAAGGATTAACTAATGATTTGGTTATGGCGGTTGGAGAGAGTATTACGGTAGGATGGGATGGTACGAATATAGAGCAAAGAGTATATGTCAACAATACCAGTTATATGGATGAGTGGTATATTAGAAATCCATATTATGCAACTGTAAATATATACTATGATATGGGCTATTGTGTACAATTTGATGAAACAAAAGAAGAGGCTGAAAGTAGTATCAGAAAGTATATGAGGAAAGTTGCAGGAATATTTGAAGAAGAATTCGGATTGCATATAGATTATACTATTACATTTTATAATTCTCCGATTGATCAGTGCAAAGGAGAAGTAACAAAAGATAATATTAATCGGTTATGTACGCATGGAGCAGATCATACAAACAAAGAAAATATGAAAAACAGTTTCAAAGCGAGTTATCCGGGAAGTGATACAGTTATAACGCTTTATTGGACGGGACATGCGCTCTCATTAGAGGGTGGAAAAGGGAATGGAAATGTTAGCTGTTCGTCAGACTACTCTTTGTTTTTGCTTGGCAATAAAGTTCCAGAAGAAGATAGAGAAAGACGATCCTATAGAGGATTATTGCATGAATTGTGTCACCAATTTAGTGTGAAAGATCATTATCACACAGAAGAGAATGATACAAAAGATGCGGATGGTAAGGTGGTCATAGGAAAATGCAAGAATGAAAAATATGGTTGTTCAACATGTGCAGACGATAGAAGAGATAGGAATTGTGTTATTGGAGAAGAAACGGCTGATAATAAAGCATTATTATGGATTTGTGATGATTGTTCAAATGAAATAATAGCACATCTAAAAGATCATCACGGGGAAGGAGTGCAACAATGATGAAAAAAAGAGTAGTATTTTTAATGATAATGTTGCTGTTATGTGTTGGTTGCTCTAAACAAGAGGCAATAAAAGAGCAAACCCAAGAAACCTCGCGAGATATAGAAGAAGATGGTACCGAACCATTTAGTAGAATTCGGTGTGTATTCTTGTCGTATGAAGATTTGAGTAATTGGTTTAAGCCAGATGAAAATGGATTTATTCCCGCAGAAGAAGATTTAAACCAATACGGGAATAAATATGATACGTTTATTCAGCGAATGGTTCAAGGTGGTATTCAGATTCCTAAAGTATATTTCGGGGAAGAAATGTTGATTCCGAAGAGTAAAGAAGGATATGCACCCATTTCTATTTGGTCGGAAGATGCTAGTTTTTATAGACCATGGTTATCCTATGACGTTTTAATGGGCAATACAGAATTGTTAATTGAGATTTCCTATTTATCCGAAGAGGAAGTTAAGTATGCAAAGGAACATACCATTGATGAATTCCTAGATTATATTTCGCCAATAAAAAAAGATATAGCTAACTTGAATTATCCGTGGATTTTAGAAGTGATAGTGGAAAAGATGGATTTAAAGGATAAAGAGGTTGGTGTATTATACATAAAAGAAATCGATGATAATCATCATCGCAGTAGCAAAATATTTGTATATGGCAATATGTGCGTTAGAGTGTATGGTGTGTCGTCGGCGCTTGAGGCAATAAACTGGCAAGAATTCAGCCTAAGAACAGAATAAACTTCAAAGTTCTTGTATGATAGAAAAAACTGTCATACAAGAACTTTTTTTATAAAAAACAACTTGTTCAAACGTACATACAAGTAATACATTTATATTAGATGAATAAAGGGAGGAATTTGCTATGTCAAACGCAAAACAACTTATTGAAAGCGGTAAAGCCGTACTTGGTATCGAGTTTGGTTCTACCCGTATCAAAGCAGTTCTTATTGACGATAATCACACTCCAATTGCAACAGGAGCCCATGACTGGGAAAACCAGTTATTAGACGGCAAAATCTGGAGCTACAGTCTGGATATGATTTGGAATGGTCTTCAGGATTGCTACAAGAAGATGACCGAAGACGTAATGGAAAAATACGGAGTACCTGTAAAGAAATTAGCAGGTCTTGGTTTTTCAGGTATGATGCATGGCTATATGGCATTCAACGCACAGAACGAACTTCTTGTACCATTCCGTACCTGGAGAAACACCATCACAGGCGAAGCGGCTAAGGAATTAACAGAAGTTTTAAACTTCAACATTCCACAGCGTTGGAGCATCTCTCATCTCTATCAGGCAATCTTAAATGGAGAAGAGCATGTAAGCGAGATTACATATTTTACAACTTTAGCTGGATATATCCACTGGAAATTATCTGGACAGAAGGTTATGGGTGTAGGCGAAGCATCTGGTATGTTCCCAATCGATGCCAAGACTTGCAACTACAACCAGGAAATGATTGAGAAATTCAACGCTTTAGAAAAAGTACAGAAATACAACTGGAAATTAGAAGACATTCTTCCAACCGTACTTGTAGCAGGCGAAAATGCAGGCGAATTAACAGGCGAAGGGGCGCGTCTCCTTGACGTAACTGGCAACCTGGAAGCAGGTGTTCCAATGGCTCCACCAGAAGGCGACGCTGGAACAGGTATGACAGCAACCAACTCTGTAGCAGTTCGTACAGGTAACGTATCTGCAGGTACTTCTGTATTTGCCATGGTAGTTATGGAAGAAGATTTAAAAGCAGTTCATGAAGAAATCGACATCGTTACAACACCAGCTGGTGCTAACGTAGCAATGGTACACTGCAACAACTGTACTTCTGACTTAAATGCATGGGTAGGTCTTTTCAAAGAAGCCCTCGGTGCATTTGGAACAACTGTAGATATGGATACTCTTTATGGTACCCTTTACAACAAAGCATTAGAAGCAGACAAAGACTGTGGTGGCTTAGTTGCATTCAACTACTTCTCAGGCGAACCAGTAGTAGGCTTAAACGAAGGACGTCCACTGTTTGTTCGTAGACCAGACGTAAAACTCTCACTTTCCAACTTTATGCGTTCACACCTTTATGCATCTCTTGCAACCTTAAAGGTTGGATGTGACATCCTTTTCAAAGAAGAAAAAGTTGCCGTTGATAAACTTTACGGACACGGTGGCCTTTTCAAGACAAAAGGCGTAGGTCAGGGAATTCTTGCGGCAGCTATGAATGCTCCAGTAGCAGTTATGGAAACAGCTGGCGAAGGTGGACCATGGGGTATGGCAGTTCTTGCAGCATATATGGTAAACAAAGCTGACGGCGAAAACTTAGAAGACTACTTAAACAACAAAGTATTTGCTGGTCAGGCTGGTACAATTATGAATCCAGAACCAGCAGATGTTGCAGGCTTTGACAAGTACATCGAAAGTTACAAAGCACTTCTTGCAGCAGAAGCAAAAGCAGTAGAGGGCTTACCACTCTAAGATATTGGAACTGAAATTGGCTATGAAAGCCAAACAATATATTAAATAAATGGAGGAAACATTTATGTTAACAACAAAAAATTACAAGTTTTGGTTCTGTACAGGTTCTCAGGACTTATACGGAGATGAATGTTTAGCAAACGTTGCAGAACATTCAAGAATTATCGTAGAAAAATTAAACGCTTCTGGATTACTTCCATACGAAGTAGTTTGGAAACCAACCTTAATCACAAACGAAGTGATTCGTAAAACTTTCAACGAAGCAAACAACGATGACGACTGTGCTGGTGTAATCGTATGGTGCCACACATTCTCACCTGCAAAATCTTGGATTCTTGGCTTAAAAGAATTAAGAAAACCATTATTACATTTACATACACAGTTCAACGAAGAAATTCCATATGATACAATCGATATGGACTTCATGAACGAAAACCAGTCAGCTCACGGAGATAGAGAATGGGGCCACATGGTTTCTCGTATGCGTATGGAAAGAAAAGTTGTTGTTGGACATTGGAACGACGACAAAGTTAAGGAAAGAATCGGTTCTTGGATGCGTACAGCAGTTGGTATCATCGAATCAAGCCACATCCGTGTAATGCGTGTAGCTGATAACATGAGAAACGTAGCTGTAACAGAAGGTGATAAAGTAGAAGCTCAGCTGAAATTTGGTTGGGAAATCGACGCTTACCCAGTAAATGAAATCGCTGAATCTGTTGATGCTGTATCTCAGGCTGACGTTGATACATTAGTAGAAGAATACTACAGCAAATACGATATCCTTTTAGAAGGAAGAGATCCACAGGAATTCAGAAAACACGTAGCAGTTCAGGCTAAGATTGAACTTGGTTTTGAACGTTTCTTAGAAGAAAAGAACTACCATGCAATCGTAACTCACTTCGGTGATTTAGGTGCATTACAGCAGTTACCAGGTCTTGCAATCCAGAGATTAATGGAAAAAGGTTATGGTTTCGGTGCTGAAGGTGACTGGAAAGTTGCTGCTATGGTACGTCTTATGAAGATTATGGCTGATGGTGTTAAGGATGCAAAGGGAACGTCTATGTTAGAAGACTACACCTACAACCTTGTAAAAGGCAAAGAAGGTATCCTTCAGGCTCACATGCTTGAAATCTGCCCAACTATCGCAGAAGGACCAATCAGCATTAAATGTAATCCATTATCAATGGGTGACAGAGAAGATCCAGCAAGACTTGTATTTACTTCAAAAGAAGGAAAAGGTATTGCTACATCTCTTATCGACCTTGGCAACAGATTCCGTCTTATCATCAATGATGTTGATTGTAAGAAGGTTGAAAAACCAATGCCAAAACTTCCAGTAGCTACTAACTTCTGGACACCACAGCCAGACTTCTACACAGGATGTGAAGCTTGGATCTTAGCTGGTGGCGCTCATCATACAGCATTCTCTTATGACCTTACTGCAGAGCAGATGGGTGACTGGGCAAATGCTATGGGCATTGAAGCTCTTTACATTGATAAAGACACAACAATCAGAAACTTCAAGAAAGACATTATGTTAGGTGAAGTATTCTATAGATAGAATTGTGAAGTTATGCACTTGGTGCAGAAAAGAGGAAATATGTTAGAAGAACTTAAAAAAGCCGTATACGAAGCCAATATGGACCTTCCAAAATATGGCCTCGTAACATTTACCTGGGGCAACGTAAGTGGAATTGACAGAGAAAAAGGTCTTTTCGTAATCAAACCAAGCGGTGTTGACTATGACAAACTTACTCCAGAAGATATGGTAGTTATGGATTTAGAGGGCAATAAGGTAGAAGGCAAATACAAACCTTCTTCTGATACAGCAACTCACCTGGAAATCTACAAAGCATTCCCAGAAGTTGGCGGTGTAGTACACACCCACTCATCCTATGCTACAAGCTGGGCGCAGGCTGGTAGAAGCATTCCTTGCTATGGTACAACCCATGCAGATTATATGTATGGCGAGATTCCATGTGTAAGATGTCTTACCAAGGAAGAAATCGATGGCGCATACGAAGAAAACACCGGACATTTAATCGTGAACGAATTCAAACGTATGGGAAAAGACCCAGTTGCAACTCCAGCGGTTCTTTGCAAGAATCATGGACCTTTTGCCTGGGGCAAAGATGCTCACGAAGCAGTTCACAATGCGGTTGTTTTAGAAGAAGTGGCTAAGATGGCATATCGTGCAGAAACCATCAATCCACAGATAGAGCCTGCTCCACAGGAACTTCAGGATAAGCATTACTACAGAAAACACGGCGCAAATGCTTATTACGGACAGAATTAAAAATTATTATTTTTTCTTAAGGAGGAAAGACATATGAAATTTTTCGTAGATACAGCGAAGATTGAAGACATTAAGAAAGCAAATGAAATGGGCGTTATCTGTGGCGTAACAACAAACCCATCACTTATTGCAAAAGAAGGTGGACGTTCACAGGAAGACGTATTAAAAGAAATCGCTTCTATCGTTGATGGACCAATCAGTGGTGAAGTAAAAGCTACAACAGTAGATGCTGAAGGCATGATTGCAGAAGGTAGAGAAATTGCAAAACTCCATCCAAATATGGTTGTTAAGATTCCTATGACAGTAGAAGGATTAAAAGCTACTAAAGTATTAGCTTCTGAAGGAATCAAGACAAACGTTACATTAATCTTCTCAGCTAACCAGGCACTTCTTGCTGCAAGAGCAGGTGCTACTTATGTATCTCCATTCCTTGGACGTTTAGATGATATCTCACAGCCAGGTATCGATTTAATCCGTGATATTGCAGAAATCTTCAGCATTCACGGAATCGAAACAGAAATCATTGCAGCTTCTGTACGTAACCCAATTCACGTAACAGACTGTGCTTTAGCAGGCGCTGATATTGCTACTGTTCCATATGGTGTTATTGAACAGATGACAAAACACCCATTAACAACTCAGGGAATTGAAAAATTCCAGAAAGATTATATTGCTGTTTTTGGTGAATAATTCAATCAACTAGGTGTGAATTGAACAAATGAAATATAGGGCGGTTCTTTAAAAATGGTTGAAAAACTCCATTTTTGAGGAACTGCCTTTTGTTTTTGACGATATATAGAGAGAACACAAAATCTAGTTGCCAAACCTTGGAAAACACTACATTTGGATTGACGTTGATAATATTGTTTTATATAATTAAGTTGAAGTATTGTCTATTCTGGGAGAGTATTTAGTAGTTTTAGAAAGAAGAGGAAATACATGAGATTTGAGGTAGCACAAAAGAGCCATAAATTGATTGCCGCCGTGCTTGTGATGACTTTTATCATAGGCATTTTCCAAGGAAAGGGGATTACCTTTGCCTATGAAGCAAAATCGGGAATGATTTATCCGAGTACAGAGGAGCTGGTGGAGACCAAAAAGGAACCATCAGATGAATCTGAGAAGGTACGAGGCTTTGAGTTCGGAAAAACAGTTACGATTATAGATGAAGTCACAGATGCCAACGGAGATTTGTGGTATTTAATTTCTTACATATTAAAATCAACAGGTGAGCAGGAAAGTAGTTATTGTCGTGCAGAGTATGTGAAAATAGACCAGGCATTTGCCAAGGGTACGCTGAATGCTAACGAAGTATCTCTACGTGATTTTGCGGGAACGGAGGGAACCAATATTTTGATTCAGTTAAATGTTGGTGACCGGGTGGAAATTTTTTATGAAACAATGGTAGATGATAAACTTTGGTACAGAGTGAGATATCAGGCACCAGATGTTTTAGATTCATTCACAGGAGAAATGGTTCCAGGACAGGTCTATGTGGGATGGATGCGTGATAAATATATTAATATTTCTGAATATTTGGTGGATGAGACTTACAAGCAGCAGCTTGTTGAGGCTGGTTTTCCAGAGAGTTATGCCAATGGTTTGGCAGTGCTTCATGCTAGATATCCAGAGTGGGTATTTGTTCCAGTGAAGACGGGACTGACGTGGAAAGAAGTTATTGACGGGGAAACCTTAAAAGCGGATGGGAGTTCCAAACCAATCAATATGATTGGGATTGGCTATGATGACTCCATGAAATCAACTCATCCAGATGACTATGATTGGGAGACCAATAAGTGGACTATTTATGATGGCGATAGCTGGGTGGCAGTTCATCCTGACTATCTGGCGTATATTATGGACCCGAGAAACTTTTTTACAGAAACAGCGATCTTTCAGTTTGAGAGTCTAAGTTATAGCCAGTCTCATACGATTGAAGGGGTTAAGGCTGTTATTGGAAGTTCCTTTATGTCCAAGGATGCCGTGGATTCCGATGGAAGTATGTTTAATTATGCAACAGCATTTATGCAGCTGGGACAAGAAGTTGGCGTTAGTCCATACCACCTTGTATCCCGTGTTCGCCAGGAACAGGGAAGCAAGGGAACCAGTTCATTGATTTCTGGCACGTATCCTGGATATGAAGGATATTATAATTATTTTAACTTTGGTGCTTCTGGTGTTACAGATAAGGCGGTAATTGAAAATGGTCTGAAATATGCCAAGAACCAGGGGTGGAATACTAGATACAAGTCCTTAAAAGGTGGTGCTGAGCGTATTGCAAAGAACTATATTGCAAGAGGACAGGATACGCTGTATTTCCAGAAATTTAACGTGGTATGGAAAGATATGCTTTATGGACATCAGTATATGGGCGCGGTTTTAGCTCCATCTTCTGAGGCTAAAAGTATTGCAAAGGCGTATACGGATAAGCATCAGGCATTTGTATTTAAGATTCCAGTATATGAAGAAATGCCAGAATCAGCAGTAACATTTACTGCGACAGGTAACCCAAACAACTATTTATCAGATATTACAGTGGAAGGCTTGTCACTGTCTCCTTCATTCAGAGGTTCTGTGACAGACTATACATTGACAGTAGATAACGCAATCAGTTCTATCAATGTAAATGCAACTCCAGTTGTAAGTAAGTCCAAAGTGTCAGGTACTGGAATGTATAATCTGGCGGTTGGTGCCAATACAATTAAGATTATGTGTGTATCCGAATCAGGAGTAGAACGTATCTATACATTGACGGTTGTGCGTGAGGAATATGTGGAAAATCCAGATGTTCCAGGTCCGGGAGATGAACCAGATACCGATGACCCAAATAATTCGGAAGACCCAAGTGGCTCAGAAGGTCCAAGTGGCTCTGAACCAGGTACAGAGAATCCAGATGACCCAAGCGAAGAACCATCAGAATCAGAACCAAGCGAACCAGGTTCATCAGAGAACCCAAGTGGTTCTGAAAATCCAAGTGGTTCAGAAAACCCAAGTGGCACTGAGAACCCGGGCAATACAGAAGACCCAGTGGACCCAGAACCAAGTGAGCCAGAACCAGAACCAACCTATACATTCAAGGAATTAAACCAGACTATGTATGTTATCTCTGGAGTGAACGTTCGTGATCTTCCAGAAAAGACAGGAACCAGCCTTGGAATCCTATCCAAAGACCAGAAGGTAACAGTTACTGGTCAGTGTAATGAAACAGGCTGGTACAGAATCACATACAAAGGAAATGTGGGATATGTAAGCAACAAATATCTTACAACCACAAATCCGGAGCCAGTGATACCGCCAAGTATATCTTCGCAGGTATATAAGATTGGCCAATATATTACTGGAATTCAACCAGGCACCACAGTGGCAGATTTCCTAAATGGCATTACACGTAATGGAAATGCAGAGGTGAAATTACTGGATAAAAATGGTGCGGAAAAGACAGGCACAGTTGGAACAGGAAATGTTCTTTCGGTGTATGGTAATGGCCAATTGGTTGCGTCTTATGAATTGGTGATTTATGGAGATGTAAATGGCGATGGGGCAATTAAAATGAGTGATTTATTGAGTATCAATCGTCATGTTATAGGCACAATTAAATTAAAAGATGTATATTTAGAAGCGGGTGATGTTAATCGAAAGGGTGATGGTGCGACGATGTCGGATTTACTCGCAATAAATAGACATGTTATTGGAACGATATTGATTGTTCAGTAGAGAGGTATATCATGAAAAAAATAGCAAGTGTTTTTCTGAGTTTGGTATTAATGTGCTCAATTTTGTTTATACCATCTTTTGAAGCAAAAGCAGAGAGTATAACTGTAAAAGGAATTCCTAGTGAAGCAAAAATTGGTGATACATTTTCTTTCACTGTTTCTATTCCATCCAATATTGGTGGATTTGTATACGTGGAATATGATAAAAATGTGTTGGAATATGTGAGTGGCCCTCAAGAATCTTCAAATGGATTGATTAAATATACAGCATTTTTTGAGTCAAGTGCACAAACAATCAAGTTTAAAGTAAAAGCCTCT
Organism: Lachnospiraceae bacterium; assembly: GCA_015057035.1. Classification (GTDB taxonomy): domain Bacteria; phylum Bacillota; class Clostridia; order Lachnospirales; family Lachnospiraceae; genus Roseburia. Next base: position 6,301 of record SVFC01000027.1, on the reverse strand, counting down.
GGAAAAACTTCCATCAAAGTTTATATGGATGAGGCGGAGTACTCAGATACAACGGAGAAACTTCCTTCGTTAGCTACAGTAACGAAAACGATTACTATAGCAAACGAAACTGAGAACACCCAGTTATCCTCCGACTATTACCTTGCAAAATTAAACATCACAGCAGGTTCCAAGAAAGTAACTTTATCGCCAACATTCAACTACCGTAAAACCAACTACACTGCAACAGTAGATTATGATGTAGCAGACGTAGTGGTAAGCGTAACCCGTTCCAGTGGCAAAGCTGAAGTTGTTTCTATTACAGACAACGGCAAAGTAAAACTGAATGTGGGTGAGAATAAGATTGAGATTACTGTAAAGGCAGAAAATGGGAAGACTTTGACTTATGTGGTAACCATTACCCGTAAGGATAAGCCGGCGGATACTCCGACAGACCCACCGGTAATTCCAGACCCACCAGCTCCTGCGGTCCCAGACTTTGAATATGGTGATTCATCACTTTATGTAGTTGAGACACCAGATGACAAGATTCCGGCAGGCTTTGTTGAAAAAACAGTGATTTTATCTGGCGGAAAAGAGGTCTTAGGACTTTCCTTTGAAAAATCAGATTTGACAGTTTTGTATATGGAAAACGACAATAAAGCAGGTAGTTTCTATATATATAATGCTGCAGAAAATTATATCTATCCATTTGTGAAACTCTCTGCGGAAGAAAGTTTTATCATAGTGTTGATGGCAGCTGATGAAGAGATGCCACAGGGCTACAATGCATGTACCCTTTCTCTTGAAGGCAAAGGCGTTGTTAATGCTTATCAGTTACAGAATGCTGAAGAAATGAATATGTCGGATTTTTATTTGATATATTGTCTAAATCACAATGGAACTAAGGGCTGGTATCAGTATGATACCTTAGAAGGAACTTATCAGAGATATACAGGCACTGTTGTTGTGCCAGATGTTGAGCCTGGTCCAACTCCAGATGATCCAGAGAATCCAGATGATCCAGAAAATCCACAGGACCCAGATGTGGAACTTCCAGGTGGAAACGGTCAGGACAATGAGAACCCAGGAGCAAATGACCCTGTTTCAAAACCATTTGACTGGGAAGAATATAAAACAATCATTATTGCAGCGATTGTATTTTTAGGTGTAGTTATGGTAATAATAGTCATCAATCTACTCCTTGCTCTAACGCGTAAGGTAACTGCTGGAGCAGAAGATGATGATGACGAGGATGATGACGATGATGAATACGAGTACTTTGATGATAAGTCAGTATTCAAGCGTACACCTCATCCAGCAAAAGGAAACCCTTCTGAGGAAGGAAGTACAGAAGAGGAAGAGCTTCCTAAGATTGACATCGAAAGTGTGATGGAAGAAGCTATCGTTGAGAAACCTTCAAAGGATGAATCTGTTGGAAATGAAAGTCCATTAGAGATAGAAGAATCGACAGAAGAGACAGAGGTTTCTGACACTTCAGATGGCGATGAAGAAGTAGAATTTTTAGATTTATAGGAGATATTTTGGCGTGATGTTGAAATATACAGACAGAGCAAAAAAAGCATTGGATATTGCAAGTCGTTTGTCCAAAAGCATGAATTATAATTATGTGGGAACAGAACATATTCTTGCAGGCTTGTTAAAAGAGGGCAACGGTGTTGCGGCAGAAGTGTTAAGTGTCAATGGAGTTGAACTCTCAAAACTTTTGCAGATGATTGAAGAATTAATCGCAACTGGTGCGGATACCCTTGTGGCTGAACGTGATGGTTACTCTCCACGCTCTCAGCACATTTTAGCGAAAGCACAGGAAGAAGCTTCAAGACTTGGCTATGACAAAGTGGGAACAGAACACATCTTTCTTTCCATTGTGAAAGAAGGAGATTGTGCTGCGTCCAGACTTTTGAATACCATGGGTGTCAGCCTTCAGAAATTATTCACAGACATATTAGGTGCTATGGGGGAAGACCCTGCAAAATATCGTGAAGAATATGCCAAGAGCCGTAACGCAGCAAAGAACGGTTCAGCTACACCAACTTTGGACCAGTATTCTCGTGATTTAACAGAGATGGCGGCATCAGGACAGTTAGACCCAGTGGTAGGCCGTAAGGCTGAAACAGAGCGTGTGATTCAGATTCTTAGTAGACGCGGGAAAAATAATCCATGTCTGATTGGTGAACCTGGAGTTGGTAAAACAGCTATCGTAGAAGGAATTGCAGAAAGCATTGTAAATGGTACAGTGCCAGGTCTTCTTGCAGGAAAAAGACTGGTATCTCTGGATATGTCCGGACTTGTGGCAAAATCCAAATATCGTGGTGAATTTGAAGAACGCATCAAAAAGGTAATCAATGAAGTAACAGCTGCAGGAGATGTGATTCTGTTTATCGACGAATTACACACCATTATTGGTGCGGGTGGAGCGGAAGGCTCTCTGGATGCTTCCAATATCTTAAAGCCAGCTATGGCAAGAGGCGAAGTTCAGGTTATTGGTGCAACCACCATCGAAGAATACCGCAAATATGTGGAAAAGGACGCGGCTTTAGAACGTCGTTTCCAGCCAGTAACCGTAGAAGAACCTTCGATTGAAGAAACCATAGAGATTTTAAAGGGTATCAGACATCTGTATGAGAACCATCACCAGGTGGAAATCTCAGACGAAGGCGTGGAAGCAGCAGTAACACTGTCCGCACGTTATGTTAGTGACAGATTCCTTCCAGACAAAGCCATTGATTTGATGGACGAAGCGGCAGCAAAGGTTCGTTTGGGATTACTGGGTGAACCTGGTCAATTAAAAGGACTCCACAAGAAGATTCATGAGATTGAACTTCAGATGGAAGAACATTTGGCTAATGGTGAACTGGAACTGGTTCGCGAAGACAAAGCCCAGAAAGAAACTTTGTTAAAAGAACTTGCAAAGCAGGAGAAAAAATCCAAGAAAGTATCTGCCAAGAAGCTTCCGGTCATCGGGGAGAATGAGATTGCAGATATTGTAGCAGGTTGGACCAAGATTCCAGTGAATAAACTAACAGAGAATGAAGCAGCACGTTTGAAAAAATTAGAAGACGTACTGAAGAAACGTGTTATCGGTCAGGAAGAAGCAGTAAGTGCCGTGTCTAAGGCAGTTCGTCGTGGCCGTGTGGGATTAAAAGATCCAAAACGTCCAATCGGTTCCTTCCTATTCTTAGGACCAACTGGTGTTGGTAAGACGGAAGTATCAAAAGCGTTAGCAGAAGCAGTATTCGGTAAAGAAGATGCTATGATTCGTATTGATATGTCAGAATATATGGAAAAACACAGCGTTTCCAAGATGATTGGTTCTCCTCCAGGTTATGTGGGCCATGATGATGGAGGACAGTTATCTGAAAAAGTAAGACGCAATCCATTTTCTGTAATCCTTTTCGATGAAATCGAAAAAGCCCATCCAGATGTGTTCAATATTTTATTGCAGGTACTGGATGAAGGACACATTACCGATTCTCAGGGACGCAAGGTAGACTTCAAGAATACCATTATCATTATGACTTCCAACGCAGGTGCACAGGCGATTATTGAGCCAAAACGTCTTGGCTTCGGTAGTAAAGAAGACGAAAAACAAGATCACCAGCACATGAAGAACAGTGTAATGGAAGAAGTAAAACGTATTTTTAAACCAGAGTTTTTGAATCGTATTGATGAGACAATTGTGTTCCGTGCTTTAAATAAAGAAGACATGGGCAAGATTGTTACCATCCTTGTGAAAGAAGTGCAGAAGCGTTGTCAGGAACAGCTTGATTTAGAATTGGTGGTTCGTGACGCTGCTAAAACTTATATCGTTGAGAAAGCTTACGATAGAAAATATGGTGCAAGACCACTGAAACGTAAGATTCAGGACGAGATTGAAGATAAGCTGGCAGAAGAGATTATTGCAGGCAATATCAAGGCTGGAGACAAGGTGGTTGTATCCGTAAAAAAAGATGCAATTTCTATTTCGAAGTGATATAATTAATGGGAGCAAAAAGCTCGGTGTAGTACATTAGGAGGAATAGCAATGGCTGTAATTAACGAATTAATTCGTGCAGAAGCAGATGGAACTATTAGTTTCGGAGATTATACATTAGGAGAGAAAGCAAAGCTTGATAACTTTGCACACGATGGTGGCTCTTACAAGGTAAAAACATACAAGGACATTACCAAGTTAGAATGTAATGACGTGTTTGTTTATGAATCTGTTCCAGGAACAGCGGTATCCAATTTTGCAAAAGAAGAAGGCAAGGTTTCATTCGTAGTAGAAGGTGCAGAGGATGCGCAGATTACATTAGAATTAGAAGCTGAGTCAGAATATGAGGTTACAATTAACGGAGAATCCACAGGTACAGCCAAGACAAACCTGGGTGGCAAGTTAAGTTTCAGCGTGAACTTAGAAACAGAAGCGACAGTTGTAATTGAGAAGAAATAAATGCATTGACCCAGCCAATTTTGACTGGGTCTTTTCTTATATTATATAGGAAGTAATTAGGAGGAACTATGGCAAAAGGAAAAACAAGTGTGTATTTCTGCCAGAATTGTGGGTTTGAATCCACGAAATGGATGGGCCAGTGTCCAGGCTGCAAAGAATGGAATACCTTTGTAGAAGAAATCGTAGATAGAAAGGCGCCAACATCCAGCGTGAAGAAAGCCTTGGAAGAAGCAAAGCCTATGCCTTTGTCTGCAATATCATCCGCAGATGAAGAACGCGTATCCACATCCATGAAGGAATTGGACCGCGTATTAGGCGGCGGTATTGTAAAAGGCTCCTTAGTATTAGTAGGTGGGGATCCTGGTATTGGTAAATCTACTTTATTATTACAGGTATGTAAAAACTTATCGAATAAGAACTTGTCAGTGTTATATGTGTCAGGAGAGGAATCTCTCCAGCAGATTAAAATTCGTGCAGAACGAATTGGAACATTTACAGACACATTAGAACTGTTATGTGAAACCAATCTGGATATCATTAAGGAAGTAATTGCCCGTAAAAAGCCAGAGGTTGTCATCATCGACTCTATTCAGACCATGTTCAATGAAAATGTAGGATCCGCTCCAGGCAGTGTATCCCAGGTGCGTGAAGCCACCAGTGTCTTTATGCAGATTGCAAAAGGAATGGGAATTTCTATTTTTATTGTAGGACACGTAACCAAAGAGGGTGTGGTAGCAGGACCAAGAGTCTTAGAACATATGGTAGATACAGTTCTCTATTTTGAAGGTGATCGTCATGAGAGTTATCGTATCCTTCGTGGTGTGAAGAACCGTTTCGGCTCCACCAATGAAATCGGTGTTTTTGAAATGAGAAATGTAGGACTGGTAGAAGTGGAGAATCCATCAGAGTTTATGTTAAGTGGCAAACCAATCGGAGCTTCCGGTTCCGTGGTTGCATGTTCTATGGAAGGAACCCGTCCAATCCTGTTAGAGATTCAGGCACTTATCTGCAATACCAACTTTGGTAATCCAAGACGTACTGCAACGGGTACCGACTATAACAGAGTAAATCTGCTTATGGCTGTGTTGGAGAAACGTCTGGGCATGAGATTATCAGAATGCGATGCCTATGTGAACATTGCAGGAGGCATTCGTATGAATGAACCAGCCATTGACCTGGGAATTGTCCTGGCTATTATATCCAGCAAGTTGGACAAGCCTATTGATGAAAAGACAATCTGTTTTGGAGAAGTGGGACTCAGTGGCGAAGTCAGAGGTGTAAGCATGGCGGAGCAGAGAGTTCTGGAAGCCAAGAAACTGGGCTTTGAGAGATGTATCTTGCCACAGGTGTGTAAGACAGGGTTCTTACATAATATAGAAGGAATTGAATTAATTGGCGTAAGCAATGTAAAAGAAGCAGTAGAGGCGATTCGTTAGAATCGCCTTTTACATTGGATAAAACGAAATTGTGGCTTATAAATATAAAAATCAGACAATTTAGACAATTTGTCATTTTTAGTCGAATAGATTTACTTTAAGAAAAAGTGATTTTGTGTGTTGACTTTATGGAAAGCCCGTGCTAATATATCAAAAGTCGCTTGTGGAACGCATTGATTTGGAGATTCCAAGTGATGAAAAAAGTTTTTCAAAAAACTTAAAAAACTTGTTGACAGAGGTCGAAAGATATGATATTCTGTCAAAGTTGTCGCAAGACAACAAACAATTCGAAAGAGTTGTGAAGTACCTTGATAACTAAACAGTGAAAAACCTTGAAAGATTCAATGAGAATAATTCAAGTCTAGACAAAGATCTAGCGAACACATCTTTTATAAGATGACCTTAAAACAGTAAAACGATTTCTTGGAAATCG
>SVFC01000040.1 GCA_015057035.1 Lachnospiraceae bacterium | reverse complement strand
GGTAAGATTCGTCCTTATGAAGAGTCGAGTGTGAGAGAATTCCTCTCTCTGGATAGACTGAAGAAGGCTCTGGAAAAAGAGGATAGTGTTGAGTTTAAATATAAGCGTAGCATTGAGCCTGCAGGTGAAGAGTGGTGTCTCACAACGGTTCAGGTTTCAGAGCGTGAAAATGGTGTTCCGAAGACTGCGATTATCACAATTCGAAGCATAGAGGCGTTAATGCGTGAACAAGCAGATGCAAAATACCATAATATGGCGAAGATGCTTGCGCATATGTCAGATGGATTTTTTGTATATCGTGCTTCTGGAGACGAGAATATTCTCTATGCAAATCCACCAGTATTGAAGCTGTTTGGATGTAGTACTTTAGATGAGTTCCGTGAGCATGTACATAATTCCTTTAGTGGAATGGTTCATCCAGAGGATTTGAAACGCGTTCAATGGGAAATCGACATGCAGATTCAGAATTCTGATAAGAAAATCGACTTTATTTGTTACCGCATCATTACCAAAGATGGTGAGGAACGCTGGGTTGAGGATTGTGGACATTTGGAGAATACAGGTTCGGGAGAGGACGAAAAGTTATTCTATGTATTTATCTCGGATATTACGGATGCAATTCCTGAATCTCGAAAGAATATGATTAAGCGCAAAAATAGTAATTATAATAAGTAAAACTCAAGGTATAAAATGCCTTCTTTTACAGATACTAGAGTCAAAACTAGTAAATGTAAGAGAAGGCATTTTTGTCGTTGAAAGGAGAACATATGAAAGCAACAGGAATTGTGCGAAGAATAGATGATTTAGGAAGAATTGTGATTCCAAAGGAAATTCGTAGAACGATGCGAATCCGTGAAGGCGATCCAATGGAGATTTTTACTAGCAGAGAAGGAGAAATACTCCTCAAGAAATATTCCCCAGTAGGAGAATTGGGAGAATTTGCAGGTAGCCTTGCGGAAAGCCTTGCACAGGTGCTTGGAGAACTGGTGTGTATCACAGATCGTGATTATGTCATTGCGGCAGCAGGAACTGGCAAGAAAGACTATGATGGAAAAATGCTAGATGCCCAGATGCAGACTGCCATTGATAAAAGAAGTAATGGGGTGGAAGCCGGAGAAAAGAAGGAGATGATTAAAGTTACGGTGGATGACGAAAAGAACTATGTGCGTCAAGTGGTTGCTACGATTCTTGCAAATGGCGATAGTATTGGGGCAATTGTAATTTTAAGCAAGGATGTCTCCCGAAATCAGGATGAACTTGTGCTTCAGATTGCAAAAACTTCTGCGGTGTTTTTGGGTAGACATTTAGAACAGTAAGTATTGCTTTTTAGCCTTGAATATCGTAGCAAAAGAGGCTAAAATATTCATAGTAATATTTATGGGAGAAGTATATGGCAGAAGAGAAAAAACAGAAAAAGAAGAAAAAACATCGTCTTTTCTGGTTTGTAATTAAAATACAGATACTGCTTATGATTGTGGTTGTGGCAGGGGTCTTCTACTATAACTATGGTGGATATGCACAGGAGGTGCAGCAGTATCGAAAAGAAGCGATTGAACTGGTGCGTTCTTCAACGGAGAATACCTTTGTTCCGTCCCGCAGTAGTACCATCTATGATGCAAAAGGAAACTTGATTTCGCATCTTAAGAGTGAAAAAGAAGCAGTTTATGTGGAATTTAAAGATATTCCACAGGCTTTTGTTGATGCGATGGTAAGTATTGAAGACAAGCGCTTTTATGGGCATGATGGAATTGATATTATTGCAATTTTTCGTTCGGTGAAAGCAATTCTGGAAAGTGGTGGAGAGTTAACCCAGGGGGGAAGCACCATTACTATGCAGCTTGCAAGAACGGTTTATCTGGACAATGGAAAGCGGTTTGAACGAAAGATGAGAGAGATGTTCATTGCTGCAGAATTGGAGAAAATGTACAGCAAGAACAAAATTATGGAATTCTATCTGAATAATATCTATTTTGCAAATGGATATTATGGGATTCAGACAGCGTGTACCGGATATTTCAGCTGTGAACTTGAGGATTTAAGTCTGTCACAAATAGCATTTCTGTGTGCGATTCCAAACAGACCGACTTATTATGATCCAATCGTCAATTTAGAGAATACCATCGCAAGGCGTGACCGAATACTAAAAAATATGTATGAAGATGGAAAAATTGACGAGGCTACATATAGAGCTGCAGTAGAGGAAGTAATCTTCTTAAATCCAGCACCAAGTCAAGAATCTGTGTGGAACAATTATGTGGACACTTATGTGTACTATTGTGCCACCAGAGCGTTGATGGAGATGCAAGGATTTGAGTTCAAGCAGTATTTTGCTACGGAGACTGAGAGAGAAGAATACTACGAAGAATATGATGAGCTTTATGGCATATGCCAGAAGCAGATTTATGCAGAGGGCTATCGTATATATACAACCATAGACTTAGAGAAACAGGGAGCGTTGCAGCAGGCAGTGGATGAACATTTGGCAGCGTTTACGGATAAAAACGAGGCTGGTGTATATGAGATGCAGGGAGCTGCAGTATCTATCGACAATGAGACGGGCTGCGTAGTGGCAATTGTAGGCGGTCGAGATCAGAATCTTGGATTTTATACCTTAAACCGTGCATATCAATCTTATCGTCAGCCAGGTAGTACCATTAAACCATTGAATGTCTACACACCATTTTTTGAATTGGGTAACAGCCCAGATACTCTTATGGTGGACCAGGAGATAGAAGGTGGTCCAGTGGCGGAGAAGTATTATGGGGAAGTAACGATTCGAAAAGCAGTGGAACAATCCATGAACTCTGTAGCATGGCAGGTATATGACGTTGTGACACCAGACAAAGGGTTGAACTTCTTGAAACAGATGTATTTTGCAGCGATTAAAGATTCGGATTATGGAATGGCAAGTTCCATTGGCGGCTTTACAAGAGGTGTTTCTCCATTGGAGATGGCCGCAGCATATGCTACGTTAGAAAATGATGGTGTGTATCGTACGCCGACGTGTATTAAAAAAATCGTAGACATCGATGGCAATATGATATATGAATATACAACTCAGAGCAAAGAGATTTATGGCGAAACAGAAGCTCGAATGATGACCAGTGTGTTACAGTCTGTTATGGAAAATGGCACAGGTGATGAGGCGAAAGTCTGGGGTGTGCCATGTGCAGGTAAGACCGGAACCACCAACAATAATAAAGATGGCTGGTTTGTAGGATATACCAGATATTACACCACCAGCGTGTGGGTTGGTTGTGACATGCCTCGTGAAGTGGAGGATTTAAAAGGCTCTACCTATCCTTCCTGGATATGGAAGCAGTATATGGAGTATGCAAGCGAGGGATTGAAACCGTTGAATTTCCTTCCTTATGCTAAGTTGTCGGATGGATTTATTGAGGAATATTATCC
>SVFC01000005.1 GCA_015057035.1 Lachnospiraceae bacterium | reverse complement strand
GTCAATTATTAGGAGGCGGAATATGGATATCGGAAATCGAATGAAAGAACTTCGAATCCAGTATGGTCTGACTCAGCAGGAACTCGCTGACCGAGCCGAACTTACCAAAGGATTCATTTCTCAGCTGGAACGCAACCAGAACACCCCATCAATTAGCACATTACTTGATATTATTCAGTGTCTTGGCACTACTCCTGCTGAATTCTTTGCAGATGAAGAGCCGGAACAGATTGTATTTAAGGAAACGGACTATTTTGAAAAAATCGATGAAGAACACAACTCCATTGTGGAATGGGTTGTTCCAAATGCCCAGAAGAACGCCATGGAACCAGTTCGCCTCACTTTAAAACCAGGAGGAACCTCAGAAATTCTCGCTCCTCACTCTGGTGAAGAATTCGGATATGTAATCAAAGGTACTGTGCGAGTAAACTACGGTGGCAAAAATCACACGGTTCGTGCAGGCGAATCCTTCTATTTCAAAGCCGGCAAACGTCATTATATCGAAAACAAATCCAGCAGAGATGCTATTATCATCTGGGTTTCCAACCCACCAAGTTTTTAATTGCGAAAGGGATACGACATGAAGAAAGAATTAATTAATTTTGTGGACATTTCCAAATCTTATGGAAAACAGTTAGTTTTAGACGAATTCAACTTATACGTTAGAGAAAATGAATTCGTAACTTTACTTGGACCTTCTGGTTGTGGTAAAACTACTACCCTTCGTCTTTTAGGTGGCTTTGAGACTCCAGACAAAGGACAGATTCTTTTTGATTCACAGGATATTACATATCTTCCTGCAAACGAAAGAAAATTAAATACCGTATTCCAGAAATATTCTCTGTTCCCACATATGACAATTGCAGAGAATATCGCATTCGGCTTAAAAATCAGCAAAAAAAGCAAAGCATACATTGATGACAAAATCAAATACGCTTTAAAATTAGTAAACTTAGACGGCTATGAAAACCGCTCTGTAGATTCCTTAAGTGGTGGTCAGCAGCAGCGTATTGCCATCGCTCGTGCGATTGTAAATGAACCAAAGGTTCTTCTTCTTGACGAGCCTCTTGGTGCTCTTGACCTTAAAATGCGCCAGAGCATGCAGTATGAACTTATGCGCCTGAAAGAAGAACTTGGAATTACTTTCGTATATGTAACACACGATCAGGAAGAAGCTCTTACTATGTCTGATACAATCGTAGTAATGAACCAGGGATATATTCAGCAGATTGGTACACCAGAAATGATTTACAACGAGCCAGAAAACGCTTTCGTAGCAGACTTTATTGGCGAAAGTAACATTATTGATGCAACTTTCATTGAAGATGAAGTGGTTGAAATCCTTGGTGTAAAAATGCCATGTGTTGATAAAGGATTCGGACGTAACAAACCTGTTGACGTGGTTATTCGTCCAGAAGACGTAGAACTTGTAGATCCTTCGGAAGGATATTTGGAAGGTGATGTTACTTCTCTCATCTTCAAGGGCGTACACTACGAATTAGATGTTATGGCAAATGGCTATGAATGGCTTGTACATACCACCAAATTAGTTCCAGTAGGCTCCCACGTTGGTATCAAGGTAACACCATTCAACATCCAGATTATGAACAAACCAGAAAGTGCAGACGAGGAGGCAGTGGAAATTGATGAATAAGCTTAAAAGCCAGTTTTTAGCTGGACCATACTTAGTATGGATCATTGGCTTTATCATTCTTCCACTTGCAATGATTCTATACTATTCATTTTTTAATGAAGATGGCAGTTTTACATTGGAAAACATTGCCACTATTACAGACCCAGTAAACTTAAAGGCTATGGGACTGTCCTTGGAATTAGGTGTAGCATGCACAGTTATCTGCTTACTGCTGGCCTATCCACTTGCAATGATTCTGAATAATCTTCAGATTAAAAATCAGAGTTTTGTAGTATTTATCTTTATGCTTCCTATGTGGATGAACTTTATGCTTCGTATTCTTGCATGGAAGTTGTTACTTAACAAAAACGGTGTTTTAAACACTTTACTTATGGGAATTGGTTTGGAACCTGTTACAATCCTAAACACTCCTGCCGCTGTAGTCTTTGGAATGGTATATGACTATCTTCCATTTATGATTCTTCCAATTTACAACTCTATGGCAAGAATCAAAAAAGACTACATTGAAGCAGCCCACGATTTAGGCGCAAACAGTATTACAACATTTTTCAAAGTAATCGTTCCTTTGACAGTATCAGGTATTATCAGTGGTATTGTTATGGTATTCGTTCCTGCTCTAACCTCCTTTGCAGTGTCAGAACTCTTAGGCGGTGGCAAGGTTCTTCTCATCGGTAACATCATTGAAGAAAGCTTTATGCAGGGAATGCAATGGAATGTTGGTAGTGGATTGTCCTTTGTACTGATGGTATTTGTTATGATTAGTATGGCAATCACAAACGCCTTCGACAAAGATGGGGAAGGAGGAACTGCAGTATGGTAGGAAACAAATCTGTGGGTGCTAAAGCCACTAATATCTTATCCAAAGCATATATGGGATTAATCTTTCTGTTTTTGTACTTGCCTATTTTTGTGTTAATCATACTCTCCTTCAACGATTCCAAAACCCGTGTTGAATGGGGCGGATTTACATTAAAATGGTATGTGGAATGCTTTACAAGCGAGACGATTATGTCTGCATTTGCTACAACCTTGCAGATTACTCTGATATCAGCTGTAGTTTCCACAATTATTGGTACAATGGCTGCAATGGGTATTAGCAAAATGCGTCGCAATAGCCGTACCTTCTATTTAGGTGCAACTAATATTCCTTTATTAAATGCAGATATCGTTACCGGTATCTCAATGATGCTTTTATTTGTAAAATTTATGGACTTAGGTTTTGTAACTGTTTTGATTGCACACATTACATTCAGTATTCCTTATGTAATCTTAAACGTGCTTCCAAAACTAAAAGCTGCTAATCAGTCCACTTATGAAGCAGCCTTGGACTTAGGCGCTTCACCACTCTATGCTTTTTATAAAGTAACCTGGCCTGAGATTCGTTCTGGCGTATTTTCTGGTTTCTTAATGGCCGTTACAATGTCATTAGACGACTTCAGCATCACATACTTTACAAAAGGCGCTGGTGTAAATACTTTATCAACCATGCTCTATACCGAGCTTAGAAAAGGTATTAAACCAGAATTATATGCTTTATCAACCATTTTATTCTTTACGGTATTAATTCTCCTTCTTGCAGTGAATTACCATCCAACCAAGAAAACAACCGCTAAAGTAGAAAGGGTGTAATATGAAAAACAAATTGATTGTATTAGGACTTGTTGGAGCCTTCATTGTTTCCTGCTTTAGTGCCTGTGCTCAGGATGGCGAAACCCAGGATAATGCATCCTCCGGAAAGACCTTAACTGTATTAAATTATGGAAAATACATCGAAGAAGAAGCTTTAAGGCAATTTGAAGCTAAAACTGGTATTGATGTAAAATACGAAGAATATGAAAGTCCAGAAGAAATGTACACCAAATACAAAGCTGGTGCCATTGATTATGACGTAATCTGTACATCTGAATATATTATTCAGAAACTAATTGAAGAAGGGGAAGTTTTAGAACAGGATTACTCTTCTCTTTCCAACTATGGCAACCTAGACAAAGACATTCTAGAGCTGGCACAGTCCTATGACCCAGAAAACCGATACACCGTTCCATATTTTTATGGAACCTTAGGTATCTGTTATGATACAACCAAGGTAAGTGAAGAAGAAGTATCTTCCTGGAACTGTCTATGGGATACAGCTCACAAAAATGAAATCATTATGATGAACTCTGTACGTGACAGTTTTACTCCTGCTCTGAAATTATTAGGACACAGTTTAAATGACACAGACGATAATCATTTGAAAGAGGCCTTAAACTTGTTAGACAAACAGTTTCCAATTGTTTATGCTTACTTTGTAGATGAAATCGGTGATGAAATGATTTCCGGCAATGCCCATATGGCTTTGGTTTATTCAGGAGAAGCTGCTTATGCAATGGATTATAATGAAAATCTTGCATACTGTGTTCCAAAGGAAGGCTCAAACCTGTGGGTGGACTCTTGGTTCATTCCAAAAACCTGTAAAAACCAGCAAGCTGCTATGCAGTTCATTGATTTCTTATGTGATGAAGAAATCGGAATGTTAAACTTTGATTATGTATATTATGCTTCACCTCTTACTCCAGTTGTAGAAGCTCTAGATGAAGAAATTCGTAATAATGAAGCTATCATCCCATCCAAAGAATCTTTGGAAAAATGTGAAGTATATACTGCCATTAGTGATGAGAAAACTGCTTATCTAAATTATCTGTGGCAAGTCTTGAAATCTCAATTATAATATGTTACATTAATCCACGAGGGATAACCTCGTGGATTCTTTTTTCTTCACAATTGCTTCTTAGGAGCAATATGAAATATCAAGATTTTATCGAAAATATCAAAGAATACGTCAGTGGCCAATTAAATAATGGGCAAAAAGTCGTATTACAATCCGTTGTGAAAAACAACGGCTTAATCTATGATGGGTTATTTATCGTTGATCCCATCTTAAATGTTTCCCCAACTATTTATTTAAATCCATACTATCACCGCTATTTAAGTGGAGTTTCTTTAGAGGACATTTATGAAGATGTCCTGGACACTTATTATTCTAATCTTCCTCAAAAAGATTTTGATATTACCTTATTCACAGATTTTTCAAAGGCAAAACAACGCATTATCATGAAACTAGTAAACAAAAAAAGAAATGCCGAACTACTAAAAAAAGTTCCTTACATTCCTTTCATGGACTTAGCTATTGTTTTTGTTTGTTCTGTAACAGAATTCTTAAATGAATATGCAACTATTCTAATCTATCATAATCATTTAAAACTATGGAATGTTAGCGAAAAAGAATTATATGAAATCGCCTTGGAAAACACCCCAAAACTACTTCCCTATAAGTTCGATAGTATCACTTCCATTCTATCCCCTGAAACCAAATACTATATCCCATGGATTGATCAGGTCCAGATGTATATCCTAACAAATAACCTTAAAATCCACGGTGCAACCAGTATTGTATATCCAGGATTATTAGAAACTATCGCCGAACAGTTAAATAGCGATTTATTAATTATCCCTAGCAGTATTCATGAAGTGCTTATTCTACCAGAATCCTACATTGATTCCAGGGATAAAAATCCCCCTGACTACCTTGCAATGATTAAGGAAGTAAATGAAACCCAACTTACAGATGATGAAATCTTAGGCGATTGTGCTTATCATTATCGTCGCGACACCAATAGCATCGAATTCTAAAACACATTGCAAAAAAGGCTATTAACAAATGTACATAAACATCTGTTAATAGCCTTATGTCTTCTATTGTAAAATCAGTTTATCATACAGTTCTTCGTATTTTCTCGCGGAAGCATCCCATGAAAAATCTGTTTTCATGGCACGTTTTACAATGCCATTCCACTGCTCCTTCTGATTAGAAAATACGTAATTCGCATACTTAATGACATGCATCATATCATGCGCATTATATGCTGCGAACGAAAAACCAGTTCCTTTGTTTTCATATTCATTGTATGGCTCTACTGTGTCCTTTAATCCACCTGTTTCACGAACGATTGGAAGTGTGCCATAACGCATTGACATCATTTGGCTTAAACCACATGGTTCAAATAAGGATGGCATAAGGAACGCATCGCAGGATGCATAAATCTGATGCGCCTTCTCTTCAGAGTAACCAATATATGAACTAATCTTATCTGGATATTTACTCTGGAAATAGTGAAACATCTCCTCAAAACGATACTCTCCTGTGCCCAAAACTACAAACTGAACATCCATGGTACTAAGCATCTCTTCCATAACATATGCTACCAGATCAAATCCCTTTTGATCCGTCAATCTGGAAACCATACCAATCAGAAATGCATTTTCTTTTTCTGGAAGCCCCATAGACTGTTGCAATGCACGTTTATTCGCTTTTTTCCCATCTACCACATTATCAATTGAAAAATGCTCTACCATAGCAGCGTCTGTAGCAGGATTAAAGTCATCATAGTCAATTCCATTGACTATCCCATACAAACTGTCTCTACGTGCCGATAAAAGGCCATCTAAGCCCTCTCCGCCTTCTGGAGTCGTTATATCAGACGCATAACTTGGACTAACTGTCGAAATTGCATCTGCATAAACACAACCACCCTTTAAGTAATTCGCTTCCCCATAAGATTCTAACTTATCAGCGGTAAAAATACTTGCTGGTAAACCTGTGATATCCATAACATCACGCACATGCCAGCGTCCCTGAAATTTCATATTATGAATAGAGAACACTGTCTTCATTCCAACATAATAACTATCCTTGCAAAAATCTGTTTTCAGCAGAACTGGTACAAGTCCTGTCTGCCAGTCATTACAATGAATCACGTCTGGACAAAAATCAATATATGGCAATGCCATCAGTACTGCCTTAGAGAAAAAGGCAAACTTTTCAATGTCCTCATGAATATTATTATATGGATTATTCCCAGCAAAATAAAATTCATTATCTACGAAATAATATGTAACCCCTTTGTATTCGGTCTTAAAAATTCCTGCATACTGTTTTCTCCAGTTTAAATTCACATAAAAATGACAAACAAACTGTAAATCCGGCAGGAAACGCTGATCCATACAGGCATATTTTGGAAGAATAATACGAACATCATATTCTTCTTTATTAAAATATCTAGGCAAAGAACCTACTACATCAGCAAGTCCTCCTGTTTTAATAAATGGAACAGCCTCGGATGAAACCATTAAAATTTTCTTCATAACCCCTCCACAATAAAAAGTATACTCTCTTCTATTATTATACTCCTTAATCTTGTGAAAGGCTAGTCATTATTCTTTCATTTGCAAACGAATACGGTCGGTAACTAAGGCAATAAATTCCGAATTTGTCGGTTTTCCTTTGTAGTTACTGACCGTATATCCAAACATTTCATCTATCGTATCCATTTTACCCCTACTCCACGCAACTTCAATTGCATGACGAATTGCACGTTCTACGCGACTTGCCGTAGTATGATACTTCTTGGCAATTCCAGGATATAATACTTTTGTGACAGAATTCAACATATCCATATCTTGTACAGACATAATAATCGCGTCTCTTAGATACTGGTATCCTTTGATATGAGCTGGAATCCCGATTTCATGAATAATGGTCGTAATTTCTGATTCTAAATCCTTTTCAGGACTAGTTTCTTTGACTTTCTCATAAGCATTTACCATTTTCAGTTCTGGTACACTTCTTACATTACGAATACTCTTGATACGATTCAGTACCATTTCATTGCTGAACGGCTTCATAATATAATAATCTGCCCCATGAGAAAAGGCAGTCTCTGTAATCTGTTCATGTCCCACTGCACTTATCACAAGGAAAGACGGAGTCTTCTTCAGATTTCCTTCTTCGTGAACACGATCCATTACTCCAATTCCATCTAGTTTTGGCATAACCATATCCAAAAGAACCACATCCGGTTCCTTCTCTTTTATCAAATTGTACGCTGCTTCACCATCTTTTGCTGTCCCAACTACACTCAAATCTTTATCACTGGATACAATATTCTCCAGCAATCGTAGCATTCTCTCATTATCATCTGCAATTGCGACACTTAACTTGCTCATTCTCGCCTCCTATACCCTACACACACGCTTTAATTTAGACTAGTATACTATATAGGAAGACGAGAAAAGTAATTTGTCGACTTTTGTCGATTATTCTATAGTTAATAGCCCACCACTCACGGTTCCTTTAATAGTATCACCTGGTTTTGCAAATAATAACTTTTCGTTTAAATGGAATACCGCTTTGTAAATTACACCATCTTCTGTGCCCATATATACATAAGTTGTTCCATTTACATCTACATACTGAATTACAGAAATTACAAACTCAACTTCTGTCTTCTCAGTATCTTCTGGTTTATTATTATCTGGTGCTAAACCAAGCTTCGTCGCATAATTCTTCACACAATCCTCTCTTGTGTCAGCGACTACTACTTTACCATAATCTTCCACATTAACCATATAGTATTTTTTTACTAGACCGGACTGGTCCTTTAGTACCCCTATATAGGCTAATGAATTGTCAACATTAATAAGTGATGGGAAGGAAGCCTGATAGCCATACTGCTGAACCTCACCCTCTGCAGCATTCATAGCAGACTGTTCATTTGCACTGGAAACAGCAAAATACTTATATTCGCCAGTTCTTTCGTTGACCATGATAAATCCAAGGTTCGAACTATCCGCTGCCATCGAAGTTACACCGGTATATACATAGATGTCTCCGTCTTTTGCAATATAACCATAATCTGTTCCAGCATCATGAGACTCATCATCTTCTTCATCATCAGACACTGTATCAATAGTGGTTGTCTGCATACAGCCTGTATTTGCACCAAAAGAAGTTCCATTCCAGAAACCATTGATATTTTTGTATGCTACATTATAAAGTTCGCAGATTAAATCTCCTGGAACCACATAATCTACCCACTGTGGTACATCTGCCAATGCATAATAATTACTTTCACCGGTTACAGGATCCGTTACGATTGCACCAATCACCACTTCACCGCCAAATACACCAATAGTCTTATCAAACACACTAGTTACATAGTAAGCATTTCCTTCTTCATCTACTTCAAAATGTATATTCCCCATCATCATTGTTGGGAACTGAGAATGTAGGTGACGATACAAATCCTTATCAAAATAAGCGGATGGAACATACTGCATACCTTTTTCTAATTCAACATAATCTGCAGTCATTGTCGTAGGTGAAACAGAAACATATCCAGTTACGCCACCCTCTTTATTACTTAACCATTTGAAAAAGCCCACATACTCCAGAGGAGCAACTTTTACCGCATCTTCTCTGATATTTAGCTGAATATAGTCATCCGATACATTAAAAGCTGAGAAGTTTTCGATTGCACCGATTTCTCTATCTCCAAGCTGTCTTGCTGATGCTGTATCCATAAGTGCAATACTTGCTGCATCCTTTTCCGAGAGAATTGCATCTCCAGATTCTACGTATTCCACCTGAATAATGTTCGCATAGGCTTTCGAATTGAATATCTCTGCACCTGTGATTAAACAGATGAAAAACACTGGCACAAGAACAATTGGAATCAAGAATGGTCCATACATAAGTCTCTCGTCCTTATGAATCTCTCTTGATTCATATCCAGCATAAACAAACAAGAAATTCATGCCAGTATAGATAAATAAAATTACGAACATTTTCATCCAGCATTCAACGGATTTTAGGTTCCATGGTGAAATCCAGAAATAGTTCATAATTAAAACTAAGATTGTGCTGATAATAAATGCAGTAATTACGTACTGCCATTTTGATTTCATTTTGTACTTTTGCATAATTAATATTCCTCCTTATGATGTTTCTATTTTACTCAAACAAAAAGGAAACTGCAATCAAATACTGATTACAGTTTCCTTAGAAATTTTTGAAGATACCTTAACTTAACCTTAATGCCTTTATGTTAGATAAATTCTTTGCTCTTCTTAATTACTGTCTTATAGAAATCAACACCATATGGAAGATATCCCTGATTGATATTTTCATTTAAACCATGAATACTGCCATACTGCTGTGCATTGATATACAATGGTGCAAAACGGATGCAGTTATCGCATACTGGCACATAGAACTTTGCATCTGTACCACCTGTCATACAATAAGGCGAAATACCAAGTCCTGGATAAACATCTGCAGCAACAGCTTCAATTAACTTGAAGGCATTTCCTTTGTAATCTACGATTGGGAATGGTTCTTCTGCATAGATTACTTCTGTTTCCAAATCATATTTCTTCGCACGTTCTGCAATAATTGCAATACTTTCCTGTGTTGGCTGATGCTGAATAAAACGCATATTGCCTGTAACATAAGCTTCCTGAGGTAATACATTAAGTCCATCGGAACCTTTTGCAGTAGTAAAACCAATTGTTGTACGAATCATAGCTCCAGCAGCAGAACTAATGGTAGGAAGAAGCATTGTAAGCAATGGCTTAAACAACCACATATTCGCAAAAATCAGTTTCATACCAAAATCCATATTTGGAGCCATGCGTGTAAACATCTCTTCTACAGTTGGAGAAATGTATGATTTAAATGGATATTTCTTCTCTACATCCACCATAAACTTGCCTAAACGTACCAGTGGTGTGTTTTTCTTAGGTGCTGACGCATGTCCACCACCACTTCTTGCAGTAAATTTCACATCGCCATAACCTTTTTCAACTACACCGACCATACCATAGGTACCCTTTACACCACCTACAGGCTCTTCCAGAATCATACCGCCTTCATCTAATACTAAAGCGAGTTTAATTCCATTGTCTTTCAGATACTGCACTGTGGAAGGCGCTCCTGGACCACTCCATTCTTCTGTACAACTACTTCCAATATATACGTCACATTCTGGCTGATAGCCTTCTGCAATTAATTCTTCTAATGCATTAAAAATACACATCAGACTTGCTTTTGTATCAACTGTACCACGTCCCCAGACATTACCTTCTTCATCAATGTCTCCACTAAATGGTTCGTGTTCCCATTTACCGGTTGCTTCAACAACGTCCTGGTGGCTCATAAACAGGATTGGAGATTCACTACTCTTTCCTGTCCATTTATATAACAAACTACCGTCAAAAACGTGTTTTTCACAAGTCTTATGTACATTTGGAAATAATTCTTCCAAAGTCTTATGGAATTTCTCAAATTTCGTCACATCCTGTCCATAACGGCTGGAAATAGTTTCATCCTGTACCATTTTGGAAAGCTGTGCTCCGTACTTTACTGCTCTATCGCTCTTATCTGGCTCAAGTTTGAATGTCTTGGCTGCAGTTGGCTTTAAGGTAACTGTACGGAACAATACAATAAGTACTAATAAAATAAATAATCCTAAAATAATCCAACCTATCATAATCTTTTGTCCCCTTTTTTACAGTTTGCCTTTTTTGAATAAGAAGAAGCCAATAGCCAATGCAAGGCCGCCACTTGGAATCATAAGGATACTTGTCTGTGTAATCATTGATGGAACAAAAATGCAAAGCAGACACATAATTGCTAATGGAATCAAAGCAATCTTAGGACTCTTGCTAAAATACTTAAGTGCTAATGCACCAAACAAAGCTGGAACTACGTTATCAAATGCTGGCTGAAGCACTGGGCTTGCAAGCACTGGCTGTAATGGAACTAGTAAAACTACTCCTGCTACAATTACAAGTGTTGTTACAATGGCACTTGTTGCCACACTGATGGTTGACACGATTTCATTTTCTGGTGTACCAACTTCTGTCTTTGCAATATCTCTTGCGTTCATTGCACAAGGAATCTTCATATTGGTTACATTACCCGTAAGGAAAGATAAATAACTTCCACCTACACCAAGCATTGGGGAGTATACTAAAAACTCAACGATTGCTACAGGAATATATACAATTCCTACATTTGCAAAGCCAGCAATAAACCCACCCCAATCTGGAGAAACACCATTGATTGCACCAATCACAAATGGGACTGCCACAAGGAGAATTACTGCAAGAATCAACATAATTCTTCCAATACGATGCAAACCACTATTAAATTCTTCAAAAAACTGTTCTTTTGTCTTATTTTCCATGATTTACACCCCCTTATGCAATGATGAGCTGCAAAACTACTGATGCAGCCATAGCAACAAGCATACTTGCTGCAAGACTAAAGTTTTCAAGTACTTTCATATCTTTTTTCTGAATTAAGAATTCAAACACTGCCATAACAACTGCAGCAACAATTGCTGTAAATAATGGCATGTAATCATGATACTGACCTGGCATCATTTTTCCTACATAGGAACCAATATAGGCTGCACATAAACCAACGAACATTGCTGTTGTTGCATGATCTCCAAAGCTTGGTTTCTTTTCACCAGTTTCAGCTTTCTTAGGTTTAGAAGAAATCTTGCCCAGATATTTCTTTAAGAAGAAAATACAACAAATAATTCCGCCTAAGATACCGGCTGTCATAACCAGCGCAATTGTTACGAACTGTCCCATATTTTCAATGCCATTAAGTCCTGTCAACCCCAGAGCTGTTGCAGCAATTTCTGCAACGTTCAACTCGTACTGCAAAGCACCGATTACAGAAAGACGAAGCCATGAAAATGGCACGCCCAATGTACCACTTAATGCAACTACACCTAATAAAATACTGATAGATGGAAGTAAGGTAAAAGTTGCACTGGAAGTAATAATCTTCTTCAGTTCCTTCTTGTCCATTCCAATCTCAATTCCTGCTTTGTAACTCTTGATTAAGAACACAAAACACAT
The DNA here is from genome assembly GCA_015057035.1 of Lachnospiraceae bacterium. Classification (GTDB taxonomy): domain Bacteria; phylum Bacillota; class Clostridia; order Lachnospirales; family Lachnospiraceae; genus Roseburia. The sequence continues at coordinate 112,046 of SVFC01000005.1, read as the reverse complement.
TACTACTACAAATGCAAGTACAATTCCTACAATCAAGTAGAATATGCCTGCATTAGCACTTGATAAATAATCCATACTAATCCCCTCCTGTATATTATTATAATTGGATTCATTTGTATAAAATCTTTAGATTCATTATAATCCTTATACCACAAAATATCTACAGAAAAATGCATTGTCTTTTCATAATAAAATGTTTATAATTTTACTATATTATTTGGAGGTTATTATGAGCCAGTTACAAACAGATCAACATCAAAAATTTGAGCCAAAAGAACGTGAATTTCGTTTTCATGTAGGTATGAGAAATATTAAAACTGCAATTGCTGCAACTCTATGTGCACTTTTATATGCTTTCTTTGACCGTAATCCTACCTTTGCATGCATTGGCGCCATTTTTGGTATGGGAAGTGATTTTAATGACTCCAAACGTAGTGGCGGCAATCGTCTGTTCGGCACAATCGTTGGCGGACTTATTGGTATGGGGTTATTTTATATCTATATACAATTTTATCCAGAACCAACTAGTCGTTTCCGCTTTATGCTATTTGAACTTTTATTTGTAGGCATTCTAATTATGGTATTGGTATGTCAGCTTCTTGTAATTCCAGGCGCAATTCAGCCTGCAGGTGTTGTATTATGCATCATTTTATTTAATACCCCTGTAGATGCTTACATCTCCTACCCACTAAATCGTATTTTTGATACTGCAATTGGTGTTATTATTGGTATTATTGTAAATATCCTTATTTCCAGAGAACGTGTTGATAAGATTAAACACTTTTTTCAGTTTACAAAGAGAAAATAAAATATGTTTTCTTTACCAAATCTTTACCGCTCATTATGATATAGTTGTAAAGAAGAAATACGAAAGGTGTTAGAATAAATTGTTTTTTAATCAATCGAAATTCAAAGAAAAATTTTCAGAAACTCTTAAAGCTGTATTTCCAATTCTAGGAATCGTATTGTTGCTTTGTTTTACCATTGCTCCAATACCGCCTAGTATTCTGTTAACCTTCCTAGTAGGTGCAGTACTATTAATCGTTGGTATGTTATTCTTTAACGTCGGTGTAGAACTGTCTATGACGCCAATCGGTGAAAAAGTTGGTTCTGTCATTACCAAATCCAGAAATATCTGGTTGATGGTAATCATCACATTTATCATGGGTGTTGTTATTACAATTTCAGAACCTGACTTACAGGTATTGGCACAGCAGGTACCTTCTGTACCAAACCTAACGTTGATTTTTGCAGTTGCTATTGGTGTTGGTATCTTCCTTGTAATTGCGATTTTACGTATGCTGTTCTCCCGTCCATTATCACAACTGTTGGTATTCTTTTATGCCATTATTTTTATACTGACATTATTTGTACCAAAGGATTTCCTTGCAATCGCATTTGACTCTGGTGGTGTAACCACAGGTCCTATGACCGTTCCATTTATTATGTCTTTTGGTGTTGGTATTGCTGCCATCCGAAGCGATAAACATGCCGAGGACGATACATTCGGTCTTGTTGCTTTATGTTCCATTGGTCCAATCCTTGCCGTACTCCTGCTTGGAATGATTTATATGCCGGGTTCAACAGAAGCAGTATCTGAAGCAATTCCAATCATTGATAATACTGTTGATATGTGGAATTTGTTTATGTTTGAGCTTCCTACATATATGGAAGAAATGGCACTGTCCATTTTCCCAATCATTTTCTTCTATGCTATCTTCCAGTTTATGTCCAGAGATGGAAATAAACGTACTATCATTCGTATATGTGTTGGTATTGTAGAAACATACATAGGTTTAGTACTATTCCTTACTGGTGTAAACGTTGGATTTATGCCTGCAGGTAACTATTTAGGACAGACAATTGCAGATTTACCATATGCGTGGATCATTGTTCCAATCGGTATGATTATCGGTTATTTTATCGTAAAAGCCGAACCTGCCGTATTCGTCCTTACCAAACAGGTTGAAGAAATGACCTCTGGTGCCATCTCAGCAAACGCAATGGGTATGGCATTATCCATCGGTGTTTCTGCATCTGTAGGTCTTGCAATGATTCGAGTGCTTACCGGAATCTCCATTATGTGGTTCCTTGTACCTGGATATTTTATTGCTTTAATACTGACCTTCTTTGTACCAAAGATTTTTACCGCTATCGCATTCGACTCCGGTGGTGTTGCGTCCGGACCTATGACTGCTACTTTCCTTCTTCCATTTGCTATGGGTGCTTGTGAAGCTTTAGGTGGTAATATCATCACAGATGCATTTGGTGTTGTATCTATGGTTGCTATGACTCCTCTGATTACCATTCAGATCATGGGTGTTGTATTTAAAGTGAAAGAAAACAAACTTCACAAAGAAGCTGTTGTTGCGATGGAACATGCTCCACTGGTTACCGCTGGAGATATGGACATCATCGAACTCTAATCGCTTAGAAATGAGGTTCTTATGGGAAATATATATTTAATGACCACGATTGTGGATAGAAAAATCATAAAAAAATACTTGGAACTTTATCGTGAAAACGACTTATATGTAATGTTCCTGACCTTAGGATACGGAACAGCTACCAATGATGTACTGGATTATTTAGGATTAGATTCCATTGAAAAAGCCGTTGCCTACTCTGTTGTAGAGGAAGAAACCTGGCAAACAGTGAAGAAAGAATTACAGAAAAAACTTCGTATCGATGCTCCTGGTGGTGGAATTGCTTACATTACCCCTCTTAGCAGCGTTGGTGGCAAAAAAACATTAGACTTTTTACTTGAAAATCCAGACTATGTTAAAAAGGAGGAATCAGCCTTGAAAAATACAGATCACGATTTAATTGTTGTTATTGCAGAACAGGGATATACAAACCTTATTATGGATGCAGCCAGAGAAGCTGGAGCTTATGGCGGTACTGTTGTACATGCAAAAGGCACTGGTATGGCAGCTGCTGAGAAATTTATGGGTATTACACTCTCTGAAGAAAAAGAGATTATCTATATCGTAACCAAAACAGAAGGCAAAAATGCCATTATGAAGGCGGTTATGGATAAGGCAGGATATGAATCTAAGGCAAAGGCAGTTTGCTTCTCTCTTCCTGTAACTGACACCGCAGGATTACGTCTTGTGGAAGATTAATTCATTTAGACTTATTAAATAATACGAAAAGAACTCTAGTATATATTAAATATGCACACGCTTTCGCTCAACTGCGGCGTAACGGTACTAAATTCGCGCCAATATTCATTGTCGCTCATTAAGTACCGACGTCCTCGTAATGGTGCCAATTTAATATATACTAGAGTTCTTTTCTTACTTTTTAGTAACATAAGATGAATCAATCTTTTAAACGTAATTTGTGTCAGTTCTATTGAAACAACATCCTCCAGATTACAATCTACATACAATAGATTTCAATTGCTTTGCCACTATATTCAGCCGTGCCTACACCACCGAATTTATCGATGTTTGCTGTGAATTCTCCTCCACCAGAATACATCTTACCAAGACCTGCGAGAATCTGTGGGGTACATTGATAAAAATGTTCTGTAATGTAGTCCTGTAGTTTCTTTACCTGAGTCTGTGTTTCTACAGAATCAGGTGCATAACCGCATCTCATCATTTCACCAAATTCTACGAACAACGTCATCATTTCTTTGGCAATATCCTGTGTAGTGTCCTCTGTCCAATCCTTGCTTTTTTCTTCAAATTCTTTGTAAGCTTCTGTCTTACCCCAGGACTGCTTTGCCTGCGCTGCATATTCATCTAGTTTTTTGCTGTCAAATACACTAAAATCCATATATCTTACTCCTATCGCTTTTATTCCACGAGCAAACATTATCAGGTTTTCCAGATGCTCCTTCTTCAGGGTTAATAACTCAATCTGCTGTTCTAAAGCACGATTTCTGTCAAAATCAGGACTATCCAGTATCTCCTTGATGTCTTTTAGAGGAAATTGCAATTCACGAAATAATAGTATATGTTGTAAACGTTCTAAGGCTGTATCGTCATACAGTCTATATCCTGCCTCTGTTACTTCTGTTGGTTTTAAAAGGCCTATGTCATCATAATGATGCAGTGTGCGCACACTAACACCTGTTAACTGGCTTACTTCATGTACTGTTTTCATAGCAGTTCCTCCTCTCGTGTAATTATAGCATAAACTATGACGTTACGTGAGAGTCAAGACTTTTTACAAAAAACAATTCATGTAATGCTCTCGTACACATCAAATACCGTAAATTCTTGTGTTCCACCCAATAAGACTCGTCTCTATCATCCCATACGATAACTACATCAAATTCAAGGCCTTTTGCTAACATAATTGGCATAACAACGATTTTTTCCTGCAAAACTATATCTTCCTTTGTAATACACTGTAATCTGCGCTCATCTTGAAATTCACTTTTTAATAATCTTCCTACTCTCTGTGCGGATATTTTATCACAAGTTAAAATACCAATAGATTTTTCCTTTTGGATTGTTTCTATCAACTCCAGAATCTGTTGCTTCATATTTTTTCCTATAACAATCTCTGGTTCTTTTCCTTCTCTGTCAACATACAGGGAATTGTCATGTATTCCAAGAATATCAAATGCATATCGATTGATTGGTGCTGTAGAGCGATAACTCTTGCTTAACTGAATCCTCTCGATTCCCGCTCCAAATATATCAGCAAAAACCTGCATATTTACAGTAGATACCAATGCATCAATCACCTGATTTGCATCTGCCAGAATTGTAAAACGGCTCTTTGTATAAATACTTTTAATAATCTCTAATTGTAGATAGTTATAATCCTGCGCTTCATCAATTACCACATGATGAATCTCTGGCATCGTCGGAATTGCCCCTAAAAGTATTCGAATATAACTTATTATCAAGATATCTTCATAGTAAAGTTTCTGGCGTTTTATATTGGTATTGGTGTAGTAAAATATATTTTTATCCACAGAATCATCTGTAGAAAAAACATATTGCTTTAACAATGTCAGATAGATTTCTATTACACTGGTGACATTCGTTTTCCAATCCGTATACTCCAACGTCTTTTCCTTCAGGAACGCCAAAAACTGTGGTGAATACTTTAGCTGAATGGACTCTTTGCGTACAGTTTGCTCCGGTGTTTTTAGCAAATATTCCACTTGTTCATAATATCCATGTTTTTTATACTCTTTGGGGATCCCACGAATAACCAAGTCATCAAACATAACATCATTTACATTTTCTTCACCAAGCTCAGGCAAAATTCCTGAAACATAGGATGCAAAAATCTGACTTTTTGACAACACAACAATCTTTTCTGAACTTAAAGTGCTTCTATTCTGATACAAAAGATACGCAAGACGATGCATACCGACACTTGTTTTTCCACTTCCAGCAGGGCCTATCACCAATAGGTCTTTTGATTCTGCTTGTCGAATGGCAACATTTTGCTCCTTTGTAATCGTATCAATGATAACCCTTAATACTTTATCCGTATTTTCTGATAAAACTTCGCCCAACAGTTCATCCTGAACTGCAATATTTGTATCATAATAATACTGCAATTCTCCATCTTCTATTTTGTACTGGCGCTTTAATGTGAGTTCCCCGCCAATCTTTCCATTTGGACAATCGTACTGGGCATTCCCCGTCATACAATCATAGAACATAGACGCAATCGGTGTTCTCCAGTCATATATCAAGTATTCATGATTCTTTTTGTTACGAAATCCATATCTTCCAATATAGATTTTCTCCTCCAAAGACTCTCCTGATTCTATGAAGTCAATTCTTCCAAAGTAGCCCTTTTCCATTAAGTATTGTAATTGACGTCGCTCTTCGTCTCTTCTAACATAATGCCCCTGTTCTTCACGTACAGTTTCATCATATTGATTCATTACAATGATATCATCATAATCTGAAACCCCATGGGCGCACTCTTCCCACATTCTACGACGTTCTTCTACCAGTTTATCTTGTTGTAACTCCAATTTCTGTACACTTTCATCAATTGTAATCTGAAGGACTTTCCTTACTTCTTTTAGTCTTGACGCTTCCTGATTAAAAATCGCTTTTTCCATACAATTCCCCTTTACCCCAACTTTATGCCCTTTATCATACGCAAATTAATTATGGAAAAACAGTCTTTATATTATTTTTATTTTATGCTATAATAAACACAACAAGAAAACCGAATTGCAATATCGCAATTCGGTTTTCGTTTTTACCTAATGAATTTCAAAATCATATTCTCCAATTGAAAACTCTGTGACTGGTTCTTCTGTAATGAAGAAAGAGTTGTACTGCACTTCATAGGTTTTTCCATTAATTTGCATTTGGGAAATCAGCCACAAAGGCGCAAAATATGAAACACCTAAACTACCATTCTCTTCCCAACCAATTATTGTACCAACATGCCGAAGTATATTATAGTATCCAGCCTTACCTGCTATAGAATATAGAAGTGCAACCTTTTCTCCATCGCAATACACTTCCTTATATTTGTAATCAGCTTCGTCTACAACATATCCATAAAACATCTTTTTTACCGGACGAAAACCATCTATACGTGCATATTCTTCCGGCTCAGTAATTGTATACCAATAAATATCATAATCCTCTAACGAAATGCATGCCTCGTCTTCATAATGTTTTCCAGCAGCCATTTTAGAAGTAAAGCCATAATTCCCAGAACTTATTGCAAGAGGTAATATCATAGAAATCACAAGAAGCCCTATTGTCGCAACACATAAAATAATGGTTTTTAATATAGAAATATCTTTATTCTTTTCAACTATGATATTTTCCACTTCTTCAGTTTCAAAATATCCCTTGTCTACTTCGAAATACTCCAACAATGCAGACATTGATGCTTCATTTGGATAACCAAGTCCACTTTCCCATTTTGCAATAGCACTTCTACTTACAAAAATCGCATCTGCAAGTGCCTGCTGTGATATTCCATGTTCTGAACGAATCTTTTTGAGTTTGTCTTTAAATTCCATAAAAAATCCTCCATAAGTTACTATAGTTATACCATAACTTACGGAGATTTGTATTGTTACTTTTGCATTTTGCTCTTAAAATCGATTGTTACTTTTTAAAATCTTATATATTTTCATCTCAAATTTTCATGTTCCAAATTGACACTATAAAACATCAAAATTATAATGATTCTAGCAATATACTTTCAGGAGACTTATTATGTCCAATATTATAGAAATCACTGATTTAAACATCCCAGAATTAGATATCTACGCTCGATTATCCGAGGGACAACTACTTCATTATCATGAACCTGACTTAGGGATTTTTATATGTGAAAGTCCAAAGGTTATTGTACGAGCGCTAGATGCTGGATATACACCTATCTCCATTCTGGTAGAGCATTCAGAAATTAAGGGCGAAGTCCAGGACATCATTGACAGATGTGGTGATATCCCAGTATATACCGCAGATTATGAAGTATTAAAGGAATTGACTGGTTTTAACCTTACCCGTGGTATGCTGTGTGCTATGAATCGTAAAGCGTTACCTACTGTAGAAGAAACTGTAAAAAACGCAAGACGCATCGCAGTTTTAGAAGATGTAGTAAACCCAACCAATGTAGGAGCAATCTTCCGTTCTGCAGCAGCTCTTAATATGGATGCAATTCTTCTAACTCCAGCCTGTAGCGATCCTCTGTACCGTCGTGCCGCCAGAGTTAGTATGGGGACTGTATTCCAAGCACCTTGGACAATCTGCAAAAATGGGCCGTCTAACGAGCCACAGAGCCATTACATAACAGAATTACAGCAACTTGGATTTAAAACAGTAGCCTTTGCCCTTCGCGATGACTCTATAGCTATTGATGATCCACTCCTTGCGAGTGAAGAAAAACTAGCAATTATCGTTGGCACCGAAGGTGAAGGATTACAGGATTCTACTCTTGCAGCTTGCGATTATACTGTAAAAATCCCAATGTCTCACGGTGTTGATTCTCTAAATGTTGCAGCCGCCAGTGCTATTGCCTTTTATGTTTTAGGGAAATAAAATAAGTCCTACAGACTCACATCTGTAGGACTTTTCTTGTATGTATATTTTATTCTCCTTCAAGAACAGCCAGCATTAAGATACCAACAATAATGATACCAATGAACAGATACTGTTTCTTGGTAAGTTTTTCTTTCAGGAAAATTCTTGAAAGAAGTAAAGATACAACACATACGCTAGAAAGGATAGGTGCTGCAATCGCTCCGTTTCCACTCATTGCATATACATAAGTTAACTGACCTGCGGTTTCGCATACAGCAGCGATAATCTTGTCCTTCTGCTGTGGAAGTTCGAATTTCACGCCTTTAACTTTCATGAAAATGAACACGATTATACCAACAATTGCAAAGGTTAATTCATAAGAAACATTTGCTACTAATTCGATACTCTCTTCTGTGATTCCAATCAAAGGACTTGTTTCTACATCATCCAAATAGAAAATGTCAAGGAAGCTTCCTAATGCATCGATAAATGCATAGCAGAATGGCATTAAGAAAGCAACGATAGCCAATCTCTTTCCTAATTTCTGGCTTCTTCCTACTTCCGCACTACTCTCTGTACGGGTAACACCAATGATACCAATCACGATGATTGCAATTGCAATCCATACCGGAATTCCAATGGTTTCACCTAAGAAAATAACACATAAAAGTGAGCACATCGCTCCTGCTGTATTTTCGATTGGGTCTGCCAAGGATTCCTCAATAAATCTAATACCAAAGTATGAGCATGCCATAGATACGATATAACACAATGAAACCGGTAAATATGCAATCAGGTTCATTGGATCATATGCGATGTCAGATGTCAGCAGGGTAAATACTGCATGGATTCCCATTACTGCACCGACTAATACAACGACTCTTAAATGATCGTACTTGCGATCTGCATGGGATCCTTTTTTATAAAAAAGTTCTGCAACGCCCCATAACAAGGTTGTTACAAGTGTAAAAAACAGCCACATAATAGACCTCCTGTTTTTATCATAAGTTTTATTGCATACAATGCTTTCAAATTATATAACAAAATATAAGAATATTGCAAGAAAAAATTACAAGCTATTTCGCCTATCTATTTGTTAAATTACATGTTATAATTACGCAAAGGATATGGAGGTTCAACATATGAAATACACAGAAGAACTCTCTTGGATTTTGGACAAATTAGGAACGAATGGACGTCCAAATTATTTTGACGAGGAAAAGTATAAAGAGAACATCGAATTTGTTCATTCTCTGGGTTTAAAATGCGATTGTGTTGGTTGGTGCAAATTAGATTTATCCAACCAACGAACATCAGAAATTTTCGACCAAATATCTACCTTCTGCAAAGAAAACGGCTGGTGTGCAAGAGGATACTATACACGTAAGTATGTAGATGTTGAAAGCGAATGGTACGAACTGGTTCCTTCCTATTTTAATGATAATACTCATTGTGAATGGATTAAAACTATTACTGATAATGGTGAAAGCATCAACACTTCTATTATTCGTGCTTTTCATGAATTAACCCCAACGCCAAAATTATGGGGTAAAAATATATATGTCCCTGAACGTTTTCGTAACTTTTGTATTGAAAATAATATCAATGACTTGGATTTTTGCTGGGTAAAAGATAAAGGAAAATATGAAGCCGAACAGTATTTCCATGTATATGGTAAACGACTGATTCCACATGTTGCTGGTGATTTTGGCTTTAAGAAATCAGACCACAATCGTGTGAATGAAGCTGGTGGCTGGCTTCCAGAAATCGCTAATATTTTCTATGAACTACAATATGTCAACTTGCAAGATTGTTACTTAGCAGATGACTTACCAGACAGTGGAATCGTCTATGCATATATTCCGGATACATCTTCATGCGCTGGCAGACATACGCTTTTAATCTATAAAGATATTGCAGAATTACTCTTACATCAAAAAGTTCTACCTACATCTGCTCTTCGCCCTGCTTCTGTAGTAAAAGAACTGCCTGGCGGATATGTACTGAAAAAAACAGAACCTCTTAAACGTCCTACTCAACAATTTATGGATATGATGCTTTTAGAATATAACAATATTAAAATGTCAAATCGTCCAATTCGTATGGTATCGGAAAAAGACGCACTAAAAATACTTCGAATTGCAAAAAAAGAACGCAAGGAAGACTTTCAGAAAGCATTAACAAAATCTAAAGCACAGGATATCTATACTACTGCTTATGTTCCAGTGGTTCCATACTATTGTGTTGCAAATGGAGGATTTCTTTCTGACGAATATGAATTTCTCTCCTATTCAAAGGCAGTGCAGGAAAATGACGAATTTCAGAGAAATCTAGATGCTGAAGAATTGCTTGATACCAAACCAGAAGGCATTATAATTGCAACATGTCCTGATGGAGATGTTATTCTACTCTGCAATAATGGCGAAGTGATTCGCTTCAGCCACGAAGCACCAGAAATCACTGAGCAATGGCCAAGTCTGGCACAGTTTTTTGTAGATACTCTCAATGAATAAATAAAACCCACACCGCATTTGGTGTGGGTTTTTAAACTAAAAATCTCTATTTTATTATTTTTTCATAGGATGTCCAATTGTAAATTTCGTAAACATCTGTTTTACTAGCAAATCTCTTCCACCATTTTTTCGGAGACTTAATTTTTCCCACAGTTTTGCGAAACGCATCCATATTATTCATTTCTGCATCCGGTAAATCATAATACACTCCATCCCATTTCCAATGTATACCTTTCTTTACAGTACATGCAAAAATAAAGTATGTACTACCATTTATGATTCTTTGAATTTCAGTAAACAATACTTGAGGAATCTCATCCTCTTCACAATCATATAATTCATACCAAACGCCACCAAATTCCAAATCAGAAAAATCCGGGTCTTCTGACGCATCATTAAATATAAGTTGAATATCTATTTTATGATTTGGATTCGGAATCGATAGTAAAACAAATGCACCTTTATCATAAGATGGACGAAAGCCTTTTGACTGGTAAAATTCTAAACTACTCGTTACTAACATCTGGGTATAAGTATAACTATGATCATCTAAAATTTTTTTCACATCACTTAACTTCATCAATTTCACCTCTGTAACTATATAGTTACACACTAAACTACTAATTATGTCAACTTTTTCATTATCTTTTCTTCTGTAAAATGAAGTGGCCAGCACCCATAATCGCCATACTGTAGCAAAAAACGCCTAAAACCATAAATCCTAAGCCTTCGGAGGAAAGTTGTTGTACAGAGTCATCAAAATTTAATATTTTCGTTTTTCCAATTTCCATATCTAAAATAACATTTGAATTTGGATGCACCATCATTTTGAGCACTGTACCCGAAGTAATCTTACTAATTTCATAACATACTGCATCATCCACGCATGAACCATCTATGTAAAGCTGTTTATGATCTTCAAAACGAACAATAATCTCCTTCACATAACCGCGTCCACTTCTTTCTATAGCATTTGAAAATGTTGCCGTCACTTGCTGTGCTTTATCCTGCGTAATTGGAGCATTCCAATATTGCACACCAAATGTAAACACAGTCCCCATTATTAGACCTAAAACCAACAGAACTATTGCTTCAAATTTTGTCATCTTGCTTAACGTTTTCATAAATTCCCCTGTAGTCAATATAATTTATATTCCATAGTTTCGTCTATCATTATTCAACACTGGAAATATACCAAGCACTTTATAATATATTGAAACTATAGCATATTAGCCTCTAAAATCATAGGATTATTTCTGTCTCCATCAAATTATGCCGTTACTTGCATTTTACCTACGTGCGATATATACTAAAGAAAAAGTTACAGGAGACACCCTCATGCATAGGCTCAATGATATCATTACCGAAACATCCACCTTTCAACAAGGATACCTATATCGCCAGGGATATATGTTTGCTCCTTTGACACAATCAAATATTTACGATGCAATCGTAATAAAAAACCCTTCTCAGTGTCAGGCTTGGTGTCCTAGCTATGGTTTTTCGGACCATACTCTCGAAGAACATATTGAGTTAATTAACCAATTCCAACTTGAAAAAGCAATCATTATCGCTGAAGATATATCTTTCATTACACAATGTCCATCTCTCAAATATATAAAAATTGTTCTCGCTGATACTGCTGTTGATAAGTTTGATTATTCACCTTTATATGAAATGCCATTCATAAAGTATCTGACTTGTGTCACTGCATATGGTGGTCCCCAGGAACATCTGCATACAACCATTGATTATTCCAAAGTCAAGGGATTATGTAATATCGGTATATCCGGAAAAGGACATCTTAACTATAATCTTGTAGATACATTAGAAGAACTCCATATTTCTGGCGATAAAATACATCAAGATTTGACTTCCATCAGTAACAGTCCTATGCTTAAAAGAATGTGGTTTTTACAATGTGGCCTAAAAACTCTTGCTGGAATTGAGCGATTTACAAACATTCAGGATCTTTCTTTTGACTATATGCGTTCTCTACATGATATTTCTCATTTGTCTTATGTGGCAGATAGTTTGCGCGCATTAAGCATTGAAAATTGTCCTAAAATTACTAATTTTTCTATTTTATATGACTTGGTTAATTTGGAACACCTTCATCTGCATGGTAAAAACGAACTTCCAAGCCTTGATTTTGTCAACAAAATGAAGAAACTTAAAACATTTGTATTTTCAATGAGCGTTCAGGATTATGATTTGTCTCCTTGCCTGCAGATTCCTTATGCATCAACATATCACAATCGCAAACAATATAACCTTAAAGATAAAGATTTACCAAAAATCTTACCTACCGAACCATTCAAACTGCAATAAAACGGCAGGAGTATTATGCTCCTGCCAAAATTTATTTTGAAACCTCTAACATTTTTTCAATAAATATCCCATACCCACACTTCGGATCATTAATCAGCACATGTGTCACTGCTCCTATTATCTTGCCATTCTGTATAATTGGGCTGCCGCTCATCCCCTGCACAATTCCACCGGTTAATTCCAAAAGATCTGGGTCGGTCACTTCAATATACAGCCCCTTGTTTGAATTAATAGCTAGATAATCTACGTACGTGATTTTTATATCATAATATTCTCTCTTCCCTGAGATTTCTGATACAATTTGAGCAGGGCCTACCTGAATCTCCTGCTTATATGCCACATCATATAATTCTCCATTATGAAGATAATCATACAAATCATCGGAATCAAACTTTCCAAATATCCCTGCATCCGTGTTCTTATATACCTCTCCCATTTTACTAGTGGTACCATAACGAATGACACCTTTTAATTCTCCTGCTTTTCCCACTTGTCCCTTTTGAATTCCTATCACCTTGGAGGTAAATAAAACACCATCATCTACTTCAAAAAGTTGAGCATTTTCCCCATTTCCCATTCCATGACCTAATGTTCCATACTCTCCTGTAGGCGTTACATAGGTGAGGGTTCCTATTCCTGCAAGGTCATCTTTAATCCAGATTCCAAGGAGGAAACTACCGTTTTTTGCTTTTACAGGTGTTACTTTTACTTCTTTTACTTGCCCATTCCTTGACACAACCAGTTCTAAGGTTTTACCTTTGGATTTTTTAACAATTTCTGCCATCTCTTCTTTTGAAGTAAGGTCTTTTCCATTAACAGCAAGAATATAATCGCCTGTCTTCACCACATTTTGGGCTGGGTTTATCAACTCTCCACTGGCACTTTCGATCTCACAAGTGTCAATGACAAATACCCCTGTACATTCTGTATAGATTCCCACAATCTCACCAGACACATAGACCTGTTGTCCTTCCACCACATTGACAGTAACTTCTTTGACCGGAATAACCCCAAACATACTGCATAGTTTCTTTTCTGCTTCTCCTGGAGCAGTTTCCAACGAGCTTACCGTAAATGGAAATTCTAATTCTAGTTCTGCCTTTTCGCCTTCTCTTACGTAGATGTTATCTGGTACTTCACTAACAATCAAATCATAACAAAGCATCAGTACCATTGCCGTATACATCGCTGTTACGGTTCGAATTACCTTATAAAAAAATTTTCGCATACCATCACCTCTTATTTTCGGTAATAGTATGCGAAAACGATTATTTTTTAATGTGAGCCAATTCTTTCATTTCCTGCGCATTTTTTACTACGGCGTCTGTAATTTCCACGCCACCTAACATTCTTGCCAGTTCCTGAACACTCTCGTCATATTTTAATTTACAAATATTTGTATGTGTTGCATTATTTTCCACTGATTTATGAATCAGATAATGCTCATCTGCCATAGCAGCAATCTGTGGAAGATGTGTGATACAGATAATCTGGTGATTACGTCCCAGCACATTCATCTTCTCTGCTACCATCTGTGCGGTACGGCCACTGATTCCACTATCAATTTCGTCAAAAATCAACGACTCAATATCATCTGCATCTGCCATAACCGTCTTAATAGCAAGCATGATACGTGACAACTCACCACCTGATGCCACTTTACCAAGTGGTTTTACTGGTTCTCCAGGATTTGTTGAAATCAGGAACTCAGGATCATCGTATCCATTCGCACTGTAACCAACAGGCGCACCAAATTCCATGGTAAATACAACGTCTAAGAAATTCAAATCTGTAAGAGCCTGTTTAATTGCTTCACAAAGCACTGTTGCTTTTGCTTTTCGAATTACAGAAATCTCTTCACACAAGCGCTTCACTTCTGCTTCTTTTGCTTTTAAGTCCTGTGATAACTTCTCCAGATATGTATCATAATCGTTTAAAACATTGATACGATTACTCTTTTCTTCGTACGCTTCCAATACTTGCTCAATACTGTTTCCGTACTTAGATTTCAAGTGGTTAATTACATCTAAACGTTTTTCGATATGATAGAAAGTTTCTTCATCAAAATCAGCTCCAGAAATATAAGAAGAAAGCCCATGGTTAAAGTCATGCAACAGATTTTCAATCTCTGCTAACTGTTCTTCCAATTCTGCCACGTCTTTATCATATGCAGAAATAGACGAAATCTCTCTTAAAGCACGTCCAATCAATTCAGATGCACTTTCGCCTTCGCCTGCAACCGCTTCGTTAGCACGACTCACACCTTCCATAATCTTTCTGCCGTTAGAAAAACGTTTAAACTCTGTTTCCAGTTCCTCGTCTTCTCCAACAATTAATTTTGCTTCTTCGATTTCTTTTACTTCATATTCTAAGAAAGATAATTCTCTCTTGCGTTCTTCCACATCCACATTGGAGTGTTCCCACTCCTCTTTTATAGCACGATATTCCCTATATGCAATGAAAAGGTCTTGTTTTCTTGACCCCAACTCATTTTTCGCATATCCATCTAAGATATCCAAATGTTTTTTCTTAGATAAAAGTGACTGATGCTCATGCTGACCATGGATATCAATTAAAAGAGAAGAAATCTCTTTTAGTACCACCGCAGGAACTGCCTCGCCATTAATTCGTGCAACCGCCTTGCCCGAAGAAATTTTACGACTGAGAATCACTTCATTATCTACCATCTCAATATCGTATTCTTTTAGTTTTTCACGAACCTTGTCGTCATCCACTGAAAAAATCAGTTCTACTAAGGCTGGCTCGTCATTGTCTTTTAACATTTCCCTTGGCACTTTCTGGCCTAAGGCAAGGTTAATTGACCCAATAATAATGGATTTTCCCGCACCGGTTTCCCCTGTAAGGATATTCAACCCGTTGGAAAATTCCACTTCTGCTTCATCAATTAAAGCAAGATTCTTCACGTGTAGATTTTGTAACATATTAACTCCTTCTTGTTCTCCCCGTCGCGCATATGTTTACTGTTCTACAATCTTACGAAGTCTCTTCATAATTGCAACAGTATCTTCTGTAGTTCTAATTGCACACATAATCGTGTCATCCCCTGCAATGGAACCTACAATTTCGTGAATGTGCATCGCATCAATGGATGCACACACAGCTCCTGCCATACCAGAAACTGTCTTTATCACAAGGATGTTCTGTGCCATATCCATAGACACGTAACCATCTCTTAAAACACGAACGAACTTTTCTGACATATCATCAGAGGTTTCATTTAACACTGCATACTTCTGTTTGCCACCAGCAGTAGCAATCTTAGTCAGTTTCATTTCACGAATATCTCTGGACACAGTTGCCTGTGTTACAGCAAATCCATCTTTGACAAGGTGTGCCAAAAGTTCCTCCTGTGTTTCAATATCATTTTTTTTAATAAGCTCTAAAATTTTTGTTTGTCTCTTTGTTTTCATAATATCTCCTAATGGATTTATCTCATTTTCTTACGCATTGTCTCTAAGAAGCTCTGCTTATTCACTTTGCAGATTTTAATTGTATGATTTGCACGTTCAATAACAAATCTGTCTCCAACTGATAGTTTTGCAGTTCGGTCACCATCACAGCTTACAAACGCCGCCTCATCTTCTACACCGCGACGAGCCACCATTTCTACTTCTATCACATCATCTGCCTTCAAAATGATCCCTTTGGAATTCAAATTATGCGCATTTATTGGAGTTAATGCCAATATGCTGGCTCCTGGCTCAATAATTGGACCACCTGCTGACAAATTATATCCCGTAGAACCTGTTGGAGTGGAAATAATAACACCATCACCATCATAGGTTACCAGGAATTCTCCATTAACGTATACATTCAATCGAAGAATTGCCATAACACCTGTACGATGAATAACAATATCATTTAATGCTGTTCTACCCTTATTGGCACCTTTACGATAGCCTTTCAGCATAAGACGTTCTTCTACAGTACAATTATCCTGCATTAATTGGTCAATCGCCTGATAAACAGTATCTTTTTCTAACTCACACAGATATCCCAGAGTTCCTAGGTTTACACCAATAAGCGGAATATTCGTTTTACGTGTCTTACGAACCACACGAATCAGAGTACCATCTCCGCCAAGAACAAGGATACATTCCGTATCTTCTGGAATTAATTCATAGTGAACCGCTTCAAATTCCACAGGCCCGTTCTCTGTTTGCGACAAATTAATAGCACTTCCGCCTTTTTTATGGATATATGCAACCAACTCATTTGCCACTTCTAGATTTGGATCTTTATAAGGATTAGAAATAACCACAAACTTTTTCATATTAATTATCCAGACTTCCATGGGCCGCTTCTACAACCTCATGAATATCAACGGAATCCTCCTTCTTTGGATTATCGTCTTTCTCAATATATACCAAATACTCAATGTTTCCTTCTGGTCCCTTAATTGGAGAATACTCCAGGTTAAGAATGGAAAAGCCAATCTCCATGGCAAAAGCAATCACTTTTTCAATTACTTCTTCATGAACATTCTTTTCACGAACTACACCCTTTTTACCAACCTTTTCACGTCCAGCCTCAAACTGTGGCTTAATCAAACACACCATCTGTCCTTGTTCTTTTAAAAGCTCTCTGGCTGGTCCTAACACTTTGGTCAGGGAAATGAAAGATACGTCTACTGATGCAAAATCTAATGCATCATCGATGTCCTGTGGTGTTACATAACGGATGTTGGTTTTTTCCATACATACTACACGTTCATCCTGGCGCAATTTCCATGCAAACTGTCCATATCCCACATCCACTGCATATACCTTACTTGCACCATTTTGAAGCATACAGTCTGTAAATCCACCTGTAGATGCACCAATATCCATACACACTTTTCCATCTAATGTGATTCCAAAATGTGTCATAGCTTTTTCTAATTTTAATCCACCACGGCTAACGTATTTTAAAGTATTCCCATGAATCTCAATCTCACAGTCGTCAGCAAACATGCTGCCAGCCTTATCTTCACGGTTATTATTGACAAATACATTTCCTTCCATAATCATGGTTTTTGCCTTTTCTCTGGATGGAGCCAAACCACGATTCACTAACAAAACATCTAAACGTTCTTTCATACTATCCTCTATTTCAAAAGTTCTATTACTTTTTCGTAAATGGTATCTGCATCAATACCAATGTCTTTTTTCAAAATACTTACGTTACCATGTTCCACATAAGCATCTGGAATTGCAACAATCTGTACTTTTAATTCTAAATCTTTTTCTCCAACAAAAGAAGATACATGCTCACCAAACCCACCGCTAAGTACGTTTTCTTCTAATGTTACAAGAATATCATGCTCCTCTGCTAGAGAAACAACCATATCTTTATCAAATGGCGCTGCAAAACGAGCATTGATAAGTGTCGCTTCTACTCCCTGTTCTGCAAGACGATTTACAACTTCCTGGGCAGTTTCTACCATACTTCCTAATGCAAAAAATGCAATTTTACTACCTTTTTTGATTACTTCACTCTTACCGAATTCGATAGGACTTCTATATTCTTTCAAGCCGTCATAGGCCGTTCCTCTTGGATAACGAACTGCGATTGGTCCATCAAATCCAACTGAATATTTCATCATATCCGCCAATTCGTATTTATTCTTTGGAGCCATAACTGTCATGTTTGGAATGGATGACAGATAAGAGATATCAAAAATACCCTGATGGGTTTCTCCATCACTACCAACTAATCCACCTCTGTCAATGGCAAATACTACTGGAAGATTCTGAATACATACATCATGAAGCACCTGGTCATAGGCTCTCTGTAAGAAAGAGGAATACACCGCAAATACTGGTTTTAATCCTGCTTTTGCAAGGCCTGCCGCAAAAGTTACAGCATGCTGCTCTGCAATACCAACGTCATAGAAGCGATTTGGATATTCCTTCGCAAACTTGGTAAGACCTGTACCATCTGCCATTGCAGCTGTGATTGCTACCAGTTTTGGCTCTTTTTCTGCCAGCCTGCACATTGCTTGGGCAATAATATCTGTATAACTTGATTTTTCTTTTTTCTTAAGTGGTAAGCCAGTCTCAATATCAAATGGCTCTGCTCCATGGAAACGAGAAGGATTGTTTTCTGCCGGAAGATATCCAGCTCCTTTCTTCGTCATAACATGCACAAGCACTGGTCCATCCACACGTTTTGCTTCGTTAAAGACACGAACCATCTCTTTAATATTGCTACCATCTACTGGTCCAAGGTAAATAATACCCATTTCTTCAAAGAACATACCTGGCACAAATAACTGCTTAATACTACTCTTTGCGTTACGGATGCTTTTTACCATCTTGTCGCCCACAACAGGAACTTTGTGAAGGGAATTCATAACTCCCATCTTCAAATCACGATATGCGTCTGCGGTACGGAAATTGGACAGATACATATTCATACCACCAACATTTTCCGAAATGGACATATTATTGTCATTTAATACAATAATAAAGTTCTTCTTAATCTGGGAAGCGTTGTTTAGTGCTTCATATGCCATACCACCTGTTAAAGCACCATCTCCAATTACAGATACAACATGATAATCTTCTCCCGTGATTTCTCTCGCAGCAGCAAGACCTAATCCAGCAGAAATAGATGTAGAACTATGTCCTGTATTAAAACAGTCACTGTCACTTTCGTTGCTCTTAGGGAATCCACTCATTCCACCATACTGACGTAAAGAAACAAAACCTTCTTTTCTACCTGTTAAAATCTTATGGGTGTATGCCTGATGTCCTACGTCCCAAATCAACTTATCCTCTGGAAGAGAAAAAGCCAAATGAAGCGCCATTGTAAGCTCTACAACGCCCAAATTAGACGCAAGATGTCCACCCGTCATAGAAATACTCTCTATTAAAAACTGACGAATTTCAAAACGTAATTCTTCGATTTCACTTTCCGTCAGGGTCTTGATGTCATTTGCTTTTTGTATACGATCAAGTATCATCATAATACCTCAACTCTTATTTTTCTCTGTGAATTAAATACAATACAACCTCACGTAAAAATTCACTATTAACTGAAAGCTCATCCAAAAGTTCAACTGCTTCTTTGGATAATCTTGCGACCTCTTCTCTGGCTTTTTCCACGCCAACCAAGGTTACATATGTAACTTTATTATTTTTCTCATCGCTTCCAATTGGTTTTCCAAGCACTTCCATAGTACTTGTTACATCCAAGATATCATCCTGAATCTGGAAAGCTACACCTACTCTTTGTCCAACACACTCCATAATACATACTTCTTCTGGAGTAGCTCCACCGAGAATGGCACCAATCATAAGGGAAGCTTCTAACAGTGCCGCTGTCTTTAACTGATGAATATAAGTTAATCTGGCAAGGCTCACCTGCTCTGCTGGCATATTTTCTGTTTCAATGTCAACCACCTGACCACCAATCATGCCATGTGCGCCGGCTTTACTTGCAAGCACCTGGTATGCTTTTAGATATGACACATTTACTTCTTCATCATCAAAAGCTTCTGCGGCAGTTTCGAATGCATAGTTTAAAAGTGCATCTCCCGCCAAAATCCCCATAGCTTCACCATAAACTGCGTGCGTGGTTTTCTTTCCACGACGGTATTCATCATTATCCATTGCTGGCAAATCATCATGCACCAATGAATATGTATGTATCATCTCCATTGCTGACATAAATGCATTGATTGCATTTGTAGATACACCATTCTTCTGTGCAAACATTTTATAGGATTCTTCCATTAAAATTGGACGAATTCGTTTGCCACCTGCAAGAAGACTATAATTCATTGCATCAAAAATAGTCTTCTGTGTACCAATTCCAAGAGGCAAGAATTGTCCAAGAATCTCTTCTACATGTTTCGCTCTAATATCTAATTCTTCTCTGATATTCATTAGAATTCCTCCAAGCTTCCATCTTCATTCAATACAAGCATTGCCTTTTCCATGTCATCTAACATGGCATTGGCCGCCTTAATCTCTTCCAACCCGTTTTTGTACAGTTCAAAAGATGCATCGAGAGAGACATCTCCCGCTTCCATTTTGTCAATAATTTCTTCTATATGTTCAAAACGTTCCTCTAAGGAAATTGTTTTGTTATCACTCATTTTTATAAACCTCCGTTACAGTTGCTTTTACATTACCGTCTGTTACATGGATGATAATCTGATCGTTTGGTTTTACCATGGATACACTACGAATGGACTGACTTGCCCCATTTTCCACATAGGCATAACCACTACTAATCTTCTTGGCTGGTGAATATCCATCCAAAGTTTTCGCAAGAACAACCAACTGATGGCGTTTTTCTGTAAAAATTCGTTTCATTCTATCTGAAATCTTTACTTCCATATCCATAATTCTTCGTCTATTTTCATTCAAACGATTTTGAGGACTAACCATCTTGAGTCTGGTTTTCTTATGTTCCAACCGTTCTCTCGCCATATAGATGTTACGCTTTAAACAGCGATCCATATGGATTTTCTGTTCCTGTATTTTCTGTTTCGTTAATGCATAATCAAACACCGCAAGTTCTGCCGCAGCCGAAGGTGTTGGCGCACGCAAATCCGATACAAAATCCGCAATAGTCCAGTCTGTTTCATGTCCTACTGCAGAAATAACAGGCACACTACAATTAAAAATCGCATGAGCAACAATTTCTTCATTAAATGCCCATAAATCTTCTATGGAACCACCACCACGACCAACAATAAGAACATCCACATTCTGTTGTTCTAATGCTTGAATACCCTTTACAATGCTTTCTGCCGCTCCATCTCCTTGTACCAGAGCAGGATACAAAATCAACTGCACATATGGATTACGACGGGTGGCAATATTACGAATATCCTGAATGGCTGCACCTGTAGGGGCCGTAACAATTCCTACTCGTTTTACGTACTTTGGAATCGGACGCTTATACTCTGGTGCAAACATTCCCATTTCTTCTAATTTCTTTTTCAAAGCTTCAAATTGAAGATAAAGATTGCCTTCTCCATCCAATTCGATACTTTTTGCATAGATCTGATATCTGCCATCACGTTCATAAATCTCCACGGAACCCGTAACAATCACCTTGTCACCTTCCTTCATCTGGAAATTCAATCCACCTCTGCGATATCCCGCAAACATAATGGCACTAATGGTACCAGTTTCATCTTTCAGCGTAAAATAAATATGTCCACTAGAATGATATTTGCAGTTAGACACTTCCCCCTTGATGCTGACCTGCTTAAGAAGAAAATCCTCTGCAAACATTCGCTTGATGTAATTATTTACTTGACCTACTGAATATATGTTTTTTGTCATAGAAATTTTGCCAACACTCCATTTACAAAGGAAGCAGATTCGTCTGCTCCATATTTCTTTGCGAGCTCTACTGCTTCGTTAATAGATACCTTTGCATCAATATCTTCTTCATATTTCATCTCATATACTGCAAGACGAATAATGGACAAATCCACCTTTGCCATACGTGTTGTCTTCCAGCCTGTTGCAGTTTCATTAATCGCTGCATCTAATTCTGGGAGTTTCGCAAAGATTTCATTGCATTTATGATTAATATATGCGGAATCCTTTTCGTTTAAATTCTCCAGCTCTTCTTCAAACAATACCAGCTGTTCTGGCATTTCATCTTCATTGTGAAATTCCACACGAAAAAGCATCATAAAAACATTTTCTCTTAACTCTCTTCTTGTCATATAATAATTCCTCTCAAATGTATATTGTCTGCGCCCTGCGTCAAAAAAGGATGCCATATTACGACATCCTTAATTATACTACAAATATGCAATTTTAAAAAGTACTAATTATCACTCATATCCACACTTGCAACACGAACATTTACAACTGCTACCGTAAGGCCTGTCATATTCTCAATAGATGATTTTACTTTTTCCTGTACCTTAGTAGAAATATCTGGAATTGCATATCCATAAGCGATGTTAAGTGCCACATCAACTTTGATTTCTTCATCTAAAACTTCAACAAAAATCCCCTTAGAAAGATTCTTCATTCCAAGTTTACTAACGATTTCATTGGTGATGTTACCAGCCATTGAGCTAACACCTTCTACTTCAGTTGCTGCTAAACCTGCAATAATAGCTACAACTTCTTCGGATACTCTAACTTCACCACTCTCGTCTGCTTTTATCTGAAAGGTTCTATTTGTTTCTGACATAATACTTTACCTCCTAAGTAATATTCTTTGAATATTATAACAGATTATACCTTGTTTGGAAAGATAAAAATAAACAAGTGGAGAATCTTTCAATTCCCCACTTGTCATTTTTTCGTTTGCTTTTTTCTTCACGACTATACAGTCTGTTTCTTAGAAACATATACCTGGAAAGAATCTGTACCCATAAGTGATTTACCATCTGTAATAGTAACATCCTTATCTGTGATAACATACTCTACACAAGCGTTTTCACCGATAACGGTATCCTGCATAAGAACGCAGTTCTTAACTTTTGCACCCTTCTTAACTTTTACGCCACGGAAAAGTACACTGTTTTCAACTTCACCTTCGATTACGCAACCATCAGCAGCCATAATATTGGATACTTTTGCACCCTTAATATATCTGGTTGGGTTGTCATCACGAATCTTGGTATAAATCTGTCCTGGTCCGAAAAGTCCCTGTAAGTTTTCTTCTTTTAACAGATTCATGTTTTCGTCGAAATAGCTCTTCATATCAGTAATCTGAGCTACATATCCATCGAAGCAGTATCCCTGAACATCTAACATATCAATCTGTGGAGCAATCACGTCTCTTTCAAAGCATGTAAATCCAAGAACAAATGCTTCGTCAACTAAACGAATTAAAAGTTCTCTTTCGATTACATAAACGTTCATAGAGAAGTTTACTTCACCATCTCTCTTAGAGTTAACAAAGAGCTGTTTTACTCGATTGCCTTCGATATCAAATGTATAATATAAATCATGGCTTGTTCCAACTGGTTTCTTGAAGCTAGCTGGAATCTCCTGTTTACGATATACCGCTGTAATGTCAGCACCGCTCTTTCTATGTACATCTAATAATGCATGGAAATCAATGTTTGCAGCAAAGTTAGCATCTGCCATTACTACGTATTTTTCCTTCTGAGATACAAGGAATGTCTTGATGCTCTCTAATGCTTCTACACGTCCATTGTAAACTTTAACATTCTTCTGTGCGAAAGGAGGAATAATATTTAAACCACCGTTCTTACGAGCAAGGTCCCATTCACGACCAGATCCAAGATGATCCATAAGTGACTGGTAATTTTCACGTGCGATTAATGAAATATTATCAATTCCCGCACGAGCCATACCAGAAATAATAAAGTCTACTAAACGATAACGGCTTGCAAATGGAATGGAAGCCATTAATCTCTCTGTAACTAATTCTGGCACTAATCCGTCGTAGCTGTTAGGAAAAATAATGCCCAACGCTTCATTGTTATTAATTGATTTTAGCATTGTTCTTCTCCCTCCTTAACATCTTCATATACCATAGCCTTTGGTCCGATCTTAGCATTTGCGCCAATTTTAACACCTGCACCAACATGTGCAACATCGCCGATGCCACCTTCCGCAGGAATTTCACCAACTACAGCTCCAGCACCGACTTCAACATTCTCAGCAATGATACAATGTTTCACAACAGCACCAGCTTTCACTACTGTACCGCCCATAACTACTGCATCTTCTACCACAGCACCTTCTTCTACTGTTACACCAGCGAAAAGAATAGAATGTTTTACAGTACCTTTTACATCACAACCATCAGTAATCATAGAGTTTTCTACAACTGCTGAAGGAGCAATTCTATGTCCTGTCATACCGCTGTTACGGCTATAAATCTTCCAATTTTCATCAAAGAGGTCAATACCACTATTTTCTGGATCAAGAACTTCCATATTAGCTTCCCAAAGTGAGCCAATTGTTCCAACGTCTTTCCAGTATCCATCAAAATGATAAGCATACATCTTGCGTCCATCTCTTAAGAGATTTGGAATGATGTTGTTACCAAAGTCATTTTCTGAGTTAGGATCTGCTTCGTCTTCAATAAGATATTTTCTTAAAATATCCCAATTGAAAATATAGATACCCATAGAAGCTAAGTTAGACTTAGGATTCTTTGGTTTTTCCTGGAATTCAGTAATCTTATCGTTTTCATCAGTAACCATAAGACCAAAACGTGATGCATCATCCCATGGAACTTCCATAACTGCTACTGAGAATTCAGCGCCTTTTTCCTTATGGAATCTTAAGAAATCGCTGTAATCCTGCTTGCAAATCTGGTCACCTGAAAGAATAATTACATATTCTGGGTCATATTTTTCAATAAATGAAATATGCTGATAAATAGCATTTGCTGTTCCCTTGAACCAATCAGAACCAGATGCTTTCTGGTATGGTGGCAATACATGTACGCCTCCATATAAACGGTCTAAATCCCAAGGCTGTCCATTTCCAATGTAATCATTGAGAACGATAGGCTGATACTGTGTTAAAACACCAACGGTGTCAATTCCTGAGTTAACACAGTTAGAAAGTGGAAAGTCGATGATACGATATTTTCCACCGAATGGAACTGCTGGC
Organism: Lachnospiraceae bacterium; assembly: GCA_015057035.1. Classification (GTDB taxonomy): domain Bacteria; phylum Bacillota; class Clostridia; order Lachnospirales; family Lachnospiraceae; genus Roseburia. Next base: position 86,633 of record SVFC01000005.1, on the reverse strand, counting down.
TTAGCAAGTTTCTGTGTCAATGCATATAATCTGGAACCTTGTCCTCCAGCAAGAAGCATTGCAACCATCTCTTTTGCCATAGTTGTATCCCCCTTTATGTATTTTAGTCCATAATTGGACATTCTTTAATCATTATACTATCACAAACGAGTAAATATTACTAGATAAAAGTTAATTTTTTTTAGATTTTTATCCATTTTTTACAATGAAATCCATAAATTTCCAAACCAAAAAACGCAAGAAATTATTTCTTGCGTTTTATATCTTCTATTTTCTATCTTTATAGATTTGTTCTGTATGAATAAAATCATATGGTGTTGTCTGATATACATAATAGTTAAGATAATTATAGTACATCAGGTTTCCGTGAGAACGCCACTGTAATAATGGCTTCTCTTCGTCATTATCGTTTGGATAATAGTTTACTGGAAGTTCAATTGGAAGCCCTTTGTCTTTGTCACGACGATATTCCTTATCCAATGTGAATCTATCATATTCTGGATGCCCCATAACATAAATCTGTTTTCCATCATCAGAAATCACAAGGAATACGCCTGCCGCTTCGGATTCTGCGAGAATCTTCAAATCACTATGGGCTTCAATGTCTTCACGTCTAATTTCCGTATGTCTGGAATGTGGTGCATAGAATATGTCATCAAATCCACGTACCAATGGTACTCTTCTATTCATCACTTTATGCGCAAAAACACCAAACATCTTATGATCTAATGGACGCTTTTCAATGCCATAATGGTAATAAAGCGCTGCCTGGGCGCCCCAGCAAAGATGAAGTGTTGAAGTTACATGAGATTTACTCCATTCCATAATCTCACACAATTCTTCCCAGTAATCTACTTCTTCAAAAGGCATCTGTTCTACTGGCGCACCAGTAATAATGAAACCATCGAAATTCTGGTTCTTTACTTCACCAAAAGTCTGATAAAACTTATTCAAATGGCTCATTGAAGTATGTGTGGACTCATGGCTGGAAACCATAAGGAATGTCACATCCACCTGAATTGGCGTATTGGAAAGAGAACGCAGAATCTGTAGTTCTGTCTCTTCTTTTAAAGGCATGAGATTTAAAATCGCAATGCTAATCGGACGAATATCCTGATGCATCGCACGATTCTCATCCATAACAAATATATTTTCCTGTTCTAATATTTCTTTTGCAGGCAAATCACTCTGAATCTTAATTGGCATATTACTTTTCCTTTGCTAGTATTTCTTTATGATTTTATTTTCCAAACATCTCTACAAATGTATCTTCGGAGATAATTGGGATTCCTAAATCCTTGGCTTTCTTGTTTTTAGAAGATGTGGATTCCACATCATTATTCACCAGATAATTGGTCTTTCCTGATACCGAACCTGCCACTTTACCACCCTGAGATTCTACATAGGCTTTAAATTCATCACGGTTTTTAAACTGATGTACGTCGCCGGTAATTACAAAAGTAAGTCCATTACAAGTTCCGTTCTCGGTATTTTTCTTCTCTACCTTCTGAATTTCTACAACCTGAAGGAGATTTTCTAGGTTCTGGCGGTTTGTTTCATTCGCATACCATTGTAATATGGAGTTGGATTTTTCACCACCAATTCCATCAATATCTTCAAAGCCAACACCTTGTTCCATTCGTTCCAAGAATCCTTCAAAACCAACTGTATTGATGATTTTCTTTGCAGCATCTGTACCAATCATAGGAATACAGATTGCAAAAATGAAGTTCACTGGATGCACATCTCGGCTCTTCTCAATAGCTTTATCCATATTTTCACATGACTTCTCACCAAATCCTTCCAACTGGCTAATGGTTTCAAAATGCTGTGACAAACTATAGATATCTGCGAATTCCCTAATATATCCTTCATTAATAAAACGAATAATGGTCTGGTCTGACAAACCATCAATATCCATACCATTTTTGCTTACAAAACGACTGAATTTCTTCACATTCTTTGCTGTACAGTCTGGGTTCGTACAGTGTAAGGTTCTTGTACCACTATTACTGGTGTGGATACGTGTCGCAGCTTTACAAACTGGACATTCCGACGGAATCTCCACCTCTCCTACTGCATCCTTAACTGCAATACATTTTGGAATAATCTTGTTCGCTTTGATTACAGAAAGAGTACATTCTCTTCCTACACCAAGGCGTTCAATTTCACTTAAGTTACAAAGTGATGCACGAGACACTGTAGTTCCTTCAATCTGTACTGGTTCAAATACAGCTACTGGTGAAATGGTAGACACTGCACAAGACCATTCAATATAGCGAAGACGACTATCTACAGCCTCATCCTGCCATTTAAAAGCATAACCAGCTCTTGTGGCGTGATGTCCTGTAACGCTACCAGTAGAAGCATATTCTGTATCGTCATAACAGATTACAAGTCCATCTACTGGAAGATCCATTTTGCCTGATTCAACACGTTTTGTCCACTTATCAATCATGGAACCAATAGTCTTAGCATCACCAAGTTCACGATCTACTACCGTAAATCCCATTTTTTCCAGGAAGTTCATTCTATCCCCCCAGGAAATCATAGGCTCATCCATATGCACTAATGTAAACGCATGAAAATGCACTTTGCGGTTTTTTACCTCGTCCACATCATCCAGATTCAAGGTTCCTGATGCAAGATTACGAGGATTTGCATATTTTTCATCTTCATCTTCAATCATATCATTGATTGATGCAAAGTCTGTATAAGAAATCACCGCTTCCCCGCGGACAACAAGATGACCTTTATATGGAATATCTAACGGAAATCCTTTGATAGAATTCTTAAGATGAGTAATGTTTGTGCCAATAGTACCATTTCCTCTGGTAAGAATCTTCACTAACTTTCCATTATCATAAGTAATTACCAGTGTAAGTCCGTCTAATTTCCAGGAAAGCCAGATTGGATAATCCTCTGCCCATTTTTCCAACTCCTCTACCTTTTTAGTCTTGGCAAGTGATAACGCTGAGAACTCATGTGCTTCTTTCTGACCACTGGTACTTTCATAACCCGCATTCTGTGTTGGGCTATTAGAAAGAATGTGTCCCGTTTCTTCTTCCAAGGCAGTAAGTTCGTCAAACATAGCATCCCATTCGTAATTGGACATTATTTCATCCTGTCCATTGTAGTATGCTTCCGAGGCTTTATTCAATATTGCAACTAATTCTTCGATTCTGGCAATTTTATTTGTATTAACATCCATATTGTTAATATAATCTCCATTCTTTGTTTATGATTTATTGACAGTTCCGCGAGCAACTGGTCCATTAGAAGATTTCTTGATTAATTGTAGTAGTTTCTCATACTCTTCTTTGGTTACTTCGCGATATTCTCCGGTTTTTAAATCACCTAGACGAATATTCATAATGCGAACACGTTCTAGTTTCTCTACTCGATACCCAAAGTATTCACACATACGACGAATCTGGCGATTCAATCCCTGCGTCAGCACAATTCGAATCTTACGATTACCGATTTTCTCAACCTTACATTTACGAGTTGTTGTTCCTAGTTCTACCAATGGAACTCCGCCGGCCAATCCTCTAACAAAACTATCTGTAACCGGTTTATTCACAGTTACAATGTATTCTTTTTCATGCATGTTTCCTGCACGCATAATCTTATTCACAATCTCACCATTATTAGTAAGAAGCAATAATCCTTCTGAATCTTTATCCAAACGACCAATTGGATAGATACGTTTTGGATACTTTAAAAAATCAATGACATTATTCTTTTCCATTTTTTCCGCAGTACATACAATTCCTGTGGGCTTATTTAGGACAAGAAGAATCATCTCTTCTTCCTTCTGTACCGGGCGTCCATTGACATATACTGTATCTTCTGGCATGACCCTGTCTCCCATCATTGCAACTCTGTCATTGATGGTAATCTCACCATTTTCAATTCTACGATCTGCCTCACGTCGGGAACATACCCCTGCTTCACTTAAAAACTTATTAATTCTCACTCCGCCATTTTCCATAATTGGCTCCTTTTAACTCAATAACGGAGACCATAACCAGTCTCCGTTATATATTACTATTCTGTTACTTCTTCCAAGAAATCGGAACGAATATAACCTGTTTTTCCGTTATAGTCAATTTTTACCCAAATTTTTCCGTCACTACTGCCTGTAACTCGTTCTTTTACTTCAAAGATTTCGCCCTTGTCCACTTTACCTAATGAAGAACTACTTGTAGTTGCCTTTTTGCGAACGTTAACATTGTTCATAAGAACTTTTACACGTTCCACTGCTGGTTCTTGCGATTCTGTTTCAGAAGGAGTTGGTTCTGTTGTACTTGGTTCAGGTGTGACTGGTGCTGTTGTTGCAGGTTCCTGGGAATCTGTTGGAACTTCTGTTGTTCCAGGTTCTACACCATCTATCCAGCCCGAATCTGGCTCTGTACCAGTTTCGCTTTCTGGTTCATCATTGTGAACATAGTAAACGGTGTCTTCCCACTCCTGTCGTAGAGCTGGAATGGTACGTTTGGTCAGAATATATATATCTTCATTTTCCATAATTAATTCTTTAAAAGCATTATCAACCTGGTGATGAAGCGCAATGTAATCATCCTGTGTTGTATATTTGATAAAAGCAGTGTTAACATCCTTATTAACTACGTTTTCTCTGTATCGACGGTTAAAGTCTGAATACAGGTTATTGATATACAATTCACCATCTTCATTGGTTTGTACATAGAACAAAACAAGACTTGGAGCTAATTCTTCAATATCAACAAATTTGATTTCATAATATGCAGATACGATGAAAGAATTTTTAGACAGTCCATGTTTTGTATAACATTTAATGTTACGAAACTCTTCATAGTACTGTGTCATAACATCAATATAACTCTGTTCCATCTCAGACATTGGATTTGCAATCTGGGTTAAAGTATCAAAATCGGCATTAACATATGCTTCAAAATAGGTTGAAATTAATTCGTTAACACCTTCATAAGCATCAATTTCAAAGTTTTTATCTGGAACATAATCTTCCCCAGATACAGGTCTGTTGTTAATTGCCTCTAGACGTTTTGCGATATAGTCTTCTCCTGTAAAGAAATACAGTGTTACCATTACCATCGCAAACAAGCCCAATGTAATCACATATTTTTTATATTTATCCCATATAGGAAGCAATTTCTTTGCTTTATCTAATATATCTTTCACTTTATCGTTCATTATATCCTCCACAACGTTTAACACCAAATGCACCCGGCGGGAATCGAACCCGCATCTCAGGAGTCGGAGTCCTACGTTCTATCCATTATACTACGGCTGCTCAACATTAATACGATAGCATAATTAGGCTTTCTGTGTCAACGTTTTCTAGTCCCCCATATATGCCAATATTTCCCGCAAATCATCATATGGAATTTGTCCTGGGGCACTGGCAGTTTTTCCTGCACCAAAAGTGACACAAGAACCAAAAATCTCGCCTGAAATGCGAGAAACACATCCCATTTTTCCCATGGACATAGTGATAAGTGGCTGATTTGGATATCGCTTATGGAAATGACTTGTTTCTTCCAACAAACGCAAAACATCATCCGTATTGTTTGGCATTACCGCAAGCTTAACAATGTCAGCATGGCTATGTTTCATCTGTTCCAAAAGCATAAACAACACATCTTCCGATGGCGTTTCATAAAAATCGTGATGGGAAGTAACTACTTTCGCTCCCATTTTCTGTAATATGCGAATTTCTTTATCTATATTTTCCGATTGAAAATATTCTACATCTATCAAATCTACCACTTTTGATTCTGCCGCCACCTGATGAATATCATAGATTTTCTCATAAGGAAGTGAAATCAATCCTCCCTGTTCCTGAGAACGGAAGGTAAACAATAGCACTGTGTCTTGAACAATAGTTTTTAATTCTATTAAAACATCTCGAATAGCATTCAAACTATGAATCCCTTCAAAAGCATCCACTCGCCATTCAATAATATCCACCTTATCTTCCACTAATTGTTTTGTATCTTCTATAATAGCATCTTTTGTTAAGGCCATCACAGGCACACAAATCAAAGGACTTCCTTCACCAAATTTCTTATTTTTAATCTGAAGTACGTTTGTCATTTCCTATCTCCCAAACATTGCATTTATATTGAAATCATTATATCAAACATAAGCAACAATTTGCAACGAAATAACTTCGAATAAATTGACATTCCCTAAAAAAAAGATTAAGATACAGTTTGTATATTTATACATAAGGAGTACATTATGAGTTTTTCATTCTTAAAACAATTACCAAGTCCAGAAGAAATTAAAAATCAATATCCACTTTCGAAGGAATTATCTGAGTTAAAGGCAACTCGTGACAAAATGATTTGTGACGTTATTTCTGGTAAAGACGATCGTTTCCTTTTAATCATTGGCCCTTGTTCTGCTGACAGAGAAGACTCAGTTTGCGACTATGTAAATCGATTGACAAAAATTCAGGAAGACGTAAAAGACCGAGTAATTATCATTCCTCGTATCTATACAAACAAACCACGTACAACCGGCGAAGGATATAAAGGGATTGCATCACAGCCTGATCCTGAAAAAGCTCCCGACATGGTGGAAGGAATGATTGCAATGCGTAAAATGCACATTCGTGCCATTGCAGAAAGCGGTCTCACATGTGCAGATGAAATGCTTTATCCAGAAAACTGGGGATATGTTGAAGACTTACTCTCCTATGTAGCAATTGGCGCTCGTTCTGTCGAAGATCAGCAGCATCGATTAACCGTAAGTGGATTTGACGTTGCATCCGGTATGAAAAACCCTACCAGTGGTGATTTTTCTGTAATGCTCAACTCCGTATATGCAGCTCAGCATTCACACCATTTTGTTTATCGTGGTTATGAGGTAGAAACCTCAGGCAATCCATATGCTCACGTTGTTCTCCGCGGTGCAACAAGCAAACACGGAAACAGCATTTCCAACTATCATTATGAGGATTTGGTTCGTCTTTCTGAAATGTACGATAAAATGGATGTCGTTAACCCAGCTGCAGTAATTGATACAAACCACTCCAACTCTGGAAAGAAATATAAAGAACAGATTCGTATTGCAAAAGAAATTCTTCACAGCAGAAAACTTTCTCCACAAATTCATAACCTTGTAAAAGGTCTGATGATTGAAAGTTATATTGAAGAAGGTTGCCAGGCAATTGGTGATGGCATTTATGGAAAATCTATTACTGACCCTTGTCTCGGCTGGGAAGATTCGAAGAAACTTATTTATTATATTGCAGAAAATTGTTAATCTCTTAAATAGTACGCCCCCGACTATCTATAATATAGAACGGCTCAACGTTTCACTTAACTTCGCCTTTTCTATATCATAGATAGTCAGGGGCATTTTTATGATATATGATTTTTCTGCAATATTTTGTTTCTTCTCTATCATTGTCTAAATCAAACTTAGACGGATAAGCCATGGGATGAAATGGACGCCAATGACACATTCGATGACGCAGCCTGTGACAAAAAACATTATTGCAAGTATGTACGTGATTATCTTCTGAGGAATTTTTCCTGTTTGTTGATAGCTGTACACTCTCCTTTGCTGGCTCATCAAATGATAACTTATAAAATATAAAACACCATGCGGAATTATACTAGCGATTCCAATTAAAACTCCAACAAATCCAATTGCCAAAATACAACTCATCGTAAAAAATCCGAAGCAAAACAATAGTATTCCAACCAAAATAATAGAAACATAATTTCTTAATGGTGTTATTCCACACAACAATATACAAATATACTGTTTTAATCTTTCATAGGTCAGATTCCATATAACATCGTTAAAGAAAAGTTCGGAGTATGCATATTTTTTTAATATATCCATGCTCAGAATAATCTCCGTGTTTAATAGATGACCAGTGAATATATCTGCCGTAATGATTCCACAGATAAACACTATGGATAATACTATAAGAAATTTCTTCATAAAAAAGAAGGAGCCCTTTCTTAAATTTCATTTAAGCATTTCGCTCCTTCTATAATATGTCCTATTTCTTGATTTTATTACTATACGCCAGGATTGCAGCTACAGTCTTTGCATCCTGAATTACACCAGCATATATCTTTTCCAAAAGTTCTTCCAATGTATACTTTTCAATTCGAATGTCCTCTGCATCATCTAAGTTCTGCTCTCCTGGAACTAATTCTTCTGCCAAATATACATCCACCATCTCATTACAAAACGCTACAGTGGTACGAAGTTCTAATAGTTTCGATACTTTGTTGCTCTTATATCCTGTTTCTTCTTCTAATTCTCGAATCGCACAGTCCCTTGTATCTTCTGTAACACTATCTCTTGCCCCAGCAGGAACTTCAATGGTATCTCTTTCAAGCGCATTACGATATTGACGAACCATCAGAATTCTTCCATCAGGAAGCACAGGCAAAACACATGCCGCCCCTTTTCTATGAGCAACGTAATCCCATTCTTCAATCTTGCCATTCCCCACATCCATCGTGTCCTTATAAATATCAAGAATGGAGCCTTTATATACTAGTTCTCTGTTAACACGTTTAATCTTATTGTCCATATTTCATCTCCTGTTGGTTTTTTATGTACCTATAGTAACACAGAAACCGTTTTTAGAAAACAAAATCCTACAAAGCAAAAAAGAAAGTCCTGAAATCTCAAGACTTTCTTTGATAGTGCTTTTGAAAATTATTTTGCGTAATCAATAACTCTACTTTCACGAATTACGTTTACTTTAATCTGACCTGGATATTCTAATTCAGACTCAATCTGTTTTGAAATATCGCGAGCCATAAGTACCATATCAGCATCGCTGATCTGTTCAGGAACTACCATAATACGAATCTCTCTACCTGCCTGAATAGCAAAAGATTTTTCAACACCCTTATAACCATTTGTAATGTTTTCTAACTGCTGTAATCTGTTAGAATATGTTTCCAATGTTTCTCTTCTAGCACCAGGTCTAGCTGCGCTGATTGTATCAGCAGCCTGTACTAAACATGCAATAAGAGAAGTTGGTTCTACATCACCATGATGTGATTCTACTGCATTAATCACAAGTGATGATTCTTTATACTTCTTACATAATTCCACACCTAACTGAATATGTGAGCCTTCCATATCGTGGTCAACTGCCTTACCGATATCATGTAATAAACCTGCACGTTTTGCAAGTCTTACGTCTTCTCCAATTTCAGCTGCAAGTAATCCTGCGAGTTGTGAAACTTCAATCGAATGCTTTAATGCATTCTGTCCATAGCTTGTTCTAAACTTCATCTTACCAAGCAAACGGATAAGTTCTGGATGAATTCCATGAATTCCCACTTCAAGAACTGCCGCTTCACCTTCTTCACGAATCATGGTTTCTACTTCTTTCTGAGCTTTTTCTACCATTTCTTCGATTCTAGCTGGATGAATACGTCCGTCTACGATAAGTTTTTCCAAAGCGATTCTAGCTACTTCTCTACGAATTGGATCGAAGCTTGATAAAATAACTGCTTCAGGAGTATCATCAATAATAAGGTCAACTCCTGTCATTGTTTCAAGAGTACGGATATTACGGCCCTCTCTACCAATGATGCGGCCTTTCATTTCATCATTTGGAAGCTGTACTACTGAGATTGTGGTTTCAGCCACGTGGTCAGCTGCACATCTCTGGATTGCTGTTACAACATAATCCTTTGCCTTCTTATTAGCTTCTTCCTTTGCTTTGTTTTCTAATTCCTTAATTAATTTTGCAGTATCAAGTTTAACATCTTCTTCAATGGTCTTTAAGAGATATTCTTTTGCTTGTTCGGAGGTTAATCCAGAGATTCTTTCTAGTTCCTGTATACGCTGTTCATTAAGCGCTGCAATTTCTGCTTTCTGCTTGTTAAGCTCTTCTTCCTTCGCTGCAAAGTTTGCTTCGCGTTTCTCCATTACTTCCATCTTCTTATCCAGATTTTCTTCCTTCTGAACAATACGACGTTCGTTACGCTGAATCTCGTTTCTACGCTCTTTAATCTCTTTGTCGAGTTCATTCTTAGTACGAATGGTCTCTTCTTTGAGTTCAAGCATTGATTCACGCTTCTTCGCTTCCGCTGTCTTTACTGCATCGTCAATAATCTCTCTGGCACGTTCTTCAGCATTACCAATTTTGGACTTCGCAGAATTCTTATGATAATTCTCTGCTACAAACCACATTACTACTGCTGTAATAACTACTGCAACCACACAGATTACCGCAACAAGAATCGGATCCATACAGGAGCACCTCCTTTATTAAATTTTCATTGTACATATAACAAAACATACTTTTACATATGCATAGTTTACAACACTAAGATTTTATACTTTTTTCAAACATATGTCAAGCAATATAGTAGCTTTATATAGAATTGTTTAGACAAAATGTACAACATCTTGTGTTAATGAGATACGAAAAAGGAGCCGTTAGATTATAACGGCTCCTGAAAAGATTTCATTTCTTTTAAAATGTCATTACTACGAAAACCACGTCTTAAAATATACTGATATATTCTTCGAAATTCACCTTCATCACAATTTGAACTATCATAATGTTTTTTCTCTAGGAGTTTACGAATATGAACAGTTTCATCTGCATCATATTCACTATCAAGAGCATCCTGAATTAGTTCTCGTGAAACACCTTTGATGGTAAGTTTCTGCTTAATCTGCTGTTTGCTTAACTTTTCTTTGGAATATCTAATATAGTTCTCTGCATATCTGGAATCATCCAAATAATGAAAACTCTTAACATAGGCAATTGCATCATCGATGCATTCGTCCGGATATTCAGAAGATATCAACTTCTCTCTGAGTTGTTGCTCCGTTCTATCCATTCGTTCCAACAAATGCAAAGCTCGCTTTTTCGCACGCTTACCAACTATCTCTTTTAAGATATGCTGGTATAGCTCTGTTGATATATATGTATCCTCTTCCAATTTCATACCACGGATTTCATATCCATATACAAGACACCGAATCCCTGTATCAAAACCTATGCGATATTTTCCCTTTTCAAGTTTTTCAATTCCACAGACTCTAACAGAGGAAATGTTATTCTTCATCGTCATCTACTACTGGTGAAGCTTCAGCAACATCTTCTGGGTGGTTAAAATAATGTTCTCTAACCATTTCTTCAATCATGTCGCAGAAAGCTGGATTCTCTTTCAAGTAAATCTTAGCATTTTCACGGCCTTGACCAATCTTGTCTCCATTATATGCATACCATGCACCAGACTTATTGATGATGCCTACATTTGCTGCTAAATCAAGAATGTCTCCTTCTTTAGAAATTCCTTGTCCGAACATAATATCAAATTCTGCTTCTTTAAATGGTGGAGCCACCTTATTCTTAACAACTTTTACTCTGGTATGATTACCGATTACCTCTCCTGCCTGCTTTAACGCTTCTACTCTTCTTACATCAAGACGAACAGATGAGTAGAATTTCAGAGCACGACCACCAGTCGTTGTTTCAGGGTTACCAAACATAACGCCAACCTTTTCACGCAACTGGTTGATGAAAATAACGATACAGTTAGACTTGCTAATAACACCTGTTAATTTACGAAGAGCCTGGCTCATAAGACGAGCCTGAAGTCCTACATGAGAATCTCCCATATCTCCATCGATTTCAGCCTTAGGAACAAGGGCTGCAACAGAGTCAACAATAACAATATCTACGGCGCCAGAGCGAACCATAGTTTCTGTAATCTCTAATGCCTGCTCTCCGCAGTCTGGCTGTGAAATATAAAGATTATCAATATCTACACCAATATTCTTAGCATATGCTGGATCAAGTGCATGTTCTGCATCAATAAATCCTGCAATACCGCCACGTCTCTGTACTTCTGCTACGCAATGAAGGGCAACAGTTGTCTTACCAGAAGATTCTGGTCCATAGATTTCGATAATACGTCCCTTAGGAAGTCCACCTAATCCTAATGCAATATCAAGGCTTAAAGAACCTGTTGGAACTACTTCTACGTTCATATTAGCAGCGTTCTCTCCAAGCTTCATTACAGAGCCCTTACCATACTGCTTCTCAATCTGTGCAATTGCCGCATCCAATGCTTTTAATTTATCTTCTCTTGCCATAATAAAATTCTCCTTTTCGTTCGAATATTTGTTCCGAACAGATGTTTGTCTCTGTTCTTATAGTAGTACAAAAATCTCTCCTTGTCAACAATAAAATTCAAAAATAGGGATAAATTATTTGAATCGGTTTAATCGATAAAAATCTCTCGTCTCCACTCGAAAGATTATAAATATATGAAAAAAAGACAGCCACCTAAGTGACTGTCTAATTATACTAATTTTTACTAAACTCTGTCAATACAAGTCCTTTGTTTCTATCAAGCGTCATACCCACACTCCAAGCATTAATAAAGAGAAGCAATGGATTACCCTTCATATCAATTACCTTCTTCATATCTGAGGTTCCTGATAACGCATCCACATCCACCTGATCTTTATTTTCAATCCAGCGAATATGTTCATAAGGAAGACTTTCCAAACGGATTTCTACGTTATATTCACTTTCCAAACGGAATTTTAATACGTCAAACTGAAGCACACCTACTACACCAACGATGATTTCTTCCATTCCACCTTTATATTCCTGGAAAATCTGAATTGCACCTTCTTGGGCAATCTGTGTTACACCTTTTACGAACTGCTTACGTTTCATAGAGTCAATGAGACGCACGCGTGCAAAATGTTCAGGAGCAAAAGTTGGAATACCTTCAAAGGCAAATTTGTCTTTTGCAGTGGTAAGTGTATCCCCAATAGAGAAAATGCCTGGGTCAAAAATACCAATAATATCACCCGCGTATGCTTCTTCTACCATCTTACGTTCGTCTGCCATCATCTGCTGTGGCTGAGAAAGCTTGATATTTTTCTTGCCCTGCACATGGAACACCTCCATACCAGCATCAAACTTACCAGAACAGATACGCATAAATGCGATACGGTCGCGATGATTCTTATTCATATTCGCCTGAATCTTAAATACAAAGGCAGAAAAATCTTCATTAAATGGATCAATAATTCCCGCATCTGACTTACGTGCCAATGGCGAAGAAGTCATCTGTAAGAAATGCTGCAGGAATGTCTCTACACCGAAGTTTGTAAGTGCAGAGCCAAAAAATACTGGTGATAACTCACCGTTGGAAACCTGTTCCAAATCAAATTCTGCGCTGGCACCATCCAATAATTCGATTTCATCCATTAACTGATTATAAAAAGATTCCCCAATCACATCTTTTAAAGATGGATCATCAATGGAAATTAAAGTTTCTGTACCTTCTTTTGTTCCTTTTAAGGTATCCGAAAAAAGTCTTACCTGCTTGCTGTTACGGTCGTATACCCCCTTAAATTCCTTACCAGAACCAATTGGCCAGTTTACAGGACAAGTCTCGATACCAAGCTCTGTTTCAATTTCGCCAAGCAAATCGAAAGTATCGTTAGCATCACGGTCCATCTTATTAATAAAGGTAAAAATAGGAATATGACGCATTACACAAACCTTAAATAATTTACGAGTCTGTGCTTCTACACCCTTGCTACCGTCAATAACCATTACGGCAGAGTCCGCTGCCATAAGGGTACGATAGGTATCTTCCGAGAAATCCTGATGTCCTGGTGTGTCCAGAATATTGATACAATATCCATCGTAATTAAACTGAAGCACGGATGATGTAACAGAAATACCTCTCTGTTTTTCAATTTCCATCCAGTCAGAAACTGCATGGCGTGCTGTTGCTTTTCCTTTTACGGAACCAGCCAGATTAATAGCTCCACCATATAACAGGAACTTTTCTGTTAAAGTTGTTTTTCCCGCGTCAGGATGGGAAATAATGGCAAAGGTACGTCTTTTCTCTATTTCTTTTCTTAAGTTACTCACTTAAAATTCCTCCAAATATTCTTTCAAATATGTACAATTCAAAAAGCACCGCTTGATAGTATACTTTATTTTTTATGTATTTTCAACGTATTTCTTTATTTTCCGCCTGCATTAATTGGTGTAATAATAATCTTATCCGCAGATACGCCTGTTTTACGTTTCACAACATCCTCTACCTGGGCACGTTTTGCGTCTGTTACTTCCCCCATGTCAAGGACTACATCACAACAATCTTCACTGATACTAACTACAACATTAGTAAAACCTTTTGCTTCCAAAAGCATTTCTGCATCGGCTTCTTTTTCTGACCAGGATGCCATAAGAACCATCTTATCCACTGCATCCTGCTTGGTTTTATCCGAAAGATTCTCATTATTAATGATTTCTAACAGAGCCTCCTGATTTTTAGCACGAATCTGTTCACGATTTAGTTTTACCGCTGCAGCATAATTTGATGCATCAATGAGTGTTCCCGTAAGCAATGATTCTCCTGGATTTAAATCCTCTGTCCCAGAAACAATTTCTGTATTTCCCTCGTTCCAAACCAAATCATCCCAATCTGTGGAATCTGTTCCATTTGCATTTGCTTCTTTATCCAACGGATTGTTTCCAGGATTCGCTTTGTCGTAGCTTATGTAGCCTGCAATTGCAATTAAAACTGCAAGTGCAGCAATTACCACCTGATTTTTATGAATTTTTCTTTTCAACTTTCTTCCTCCTACTTAGCTCTCTTTACGATACTTATCTTATGCGCTTCAATGGAAAATAATGCCTTGATTGCATTAGAAATTCTCGTCTCCACTACTGCATTTCCTGCTCCCTCTGCAACAACTACCACTCCACACACCTTGCCTTTTGTTGCAGTTGTTCCAAATAACGAGTTTTCTTCTGTCTCAAAGGTAATCATTACTTCGACCTCTCCTACACCTTCCATGGCAGAAAGAACACGTTTTAATTGGGCTTCCATCTCCCGTTCACTAACAGCCTCACTAACTGTTTTTTCCCCTGATTTTTCGTCTGTTGATGTCGGAATCACAATCACTAAGACCAATAATGCTAATAGTGCAAATATAATATATTTATTCTTTTTATCCTTCAGAAAAGACAAATTCACGGGATACCTCCTGGATTTTTTCATTTATGCTTTCAAAAATCTGATAAATTGCAGACGGATCTTCCATTGTCAATACTTCTAATACCGGCTCTAATAACAGCACCAGCATAAATATTCCTATAAAAAATTGAATGTAAACCTTATATTCTTCCTTTGGCACCAGAAAGGAAAGCACCATAAGAATCAGCATGAATATATAATAATTTTTTAAGTACTCTAGCATAAACACCTACCTAACAAAGCTTGTTGCCATACTTATAATGGAAAATAAAATAAAGAAAAGCATCATAGAATATATAACTATCTTCAAATACAATCCACAACCTCTCGCCACCCCTGACACACACTCTGTAATCCTGACATCTGCAATTGGTTGTAGCAAAATGGATAAAAGATGATACATAACGCAAAACACCCCGATTTGGAGCACAGGAATAATTGTAATAATCACAATAGCGATTAAAGCCACTACTCCTACGCTATTTTTTATCAGCATGCCACAGCTAAGCAGAATTTCTCCAGCAGAATTTACAACATTACCAATGCCTGGAATTGCAGAAAGCCCGGATAGTAAAGTGTTTCCTGTTAATTTATCCTTAGCCGGTGTAAGCATAGACTGCACAACCCCTAAACCAATCACTGTTCCAAAAGTGGTTTTCAGCACCACCTGAATCCCCTTTTCCATAAACTGTGCCAGTTTAGACAACTTATCCTCTTCAAATAAATTATTTAAAAACAATACCAACACAAAAATATGAATAATCGGGCTTAAAAATACTTTCATCAGCATTTCCACAAGATAAATAAGCAAAAATGCCACTTCATATAGCATTGCTCCTGATACCACATGTCCTGAAAACACCATGGTCAGCGCGTACGTCGGTATTAAAGCACTCAAAAACGTCATTAGTGTATTGATTCCTTCCAATGCAATATCCCGTACCAGAAAAAAGGACTGCATTAATAGCACCATAAGTGTGGCATATATCATCAAAAAACCAATGTCTGATATATATTTATTCTTTGTGGCAAGAAATCTGTGAGCCAAAGAAAAAAGCACCGAAAACAATAACATTTTAAGGAACATTGGTCTTGCCAATGATAATTCATAGAATATCGTATCGAAGGCAAAGGTACAGATTTTCTCCGCATTCAACCCTTCCAATCCTTCTGTGGCAACGGTATAAACCAATTCTTCAAAGGACACCTCACCTCTCATATGGTCCTGAAAAAATTGCTCTATAGAAGAAAAATCCAGTCCCTCTGTTATTTCTTTTAAATAACCATCCACCTCACTAATTACAACTTTTATCATACAAACTTCTCCAACGTTTCCACTAAAAACAAAATCCCGGGAATACTTAATGTTACAATGGAGATTTTGGCAAAGAGTTCAATCATTCCAGAGATAGAATTATGTCCTGCATCCTTACATATAGATGAAGCAAACTCTGCCACATATGCTATTCCCAACATCTTTAATAGTTGTATGTAATAAGTTTCTTCAATGGCGACCATCTGTAGCATATCTGTGATAAAACCGATGATTACCTGAATTTGAGATAAAACATAAAAGAAAATGATCATCCCCGTGGAAATGCCAATCATAATAAACAACTCCTGGCGTTCTTTTTTAATTAAAGACGCCAGAATCGCAGCTGTAATCCCAATTAATCCGATTTTAAAAATAAACTCATCCCCTTTACATCATGAATAACGTTTCCATCGTCTCAAACAACTTACTGATATATGGCATAATCCAGAACAATACAATAATTAATCCTGTCAGACTAAGCAAAAAGGCCTGTTCCTCTCGCCCACTATGCTTTAGCACTTGTCCTAGAATTGTCACAATGATTCCCACTGCCGCTATCTTAAAAATAATAGATACACTCATTTATGTTCCTCTCAAACTTATACCAAAATAATCATCAGCATAATTCCACCCAACATACTAACTGGGATCCATACTTTTCGTTCTTTTGCATCTTTTTCTCTTTTCTTTGTCTGTCTTTCTTCTAATCTCATCATTCCACGTTGTAAAAAACTAACATTTTCGCCTCGTTTCCTTCCAAAAAATCCCTTTCCCAGTCCTAAAACGATTTCAAATGTTTCTTCATCCAGGTTCCACTCCTGTCTCTTCTCCCAAAAAACCTGTTCCCAAACCACTTCCCCATTAGGATATATCTTTTGCTCTAATCTCTTCGCAATCTCATATAAAGTTTCTTCTAATATTTTTTCTCTACTGGAATAGTTTTTTAAATACTCAATAATCTGCATCTTTCCTTCTTCCATTGCAAAAAGAGACCTCTGCAAAAAGACTACCAATTCTCCAATTCTACGACTCCCACTTTTTTGTTCCAACACCCAGTTGTATAGCAAAAACATGATTCCTCCCAGAACAAAAAACATTCCAATTATTTTTCCCATAATAGCCTTCCTTGTCCATTATAAATGTGAAACCCTCTGCTCCCATTTGGAAAACGCACAAGTTCAACGAATCGCTCAATTGAACCATTATCTATACCTTTTCTCACCATTTTGTTTTGCATCAACTCCTGTAAATTCCCTGCATGTATAGTTCCAAGAACCTTTACTCCAGAACAACACATTTGTTCCAACATATCAAATTCCGATTCTTTTCCCAGTTCATCCACTGCAATAATCTGTGGAGACATAGCACGAAGCACCATTCTCATTCCCATATCTTTAGGACAGGCATCTAACACATCACAACGAATCCCCAAGTCATTTTGTGGCTTTCCCATCCGACATGCAGCAATTTCAGAACGTTCATCTATAACACAACACTTGATTCCAGGAAATACTGCGTCTCCCGTGGAAAGGATTCGAATCGCATCCCTTAGATAGGTTGTCTTCCCAACTCCAGGTGCAGAAAAAAAGAGCGTATTATATATACTTTGTCCATTTCTTAAAAGTAACACGATATCTTTGGCACAGCCTTTTTTTTCATGAGCAATACGGATATTTAAGCCGCCTATATCTGTCAGGCTTGTAACTTGATATTCTCCAGTGTTTTTTCCCCGTTCGTACGTTGCATGCCCCGTTACACCAATACGATGTCCACCTACAAGTGTTATAAATCCTTGCTTTAAGTCCTCTTCCATGGCGTATACCGAATACCCTGTTATGTAATTCAACATCTCATCTAACCTTTGTCGATCAATGATATCGTCATAGTTTCCAAGCCATTTGCTTCGGTTATCATATATCAGTTCCACTGGCCAACCAATGCGCACTCTAATCTCTTCCAATCCTTCCCAGGAGATTCGTGCGAAGTCTTCTCTCATAGCCACTGGAAAGACACAAATAATCTCTTGTTGCATATCTTCCTCCTTTTCTATGCTGTAAAAGCATAAAAAAATAAGTCATAGGCAAATTGCCTATGACTTATATATATGACTTGTCTATTTTTTTATGACTAGGTTTTAAACTTCTTCAATTACTTTTTTGTTGTTGTAAATATAGATTAGCATCGACCAACCTAACAATACCAGTGCCGGATAATAAAGTGCCATACATAGGTAGCCTAGCCATTCTTGTTCTAAAATCGAAAACCATGCTAATACCAGTGCAACATCTGAGAAAAAGAACAATACAGAAGCTACCGCAATCAGTATGGTATAAAAACTCTTTTCTACAATTGCATTACCAAGCGATTTTCCAACCATAACTGAAATGATTGCTGCATATGTCGCACAAAGATACTTAAACACTTCAGGCCTGAATACAAAATAAGGACAGAACAAAATAAATCCCACTGCCATAATTCCCCATAGAATACTAATAATGATGTCTATCTTGCTTATTTTACGATACATCAAATATGCGATAACAAAAAATATATGTCCTAATGCAAAAGAGATAACTCCGCTGACGAATTCCTGATTAATGGCGAAATCTCCACCAAATGCAAAAATCATCCCGATTCCCATAATCACCATAAGCATGACTCTTTTGCATTTTGTTATTAGTGCATAAATCAAGTTTACAATTCCCATCAACATAAAACCGCCACTACATACCAGCTTAATTGGATATGTCATAGCCATTGACTGATAGAAAACATTGCCAACTAGCACCAACAATGTCAAGGCAATATTAATCGCTACTATAGTACTTACTTTTGTAAAAGACATAACTAAAAATGCCACCATAATTATCGCATAGAGATTATAGCACACTTGCCAGTGTGATGCATTTACCTGAAATTTTCCGATATAAAACACACCGCCCATTTCAGGGTGCGACAATGCTACTGCAACAAAAACAGCCGCAATAATAAACATTCCTAAACTAATCAATCTTAATGTCTTCTTGGACGACATAACACAACTCCTCTTTCTCTATTCTTCGGTTCTATTCAACGATTTTTCTACAGAAAATCCTTCTGGATATCTGGCCTTTAACTTCTCAATATTTCTAATCAGAACATCTTCTAGTTCCACATCTAAAACCGTGGCTACTTCTGCCAGATACCAGGCAATATCTCCAAGTTCTTTAATTAAGTGCTCTCTATCCAACTCATGCCCTTGGGCTAGATGCTTTTTCACAATATCGATGGCTTCACCAGATTCCCCGCAAAGTCCCATCACACCATTAATCAACACATCTTTTTTATCCAAAGCTGGATTTAAAGTTGTCATTGCTAACTTTTGATATTCATTAATTGTCATCTTTTGTAGTCCTTCTTTTTTTCCATTTTACAAATACTATGCAAACAATCACAAGAGCAACAAGTACTGCAATTGCCAAACTAACCATTGCGCTGTTAAACAACAAATTAACAATGGCATTAAATACATTATAAGGAGTCAAAGGAATTTGAGGATTTTCCCCTGTAGAAAGTGTAAACTTTAATTCCCCTTCTGGTAAACCTGATAACTCCCATTGATAACCAGTTTTTGTTTTTTCATATCCTTCAACGCTACTCCATGTTACATAATATGGAGTATTTAAAATAATGTCAAGACTTCCAAACTCTTTCCAGGTCGTAGCAGGTGACAATAAATAGGTATAATTGTATATATCCGGATTATAACGCAAATCAATAGACGGATACATTGGTGCAGTAACCGCATTAACGATTCTCTGACCTGGTTCTAAGGTAATCTCGTATTCGTACCAGCGTAGCAGGGAGCTTTCAAAATCTCCAATCCCTCTGTCATCGCGAATGGCACCGTATGCCCACTCGTTCTCTTTTAACTCTGCAACCTTGGCATTATACCAATCGTTTTCTAAAATCCCCGACTCAGAATTATAATCCTGCATTACAAATTCCTTAAAAGTCATTGTTTTCATAGGTGTTTTAGAATCTAGTTCTACTTTCCCATCTGCTAATTCTTCACATGCACCATTCTTATAAATAGTCCACTGTGGTAAATCTACGTATTCTCCAATAATCCATACTGTAATCGGTTCGTTATTATTCGCCCACAACTCCAACTGAATATAATCCTCACCTACACCGCCGCCACTTAGATTTTCAACCATAATCTTCGTTTTGGTATCATCAACACTCCATTTCATCATTGCAGTTGCTGCGCGTTCAGTAACTCCACTTAGAGAATATGTCACACAATACACTGGTGTGTCTGGTGTATAAAAGTTATCTTTTACATACCCATCCACTACTTTAGGCAAATCTTCTTGTAAACTAAACTGAGAATAACGGTAAGAAAATGTATGGCGGATTGTTGTATCCACTTCCTGCCCATCTATTGTGACAGTATATTTGTCTGCATCAGCATTATACACATACTCGTCCGTATTATAATCATATCTTTCTCCATAATCCGGAACCTTTCCATAAGGGAACAGCAAGGTAGCTGTCACCGTATAATCCGATGGATTATAGAATGTATATTCAGCGGTAACCTTACCAGAATATGCCAGGTACTCCTTCATATCCCTATAATAATTGGATGGAAACTCGTTGATATCAAAGGACAATACTTCTTTTTCTACTACAATTGGACTATTTTCCTCTGAAACCATCGCACCTGTGGCATCTACACCTGACCACTGGGTCTGAGCGGAGTTGGCATAATATGGAGTACATGTGGTAAACAACAGAATTACAAATAAAAATACAGCCAAAAATGATAAGCAACTATTACTATCTTTCCTTCTCATATTTTCCTCTCCTCATATTGTTAGATTTAAGAATTTGCAAGTTTTTATAATCCAAGCGTAATCATTGTCTCTGTATTAGCATTATAAGCAATCTTAATCTTCTTACCATTATAGTCCTCCAACTGAAAGGAAGCAAAAATTCCACTTGACCAGAAAGGTTTGGTGTCCTGAGTAATTTTCTCTCCTTTCATTGTCTCAAAAGATACTGTGTAATATATTGCACCACGATACAGGTAGGAAGTACTTGGCTTATCTAAAAACACTTCATAAACCTCATACTGCTCTAAGTCTTTGAACAAGCAAAAAAATTTATAAGCATAATACAACACAAACACGCCAAAGAGCGCTGCATAGATTAAGACAACAATTCCAAACACTTCTAATGCAATTAAAAAATCGCCGTGCTCCATTACAGAAACCATAACCCCAAAGAAAATAAATATAAAAATAAATAATGCAATGACACCATGCATTTTTATCTGATCTTTACGCCACTTAGCTTCCATTGAGTTTTTTACCATTTCTTTTGTAATCATAATAACACCTCTATTCTTACACTACTTATTGATGGTTCTCCAAATACTCTAAAAACTCCTTCGTTTTAGACCAGTACTTGATTCCCCAGTTCTCAAAATTCCATTCGTCCATATAATTGTTGCATTCATAGTCGATATAATATATCAACTCATCCTGGACAACAAAATTCGTTGGGAAATAGTCGATATTTAGCCCTTTTTCATATGCTTGTGAAGCTATATGACGTATTTGTTCTAAATACGTTTCTTTCATTGCATCCTGTTTCACCAGATCAAATATCGTAGGTCCCTGTATATATTCTTTGAGAATGCGTTCTTCCTCTATATCAATATCCAGCATTTGTGGAATACGAATTCCAGCATTCTTTAATCGTTGATAATCGTTTTTCTCCGCTTCAATCTTGTTTCCAAAAGTATAGTATTCACAAGGTTCATGATGGATTTGCTTTAAAACATATTGTTTTCCATCTCTTTCTGCCAGATAAGAATAACCACCTTTGCCTTTTCCAAGGAGTTTGATGATGTTGTATTCGATATCATTTACTGTAAGTAAGTGTTCCATAATTCTCCTATCTCACATAATGTACTCGTTTCTCTTCATACTGATCTCTTGCTTCTGGTTCTTCCGCTGGATGACCGATAAAAATAATATTAAGCGGCATCATCTTATCACTAAGTCCAAGACTCTCTCTTACCTTCTTCATTGCACGTTTCTGTGGATAAATACCACACCATACTGCACCTAGTCCTAAATCCGTTGCACGAAGAAGAATGTTCTCTGTGGCAGCGCTGCAATCCTGAATCCAGTACTCTGCCATTCCTAGCGGTAATGCTCTGAAAAGATTTCCACATACAATAATGGCAAGTTTAGATGAAAACTTTGTAAATTTGGATGCAGATTTCAAATTCTCCAACGCCTCTGCCTGTGTTACCACATAAAAATCCCAAGGTCTTTTATTGCAAGCACTTGGACCACTCATGGCTGCATGCAGTAATTCTTCTATCATTTCATCGGATACTGGTTCTTCTGTGAATTTTCTTACACTTCTTCTTTTCAGTAATACATCCTTTAATTCCATATAGTTCTTCCTCGCTTTAACATCTAAAATTTAATAATAAAATTAGGTATTTCCAAACAACTTATATAGGATACCTTCTTCTTTCCACTCCGGATTCGCATGGAAAACATCTATCTTTTCTCTATCGGCACTTCTTCCAGAAAATGCAGGATACAAAAATCCAAACACTGGTGCATCAGGCTCATATTCCGCTTTCATAGGACTGATGGTGCAGATAATAAAGTCATATACCTCTTCCGATTCCCAAAGGCTTTCCTTATCTTTTCCCTTCAAAGGAATATCATATACACCATGAAAAACATAGATTGCAAACTCTTCATCAATGACAAAGCCATCAGTAATCTGCTCATATAACACATCCATCAGTGCATCATTCTTTAGTCCACACTGTTGAATTGCCTGAAGCAACTGATACATGCTGTCCCTTCCCTTGCTGGTGATTGGGAAATCATATTCTTTTAACTGCACATTTGTCTTGGAAAAAGGAATCGCCTTGGCGATCTCTAAGTTTCTTGCTTTTTCCGAACCAGATAGTTTTCCAAAATGGATATTGAAACTATCTTCTATTTCCCCACAATCATTTATGTATGCTCCAGCAAGTCTGTCAAAGCAGGTTCGCTCTGGCGTCATACGCCTTGTGAGTTCTAACATATCTTCGCGGTTAATCATACTGTTTACTCCATAGAATATCTTTTAAACAAACCGATATTTACTTACTATTTTTCCAGTTGCGTATTTTTTGAACATTAGATGCACTCATACACCAAATTCTGTACTTCTTATCATCTGCTGTTTTCACTATTATCTCATTTGATGCGCCAGCTTGACCATAGCGAAGCGTGGAACTTATCGCCTTAATATGTTCTTTATGTATAGCACTGATTCCTGCACATATCAGCCACTCGTTAGAAAGGTATATAGTTGTTTCAAGATGCTCGGCATTTTCATCATTAAACCTCACGCTGTATAGTTTTTCTTGATTAACTATCATTTGCTTGAACCTAATAGTGTAAAACGATGCTAAAGCAAGAAATAATATAGCTAATAAGAAAGGAATAAAGGCAATCAAAATATCTGATTCAATTACATCAAAAATCAGTGCAACCGCAAAAAGAGGAACAAAAACTATCATAGTGCATAAAAAAGCTGTCAAAAAATTTCTTTTATGAAAAATTGCGATATACTTATTGACTATTATATTGTCTTTGCTTTTCATAGTATCTTCACCTCTTACTCTAACAATCTAAAATGTCGTGCCTCACTATTTTCTATCTTTTCGTTTCAGAAGTTTCTCTGGTTCCTTTACATAACTTCTTACTACGCTTCCACAGTTGCGGCAAATAGAATGATATAGTGCAACTCCACCCCACATATTACTAGTCGCCGTTATCGTTGCATATCCAGTTTGATAACTCTCAATTATCTCTGTCCCACCACAAAACGGACAATTTATCACGTATTTATCTCTCATATCATACCTCCTCATATCTCAATTTATAAACAGGCCATCTCAACCATTTTTAAATCACATTCATCCACATAACCAATGTCTTCTTTTAAATCCCACAACCTTATTTCGTCCATCTCATCACCATTGTGTTTGTCAAATGGCGCTAACTCATCCTGATATCCCAAGAATATTGCTTGATACTTTATTTCTCCATTTGGCTTCATAACTTTAAATAAACCTCTAAATTCCAAATCATGGTTTATCTGGTGAGTTTCTTCAAACAGTTCTCTTTCTGCAGCCTGTCTTGCGGTTTCACCTTGCTCTATACCACCAGCAGGGAATTCCCATTGCTGTCTCCAAGAATTGTATCCTATTAAATATTGACCTTTTACATTCACAATTGCGAATGCTCCTGTGACATTTTCATAGTCAGCTATTTTATCTTCGCCGATATTTAAATATTCTAATACACTCCAACCACTTTTATTTTTTGCTAACATAATTTTCTCACAATCTCCAATGGACCTTCTACCTGCTGAAACTCTGAGCGTATTGCAGCCATTCTGCCCTCACCTTCCTCACAGCGATACCAGACCGCTTGTACTGCTTGCATTCCTAATCCACGAGCAGTTTCTAACTCCTGACTACCACCATCGCCCACATACAAGCACTCCTCTGGCTGAACACCAAGTCTACTCATACATCTATAAAAAATCTCTTTCTCTGGCTTCATAATTCCTTCTTCATAAGACAAACAAACTACATCAAAAAATGGATATAACGCACTCTCATGAATCAGCTTTGCTTCTTCAGAGAAACAATTACTAATTAACCCAATCTTCATCCCCTTGGTCTTAAGCTCCGAAAGCATAGAGATGATTTCTTCGTGCAAATGATGAAAACAGTCTGCCTGAATTGCAATTCTCTTCTCTACAATCTTATGATACAATTCATCCGAATATAAATTATGCTCATTTAACACTAATTCTATGGACTGTTCAAAGGTCATTTTTCCAGTTCCACGATCCACTTCTGTCCTTCGCCAGCTTGGCAAAAAAACTTCCGGGGTAAGCCCTACATCTTCTGCCATCTGAGTTCCATAATATAGTGGGCTCTCAAACTGTGTAATTAGTGTTTCATACATATCAAAAATGACTGCTTTTATCATTATTTTGGCTCCCAATCTAATGCGTTACGCTTCTAAAATAAGTATAACAAACTATCGAATTGCTTGCAATGAAAAACAGGAAGCGATTACCACGCTTCCTGTTTTTCACTGTTATATATTCGTCTCTTTCCTTAGTTTCTCCATCCGTTCGTCTAATTCCATACTCAGTTTTGCACAGGTAAGAAGTTCCTGCTCCGTCATTTCAGGCAAATGCTTTCCCTTCTTATAACGTAATTGATGTTCTAAACTTGCCCAGCAATCCATTGAGATGGTACGCAATTGAATCTCCACTTTCATTTTACGCTTTTGCTTTTCCAAAAAGATTGGGACTTCAACAATTAGATGCAAACTACGATAACCATTTGGTTTTGGATGCTTAATATAGTCTTTATATGCTACAAGCGTAATATCATCCTGTGCTAGTAACGCATCTGCCATTTTATACACATCCTGAGTAAAAGAACAGATAACACGTACCCCTGCTATGTCATTAATTTCCCTTTCAATCGTGGTTAATGAAACTTCCCAACCTCTTCGTTCTAATTTCTCAACAATACTTGGAACCGATTTCAATCTAGTTTTAATACTGCTAATAGGATTTCTATCATTTAACAATGAAAACTCTTCATCTAAGACACGAAATTTTGTCTCCACTTCTCTCATTGCACAATTATAATAGGTCATAAGGCATTGTGCATCCATGCCTCTCCGCTGCGCCCATTCTAAAGTATCTTTATTCACATTGGACATCAACATTTCCATATACATTTTATCTTCATTTGCAGCTTCAAACATCGTACTCTCTCCAAAATTCCTTTATTTCTTTCTCGTATTTTTCTTTGTCAATAAAATAACTCATTCCGTGATTTGCACCTGGAACTACCATAATACGTTTTGGTGCAATGCACGCCTTATAGTTCTCATAGCTCATCTCTACTGGAACAAAGCCATCGTCTGTTCCATGAATGAACAACACTGGCACTTTGCATACTTTCATGGCATCCACAGTAGAATAATCTTTTGGACTAACTTGTATTGCTTTCTTACAAATATCTTCTGCTGCAGTTGCATAAAGTCCATATGGCAATCGCAAATTATCTTCTACTACATGTTTCCAAATGGCATATGGAGAGGTAAATCCACAATCCGCCACAACACCTTTTACGTTCTCTGGCAAGTCTAATCCTGTTGCCATTAAAACTGTACTTGCCCCCATAGACACCCCGCCCAAATAAATTGGAAGATCTATTCCGCAACGTTCGTTCACCCAACAAATCCAGTTCAGACAGTCAAATCGTTCTAGCAAGCCAAATCCCATATAATCTCCACCGCTATTATTCTGTCCTCTTTGTTCTACATACAACACATTACAATTGTTTTTGTGCCAAAAATCTGAAATGATTCCAAAATCACTAGACCATGAAGAACGCCAACCATGCATCGCTATAATTGTACGCTTGGGATTCTCTGCTTGATGCCAATGCCCTAACAACATGATTCCATCATCTGCAACAATATCTACGGTTTCACAATCACCTAATTCAAGTTGTTCCTTTGCCATATTAATAGCAGTGGTAAATTCGCAAATTGATTCATCCGCCATAATGCGTTCTTTCATTTTATTAGATTGAGTCGCACTTACGGGTGGCTCTCTGTCTATTGCCACCTTCATCAAATATTTTGTCACAAGATCAGAGACTGATTTTACAGCCACGACACCTGCAGCAAAAACGCCTGTCCCTAACAATATTCTTTTCGTTCTCTTCTCCATCTTGCACCTCTTTTATCTCTCATAAAATCAAGTTGTTTTTTTTCGAGTATAAAAGAAAAGACGACAAAGTCAATGGACTTTATCGTCTTTTCATTATAGTTTAAATTTTGTTTAGTTTGTTTAGAATTATTTTCTATAAATTATTCTAACATTCCCAGCAATTCTGGTTTAGATTTGAAGCCAACACTTCTTGCAACTTCTACTCCGTCTTTAAATACAATTACAGTTGGAATGCTCATAACACCATACTTTGCTGCCAAATCTGGAGTTTCATCTACGTTAATCTTTCCTACAAGAATATCCGTACGATCAGATGCAATTTCTTCAATTGTTGGCGCAAGCATCTTACATGGACCACACCAATCTGCATAGAAATCCACCATTGCGATTCCTGTTCCATTTAAAACTTCTTTTTCAAAACTTTCTGTATTAAATTTCATCGTTTTTACCTCCATTATAATTTTGGCGAGTTACATTCTCTCTGGCGCTTCAAAACCAAGCATATCAATACAGGTTTCTAATACGCTCTTTGTGAGACTTAATAAACCAATATAAGATTTCTGTACGTTTTCATCTGCTTCTGACAGGATTTTAGTTCCATGATAGAAGCCATTGAAAGCGTTCGCAAGTTCATAGATGTAAGCACAAATCTTGTGTGGTGCTACTTCTTCGTATGCATTTTCTACAACTGCATTAAAACGTGATAAAGAAAGCATTAAATCCTTCTCATGATCGTTGTGAGCTGCTTCCATTACACCGAGGCAATCACTTACAGATTTGCCTGTTGCTTCGTATTTTCCAAGGATGGATTTGATACGAACAATGGTGTAAAGGATGTATGGACCTGTGTTACCTTCAAAGGATGTAAATCTGTCAATATCGAAGATGTAATCCTTACTTGCCTGGTTAGAAAGGTCACCATACTTAATTGCTGCAAGAGCTACTGTTCTTGCGATTTTTTCTGCTTCTTCTGTGCTGATATCCAGATCTTCTTTGGATTTCTGATTTTCTGTAATCTTCTTTAACATCTCTTCATAAATTTCCTGAATGAGATATTCCAGACGCATTACACCACCATCACGAGTCTTGAATGGCTTGCCATCCTTGCCGTTCATGGTACCAAAACCAATATGTGTCAGTTCTGTTTCAGGTTTTACAATGCCAGTCTTCTTAGCACAGCGGAACACCTGGTTGAAGTGAAGTTCCTGACGTTTGTCAGTAATATAAATAATGCCTTCTGGATTATAGTCTTCCATACGCATTACCAGAGTTGCTAGGTCTGTTGTACTGTATAATGATGCTCCGTCAGATTTTAAGATAATACAAGGTGGAATCTCCTTAGTATCTGTTTCTTCTTTTACATCAACTACAAGTGCGCCTTCGCTTTCGTAAGCAAATCCACCATCTTTTAACTTCTGAACCATATCTGGAATATAAGGCTGTGCGTCTGATTCACCCTTCCATAACTCAAATGATACATTCAGATTATCATAGTTCTTCTTTAAGTCTGTCACAGAAACGGCTAAAATATGCGCAAGTAATGCACGATATCCTCTTCTTCCCTGCTGTAATTCATTGGTTGCAGCAAGGGCAGCCTCTTTATACGCCTCGTCTGTTTTAGATTTACCGCTGGCTGTTGGATAAATTTCTTCTAATTCAGAGATAGTAAATGGTGCTTCTTCTGGATACTCACCTTCGAAAGACTCATCAAAATACACCAGCTCTGGTTTTCTTAACTTAAGTTCTGTAATAACAAGACCCATCTGGAGCCCCCAGTCTCCAAGATGCACGTCACCAATCATCTCATGACCAATGAATTTACCAATACGTTTTATACTTTCACCGATAATTGCAGAACGAAGATGTCCTACATGAAGTGGCTTAGCCACATTTGCTCCGCCGTAGTCAACCATAATCGTCTTAGGATTTTCTGGTTTATCACAACCAAAACGTCCTGCATCTGCCTGCATATCATTTAAATAAGAGGCTAAATATGCACCGTCCAATTTCAGGTTTAAAAATCCTGGTTTTACAGATTCCACCATGGAAAACATAGCATTTCCAGATAGAATTTCTGCAATCTTATCAGAAATCATAAATGGAGCACATTTATATTCTTTGGCAGCTGCCATTGCACCATTGCACTGATATTCACAAAGGTCAGGTCTATTAGATAATGTAACCTTTCCGTATTTTTCATCATAACCACATTCCACGAATGCTTTTGTTACTTCTTCTGAAATTAAATCCAGCAACTTCTTCATAACTACCTCCTATTTTTTATTTTCTATTCGTATATCATCACTTTACAGTCGAGTTATTTGGACTGTGTACCAAATATAATATTTCTATATGGTAATAACACTTTTAATAGTAAACTCCCCAGTACACATACTGAGATAATCTCGCCAATTCCTACTGTTGTAGCAAAATATGGAATAGACCAATCTACTCCTTCGAATTCCCAAGTAATTCCGTAACCATAGCGCAGAACCAATGGCACAATAATCGCATTTGCAATCACTGGGGGTAAGGTCATTAAAAACTTATGCTTACGTAATAGATAAGTTCCAATTGCACCAATTAGGGTCGCAAGGCTTCCAAACAGGATGTCCCAAATAGCCGCTCCCGTCAATAAATTGGCAATCACACAGCCAATATACAGTCCAGGCACCGCTGACACGGTAAAAAACGGTAACACACACAGCGCCTCTGAAAATCTCACCTGAATGGCATAATTTGCCAACCCCAATGCGT
Organism: Lachnospiraceae bacterium; assembly: GCA_015057035.1. Classification (GTDB taxonomy): domain Bacteria; phylum Bacillota; class Clostridia; order Lachnospirales; family Lachnospiraceae; genus Roseburia. Next base: position 56,684 of record SVFC01000005.1, on the reverse strand, counting down.
TGGCAATCATTGTCAACACTACATATAGCGCCGCAATGATCGCTGCTTGTGTGAGTGTTGCAACACTTGACTTTCTCATATTCATTTGTCTCCTTTAGTTTTGTTTTTTCCCTATGTAGGTCGGTGAGGAAGGTCTCGAACTCACCTTTGTAACTTATGAATTTTACCATAGCATTTTGTAAAATGCAACCAAATCCATATGTATCATATGTATAGTTCTTAGAAATAACTAACTTTAACTCGTTTTCCCAGTTCTCGCAAGGATTTTGACAAATCCTCCACAAGACTCATCTTAATATTAATATTTATCTGCAGATTCGGGTTCTGATGCGCAGGATTAATTGCTTTTCCTACATAGAAATTAATATCAGTTGCCTCTTCAAAAAGCAATTTGCAAATCCGTGCTGCACCATTTTTCTTGAAATACCATTCTTCAAAACGTTCATTTTCACCAAGATAATCCTTTGCATACTCTGTTACGCGGTTAATTGTAACAACGCCTTCGGTAACCAGGTCAACCCCATCAATCTTTGCCATTGGTGGAATGTCGGTTTCTTCGGTGTTCATAACTGTTTCAATATCTTCTCCAAGAAATTTGGCCACAAGTTTAGATGTAGTGCCTCCGCAAACCACATGTCTGCCTTCCTGGGAAAAGAATAAAGAAAACATACTACTTTCATCTTCTGGATTCAGTGGTGGACCAAATAAAATATTGATTGGTTCACGCTTGCGAATCTTGACCACACAGGCTGTAGCATCATCAGAAGGTTCATTTTCATACAGTTTTTCACATTCTTCGATTAGCATTGTTGCCAGATTCTTGGCTGCCAGACCATTCATATTCATCACTTCCATGAATCCTATAATGTCTTCTCTTTTCCAACCATAATTATAGGTGTTGTGCGCTCCTGCATGAGGACAGCCATCGCTCATAGCGATAAATACGTCCCCTTCCTGCAAATGCTGAATAGTTTTATATATTTTTTTCCCATCTATTGTCATTTCTGTTCTAGGATATTCAAAATTCACCCCATCACGAAGCATAATAACTTCTGGATTATCATACTGAATAATCTCAATGGTTTCATTCTCTATAATGTGCATAATCGTAAACGTAGAATATGCTACACCTCGCACGGAACATACTGGCAAAGTAGCCGCAATGGTGGATACACACTCATCAATGGACATACCTTCTGCCAGCATTGTAGCGATAATCTTAGAAGTAAGTGTAGATAAAATACTGGCTTTTACCCCACTTCCCAAACCATCTGCCAAGACAATTACTATGGAATTTTCATTCTGCTCTGCTACTTCAACATGGTCACCACATAGTTCTTCCCCATAATGATGGACACTTTTGTAGCCGTATTCTAAGCACAAATTATTCATCCTTAATTGACTCCTTTAATTTGGTAAGTGCAATCTTGGTTTCCGCTGCAGTTTCTCCTAAAAGGGAGGCGATTTCCTGGACAATTCGCATCTGCTTGTCCACCACTTTGTCTGCAACTTCTATTGTCTGACGACTAATATCCTCTCGTTTTTCACGATGTTTTTCTTCTTCTGTAATATCACGCATAATACAGATTAGAAGATGTGACTCTTCATCATGCACAATGGACTGTTCTACATAACGTTTGTATTCTTCCAGATAAACTTTCTTATCGTGAATGCTTTCACCCGAATCAAGCACCTGAATAAAATCCACTGGATCTAACACACGCACCACTGATTCTCCCAGAATATCCGAACTAAACCGAAGATTCATCATTTTTCTAGCCGCTTCGTTAATCTGCTGAACCTGCAAATCTTCATCAATTACCACAATGGCGTTTGGCGTATTCTTTACAATTGTATTAGAAAAACTCTCTGCTTTTTTCTTCAGATATGGTAAACACATAGAAATCTCTGCTTTGCCCTGACAAACAGCAATTGCCTTTTCTCTACAGGTATTGTATCCACAGGAGCCACAATTTAGTTCATCCGAAGGTTTTGTTTTGCCCATTTGGCGAAGCACATCATTAATTTCTTCTTCTGAAGGCTGATGCAGATTACGTTCGCCTTGGACAAAGGTCTTTTTTATGTTCTCAGATGCAGGCTGTTCCACTGGGAAGTCCTCTTTTCCTGCAAACTCACTAATTGCAATATAATCACTAATCAACTGGGAGTTATGGTATTTTTCCATAACAGGTCCACCAATACAACTGCCTACACAAGCGGACATTTCAATGAAGCATTTATGTACACGGCCTTCCTCAATATCGCGAAGTGCATTCATACAACTCTCCACTCCATCAAAGGTCAGATATGTATATTCGGAAGTTTCCTGCTTCATAGTTTTTAAAATTCCACCAGCAGTTGGGAAAAATCTGGCACGGCTAGCTTCATTCTCTTTTACTTCCTGCTTTAACTGGATATTTTCTTCTTTTAACCAGTTGGATAACTCTTCAAATGTCAGGACTGCATCTACAATTCCACCTGAACTTTCGCCTTCATATTTCTTAGACACACAAGGTCCAATAAATACTGTTTTCGCATTTGGATAGCGTTTCTTAATGTCCATACAATGTGCCAGCATTGGAGACACTACGTCCGCCAGATATGGCAATGCGCTTGGAAAATGTCTCTGAATCAACAAATTAATGGTTGGACAACAAGAGGTAATAATGACATCACGCTCTCCCTCTGCCAGCATTTTCTCGTATTCATTTTTTACAATAGTGGCGCCGATGGCAGTCTCTTCCACGTCTATAAATCCTAACTTCTGTAATGCTTCTCTCATTGCCTCAATGCCAACACCTTCGTAGTTGGCAATAAAGGAAGGTGCAAGACTGACAAAAACTGGATTTTCTTCTTTTAACATCACTTTTACAGTTTCTGTAGAATCCACAATTTCCTTGGCATTTTGAGGACATACTACGAAACACTGTCCACATAAAATGCATTCGTCTTTCATAATATGCGCCTGATTCCCAGAAAATCGAATGGCTTTGACTGGACAATGTCGAATACATTTATAGCAGTTTTTACAGTTGGATTTTTTTAAGGTAAGACAAGCCATAATCTTCTTCCTCGCTTGGTAAAATTATTTAATATATGTTTTTGCTGAAATCTATTTTTACACTATGAATAGGATATGTCATCTAAGATTCCTGTCATGTGTGCGATTGTCACACCATAGTTTGTCATTGGAACCGCCTGTTCCTTGGCTCTATTCACACGGCTTAGCACATATCTTCGGTTGAACATACAACCACCACACTGAATGATAAGGTCGTATTCTCGCAAATCTTTTGGAAAATCCGTTCCACTAACCACATCAACGAATAATCCCTTTCCAAATCGTTTTCTTAGCATATTTGGAATTTTCACCCTTCCAATATCCTCAGATAATGGTGCGTGGGTACAACATTCTGCAATTAAGACCTTGGAAGTCTCTGTAAGTCTATCAATTGCCTTCGCACCTTCTATGTAATAAAGCAAATCGCCTTTATATGCCGCAAATAAAACCGAAAAGGAAGTCAACATACTTTCCTCTGGTTTTAATTCAAACACGGCCTTAAACACCTGGGAATCCGTAATAATGAGTTTTGGTGGATTCTTTAACTGTTCTAATGCCTGTGACATTTTATCCGGGGTCACAGACATCACTACGCATTTTCTATCCAGAAGTTCACGGATGGTCTGCACCTGTGGCAGAATCAGTCTTCCCTTTGGTGCCTGAGCATCCTGAGGCATTACCAGCATTACCACATCATCTTCTTTGATGAGGTTCCCTGTAATAAAGCCTGTCTCAAAATCTTCTGGAGTTTTTCTTACTAAGGCTTCTTTTAGGGAGTCGATTCCCATTCCAGATTTTGCATTAATAATTACTGGCTCTTCCTTGGTAATCTTCTTGATTTCTTCTATCAGGTTATTATTCACCTGACTATTTTCTGCATGAATATTTTCCGCATATATATTTTCACCCGATAAATCAGTTTTATTAACTACCGCAAGGACTGGTATTTTATTTTTTACAAAATAAGAGTACCATTCTTTTTCATAGGATAAATCATCTTCTGCCGTGACATTGATTGAAGTTTCTGCAAAAAGAAGTACCGCAATATCGCATTTCTCAGCCGCAAGTCGTGTTTTCTCTTTACGAGCCTCTCCAAGCATTGTGGTATCATCAAAGCCCGCTGTATCAATGAGCACACATGGTCCGAGTGGCGCAATCTCCATTGCCTTGGTTACCACATCTGTGGTTGTTCCAGCAATATCAGATACAATGGACACATCCTGCCCTGTAAAAGCATTGATAAGTGTTGATTTTCCGCTATTTACTTTTCCAAAAATCCCGATATGTAATCTGTTGGCACTTGGGGTCTGGTTTAAACTCATTTGACACCTCGCTCATAATATGTTTGTCTCATTTTTACATTTACTTAGAATCGGAAATCTCTCTTTCCATCCGCAATGTTATGAATATACTCCGTTGCAGTGGCCTTTACCTTTGGATTTGGAATTTTTTCCAACTCCTGCTCAATTAATTTCCCACCGATTTCCTTTGTTTCTGGACTAGCATAGTCCTCTAAATATTCCTTAAGTGTCATCAAAGCATTTGGATGACAGCAGTTTAAGATCTGCATATTTTTGCAGAGGGTCATAAAGCGGTCACCGGTTCTGCCTTCACGATAACATGCCGTACAGAAGCTTGGGATATGGCCCATTTTAATTAACCAGTTTACTACTTCGTCCAAAGTTCTGTTATCGCTGACATCAAACTGCGCACTGGTTATCTCTTCTTCAGTTTCTGGCTCTGCGTAACCACCTACGCTGGTTTTAGAAGCACCACTAAGCTGAGAAACGCCCAATGGCAATACCTTTTCACGAACTGCCTGAGATTCTCTTGTAGAGATAATCATGCCTGTGTATGGCACAGAAATACGAATCAATGCACAGATTTTTGCAAAAGTATCGTCATCAATACCATTATCAAAAGTATCTGGATCAATATCATCTGCACGTTTTAATCTTGGAACACTTATGGTATGTGGTCCAACGCCATGCACTGCTTCTAAGTGTTCTGCGTGCATTAAAAGACCTGCAAATTCGTAGCGATATAATTCCAATCCAAATAAAACGCCCAAACCTACGTCATCAATTCCACCTTCCATAGCACGATCCATAGCCTCTGTATGGTATGCGTAGTCGTGTTTTGGTCCAGTTGGATGAAGTTCTTCGTAGCTCTTTTTGTTATAGGTTTCCTGAAACAAAATATAAGTTCCAATGCCCGCATCGTGCAGTTTACGATAATTCTCTACGGTTGTGGCAGCAATATTCACATTTACACGGCGAATAGCGCCATTTTTATGCTTAATGCTATAAATTGTATTAATACACTCTAAAATATACTCAATTGGGTTATTTACAGGATCCTCTCCCGCTTCAATAGCAAGACGCTTGTGTCCCATATCCTGCAAAGCGATAACTTCCTTTGCCACTTCTTCCTGAGTAAGTTTTTTACGTGCAATATGCTTATTTTTCAGGTGATATGGACAATAAACACAGCCATTCACGCAATAATTGGACAAATACAATGGTGCGAACATTACAATACGGTTTCCGTAGTAATCCTCTTTAATCTGTTTTGCCAAAGCATACATTTCCTGAATTTTATCTTCCATATCACAAGCAAGAAGTACGGATGCTTCTCTATGATTTAAGCCTTTTCGTTCTCTTGCTTTATTCAAGATGGAATCAATCAGTTCCACATTGTCTTTGTTGGCATCTGCATATGCCAAAGTGCCTAAAATTTCTTCATCTGAAATAAATTCTTCTGCTTTTAATGATTTTACGTCGTACATTTTATTACTCTTTTCTCTATTTTATATTTACACCTACTATATCTCATAGTCTGTACTAGTTTTCTTAATTTATTGGAAATCCCCTCTGTCACACACGAGTTCATACCCGATCTGTTCCATACGTAACCTAAGGTTTTTATCTCCTTCTACTGCCTCATCACCAGTACAAGCCTTATTATCATACAGTTTGTACTTATCACGGACATCCGCTGGAGATAAATTTGGCATTATAACATTTGCTCCTGCCAAAACACCCAATTCGCGACCATTCTCATGAATGGTTCCAAGAGCTGTTGTCGCTGGAAGCAATACGTGTGGATGAATGAGCCTGATAATTGCTAACAATTTTAAGGTCATATCCAAAGTTCCAGCAGTTTCTTTTGCAAATGGTGTTTCCCGTTGTGGAATAAACGGTCCAATGCCCACCATATGCGGTTCTAATTCCTTAATGAATTGTAGGTCTTCGTAGAGTGTTTCTATGGTCTGATAAGGAGAACCAACCATAAACCCACAGCCTACCTGATAGCCTATTTCCTTTAAATCCCATAAGCACTGTTTTCTTTTTTTGAGACTTAAATATCCTGGATGAAGCATTTTATAATGCTCATTATTAGCAGTCTCGTGTCTTAACAGATATCTGTTTGCTCCTGCCTCAAAATACTTCTGGTAGCTTTCCTTTGATTTTTCACCAATGGATAAGGTAATTGCACAGTCTGGATACTCTTTATGTATTGCACTTACAATCTCACAAATTCTCTCATCTGTAAAATATCCATCTTCGCCGCCTTGTAATACAAAGGTTCGATAACCAAGGTCATAACCCTTTTTACAACAATCTAGAATCGTTTCTTTTTCTAGACGATATCGTTCCGTGGTTGCGTTACTTCTGCGAATTCCGCAGTAATAACAGTCGTTTTTGCAATAGTTGGTGAATTCAATAAGGCCGCGTTTGAAAACGCGCTTTCCATAGATTTCATCTGCTACTTCTCTGGCATTTTTATAGAGATATTCGATGTTCTCTTTTGTTGTCTCACCAAGAAGAAGGCGAAGCTGTGCTAGATCAATATTCTGTTTTTCTCGTACTTCTTTTACTACTTCTTGATATGACATTGTTCTTTCCTTTTTTTAATTTATGTATATAAATTGGAAGTTTCTTAAATCTTCATCAATAAACTTTTGCTTATTTCAAACTCAGTTAAGTCTTCTTCTGATTCGATGTCCCACGGTTCTAGTGTACTAACTATATATGATTCAGCATTTTCTTTTAAAATAGTGCATCCAATAACACAATCTACTGGAAAAAAATTTGAAAAATCTTTATCCGAAATCACAGGCCACTTTTCAATAAATTCATGTTTTTTACCATTGTAATCAATAAATTCGCATAAAACAATTTCTGGATAGTTTGAATCATCTATTAATTTAGTTGCAATAGCCTTTATGTAAAGCATATCCTAGCGCCTCCATCTACCCTACAAATTCAAATTTAGGTACCAAAATCGTCATTAACCACTCTGTACCTAAGAAATCATATTCATATCAGCATTTTTAGGTATGACAAGGAAAATTTTCCTTTTCTGTGCCTAAAAAGCAATCAATTCAGAAATTTATTAGGTATAAAGAGGAAATCCATCTTTGTGGTACCTAAAAATCCCAAAATCAAAAAACACAAATCCTAAATCACAAAAATAAACCAATAATAGCAATATTAGTAACAATAATAGCACTAATAACACTAATCATATCTCAAGAAAAATCAGGGGAACTGAGTTCCCCTGACAAATCATTTCATTAAATTTGCTCAGCAAATACAACCTCAACAAATCAAAACCACATTCCTAGTCATTAAACCCAACTCTTGCATTGTAATGTGTATGTAAGAGTTTGTGTGCTTTATGAGAGTTTGGTTTTCCAAGGAAGTCATCATAAAGTGCTTTAATCTGTGGATTGTTGTGTGACTGACGTAATACCTGTCTTTCGTCTTCACTATATAATGCTTTTGCTCTCTTCTCTTTGTAGGTGTCCATGATGTCATCAGATTCATTTGGCAAGAAGCAGCTTCTTACGTATGGCTGGCCACCGCCGGCGATACATCCACCAGGACATCCCATAATTTCGATGAAGTGATATTTTGATTTTCCTGCACGGATATCATCCAGTAATACTTTGGCATTCTTCATACCGTGTGCAATTGCTACGTTTACTACTGTTCCGTTAATATCGAGAGATGCTTCACGGATTCCTTCAAAACCACGAACCTGTTCAAATTTGATTGCTTCGTGTTCTGTTCCAGTTAAAACATAGTATACAGTACGAAGTGCTGCTTCCATAACACCACCAGTTACACCGAAGATAACACCAGCACCTGTGTATTCACCCATAAGGTCCTGATCAAATTCTTCATCTGGAAGACGATTGAAAAGAATACCAGCACGTTTAATCATACGAGCAAGTTCACGGGTGGTAAGAACTGCATCAACGTCCTTAATACCTTCTACCTGCATCTGTTCACGTTCTTTTTCATCTTTCTTAGCAGTACATGGCATGATAGATACTACAAAGATATCTTTTGGATCAATGTCATTCTTTTCTGCATAGTAAGATTTAATGATTGCACCCTGCATCTGGTGTGGCGATTTACAGGTTGAAAGATGATCTAACAAATCACTGTAATTGTATTCTGCGTAGTTTACCCATCCTGGAGAACAAGAAGTAATCATTGGAAGTACGCCATTGTTCTGGATTCTTCCAAGAAGTTCTGTTCCTTCTTCCATAATAGTAAGGTCTGCAGCAAAGTTGGTATCGTATACTTTGTGGAAACCAAGTCTCTTTAATGCGGCTACCATCTTGCCTGTTACTGGTGTACCAATTGGAAGGCCAAATTCTTCGCCAAGGGCTGCACGAACTGCTGGTGCTGTCTGAACGATAACGTGTTTTCCAGCTTTGAATGCAGCGTCAACCTTGCCGATTTCTGATTTTTCCATTAAAGCACCTGTTGGACATACGCTTACACACTGTCCACAGAGGATACATGGTGAATCTGCAAAAGAACGGTCTTCTGCTGGTCCAACGATGGTCTTAAATCCACGGTTCTGGAACCCAAGGATTCCTAAGCCGTGAGCATTTTCACATCTTGCTACACAACGTCCGCAAAGGATACATTTTGAAGTATCGCGGATGATGGATGGTGTTAATTCATCAATGGTAGTAGGTGTTTTTACGCCCTGATAACGGCCTTCACGAGCACCTGTTAAGGATGCAACATGTAAAAGTTCACACTGACCATTTTTGTCACACTGCTGACAATTCTGGTTGTGGTTTGATAACAATAATTCTACAGATGCACGACGTGCTTCTGTTGCTTTTGGTGTGGAAATATGAATATCCATACCTTCGCTTACTGGATTAACACAGGAAGCCACAAGACCTCTTGCACCAGTTACTTCTACTAAACATACACGGCAGGAACCGTTAGAACATTCCCCGTGATTAAATGCACATAATGATGGAATCTCGTATCCACATGCTTTTGCAGCTTCAAGGATAGTTAATCCTTCTTCTACCTGATAGGAGACACCTTCAATTTTAATATTAATTTTTGCCATTTGACTGCCCTCCTAATTACTGCTTCTCGATTGCTGAGAATTTACATGTTTCAATACAAGCACCACACTTAAGACACTTCGCTGGGTCAATCTGGAAGGAAGCAAGTTTCTTACCAGGTGCAACATAATCTGTACGAGCAATTGCGTCTGCTGGACACATTTTTGCACACATACCACAACCAAAACAGTTGTCCTGAACGATTGCGTAACGCATAAGGTTCTTACAAATCTTAGCAGGACACTTCTTGTCCACGATATGAGCAATGTATTCATCTCTAAAGTTTCTAAGAGTAGAAATAATTGGGTTTGCAGCTGTCTGTCCAAGAGCACACAATGAGTTCGCCTGAACTGCTTGTCCTAATTCTTCTAACTCTTCTAAATCCTGCATTGTACCATTACCTTCTGTAATACGGGTAAGGATTTCAAGCATTCTCTTAGTACCGATACGGCATGGAGAACATTTACCACAGGATTCGTCGCAGATGAATTCCATATAGAACTTCGCAACGTCAACCATACAGTTGTCTTCGTCCATAACGATAGCACCACCAGAACCCATCATTGAACCTTTTGCAACTAAGTTGTCAAAGTCGATTGGTTCGTCTAAATGAGCTGCTGTTAAACATCCACCGGATGGACCACCCGTCTGAATAGCTTTGAACTCTTTTCCATTTGGAATACCGCCACCGATATCATAAATCAGTTCGCGAAGTGTTGTTCCCATTGGTACTTCTACAAGACCAACGTTGTTTACTTTTCCACCTAATGCGAATACCTTAGTACCTTTAGAGTTTTCTGTACCACAAGCGGCGAATTCTGCTGAACCTTCACGTAAAATATAAGGAACACAAGCCAGGGTTTCTACGTTATTTACGATGGTTGGCTTGCCCCATAAACCTTTTACTGCTGGGAAAGGTGGACGTGGACGTGGCATACCTCTCTTACCTTCAATAGAGTTAAGAAGGGCTGTTTCTTCACCACATACGAACGCACCAGCACCAAGACGGATATGTGCCTGGAAGCTAAATCCAGATCCCATAATATTTTCACCTAAAACGCCTGCTTCGTTCATCTGTTTAATAGCATTTTTCAAACGATTTACAGCGATTGGATATTCTGCACGTACATAGAAATAACCTTCCGATGCACCAATAGCATAACCTGCAATCATCATACCTTCGATTACTGCAAATGGATTACCTTCTAAGATGGAACGGTCCATGAATGCACCTGGGTCACCTTCGTCACCATTACATACTACATATTTCTGGTCCGCTTCTGTTGCATAAGCAAAAGACCATTTACGACCAGCTGGGAAGCCACCGCCTCCTCGTCCACGAAGACCAGAAGCTAAGATTTCATCTAATACTTCCTGCTGGGTCATAGATAATGCGCGTTTTAAACCAACAAATGCGCCTTTACCCATTGCTTCATCAATATTTTCTGGGTTAATAACACCACAGCCATGTAAAGCAATTCTCTTCTGCTTCTTATAGAAGTTAATGTCTTCCTGTTTTACAACCTTTTCCTGTGTTGCTGGATCAACATAAAGAAGACGTTCTACGATTTCGCCACCGATAATATCTTTTTCAAAGATTTCTTCTACGTCTTCAAGCTGTACAAGACGATAAAGGGTATCTTCTGGATAGATTTTTACGAATGGTCCCTGAGAACAGAAACCAAAGCAACCTACGATATTAACAGTTACTTTATCATTCATCTCTTTTTCATCAATCATCTGCTGGAATTTGTCTTTGATTTCCAGAGAGTTCGATGAAATACAACCTGTACCACCACATAATAAAATGGCACGTTTTCCATTTGAGCCGTCAAGCTTGCTATTTAAGGCTTCTTCACAGGCGCAAATCTTTGTACTTAATTCTTCAAAATTTTTCATTAGTTTGCACCTCCTAAAGCACGATATTCATCTACGATAGGTTCAACCATATCAACAGTAAGTTTTGGATAAACTTTTCCATTAATTGTTACTGCTGGTGCAATACCACAGGCACCGATACAACGTAATGCATCGATGGTGAACAATCCATCTTCCGATGTTTCTCCTGGTCCAATGCCGATAAGTTCTGAGAATTTATCAATAATCTGCTGTGCACCTTTTACGTAACATGCAGTTCCTAAGCAGCATCCGATAACGTATTTTCCCTTTGGTTCCAGGGAGAAGAATGAATAAAAGGTTACTACTCCATAGATTTCTGCTACTGAAATCCCTGTTTTTTCAGATACAATCTGCTGAACATCTAAAGGAATATATCCATATTCATTCTGGATGTCACTTAAAATCATCATAAGCGGTGTCTTTTCGTTTGCGTATCTATCACAGATTTCTGCGATTTTTGCAGCCGCCGCTTCACTAATATGTTCCATTATTTTCCTCCTAAAAATATCATATGTTTATTCAATACCATGTTTATGGTCTTAAACTCATACCGCCTTCAAGCATAATTGTTTCACCAGTCATATACTTAAAGTCTGGGTTTGCAATCTGTACACAAACACGTCCAATCTCAAGCTCTGGATCACCAAATCTCTTCATTGGTGGTGTTGGCCAGTTTTTCTTAAAGCTTTCAGGATATGCTTTTTTGTATTTTTCTAACTGCACAGTCCATGCCAGTGGACAAATACTGTTTACATTAATACCATCTTCTGCCCATTCTGTTGCTGCAACACGAGAAAGCGCACGAATACCTTCCTTTGCCGCACCATTTGCTGCCTGACCAAGGCCACCAGACATAGCTGCACTGGAAGCAAAGTTAATAACAGTTCCCTGTGTCTCTACCAAATATGGATAACATGCCTTCATATAATAGAAAGCAGCATATAAACCAGAATAAATTGCCAAGTCAAACTGCTCTGTTGTATGTACTGCCAGTGGCACTCCCGCTTCTGAAGCCTGTGCATTATTAATCAACACATCAATACGGCCAAATTTATCTACTGTCTGTTTAATTACATCATCTACAATAGCTTCATTATCTGCACCAGATCTAATGTTTGCAGTAATTGGCAGAACCTGGATTCCATATAGTCTCTCTAGTTCTTCCTTTGCATCCAGAAGTTTCTGTTCATCACGTCCTGTAAGAACAAGATTACAGCCTTCTTTCGCATATGCAGTTGCAATACCATAACCGATGGAACCGCAACGTCCATCTGCTAAAACTGTTCTACCACCACCGGTGATGATGGCAGTTTTGCCTGTTAAATGTCCCATGTTTTTCCTCCAATCCTTTATTCACAAAACCGTAATACACCACAGTATTACGATTGTTAATATTATAACATTCTTTTTCAAAAAAGTATAGTAAAACACCGCATATTTTTTACAAAAAATGTAAAGACTTTTCTTAGAAAAATGTGTCAATAGCACATCTATAGGAGGATACCCCATTATGGGCACATACAAAGTCGACATCTGTGGAGTTAATACCGCAAAACTTCCTATACTGAAAGAAGAAGAAAAAGAAGAATTATTCAAACGCATCAAGGCTGGCGACACGGAAGCACGTGAAACCTATATCCAAGGTAATTTACGTCTAGTCCTCTCCGTCATCCGCCGTTTTTCCAATCATAATGAGAATCTGGATGACTTATTCCAAATCGGTTGCATCGGACTAATGAAATCCATTGATAATTTCGACCCCACCATTGGCGTCAAATTTTCCACTTATGCTGTTCCAATGATTATCGGGGAAATACGTCGCTATCTTCGTGATAATAGTTCTTATCGTATCCCCCGCTCTCTCCGTGACACGGCATACAAGGCCATTCATGCCAAAGAACTACTATCTCGCAACTCTCAGCACGAGCCAACACTAGAAGAAATCGCCAAGGAATGTGAACTCACAGTAGAAGAAATTGTCTACGCATTAGACGCCATCCAGACACCCTTAAGTCTTTTTGACCCAGTCTACACCGACAGCGGAGACACCCTCTATGTTATGGACCAAATCTCAGATAAGAATAACAAAGAAGAAAACTGGATTGAAGATCTTTCGCTTTCCACCGCTATGAAACAATTAAATGACAGGGATGAACAAATCATTCGTCTTCGCTTTTATGAGGGAAAAACCCAGATAGAAGTTGCCGAAGAAATCCACATTTCTCAAGCACAGGTCTCACGTCTGGAAAAAAATGCCTTAAAGCATATGCGCGCCTACTTAACGTAGGCGTTTTTTAATGAAAAATTAAGGTAGTTGACAGCTCTGTCCCATTGACTTCCCGTACAAAAAATATTATTCTATTAAGTATCAGTGTTAGGAGGAAAAGAATAATGTTATTATCACAAAATCTTATTAACGAAGCATTATGGAAAGCATCATCAACAGGCGCTGATTATGCTGAAGTATTTGCAGAATACACAAAGTCTAAAACCATCAGTATGGTAGCATCTAAAGTAGATAAAATTGCTGACGGTGTTATTTCTGGTGTAGGTATTCGTATTTTCAAAGGAACCCGATGTGTATCTGGTTCTACCGCTTCTCTTTCCAGAGAAGGAATTTTAAACTGCGCACAGAAGGTAGCAGACGCTTTATCAGGCGCCCGCGAGATGGAAACCATCGTTCTACATGAACGTCGCTTTGGAGACATTCACCCAGTTCGTGTGGTTCCATCAACTGTAGCTAATACTACAAAAATCGATTTAATGCGTGAAGCCAGCGATACAGCGAAGAACTATCATTCAGACATTGCTCAGGTAACAGCGAACTTTATTGATGTTGACCATAACATCTTAATCGCTACTACGGAAGGCTTACTGGCTGAAGACAGACAGATTCGTACTCGTATGGCTGTCAGTGCTGTCGCTAGTAAAAATGGCGAAAATCAGACAGGTTCATGCTCTCCTGGTGGACGTATGGGTATGGAATTCTACGAATTACATACACCAAAGGAAATCGGTGAAGAAGCTGCTCGTCAGGCAATGGTAATGATTAATGCCGGATATATCCCAGCTGGAAAAATGCCAGTTGCAATCGGCAATGGTTTCGGCGGCGTAATCTTCCACGAAGCATGTGGCCACGGCTTAGAAGCATCTGGTGTTGCTTTAGGACAGTCTGTATTTGCTGGAAAAATGGGTCAGCAAATCGCTAATGAAAAAGTTACTGCTCTTGATGACGGTACTATTCCAAATGCCTGGGGTTCTATCAACATCGACGATGAAGGTACACCAGCACAGAGAAATGTACTAATCGAAAATGGTATCTTAAAATCCTATATGGTAGACAAATTAAATGGTCGTCGTATGGGCATGGCTTCTACCGGTAACAGCCGTCGTCAGAGCTATGTATATGAACCAACATCACGTATGACAAACACTTTCATCGCAGAAGGTACAGATAAAAACGAAGATATTATCTCTTCTATCGAATATGGTCTTTTTGCAAAATCTATGGGTGGCGGTTCTGTAAACCCTGTAACTGGTGATTTCAACTTTGCTGTAAATGAAGGCTACATTGTTCGTAATGGTAAGATTTGCGAAGCAGTTCGTGGTGCAAGCTTAATCGGTAAAGGTTCTGAAATCCTTATGGATATTGATATGGTTGGACAAGATTTATCCCGTGGCCAGGGTATGTGTGGCGCATCTTCAGGAAGCATCCCAACAGACGTTGGTCAGCCAATGATCCGTGTATCTTCTATTACTGTAGGCGGACGTTAATCAATATTCTATAGAGAGGTGAAGAAAATGAATTATCAGGAATTTAAAAATGCAGTCATTAAATATGCTGCTGAAAATAATGTAAAAGATTATGAATTATACTATACCAAAGAAGATTCCACCAGCGTTGAAATCTTCATGACAGAAGTAAAGGGCTTTAGCACAGCCGATACTATGGGTGTTTGCTTCCGTTGCAACGTGAATGGCCAGACCGGTTACGCTTCTACTGAAAATATGACAGAGGAAGAAGCTGAATCCATCGTAGTTCGTGCCATTGAAAACGCTAATACCTTAGAAAGTGAAGCTCCATCTTTTATTCATAAGCAGGGGGACACCTATGCAACTATCGAAGAAGAAGAAACGACAACCCCAGCAGCCTCTGAGCTTGTAGATTTTGCTTTGGATTTGCAGAAAGAAATCTATGCTCAGGACGAACGCGTTATTGACGGTACTCAGGCTGTTGCTGGATATGGTTCAGGCGAAAGAGCTATCTTCAATTCTAACGGTATTGACCTTGTAGACAAATCTTCTTTCCAGTACTGCTATGGTTACGCTATTGTATCTGATGGAAAAGAGATGTACACAGGTATGGAAATCGGTTCCGGAAAAATGAAAGATTTCGATAAGACTTACATTGCAAAAGAAGCTGTAAAAGATGCTATTGATACGATTGGCTATACTTCTGTAGACAGTGGCGAATATACTATCGTATTTTCAAACAAAGTTATGGCAAGTCTTCTTAGCACATACTCTTCTGTTTTCTCTGCAGAAGCTGCTCAGAAAGGTCTTTCTCTCTTAAAAGACAAACTGGGTGAAACTGTTGCTGCAGATATTGTTACACTTACAGATGACCCAATGTACAAAGATGCTTTAGCAAAAGCTACATTCGACGATGAAGGCGCTGCTACATACGCTAAGAATGTTATTGAGAATGGTAAATTTACCACTTTCCTTCACAACCTTGCTACCGCAGCAAAGGCTGGCGTAAAAACTACAGGTAATGGCTACAAAGGCTCTTACGCTTCTACTGTAGGCATCAACCATTACAGTTTCTACATCAATCCTGTAAAGGGAAGCTTAGAAGATTTATTTGCTGAAGCAGGAAACGGTCTTTACATTACTTCTGTAGAAGGTATGCATGCTGGCGCTAACCCAATCACTGGTGACTTCTCACTTTCTGCTGGTGGATTTAAGATTGAAGACGGCAAGAAGGCTGGTCCAATCAAAGGACTTACCGTATCAGGCAACTTCTTAGAGTTGATGAAAAACATCACATCCGTTGGTGAAGATTTAAAATTCAACCCAGGCGCCTTAAGTGCACACAGATGTGGTTCACCATCTGTTCTTGTACCAGGAATGAAGGTTGCTGGAAAATAAACATCTAATATAAAAAGTGCTGTGCAAGTTGCACAGCACTTTATTTTTAGTTAAAATAGCGTTTCTTCATACCAAAACATACAACAGCAAGACCAATTACCGTAAAAGCCAACCATGCAGATGATGTCAAATCACCAGTTCCAGTGATTGGTTCATCGATATATACTAACGCATATGTTGAGAAACAATCTGTCTCAAAAGAAATTGTTTTTGTTTCTGCATCAAATTTGGCATCAAGGATTGTTGCAACGCCATCATGAACACGAACGATATTATACACACGATTCTTAGAACCATCTAATACTAAGAGTTCATCTGGTACCGTAAACTGAATTGTAATCGTTTCTTTTAATTCAGGAATTTTAACTGCTTCGTTGTTTCCAATCTGCTTAAACATATTCACGTCGAGATAAATACCTATCTGAACATTTTCTTCTACTTTATCTTCAATTAATGTTTTATCTGTAGCAGATACTGTTTCAGAAATATCCTTCAGTTCCAATGTTACCTTAACTTCTGCACCACTTTCGATCTGTGCTTTTTCTTCTTCTGTAAATGGAATCTTTTCTACAATTTCTTCTTGTTTTTCTTCAATACTTCCGTCACCAAAGTTTTCTTCTACCACAGTTTTCTCTGCTAAAGTATAAATACTAAAATGATTGGTAGCAAATACGGCATATCCATCTTCGATAGAAACACTGTACTCAACAACCTTATCATTTGCATCCACATAGTATGCAACTAATTCCTTGTCTTTTAATTTTTCTGCAACAGGAATACGAACCTCAAAACTTCCATTCTCTAATTTAGAAAAATAATCTTTCAACGAATCTGAATATAACTTAAGGTCATAGGTTTCGTTCTCTTCAACTCCCAGCACTTCCATAATCTTATCATATACTGTGCCACTAGTTAATTTATCTACTTCAATACTTGTATCCAGTGGAATGTCTGCTGAGTCCGAACTGATTTCTACGTTGTTTTTCACATCGACCGTTTTGTATTCAGGCGTTACCATCTTAGAACTATCAGCTCTTACGATGATATAGAAGGTATCTTCTGTATTGGCGCCATCTTTGATGTTTACTGCATAACAAGGATCGTCTTCCTTTACACCCTCAATATAAATCATTTCTGCGAAGTCTTCATAAGCAGGTATATAGATATTGCCCATTGCTTTGAATTCTTCCAATGTAAGATTTGGATTCTCCTGTTCCCACTCCCAGCGTGACAATTCATACAGTTCAGATACCCATGTATCGTAAACTGTTCCATTATGAGTTAACTCAATTTTACCAGCTCCAATATATTCATCGATTCTACTCTGTGCAGCTTTCATCAGCGCTTCTGATGTGTTTTCTGTATTATCCGGAACATATATCACATGTTCTGCACGAGTACCTAAAAAATAGTCAATATGATATACCACATCATCAAACATAAAGCTTGCAACACCAAGTCTCTCTGTATAGAATGGTTCATCTGCACCTGCTCTATTATCCACAAAGAACTTGATATTGTTATAATTCAAATATGACTTCAACTCTCCAGAGAAAGAATCTAGAGTATTTGCTTCTTCTGTACCAGCATTGTTCAGCCAGTAATTGATTAACTCTAAATCTCGAACATTAAAATATTCAATATCTTCTGGGAAACTCTCAATAAACGCAACCAATTTCTCTTGCACATCTTCGTCATAATTATATACAAGCTCTACCGTATGAGTTTCCTGAGTTGGTTTTCCATAATTAATTGTCAAATCAAAGGAAGATGCATCCTCTGATACATATGAAAAATTCATACCATTTTCCAATTCACTCATAAACAACACTTCAAAATAACCATAGAAGTCGTCTGGAGTTGTTGGAAGAACTGAATTCATTTCAAATTTTCCATCTGAATTTAAATAACCTAAAAATTCTTCGCTATACTTTTCATCATATGTCACTTGAACAATATGCTGCTCTGCTAAACTCATTGAACCATATTGGTCATACTGATACATCGATACGGTACACTCTGTAGCATCTTCATTGACATAGGAAGCCTGAAAACTACAGCTTTCTGTATCATATTTGCTAAAGTGCCCCATAAGCACAGATTGCATAGCATCTGCTCCATTTTCACTATAAGATGAAACAACAACTTTTCCATCTTCGAAAATCGCCTTAAATGCGTCGCTATAAACATCTTCATATACAATTTCTAATTCATATGTTTCTAAGCAGGAATAGTCCATATTATCAATTCTACTGATTACACATGTTCCATCTTCTGCTCGATATTCATCTAAGGTAAAACTATACGAACCATCGCTTGTGGCATTTGCTTTTCTCGCAATGTACCCACTCAAAAAGCTCTGTGCATCTTCCCCACTAGATTCTGTTACCAGCAATTTGCCGTCTTCATTTAGAATTGCCTTAAATGCGTCGCTCATTTCAGCAGCAAATGCTGTCATTGGCAACATTGTCACAACCATCATAACTACCAAAATGAATGATAAACCCCTTTTTTTCATAAAACCCCTCCTTCTAAATGTATAAGATACATTTTTTCTATTATATAATATCCCTTCCTAAAAGTCTACCAACGAGCCTATTCTATTATAGTAGCTCTTTAACAAAAAACAGTGAATCTGCCACTCCATATAATAATTTCTTCGTTTCTTCATCTGGTTCATCCTGATCTGGAACCATGACAGGAATACAACCTGCTCTGTGAGCTGCCAGAATGCCCGTAGGCGAGTCTTCTAAAACCACACACTCATTTGGCTTAAGCCCTAGTTGAGATGCTGCATAGAGGTAAATATCAGGTTCTGGCTTGCCCTTTTCTACCATATAGCCACTTATCAGTGCATCAAAACGGTCAATGAGCCCTACCTGCATAAGATAAAGCTGGGTTCTTTCCAGAGGCGAAGAAGTTGCAATGGCACGTTTTATGCCATTTGCATCCAGATAATCCAGCAGTTCTACAATCCCTGGTTTTCGTTCCACCCCTTCTCTTTTGATAAAAGCATCCATAAGCTCCATTCGTTTGTTACGAACCTGCTCATAATCCACGCTTTCTCCAAAGTAAGATTTTAATTTTGCTTCTCCTACCCCACGATTTAAACTACGCATCCCAAGGGCCTGTTCTTTTGTCATTGGATAACCATAATACTGCGCCGCCTCCTGCCAGAAGCGGGTATAGAGTTTTTCCGTATCTAAGACAACTCCGTCCATGTCAAAGAGGACACCCTTAATGGCTGTCCTCTTTTTAAAATCTTCATTTATTACAATTATGTTTGTACTCATTCGTTTTTCCACCTAAGTTTTTCTCTTATCTATCCCACTTATCACACAGAGAATTTATCTGGTCTGCGAATTTTGCCAAATCCTTGTTTGCCATACCTTCACATTTACGAATCACTGCAACTAAACGTTCTCCTGCAGCGATTAAACGGGCAAATACGCCAGTTGGAGTCTTAGCCTTAACCTTCTTCTCTGCTAATTTATGAGTACCTTCCTGGACGCAGAAACCGCTTTCCAAATCATATATATCACCTGTATATGGTGCCACAGCATCAACCCCTACCGTTGCCTTTACTGTCTCTGCAAAAGCAACTGCACTTTCTTCATCACCATGCACCACAAAAACCTTGGTTGGTGTATTTTCAAAGGCTTTTACCCATTCTATTAACTGTGGTAAGTCCGCATGACCACTGATACCTGGCAAATTAACAATTTTCGCACGAACTTCTACTTCTTCGCCAAACAGTTTTACTTTATCCGCTCCTCCAAGCAAACTATTTCCTAAAGTACCAGGCACCTGATATCCCACAAACATTATAGTAGAATCCTCACGCCATAAATTGTGTTTTAAATGATGACGGATACGCCCCGCCTCACACATACCAGAAGCTGAAATGATTACCTTTGGTTTTGGATCAAAGTTAATCATCTTGGATTCATCACTAGTAACTGAAACCTTGAGTCCCGGGAAACGAATCGGATTAATTCCACTATTAACCAGTTCCAGTGCTTCCTCATCAAAGCACTCTGCCACATTTAAATGAAATACGTTGGTTGCCTCTACAGATAAAGGACTATCTACATATGCTTCAAAATCCGGAAATTCTGGTAGCATATTCTCCGTCTTAATTCGACGCAAAAAGTACAGCATCTCCTGAGTTCTACCAACAGAAAATGCTGGAATCACCACATTCCCACCTCTCATAAAAGTGTCTTTTAAAACCTTTGCAAGTTCGACAGCATAATCTGGTGGAAGCTCATGGGTACGATTACCATAAGTAGACTCCATAATGATATAATCCGCTTCTCGAATGTATTCTGGATTACGAATCAATGGGCGATTGCCATTGCCGATATCTCCTGAAAAAACAAGCTTTTTCGTTATTCCCTCTTCTGTAATCCAGATTTCAATAGACGAAGACCCCAGCAAATGTCCTGCATCTACAAATCGAACCGATAAACCTTCACATATGGTCATCTTACTCTGATAATCGCAAGATACAAAATGGCCTAATACTCCATTAGCATCATTGGTATCATACAATGGCAAGACTTCTGGCTTTCCCGCACGTCTTGCTTTGCGATTCTTCCACTCCGCTTCAAATTCCTGAATATGTGCAGAATCACGAAGCATAATGTTACATAGCTCCGTAGTAGCTTTCGTGGCATAAACCTGACCACGAAAACCATTCTTATACAAAAGAGGTAGTAATCCCGAGTGGTCAATGTGTGCGTGTGTTACAAACACATAGTCGATAATTGCAGGATTCACAGGGATTTCCTGATTTTCATACAGGTCTGCTCCCTGTTCCATACCACAATCCACAAGAAAATGAATATCTCCAAAGGATACATAATGACAACTTCCAGTTACTTCGCGTGCTGCGCCCAAAAACTCAAGAATCATACAGGTACCTCCTATCGTCTTTTTCTATATTATAACATTTCTTGTGCTATTTTTCTCCTATTCTTTCTGAATTTAATGATTTTTAATAATCTCTTCTCTTTATTCTATCCTCTGTATCTCCCTACGAAGTCGCGTCATAATCTTTTTTTCTAATCTCGATATGTAGGACTGGGAAATCCCAAGCAAATCCGCCACTTCTTTTTGCGTCATTTCTTTGTCATTCTTACGATTATAGCCATAACGTAGTTCGATAATTTCACGCTCTCGGTCAGACAATTTCTCCATTGCTTTTCGAAGCAATCCAATCTCCGCCTCCGTTTCCAAGTCCCGATAGATAATATCCTCGTCTGTTCCCAGAATATCTGACAATAACAACTCATTTCCATCCCAATCCATATTTAGTGGCTCATCAAAAGACACTTCCAGTTTTAATTTATTCGTTCTTCTTAAATGCATTAAAATCTCATTCTCAATGCATCTTGATGCATACGTTGCTAACTTGATATTTTTCTCCGGATTAAAGGTGTGAATGCCCTTAATCAAACCAATTGTTCCGATAGATATTAAATCTTCCACCCCGACTCCTGTATTTTCAAACTTTCGTGCAAGATAAACGACTAATCTCAAGTTATGGGAAATCAATTTTTTCTTTGCTTCCTCACATTCATTGCCTGACAGCTGATTCAAATACTCTTTTTCCTCTTCCTGACTAAGAGGCGGTGGTAGCACTTCCGAGCCACCAATATAAAAAACCGATGTATTATCTTCTTCTCTCAAAGAAGCACTAATTTTTCTCCAAAAGTCACATAAAAACGCTATTAATTTGTTCCACATTTTAAACACTCCTACCACACATCCTCATTAATAATCATCTCATACCCTTTGCCTGCAAAAACACTCTCTTCCGCAACAGCCAAAGGCACCCCTTTTTGTACAATTACCGATTCCTGTTTCTTGATTTTAATCTCATCTATGTAATATACATCTATTAATCCATCGCTGTTTCCAAGTGACTGATATGGAATACAAACTTTTTTCTCAGGTGCTAGCTCCAGTCTCCTTGCTAATTTACCTGAAATAATATGCACACTCTTTCCTGTATATGGGTCTTTCAAATGATTACCTGAGTCATAGAACCCCTGTACCGTCCAGATAATGTCAGGAAAATGTATGTCTACAGGATAGATTCCTTTGCTAATTCTCCATCTATGTAGCACATAAAGAACGATTAACACACATATGATATTTCCTGTTAGAACCAAAAGTGGATATCCCCAGCCATTCCCAATCAGATTCCATAATACTTCAATCACACCATTTAACAGAATTACATAAAAATAGCCACAAACGATGGCTTTTCCAAGGATTTCTCTTTGCCTCCACAATAAGACAGCCATCATAGATGGAATTAGAATCATATGCATAAACAATACGAATAAACCGTAATACGGGAAGAAAAAAAGACCTGTGATTTCTAAAAGCGTTGCTATTATGGCAACCGCTACTACTTTTATCACAGGCTTTGTCATTTGTATTTTTAAAGTTCTTATGGTAAGCGTCAAAATTCCCAACTTGACTATAACATTTTGGACAAAATATATATCCGCATAAAATATGTAGGTATCCACCAGCACCTTTCCATCACTTCCTTTTTTTTGATTTTTCAAAATAAAAAAAGACGAGATTCTAATCAATCTCGTCTTTCGTAAATCTTATCTCTTTGAATTCTTTAAGAAATCAGGAATGTTGATTTCTACTGGTTTTACAGTGCTTTCTGGCTGACGTGGCTGAACAATACCAGATGTATATGCTGGATTATTCGCTGGAGCCGCAGGCTGTGCTGGAGCAATTGGTGTAGTTGCTGGTCTTACGGTTGCACCTGCTGGAGCTGTATGTAATCCGCTGTTAGCACTTGTTCTTGCTGCATAGTTAGGTGTTACTGTTGTAGGTCTTGTCTGCTGTGCATACTGCATAACGTTTGGAATACTTGTTGGTGTTCTACGTCCACTTTCCAATCCAGTAGCAATAACTGTAATAACAGCTTCGTCTACCATTGTTTCGTCATACTTAGCACCAAAGATGATATTAGCATCTTCACCTGCAAGATCCTGAACATAACTAGCTGCATCATTGGCATCCATTAATGAAATGTCACCAGAAATATTAATAATTACATGGCTTGCACCATTAATTGTTGTCTCAAGAAGTGGAGATGCAACAGCAAGCTTAACAGCCTCGATTGCTTTCTCGTCACCCTTAGCACTACCGATACCGATATGTGCCATACCTTTGTCCTTCATAACGGTAGAAACGTCTGCGAAGTCAAGGTTAATAAGTGCAGGTAGATTAATAAGGTCTGTAATACCCTGAACTGCCTGCTGTAACACTTCATCTGCTTTCTTAAGAGCATCTGGCATTGTTGTACGTCTGTCAACAATTTCAAGAAGTTTATCATTAGGAATAACAATCAATGTATCTACGTTATCTTTTAAACGGTCAATACCATCGATTGCATTAATCATTCTCTGTTTTGCTTCGAATTTGAAAGGTTTGGTAACTACACCTACAGTTAAGATTCCCTGATCCTTGGAAATCTTAGCAACAACTGGAGCTGCACCTGTACCAGTTCCGCCACCCATACCACAGGTAACGAATACCATATCTGCACCTTTGATTGCAGCAGCTAATTCTTCTGAACTTTCTTCTGCAGCCTTTTCGCCGATTTCAGGTTTTGCGCCAGCGCCTAATCCCTTTGTAAGTTTTTCACCAATCTGTATTAAAGTAGGAGCCTTGCATAACTGTAATGCCTGTTTATCAGTATTAACACCGATAAATTCTACTCCACCAATATTTTCATCAATCATACGGTTAACAGCATTGTTACCAGCGCCACCAACACCAATCACGATAATTTTTGCACTAGCATCTGCTTCTGTTGTTCTAATTTCAAGCACGGGGGTTTCCTCCTCTTTCTCTCCCAAGATTTATATCAATTGAGCCCAATAAGACCACTTTCTATACCCATATACCATATAATATAATTTTTCCGCAAAATAATCAACAGAAATTTGTTATTTTTTTTAATTATTCTGCCTTTTCAAACACAATATTTGTTGTTTGCTCGTCCCAATTCTCTAAATGTAGTGTTCCAGCCATTCCTGCAAGCTGCGGAAGTATCTTTCGAACACGTTCTACCTTCTGCGTTAAATACTGCATAGAGCCAAGATTCACTGAAACATCTGCATATTTTAAAACCGGAGAATTCTTCACGCCATACAAAATAGCATCTGGTTCCAACTGGTCTCGTTTTAAAGTCTGGGTAAGTGTCAGCAATTGTTTTAATAATTTATCCTCAATTGGAAGTTTTTCATACAGGACCACAGTATCACATCCTAACCCTTCCATTCTAGGAACATTCTCAATAATGCGCGTGGATGTTTCCACCACAATACCGTCCTTATCAAAATACGCATTCTGTCCAATTGCAGGTATGTAGAGATAACCCAACAACCCCTTTTCATAAACCTTGATATTCAAAGTCTGTGGGTCTTCCATAGTAATCTCCATAGTATCAATAAAAGGAAGCTGTTGTGTATCCGTAAAGGTATACTTCAAAAACACATACAAACTATTCCATGAATACTCATCATTTAATACGGTTGTCTTTATTAAGTTATCATCATAAAGTTCGTTGCCTTCTACTTTTACGTTCTTTACCACAAACACCTTAATCATTAAAAGTGCCAGGATTCCTAACGCAAGAATAATAGAAAAAATGGCCAACAGAATCAACTTCCATCTGGAAGTTTTTTTCTTTTTCTCTCTTACCATATTACTCCTATTTAATCGCTTCTAGTTTGATTCCTCTTGATACGCTTAGGACAAGTCCCATCTCACACAAGAGGAAAATAAAGGACGTTCCACCATAACTGATAAAAGGTAGAATTACACCTGTATTTGGAATAGAATTGGTTACTACTGCAATGTTTAAAATAACCTGAATAGCCACATGAGACATAACTCCCACTACAATCAGTGAACCGTATAAATCTTTTGCGTTGTTGGCAATAATCATCATGCGCCAGATTAATAACAGAAACAGCAAAATAACACTAACCGCGCCGAACAATCCAAGTTCTTCACAGATAATTGTAAAAATCATATCGTTCTGAGATTCTGGAACATTTCCCAACTTCTGCAAGCTTTCTCCTAAGCCTTTTCCAAACAATCCTCCGGAACCAATTGCATATAACCCCTGCAGGGTCTGATATGCGCCATCTCCAGCAGCTTCTGGATTAAGCCATGCTTCAATTCTTCCCATACGATAGCCTGCAAAGGCAATAAACAATGCCACGAATAGTACACCTGCGCCACCAACGAAGAAGAAATGCCAATACTTAGGGCTTGCAACAAAAAGCATACACACTGCAATACCGGCAAGAATAACTGCAGTACTAAGATTGCTTACCGCAACGGCCGCAATCACCGGAGCAACCAGCAACAAAACTTTAATCAGATTCCACCCGGATTTTAAATTCTTGGCCACTTTTTCCAAAGTCATTGCAAGGAATAGAATGATTCCAATTTTTGCAATTTCCGATGGTTGGAAAGAAATCGGTCCAAGATCAATCCAACGAGTAGAACCATGAGAATCCGATCCGATAAAAAACACTGCAATACAAAGTGCAAACGAACCTAAATATGCCAGTACAGACAATTTTCTCCAGAAACGATAGTCTATAAAAATAAGTGCAATCATTCCCACAGCCCCAATTGCAATATTACGCAACTGTTTTTTCAGATAATATGCTCCGTCATAATTAAATAGCGCTGAATTCGCTGCAATATAAGAACTAGAGCTGTATAGCATAACCAGTCCAAAGCACACCAGGAAAATAATCAAAAACAGCAGATTATAATCAAAATATGAACTTGTTTTTTCTCTGCGTTTTTCTTCGCCCTGCTTCTCCATCGGACGACGTTCTACGCCTCGCTTACTATCTCTCACTCAATTACTCCTTAAGACCTCTTACAATTTCTTTAAAAATTCTGCCACGTTCTTCGTAATTCGCAAACATTCCCCAACTTGCACATGCTGGAGAAAGCAAAACTGCATCTCCAGAAACAGATTTCTCATAGCAATAACAAATAGCCTCTTCAAAGGTTTCAAAAATTACAGTATTAAAAAATCCATGCTTATGGGCACACTCTTGAATCTTCTCTGCAGTCTGTCCAATTAATACAAGTTCTTTTACTTTACCATCAAAACTTTCAATCCATTCATCATATTCTGAAGCCTTGTCGTAACCTCCACCAATCAGATAGGTTGGACGATTCATTGCTTTGATTGCCTTAATGGCCGCATCCGGATTCGTTCCCTTAGAGTCGTTGTAAAAACGTACTCCTCTCTTTTCAGTTACATACTCTATTCTATGTTCTACTGCCTGGAAACGACGAAGAACTGTGCGAATGGCATCCATTGGAACACCAACACTAACTGCCATAGCACAAGCGCTCATTACATTTTCATAGTTATGTTCACC
Organism: Lachnospiraceae bacterium; assembly: GCA_015057035.1. Lineage (GTDB taxonomy): Bacteria > Bacillota > Clostridia > Lachnospirales > Lachnospiraceae > Roseburia. The sequence continues at coordinate 29,722 of SVFC01000005.1, read as the reverse complement.
GAGAATATTTAACTCATCCACATGAATCACAACTTCGTCTTCTCCGCCATGGGCATAATGGATTTCTTTATCTGCATAATAAAACCCACTCTCTAACCTTCTCTGACTACTAAAAAAGATAACCGTCGCAGGACATGTTACCGCAAACTCTCTAAGAACCTCATCTTCGTAGTTTAATACACAAACCTCATTCTTCGTCTGGTTCATAGTAATATCTTCTTTGGCTTTAATATAACATTCCATAGTATGGTGACGATTCAAATGGTCTGGTGTAATATTCAAAATCGCAGAAACAATAGGTTTAAATTCATGCACTGTTTCTAACTGGAAACTACTAATTTCTGCCACTGTCACAGTATCCTCTGTTGTATCCAATGCTACGGAAGTATAAGGAATACCAATATTACCAACCACTTTCACGTCCGCAAAATATTCGCTCATAATCTCTCCCGTCAAAGCGGTGGTTGTGGTTTTTCCGTTGGTACCTGTAATGGCCACAATGCGTCCTTTGGCAAAATAATATGCAAGCTCAATCTCACCCCAGATAGCTATTCCCAAGTCGCGCATAGCATTTACCATTGGCAAATCCGTTGGAACGCCAGGGCTAAGTACAGTTACATCAAATTCCTTCATCTGCTCTTCTGATAATTCACCGAGGATCAAAGGAATGGATTTTAAAATCTCACTCTTTGCATATAATTTCTCTATATCTAAGTCTTTATTTCCGTCGAACAATGTGGTCTGAATGTTTTTCTTTATAAGAAGTTCTGCGGCGGCAATTCCACTAATTCCTGTACCTACTACCAGAACTTTTTTGCCATCTAAATTCATGTATCTTCCTCCTTGGAGTAACTTTTAAACCACCTTACAGTATACGTTATTTTGGATTATTTATCAAGGTAAGGCAAGATGTTTTCAAAGATTTCCTGTGCGATTGGAGCCGCTACTGTTCCACCGTAATATATTCCCTTTGGGTTATTAATAATAACCAGTACTAACACCTTTGGATCACTAGCCGGAGCAAATCCCAAAAAGGATGAGATATACTTATTTTGTGAGCGTGGCAATGTCTGAGAAGTGGCTGTTTTTCCGCCTATTTCAAATCCTTCCACCTTGGCTTTACTTCCTGATCCATCTGACACTACCTGTTCCAAAAGATAACGCAATGTCTCAGAAGTTTCTTCGGAACATATTCCACTTAAACTGTCATATTCCAGTTCCTGCACCGCTCCTGTACTACTATCGCAAATCGCCTTAGCAAAATGTGGGGTAACGCGATTACCACCATTAATTAGCGATGACACTGTCGTGGCCAGTTGCACTGGTGTAATCTGAAAAGACTGACCAAACGATATTGTGGCTAGTTCCACAGGACCAATTTTACTTTCCTGATGCATAATTGTGCCCGCTTCTCCCGGTAAGTCAATCTTAGTTTTATCCAGCAAACCAAATTTTTCAAAATAATGATAATACCTTGTCGCACCTAGACGGAGCCCTACATCAATGAATACCGGATTACAGGAATTCTCTATTCCTTCTTCAAAGTTCTCCGAACCGTGCCCCGCAGTTTTATGACAACGAATTTTTCTATCTCCTACAACAATATATCCTGGGCAATAAAAACGGTCAGTTAGCGACACAACATTCTCTTCTAATGCCGCCGCAGTCGTAATAATCTTAAAAGTAGACCCCGGCTCATAAGTGTCACTGACGCAGGGGTTTCTCCACATTTCATTTAGTACTTCATTTTCTTTTTCTGTCCCTATATACTCGCTGTACTTTTCAATCAACGTAAACGGATCATTGGGGTTGAATTCTGGGTAATTCACCATTGCCAGCATTTCACCATTTTGTGGATTCATAACCAAAATACTGACACTATCTGCTTCTTTCTGCAGATATGCTTTCTCCGCCATCTGTGTGCAAAAAGATTGGATATTATAATCTAACGTCAATTGTAAGGTATCTCCACGAATAGGTTCCACACGCGTTTCCTGCAAATCAGAGACTTCCCTTCCTCTGGCATCCGTAAAGGTAAGAATCGTTCCATCCTGCCCCTTTAACACACTCTCATATTTTGATTCCAGTCCAATAATCCCTTGATTATCTGAACCTGTAAATCCCAACACCTTAGATGCTAATTCATTATAGGGATACACTCTCCTATAATCTTCATCCACCTTCACACCATCCAACTGATATGCAAGAATTCTTTTTCCGATTTCTTTCGGCACATTGCTTTTTATTTTCTCAATAGAAGTAACCTTCTGCACTCTTTTACGCACGTACTCCTCAGAAAGCCCTAGTTCCTGACATAATATTGCAATTACTTTTTCTTCATCTGTAATCTGATTATGAATCACAGAAATAGTACATACTGCTTCGTTGGTGGCCAAAACCACACCATTTCGGTCTACAATCTCTCCCCTGGCTGCCTTTATCTGTCGTTCACGTTGTTGTAATTGAATTGCTTTATTTAAGTAATAATCGTGCTGGAACAGCATAATATATATTAGTCGTCCAATTAGAGCAACGCCAAGTATTATGGCAAAGCTACCAAAAACACAGATTTTCTTGCGGTTATATGTCTTATTTCTTATCATAAACAATAACCTCATAATCGCCTTATTGTATCTTATGTAGGCAATTATGAGGTTATGATTCGTTTTCTATTCCTGTGGAGTATTTTCTTCTGCCTTGGTATAAAACGGATCAGTTCCAGTAATTCCAAGATTATTATTAATACCTGTCAATTCTTCGTCCTGATAAATATTCATATATGGAAGAACTTCTTTTAAAATCTCACGACAGATGTTCTGTGCGTAATAACTGTGATCCTGTTCCTCAGAATTAGGCTCATCCACGATACAGTAAATCAGCAATTGTGGATTATCATATGGAGCAAATCCAGCATAAGAAACTAAATATTTCTCATTTCCACGTGGTAATTTTTCCGCAGTTCCTGTCTTGCCCCCCATAGAATACCCATCTACTTTTACATGTTTTGCAGTACCCGAGGTAACTGTATTGTATAAATATTTCTTTAATATCCCACTTGTGCTATTGGAAATTGTCTGTTTCAACAAGGTTGGTTCTGTTTTAGATATAGTTTTTCCATCTGCATCCAATACTTTTTCTACCAGATACGGCTGATAATAATATCCGCCATTAATAACCGATGCAAAAGCACTCGCCATCTGAATCATAGTGGCATTGTAGTTCTGCCCAAAAGCATTGGTTGCCATATCAACCTTGGTCATATTCTCTGCTGTATAAATAAGACCTGCAGTATTGGCTTCCCCAGGCAAATCAATTCCCGTTTTCTGGCCAAAATTAAAGATTCCCTGATACTTGGAGAATGTATCTATTCCTAACAAGTATGTCATCTGCATAATAGAGTCATTGCAAGAGTCCATCAATGTTTTTTCCAGAGTTTCAATCCCATGCCCTCTGGTATTAACACAACTTATCTTGTGACCACCGATTTCTTCATGTCCGTCACATTCAAATGTCATATTTATGTTTAGTTTTCCTGTTTCCAAACCGCCAGCAATGGTAAATGGTTTCTGCACAGAACCAGGTTCAAAAGTCTCAGAAATACAATAGTTTCTCCAGACCTTATTTAATTCCGCAAGAATTTGCTCATTCGTAGCTTCCGCCTTCTCTTCCTCTGTCATAATCCCTGTTAAATCTCTTGGATTATTCAAGTCAAAGACTGTTTTTTGTGCCATCGCAAGAACTGCGCCTGTATTAGGATCCAGAATGATAACTGCCGTATTCGCACTTCCATCTCCTTCTGTATAGTTATCGCGATAGGTATCATTAAATTCTTTAATCTTTTTCTCTACAATAGACTGGATATTTGCATCAATAGTTGTAACCAAAGTACTACCATGGGTTGGAGCAATTACCGTTTTTTCAAAATCGCTATCTGAATTTAAATATCCATACTCACGACCATTAATTCCATTTAATGTACTATTATAGTAGTTCTCCAAACCGACGGTTCCCACATTCCCTGAAGAAACAAATCCGATAACAGAACTCGCCAGGGAATCAAAAGGATAATATCTCTGGAACTCTTTTTCAAACCACACACCACGAATATTTGGATTTAGTTTGTTACCATCTTCATCCACCGCTTCCTGCATATTGATAAATGGCTGTATCTCATCATATGAGAGTTTTTTCTTCAAAATAATATATTTACTGTCTGGTTTGTTTTTTAAATATCCACGCAGAGTCTGTTCATCCAAATCCGGAAAACATTCTAACAACGCCTCAAGGGTTGGCTCAACGTATTTTTTTACATTTTCCCCGTCCACCTTCGTCGTGGCGTTCATAACAGAACAGTCCATGATTACATTATAAACAGCCACACTGGTAGCAAGAACTGTACCATTACTATCAAGAATATCTCCTCTCTGGTATGGTATGGTCACGCTATCGTATGACTGCATCGATAGTACTTTTTCCTTGTATTTTTCTCCACTGGTATAATTAATGTACATCAGTCGTCCAATAAGAGCACAAAAAAGCAAAGTAATGCATGTAAATAACACCATTAACTTCATGCGCATTGCTTTGGAAAACTTAAATATTGGTTTCTTTCTCTTATTAACTTCTTTTTTTACCACGTTATTACTCCTAAATTACTCTGGAATATCTCCATACTGGTCCATGAAGTTCTGATTATCTACTGTAAAGTAAATCAACTGCTCTGCAGTTGCATAATTCATGCCCAGCTGATTGATTGCTACATCCTTAATATACTCCAAATCTACGGATGTTACAATCTCCTTATATCTGGCATCGTTATCTGCCTTCATGTCATTAAGCTGACTCTCCATAGCAGCAATATTCTTCATACGCTGGCTAACCTGTGATTGCATCTGAATCAGGTTCACTGCACAGATTGCCACTGCAACCACACATGCTGATAAAAACAAAACGTAGCCTTTGCTCATTCCCAGCTCACGCTCTCTGTTTCTTCTGGCAGCATTACGTCTGCGTTTCTTGCGCTGTTCCTCTTCTATTTTTCTTCTGTCTGGTCTCTCTGGTCGTCTTAATGGCTGTGTTTCCAGCTCACGAACAGCACTACCATTCACATAATATGTTCTACTCATTTTATTACTCCCAAAATACGTTTACTTCTCTATTTATTTCTCTGTTTGTTTCTCAAAAATCCTAAGTTTCGCACTCTTGGAACGACTATTAACTTCCAACTCTTCTTCTGATGGAAGAATCGGTTTTCTTGTTGCTACATGTCCTTTTGATTTCTTGCCACATACGCAAACAGGAAAATGGCTTGGACATGTACATGGATTTTCATTTTTCTTAAAAATTGTTTTCACAATACGATCTTCCAATGAATGGAATGTAATAATACATATTCTTCCGTCTTCATTTAAAAGTTCAATCATGTCATCTAAAGTATCTTTTAATACATCCAACTCGTGATTCAATTCAATTCTCAGCGCTTGATAGGTACGTTTGGATGGATGTCCACCTGTCACCTTCATCTTCATAGGAATGGCAGCATCAATAATCTCATTTAACTGTCCCGTTGTAAGAATTGGTTCTTTTTTTCTAGCGTTCACAATGTGTTTTGCAATGTTCTTTGCAAATTTATCTTCACCGTAGTCACGAATAATACGAAACAGATCCATCTCACTGTATTCATTGACAATGTCCTTAGCAGTAAGAGTTTGTCTGTCATCCATTCGCATATCCAATGGTGCATCTGCACTACGGTATGTAAATCCTCTCTCTGGCGTATCTAACTGGAAGGAAGAAACTCCAAGGTCTAAAACGATTCCATCCACCTTGTCAATTCCTAGGTCATGTAATACCTGGCGCATGTTGGAATAGTTGCTTCTTACGATGGTTACCAGGTCGCCATATTCTGCCAATCTCTCGCTCGCTGCCTGGATAGCATCCGCATCCTGATCAATTCCGATGAAGCATCCCTGACCATTCAAACGCTTACATACTTCGTAAGCATGTCCACCTCCACCAAGAGTTCCGTCAACGTAGATTCCGCCTGGACGAACATTCAAATATTCAATTGTCTCACCCAATAATACGGAATAATGATTAAACTCCATGGTCAAGTTTTCCTTTCTAATTAAATTCCAAATCCAAGTTCTGCCATATGTTCAGCGATTTCATCCATATCATCGTAATCACTGCTATCCAGCCATTTTTCTTTGCTCCAGATTTCCACACGGCTTAATACACCTACAGACACCACATCTTTGTCAATGCCTGCATATTCTCTTAAGTTATTAGGAATCAAGATACGTCCCTGCTTGTCCACCTCACAAGAGCAAGCTCCTGCAAAGAAGAAACGCATAAACTTTCTTGCATCCTTAGAGGTAAGTGGTTTCTCACGGAAGGATTTCTCGATGTTTTCCCATTCTTCATTGGAGTATACGAATAAACATCCATCTAAGCCCTTGGTAATCATAAATTCATTACCAAGCTGTTCACGGAACTTGGAAGGCACTATAAGTCGGCCTTTTGCATCAATTGTATGATTGTATTCACCCGAGAACATGGCTTTTCCTCCTTTCTTCGTAAGCGTTTATTGTTTTTTCAGCAGTTTGCAGCCGGTGAAATAAGTTATCCACAATGTTATCAACTTATCCACCACTTCCCACCACTTTTATGGTTTTTCGCTCCACTTTCCTCCACTTTTTCTCTATAATACCCCATAAATGCCCTAAAATCAAGCCTTTTTAGAGAAAAAGTACTATTTTTGCAATAAAAAAGACGTATAGTTCAAAACTATACGTCCTAAGATAAATATTCAGTTTTTCTAATGAAGTTTTATGCTGGAATCTGTTCTTCCAGGTCCACATATTCCGCAATCAGCTGATCTAACTCTACGCTTTTTGCATAATAGCTTTCATATTCTTCAGATACAACCTTCTCGTTTAATTCTTTTCTAACTTCTTCAATTTTGTTTCTAAGATTTTCTAGTGTGTTCATTTTTTCACCTGTCATCCTACGCTTCTTCGTATACCTTCTCTTTTTTTATACTGATTCGTTTTATGACAATCCATGTGATTCCAAATACAATCATGAAAGCAGCCAAAACCTGAGACACAGGAATATCTGTATTAGGAATTAGTAACTGATCCGTTCTCAAGCCTTCAATCCATACTCTTCCAAGACCATACGCCGACAGATATAACAGGAATACTTCGCCGTCAAATTTGCGATGCTTAATATATAATACCAACAAAATCATCACGCACAGATTCCACATAGACTCATACAGGAAGGTTGGATGCACCTGAATATAATTAATTCCATCCACCGTTACTATATTCGCACGTAAATCTGCTGTAATCTCTCCAGCTCGAACTGCAGAAACCGGAATCTGCATTGCAAAAAGGTTGTCCGTATAACAGCCAAAGGCTTCTCTGTTAAAGAAGTTCCCCCATCTACCTACGCACTGTCCCAATGCAATAGCAGGTGCTGCCACATCCGCTATTGGTCCGAGTTTTAATTTCTTGACTCTTGTATATATAAATACCGCTAACACTGCTCCGAGAATGCCACCATAAATCGCAAGCCCCCCTTCTCGCAGGTTAAAGATTCTTGTTAAGTCCTGGCTATAATAATCCCATTGGAAAGCCACAAAATATAATCTTGCACCAACAATCGCAGCAAGAATGCCCCAAATGGCAACATCGTATACTACATCGGAATTAAGCCCCGTCTTCTTTGACAAATGCGTTGCTAGCAAAATTGCACCCATCATACCAACGGCAATACAAATTCCATAATAGGCTATTGCAAAGTCACCTATCATGATGTTTTTTCCAATATTATCTAGATAAATATGTAAGTTAGGAAAGTTAATACTGTAATCCACTTTTCCGACCTCCTGTGATTTGGTACTGTTACATTTTACGATAACATTATCCAAAAATCAACTAATCTAGCCCACAAGTTGTCGTCATAATTCGACAAAATTCATATTCATTTTATGCCCTTCCCCAATTTTAGGGCTTTTCCGTCATCAGCTTTTGCCGATTTTTTACAAACTTTCCTGAAAAATCGGCAAATAAGCTGCTTGACAAGACAAATTTAGTTAAAATTTTTTTAATTTTTATCTTTCAACGAATGTTCCACACTCTGTTTCGCCATTAGTTACCGCATGACGTCCTGCAATACCGATGTGTTCTGCATGACACACTTTTGCTTCATTGTACTTACAGTTTACTGCATCACAGGCAACTTTAGTTTCTTTCTTAGCTCCGCCACAGGCATTTACCAATGTGTTTGTTCCTTTTGGTGCAAAGCTCTTGCAAACTGTTTCTGATGACTTATGAGCCTCATGTCCACCTACTGTAATATTTTCTCTTCTACAGCTATTGTCAGCATTATAGGCACAGCCGACTACTGTACAGTCTAATTTTACCATAATTCTACCTCCTTTTTTCACATACTCTTGTGTTATGAAATTACAATTTTAGTATGAATCATTGACATAAATTTATACTGTAAAAAAATACCGTTTAAAAAACAAAAAACTCTACCATTAGTTCTAATTCTAATGATAGAGTTCTGAAAATATTTTTTATTTTGCTTCTTCTACTTCGATTTTACGAATTTCCTTTGTACGGATTTCCTTGCAAATCTGATCTACGAAGTCAGCAAGAGGTTTTACACCTTCATCGCCAGCAAAACGGCTTCTTACAGAAACTGTGCCGTCGATTTCTTCCTGTGCACCAACTACGAGCATATATGGAAGTCTGTCCATACGCGCTTCACGAATCTTGTAACCAATCTTCTCTGCACGATTGTCAACTGTTGCATCTACGCCGTTTGCTTTTAATTCCTTCATAACTTTCTCTGCGTATTCTGAATATTTTTCAGAAATTGGAAGTACACGTACCTGTTCTGGGCAAAGCCATGTTGGGAACTTACCTGCGTATTTTTCAATTAACCAAGCAAGTGTTCTCTCATAACAGCCAAGAGATGTTCTGTGGATGATGTAAGGACGAACCTTTTCACCATTCTGGTCTACATAGTACATATCGAAGTTTTCTGCGATTGCACAGTCTAACTGGATTGTAATCATTGTATCTTCTTTGCCGTATACGTTCTTAGCCTGGATGTCAATCTTAGGTCCATAGAATGCTGCTTCTCCGTCTTCTTCTGTAAAGGATACTCCTTTTTCAATAAGAACCTGACGAAGTGCATCCTGTGTTGAGTTCCAGTAGTTGTCATCTCCAAGGTATTTTTCTTTGTTGTTTGGATCCCATTTAGAAAGACGATATGTTACATCATCCTGTAATCCTAATGTTGAAAGAATAAAGTATGCAAGGTCGAGACATGCCTTTAATTCTTCTTCTGCCTGGTCTGGACGGATTACATTGTGTCCTTCGGAAATTGTAAACTGACGAACACGTGTTAAACCATGCATTTCACCAGAGTCTTCTGCACGGAACAATGTAGATGTTTCGCCCATTCTGTATGGAAGATCACGGTAAGAATGCTGTTCATTTTTGTATACAAAATACTGGAATGGACATGTCATTGGACGAAGTGCAAATACTTCTTTATCCACTTCTTCATCACCCATTACAAACATTCCATCTTTGTAGTGATCCCAGTGTCCAGAAATCTTGTAAAGATCAGATTTTGCCATAAGTGGTGTTCTTGTACGAACATATCCCCATTCCTGCTCTTCCAAGTCTTCAATCCATCTCTGGAGTTTCATAATCATCTTTGTTCCCTTTGGTGTGAAAAGAGGAAGTCCCTGTCCGATTACATCAACCGTTGTGAAAAGTCCCATTTCACGGCCAAGTTTATTATGATCACGCATCTTAATGTCTTCTAAGTGATCCATATGTGCCTGTAAATCTTCTTTGTTGTTATATGCTGTTGCATAAATTCTCTGAAGTCTTGCTTTGTTTGCATCGCCTCTCCAGTAAGCCATAGAAGAAGAAATAAGCTTATATGCCTTAACACCCTTTGTATTCATAAGGTGTGGTCCTGCACAAAGGTCTACAAATCCTTCCTGATCATAGAAAGAGATTTCTGCATCAGCTGGAAGGTCTTCAATTAACTCAACCTTGTATGGCTCGTTCTTTTCTTTCATAAGAGCGATTGCTTCTTCTCTTGGAAGTGTGAATCTTGTGATTCTCTTGCCTTCCTTAATGATTTTTTTCATCTCTGCTTCGATGGCATCTAAGTCTTCTCTTGAAAATGGTTCTCTGTCGAAGTCATAGTAGAAACCATCTTCGATTGCTGGTCCAATAGCTACCTTTGCTTCTGGGAAAAGACGTTTTACTGCTTCTGCCATAATGTGGGAAGCTGTGTGACGAATAACCTGTAATCCTGCAGGATCATTTGCTGTTACGATGTTCAGTGTAGCGTCTTCGCTTACTACTGTTCTTAAGTCTACGATTTCCCCGTTTAATTCACCTGCACATGCTACGCGTGCAAGACCTTCACTGATATCAAGGGCGATATCATAGACGCTTTTTGCTTCGCTGTACTCTTTTACAGAGCCGTCTTTGAGTGTGATTTTCATTTTCTTTCTCCTTTTCCTATACAAATGTTTTCTTGTATCTGGTTGATTAATCCATAAAATGAAAAAAAGTCCCAGATACAACATTAGTTGCATCTGGGACGACTAAACATAATCGTGGTTCCACCCAAATTCACTCATTTTCACAACTACTCTGAAAACAAGTCTCATTCTGACGATAACGGTGTCTGCCGGACCGGATTGGGGTCACTCTGAGGTGGTCTTCGGCTGCTTCTTTGTAAGGACGCTCGCACCACATAGCATTGCTATGGCGTCTTTCTCTGGTACACGTTCACAACGTACTCTTCTCATCAACGTTTTTCGATTATTTAAATCTTGATATATTGTATTCCATTTTTTAGAATTTGTAAAGCAAAATTTTATCTCTACATAAATAACAACAAGCTTACAGCCATTACCATCATGCCAGAAATCATTCCATAGATAGACAAATGATGTTCTCCATACTCCCTTGCAGATGGCAAAAGCTCATCAACAGAAATAAACACCATGATCCCTGCTACTCCTGCAAAAATGATTCCATATACTGCATCACTCATAATCGGAACTAGAATTAACCATCCTACCAATGCTCCAATTGGTTCCGCAAGACCTGACAACAAAGAATAAAGAAATGCTCTCTTACGGGATCCTGTAGCCTGATAGATTGGAACTGATACTGAGATTCCTTCTGGAATATTATGAATCGCAATAGCTGCAACGATTGGGATTGCCAGCTCTGGTTCCTGCAATGCTGATACAAAGGTTGCCATTCCCTCTGGGAAGTTATGTATCGCAATCGCAAGGGCAGTAAACACACCCATTCGCATTAATTTATTTTTTTCTTTCTTGCGCTCTTTCACACACACTTCGCAATCTCCACAGCTTTCACAATCAGCCAAGACATTACTTGGCTCATGTGGATTTTCTGCGGAAGGAATCAATTTGTCTATAATAGCAATCAGAAAAATCCCACCGAAAAAAGCAATGGCCGTCAGCCACGCTCCTGGTTTATCTCCTAAATCCGCCACCAAGGCATCCTGTGCTTTTTGATATATTTCAATCATGGACACAAAAATCATTACACCTGCCGAAAATCCTAAACTTACTGACAAGAACTTCTTATTTGTTTTTTTTGCAAAAAATGCAATTACGCTACCGATTCCAGTACTTAAACCCGCTATGAGGGTTAATCCAAATGCTACTAATATATTTTCCATAAAATGCCCTCCTATATACTGTATGCTAACCTGTGTTTATGTTTCCTCAGATACGCTTCGTTTGAATTAAACAAAAATAGTAGTTAGTCTAGACTAACTACTATTAGTATATCATATATTTTTTTCTGGTCAAGTACAAGTTACTCTTCTCTCTTGACGTATTTTTCCAATACGATTACAAGAATTGGAATTAATACTAACTGAACGATGATTCCTGGGATTGCGTTCAATAGTGCTCCTGAGATAAATGCAGATGCGCCGAACTTGGTTACATCAAATCCCATACAGATAAGCATTGCAAGTCCCCACACAACACGTCCTGCAATCATAGCAAGAATCAATGACACATACACGGTCCATTTTTTCTTTGGCAATACCTTATGTAATAATCCAGAAACGAGTCCGTAGGTTGCAAGTTCAAATGCCATACAGATTGCCTTTGGAAACATTGGTGGCATTCCAAAAATTATGGAACGCAAAACCGGTGCGACAAAGCCCACCAAAAGTCCCCATGGCCCACCACAGAAGAAGCCACACAACAATACTGGAATGTGCATCGGGCAAAGCATTGCTCCAATCTGTGGAATCTGTCCTGTTAGAAATGGCATAACCAGTGCCAAAGCTAAGAACATAGCGGATAAGGTTAATTTCTTAATGTCGTTTTTTTTCATAAATAGTTCCTTTCAGCAATAAAAAAAGGTGTACTCTTCCCTTCTGGGAACATAGCAACACCTTCTTAGTATTGATCTCATAAATATTCGTATAATAAAAATCCTTATAGACTTCTGTCTTTTATATCGAACTTCTGAACGACTCGTTAATAATAGCATTCTTTTATAAAAATAGCAAGGAATATATTACGCAATTTCCTTGATTTTTTTAATCACATCTTCTATCAAGGTTGTCATGGATAAATCTGTCACACCTGCTACAAGATTATCACATTTATTCACAGGAAGAAGGATTCTTACTGCATCAGCCTGCCCTACCGCAACCGCCATCTTTGGTGTAACCTCACCAAATAAGGAATCAGCAATCACTATCCCAATTGGTCCTACAATGACATCTGCTTTTCTGCATGCAACAATAACTGGGTTTTCCCCTGTAGCAGCCTGATGAGCACCAGCCTTTAACATTGCGCCTGTTGCCACTGCATTAGTTCCAACAGCAGTGATTCTCGCGTCTTTGCAATTTGCCATAATCCCTTTTACTAACTGGCTGCCTAATTGACCACCTTGTCCATCAATAATTAAAATATTCATAGTACTCCACCTTCACCTTTCTATATCATACTTAAAACAACCACGCCAACTATAGCAGATAATAGAATTAGCATAATTGACGAAAACTTCTTTTTCGTAACTTGCCTGTACACACTCTTAATCCCTATCAAAAGCACTAGAATAATGCCCGCCCGTAAATCTAATTTTATGCTCTCTTCTATAACTGTACAGGTGCTTACAATCATATAAAGTCCTGTGGCAAGAATAATTCCAATCACACATGGCTTTAATCCTCGGAGCACTGCCTGAAAAAACGGATTTTTCACCACATTTTTCAACAATACAGTAATTATAGATATAATAATGAAAGAAGGTAACACAACGCCTGTAGTTGCTACAATTGCACCTAGAATTCCTCCCTGTGTATTCCCTACATAAGTCGCCAGATTCACCATAATCGGCCCTGGTGTACTTTCGCTTACTGCAATCATATATGTAAGCATTTCTTCGTCCATCCATCCATTGGACAATACAACATCTCGAATCAATGGGATTGCCCCATATGCGCCCCCAAAAGAAAAAAGTCCTACCTGAAGAAAAGCAACCAATAATTCTAAATAAATCATTCTACGCTTACCTCCTTCTTCCTTCCCTGAATCAAAAAGGCCACAAGTCCAACTGCTCCTGCAATAAGCATCAAACTAATTGCAGAAAATTTGATTGCAAACATCTGCACAAAAAACATAGTGATACAGGAAAGCGCCATAATCACTCTTGGAAAAATCTTCTTTGACATTTTCTTAAACATCTTAATCCCTGCATCCAAAATTAGAACACCTACTGCAACTTTGATTCCGTAGAAAGCTTTCGCTATAATCTCTATCTCCAAGAAATTATCTAAAAATGACGATATTACAAATATGATTAAAAATGATGGCAATACAACTCCCAAAGTTGCACAAACCGCACCAGCAAGGCCTGCGATTTTGTGTCCCACAAAAGTTGCGCAATTAATGGCAATTGGTCCCGGTGTGGATTCTGCAATCACAGTAATATCCATCATTTCATCGTGGGTAATCCACTTTTTCTTCTCCACACAATTATCTTCAATGATGGAAATCATGGCATATCCACCGCCAAAGGTAAATGCACCAATTTTTACAAATGTTAAAAACAATTCCAGTAACTTATTCATTGCACTATCTCCAACCAATAAAAAACACATCACAAACCGAATTTTACCAATTTATGATGTGTTATCTACTCTTAAGAATAATTATTTACCACAGCACTGTTTGTACTTGCGGCCTGATCCACATGGACATGGATCGTTACGTCCAACCTTCTTGCCTACTACTACAGTTCCTGACTTCTTCTGTTCTAAGTAAAGAGCCTTCTGTGTCTCTTTGTCAAAGATATCATCCCACATTGGAAGTCCGTAAAGCCATTCTGCATTGGCAGCAACCATACCTTTGTATAATTTAGCTTTATCAAATCCAAGGCTAACAACTGTATCTTCTTCCATCTCTTCGATTGGGTTTGGAGTTACAAGGCAATCATTGATTCCATCTAGGAAACCTGTCATTTCCATAAGAGAAAGGTTATACTTTTCAGCAAGTTCTTTTACTGTTCCAGAAACAACTTCATCTGGAGTAGTTAATAACTGTTCATATACGCCCTGTTCTTTTAAGAAGTAATCTGCCCAAAATCTCTGCATTTCTCCCTGGTCCATTTTTTCATTATAAGCAATTTTATGCCATTCTTTTAATAATGCCATTTGATCATCCACCTTTTCTAATCAAGTATTTATTTTAAGGCGTATAATTCGCCCTGCGTGACATATAGTATATCAAAAAACATGTATAGTTTACAAGTCTTTTATTCTACGTCATCCACTTCTTCCTGAGTTTCTTCTTTGCTCAGTAATTCTTCTGCCTTCGCCTGCTTGTCCTCTGCATTTTTCTTGATTAACTTGAAAATATACAGATAAATCCATAATAACACTGGAACTAAGATTACAGTTACGATAGCTGCATTAAAGATGTTGGTATTATCTTCTGTTGCACCAAATGCTGACACAACCAATAATATGTTGATTCCTAAGATTAATACAATTCCTAAGATTGCTAAAATCTGTTTTGCTTTTTTCATTTTGCTCTCCTTCATCAAAAAACACTATATGGTAAAGATACCATATAGTGTCTCTTCTTGTCTAGGCTAAATAGCTTGATTACATGCCCATACCCATACCGCCCTGTGGCATTGGTGGAAGGTCTTCTTTGATCTGAGCAACTGCAGATTCTGTTGTAAGAAGTGTAGATGCTACGCTTGTTGCATTCTGTAATGCACTTCTTGTTACCTTAACTGGGTCAAGGATTCCGCTTGCTACCATATCTACATATTCTTCAGCTGCAGCATCAAAACCTACGCCTGGGTTAGATTCTCTAACTTTGTTGATGATTACTGCACCTTCAAGACCAGCGTTTGCAGCGATGTAATAAAGTGGAGCTGATAATGCTTTGAGGATTACCTTAGCACCTGTCTTTTCATCTCCTTCAAGTGTATCTGCGAATTCAGCAACTTTCTTAGAAGCATGAATGTAAGCAGATCCACCACCTGCGATGATACCTTCTTCTACTGCAGCTCTTGTAGCGTTAAGAGCGTCTTCGAGACGAAGTTTAGATTCTTTCATTTCAGTTTCTGTTGCAGCACCAACACGGATTACTGCTACACCACCTGCCATCTTAGCAAGTCTTTCCTGAAGTTTTTCTTTATCAAATTCAGAAGTTGTTTCTTCAATCTGTCCATGAATCTGGTTGATTCTTGCCTGGATAGCTGCTTTGTTGCCATATCCATCAACGATCACTGTGTTTTCTTTTGCAATCTTAACAGATTTTGCACGACCAAGCTGATCCATAGTAACGTCTTTTAATTCAAGACCGAGGTCTGAACTGATTACCTGGCCACCTGTAAGGATAGCGATATCTTCAAGCATTGCTTTTCTTCTGTCGCCATAGCCTGGAGCCTTAACAGCAACTACATTGAATGTACCACGAAGTTTGTTAACGATAAGTGTTGTTAATGCTTCACCTTCAATGTCTTCTGCAACGATGAGAAGTCTTGCACCAGACTGTACTACCTGTTCAAGGAGCGGAAGGATTTCCTGAATGTTGGAAATCTTCTTGTCTGTGATAAGGATGTGTGGCTCATCAAGAACTGCTTCCATCTTATCCATATCTGTACACATATATGCTGATAAATATCCACGGTCGAACTGCATACCTTCTACAAGGTCAAGTTCTGTTTCCATAGTTCTAGATTCTTCAATTGTGATTACACCATCGGTTGTAACCTTTTCCATAGCATCTGCTACTAAGTTACCGATTTCTTCGTCACCAGCAGAGATTGCTGCTACTCTTGCAATCTGTTCCTTGCCGTTAACTGGCTGGCTCATTTCTTTTAAAGCTGCTACTGCAACGTCTGTTGCTTTCTTCATACCACGACGAAGAACGATTGGATTCGCACCTGCTTCAAGGTTCTTAAATCCTTCATTTACCATAGCCTGTGTAAGTACAGTTGCTGTTGTTGTACCATCACCAGCTACGTCATTGGTCTTGGTTGCTACTTCTTTTACAAGCTGAGCACCCATGTTTTCAAATGCATCTTCTAATTCGATTTCTTTTGCAATTGTAACACCATCGTTTGTGATGAGTGGAGCACCAAAGGATTTGTCTAATACAACGTTTCTACCCTTTGGTCCAAGTGTTACACGTACTGTATTTGCTAATTTGTCTACGCCAGCACCAAGTGCTGCTCTGGCTTCTGAGCCGTATTTGATTTCTTTTGCCATGATTTAAATTACTCCTATTCTTAGGGCAATGCCCGAATTTTCAAAATTAATCTTCTACAACAGCGAGAATGTCGTTCTGACGAACAATAATATATTCCTGTCCATCAAGTTTTACTTCTGTGCCAGCATATTTAGAATAGATAACCTTCTGTCCTACTTTTACCTGCATTACGATTTCTTTGCCGTCAACCATTCCGCCAGGACCAACTGCGATAACTTCTGCTTCCTGTGGTTTTTCCTGTGCAGATGCGGTTAAAATAATACCAGACTTGGTAGTTTCTTCAGCTTCTAACTGTTTTAACACAACTCTGTCTGTAAGTGGTGATAATTTCATCTTAAAATTCCTCCTTTTTATGTAAAGACGAAAAAGTCTTTTCTTATCAATTTATTGCTCTAGTATAGATAATATTACTAGAAAAAATAAAAGTCAACAGAAAATTAGCACTCTTTTTATCAGAGTGCTAATAAATTCTATTTTTCCAAGTAAAATCAAGGGTTGGCATAATTCTTAAATGTTTATAAACTCACAATTCTTTTCCAGATCAGATAAGATTATAATGCTTCAAAGCATTCATAATTCCATCTTCATGAATATCTGTTGTCACATACTCTGCCACATCCTTCGCCACCTGAGTAGCATTGCCCATTGCAATGCCATGTCCTACACTCTGCAGCATCTCCATATCATTGATGCTGTCGCCAATGGCATAGGTATCCTCTTTTGCAACCCCAAGATGGTTACACAGCCATTCAATCCCTGTCGCTTTAGATGTTCCCTTTGGAGTACATTCCAGCACTACTGCATCATGCATCATAAAATCAAACTCATCTTGCAAAGCCTCTTTGATTGCTTCATAGTTCGTCTGCGGCAGCACATCTGCGGAAAATTTGTTGATATGCACATCATCGGTATATTCCTGTAAGAAGCGGGCACGCTCTCCCATATCTTTAATCAGATAATCCATATATGGATCGTCCTCAAAACCAGTCTCACTAAAGAAATGCTTTACAGGCCCTTCCAATACCACCGGCATTCCATTCGCTTCGCAGACTTCAATAACCTTATGAACAAGGGCTGGCTCTAAGAGTTTTTCATAAAGAATCTTTCCGTCCATCTCCACATGATTGCCACAGGCAGCAATCACACCATCGAATCCTACATCGAATAATTTTGGTGCACAAATATTTCCTCTGGAACGTCCACTGCAAATAAACGCCTTATGCCCATTGGCACGAAGCTGTCTAATTGCTGTAATCGTGCTTTCCGGAATATTGGTATCCCAATCCCAGATAGTTCCATCTATATCAAAAAATACAATCTTTGACATTCTATTTACATCCTTCTCTATCTTTTATCTCTTTTTCTATTAATAGACATTCCATATAACACCAAACCAATGACACCAACAACACATAGTATCACGGAGATGGTCCAGGCAAATGCACTTTTATCTACTGTACCCATCAAAAAGCCTGTTTCCGTGCGAATCACAGCAATACCATTTGCCACCATATGAGCAATCACTGCTGGATATACCTTGCCAGTTTTCTCTACAAAAATCGCCAGGGCAATACCAAGCAAAAATGCATAGGTAAACTGCACAATATTAAAATGCAATGCAGCAAAAATAAGAGCAGATACCAGCACTGACGGTGCGAATCCCATCATCAGTCGAAGGCGTTTGTACACTACTCCTCTATGTAATAATTCTTCTAATAATGGAGTTACTAACGCCGAGCCCAACAGTTCCATCCAGATGTTACTTCCATAAAACGCATCACTAGCATTCTGGAATTCTTCTGACATATCTATCAGTGGGGACATGGAAATCAAGTTATTCAATGCGATGGATAAACACACTGTAATCCCAATCACCGCTACCAGATTCACAAATCTTCCCAAGGAAAACTGTGGTTTTATACCATATTCCCCACGAAGCATCAGATCATGCTTGTACTCGGTATAAACATATAACAGTGCCACTACGCTGCCAATGGTTTTGCAAAGCATATAACTCTCGTTGCTTACTCCGAACACCAGCTGTGCACATATAATTCCTATAGAAATCGCTGCATAATACATTAGAACGGGATATGCGATATCCCAGATTTTTGATGCAAGTCCAAATTTTTTTATCAATTTTAGATTCCTTTCCATCCGCTCCAAGATTTCCATCTAATATTCTTGGAACAAGCTCATAACAATTACAAATACTACATTTTTTTCAACACATCTGGAAGTTCAACCAGATTATCAATCACAGCCACCGCTCCAGCTTCTGTCATTTCTTTTACATCACCAAATCCATATGACACTGCGATACAAGGAATACCTACAAGATTGGCTCCCTCTACATCATAGATGGAATCTCCAATCAGGCACATTTCATCTTTGCCATAGTGGCTCCATCTGCGGAACACCTCCATAAGAACTTCTTCCTTGGAATCAATTCGTCCATCCATAGTTGCACCAACTACATCATCAAACAAATCCAGAATTCCAAAGTCTTCCAAGATGATTCTACAATACTCTTCTGGTTTAGAAGAAGCCATACCAATGATATATCCCTGTTTCTTTAATTCTTCGATACATTCACGGGTTCCAGGATACATTGATGCCTCATGAATACCGATTGGTGTATATCGCTCACGATATTTTGCTGTAGCAATCTTGGCATCCTCCAGACTCATTCCATAAAAATTCATAAAACTATCTACCAATGGTGGTCCAATAAAAATCTCCAGTTTATCTCTGTCTGGCTCTTCAATTCCAAAATGCTTCAAAGCGTACTGTACGCACTTTGTAATGCCTTCCTTGGAATTGCTCAAGGTTCCATCTAAGTCAAATAACACTGCTTTCATTTGTTATCCTCTCATTCTATCAAAATACGCTCGTATCTATTATGTCAAATACAGCATAATCTTACTGATTTACATATTCCACATTCTTAAGTTCTCCCCGCATCTGTTTTACTGTTCTGCCAAGCATCGGATGTCTATAGTTTGGACATAGCTCTGCCAATGGCTCTAAAACAAACTGGCGATTCTGCATGTCCACATGTGGAATCACAAGGTCTTCACTCTCATACACCAACTTATCGTAAAAAACGATATCCAAGTCTAAAGTTCTTGGTCCCCAGCGAAGTTCTCTGGTACGGTCTGCTCCCGCTTCCACTTCGTGCAAAAATTCCAAAAGTTCTTCTGGATTCAATAACGTGTCTATCTTCAAGCAGCCATTCACAAAATCTGGTTGCTCTACAGGCCCATATGGTTTGGTTGTCAGTAATTTCGATGAAACAACACCTCGAATCAACGGATGTTCCTGTATTTTTCTTATTCCATCTAGAATCAACTTCTCACTGTCTCCCACATTTGAGCCAAAAGACAGATAGGCTCGATGCCATTTACGGCACATAGTAACCGAAACATTTTCAAAAGGAAGACCAATTGGTGCATGAGGCTTCTGTAACTCCACCTCCACCTCTGTTAACTGTTCAAACTCAAGCAACATACGTGTGCAGAGATTCTCACAAGCCGCCTCTATCAAATCATAGGATTTTTCTGTAAAAACCTTATGAATAAAATGACATACTTCACCATAGTTTAAGGAATCTTCCAATCTGTCACTTTTTCCAGGGGTATGAAGGTCCAGATAAAGCACTGCATTAATATAAAAATCCTGTCCGTCTCTTTTTTCCTCTTCAAATACTCCGTGGTGAGCGAATACTTTTAAATTCGTAATCTTGATACAATCTTGGTTTCTCATATATTTCCTCTTATATGGGTCATTTTGCAATTCCCGAAATTGTTATCGTTATGCCTTTAGAATGGCTTCCATCATTCGTACTACACGTACATTTTCTTTTATGTCATGGACTCTGACGAACTTGCATCCACTTTTTACAGCAAGGGCTGTGGTCGCCAAGGTTCCCTCTAATCTTTCTTCTTTTGGCAGGTGCAGACTATCCCCTATCACGGACTTTCTGGATGCTCCTAACAATACTGGATAGCCCAGTTGTTGTAGCCTATCCAGATGTTTTAATGCCTGGAGGTTCTGCTCCAAAGTTTTTGCAAATCCAATCCCTGGATCCACAATGATTTTGTCGTCCCTGATTCCTGCCTTTAACGCCAAATCAATAGATTCTCTCAAATCTCGAATCAAATCTGACACAAAATTGTTATAGTCTGTATTGTCGCGGTTATGCATCAGACAGCAAGACACCTTTTTATCTGAAATGACTCTTGCCATATATGGGTCAGCCTTTAATCCCCAGATATCGTTGATTAAGTCTGCTCCTGCTTCAATGGCAGCCTTCGCCACTGATGATTTATAGGTATCCACAGAAATTGGGATTTCCAAATCCTTTTTGACCGCTTCAATTACTGGAACAACACGGGCTATTTCCTCAGAATCTGAGATTCTCGTGTATCCTGGTCTTGTGGATTCTCCACCAATATCAAGAATGGCGGCCCCCTCCTTCATCATCTCCTCTGCACGTTTTCGTGCGGCGTCAAGACTAGAATATTTGCCACCATCTGAAAATGAATCGGGAGTTACATTCAAAATACCCATCACATAAGTGTGTTCTTTTGTATTAAATTCCTTATTTCCGATTCTCATTATTTTTTCCTCTTTAAATACTATCTAAAAGCAGATACTATGAATCAATCTCAGTTCTAGTTGTTTTTCACCAACGCCAAAAAGCGATTTACCAGCGCTTCGTTCTCTTCAAAAACGCCCTTCATGGAAAAAGTCACTGTTTTACTGCCAGTTTTCTTGATTCCACGCATAGTCATACACATATGCTCTGCTTCTATCATTACTATTGCCCCTTGTGGCTTTAAATATTCCATCAGGGCATCCGCAATCTGCTCTGTAAGCTGTTCCTGAATCTGTGGACGTTTTGCAAACACTTCTACAGTACGTGCCAGTTTACTTAAGCCCACAACTTTACCGTCCGGAATATAAGCAACATGAGCCTTTCCAAAGAACGGCATAAAATGATGCTCACAAGTAGAATAAAAGACTATGTCTTTTTCAATGACCATCTCATGATTGTCTGAAGTAAAGGTCTTAGACAATGGTTCTTCTGCGTTCTCATATAAGCCCGCAAAAATCTCCTCATACATTCTAGCAATGCGATCTGGAGTTTCTATCAAGCCTTCTCGGTTTTTATCTTCCCCAATTCCTTCCAGAATCAGTTCTACGCCTTTTTTTATCTTTTCTCTATCAAACATCTTTTCAAATCTCCCAGATATGACAACGATCCAAATGCTAATACCGGCATACCCTTCTGAATACCATAGGCAACGGCTTTATCTAGAGCCTCCCCTATCGTTTCACAGTACTGGGCATCTGCATTTAAACCTTTCTCTGAAACAACTTCCTGCACTTCTTTTGTCAGCAGATTTCCATCTAAACCACGGGCATTCTGCGGTGTAATACAAAACACCTTTTCTGCATATGGAAGCATAATCTCAAGCATTTTCCTATGCTCCTTGTCCGCTAACACACCTATTATATATATAAGAGACTGATTTGTAAAACTATTTTCTACAGTTTTTGCAAGTTGAATTGCTGCATCCTCATTATGAGCGCCATCGATTATCAACAATGGTTCCTGGCTTAACACTTCAAATCTTCCAGGCCAGTTTGCAAATAAAACACCTGCTCTGGAAGCATATTCCATATCCATCCATCCTGCCAGAGGCGCACTCTCATCATTCCACATCTGCATTTCATCCTGCAAACCGAACAAAAGTCTTGGCCAGAGCCCATCGAATACCGCAATAGCAAGGGCTGCATTCTGCATCTGATATATACCTGCCATTCTGGTCATATAGTTTACACCAAGATAGGTAAAACGTAGTTCACCTGGCTGGATAGAAGTAAGTTTTACTCTGGTTGGGAAAAAGTCACCCAGTACCGTTTCTAACCCTTGTTCTTCACCTAGTTTGGAAACTTCTGCAAATTTTCGTTCCAGTACTTTTTCCGCTTCTGATTCCTGCTCTCCCCAGAATATGGTAGCACCTGGCTTCATAATTCCTGCTTTGACACCGGCAATCTCTTCCAGGGAATTTCCCAGAAATTGCATATGATCATAACTAATCTTGGTAATTACACAGGCAAGTGGATTGTCTACTACATTGGTAGCATCCGTCTCTCCCCCCATACCAGTTTCCAGCAAAAATACATCTGGTTTCATTTTTGCAAAATACACAAATGCCACTGCAGTTTCTATCTCAAAGGCTGTTGGATAGATACCTTTGGATACCACAATGTCACAGGCAGTTTTTACCTGTGACATAGCATCTGCATATTCATCTTCTGTAATATTTCGTCCATCATACTGCCAGCATTCCAATGGATCAAATACTGCTGGCGAACAGTATCTTCCCACTGTAAAATGTGCTTCTTTACAAATAGACGCAAGGTAAGCACCTACAGAGCCTTTTCCGTTGGTTCCTGCGATATGGACCGTAGGAATGGTGTTCTGCGGATTGCCAAGTTCATTCATTAAGGCTCGCATGTTGGTAAGTCCCAACACGCTGCCTCTAGATTTTGATTCTTCTACAAATTCACGTGCTTCCTTATAACTTAACATAGTTCCTCCTGTGCTTTTCTAGCACATCCAGAGTTCGTGGAACACAAACTCCCATGCGAAAATTTATTTTCGCGTGTGAAACCTTGTTTCACACTGTTAACGTTTCACACCCTTGGTATCACGATTTCCAATATGAAGGCGATTTAAGGAAAGTTCTTTGCCTTTCACTTCAATCACTTCATTCTCTCCATCTCCAAGGATATAGATATTCTTAAGTTCGTCGCCTTTATCTAACTTCATACCACGAACACCGACAGCAGTTTTCTTCTTCTCTGGAATGGCTGCACATTCGATACGAAGGAATGCTTCTTTACCAGAACGCATTACCATAGTTTCGTTGCCTTTTAACGCTTTTACTGCTAATACTTCATCACCATCGGCAAGTTTGGTTGCTGCAGTGGTCTTCTTACCTACTACGAATTCGTTACCATCTACCAATTTTACCATACCCTGCTTGGTACCAAACACTACTTTGCCTGATGCTACAGACTGAAGGCTTGCAAGGTATACATAGTTTTCTGTTTTACTATCGTAGTTACTCATATTGTCGATAGGGTTACCCTTGTCTTTTAATCGACCTGCTGGTAAATCTAACACTTTTATAAGATGTAAGTTACCTGTATTTGTGAAAATACAAATCTTATCTGTATTCTTACAGGTAAATACATAACGATTTTCAGAATCTGCAGTTTCTTTGTTTCTCTCGTAAATCGAAACATCGATGGTTTTTGCATATCCGAAACGATCCATTAAGAATACTACGTCTTTTTCTTCGATTGGTTTTTCCTCTACCACTGCTTCTGCAAGGTTGTCGATGACTGTTTTACGTTCTTTGCCATATTCTTTCTTGAATGCGGTAAGCTCCTTCATAATCATCTTCGCCATAGAAGAACGATGAGACAATAAATCTTCGTAAAGAGCGATTTTCTCTAAGGTCTCGTTGTGGTCTTTCATCAAAGCGTCAATTTCCAAACCAATTAATTTATAGAGACGCATTTCTAAAATTTCCTTGGCCTGGCGTTCAGTAAATCGTAGTTGCTTAGCCATCTTCTCAGATTCTTTGGATTTGAATTTGATATTAGAAGTGTCTCCTGTGGTAAGACATTTTTCTGCGTCTTTTCTACTAGCGCATCCACGAAGGATTTCAATAATAAGGTCAATGACATTACAAGCCTCAATTAAACCTTCCTGGATTTCTTTTTTGTCTAGTTCCTTTGCAAGAAGTGTTTTGTATTTTCTGGTAGCGATTTCATACTGGAAGTTTACATGATGGCGAATGATTGGGATAAGTCCCATGGTTTCTGGTCTGCCATCTGCTACAGCTAACATATTTACACCGAAGGTATCTTCTAACTTGGTCTTCTTATAGAGAAGATTCGTTAAGGCGTCGATGTTTGCGCCTTTTTTTAGTTCTAATACGATACGGATACCGTCTTTTGATGACTGGTTGGTAATATCCACGATATCGCTGGTCTTTTTGGTTTCTACCAAAGCAGCCACATCAAGTAAGAATTTACCAATGTTAGCACCAATCATGGTGTATGGAATCTCAGTGATAACTAAGTTTTCCTTGCCACCTTTTAATTTTTCCACTTCTACCTTACCACGGATTTTGATTTTACCCATACCTGTCTCGTAGATAGACAAAAGCTCGTCTTTATTGGCCACGATACCACCAGTTGGAAAATCTGGTCCCTGGATATACTGCATCAATTCTTCTGTGGTGATGTCTGGATTTTTCATATAGGCAATCACACCATCAATGACTTCACCAAAGTTATGTGGTGGAATACTGGTTGCCATACCTACCGCAATACCTTCTGCACCATTAATGAGAAGGTTTGGAACCTTAACAGGAAGAACCAGTGGTTCTTTTTCTGTTTCATCGAAGTTTGGTCCAAAGTCTACTACATCCTTGTCCAAATCTGCCAGATATGCTTCCTGAGTTACCTTCTGAAGACGTGCTTCCGTATAACGCATAGCAGCGGCGCCATCACCTTCGATGGAACCAAAGTTGCCGTGTCCATCAATGAGTGGTAATCCCTTCTTGAAATCCTGTGCCATTACTACTAATGCTTCGTAAATAGATGAGTCACCATGTGGGTGATATTTACCCATGGTATCACCGACAATACGCGCACTCTTACGGTGTGGTTTGTCGTATTTTACGCCCAATTCTGACATATCGTACAATACACGTCTCTGTACTGGCTTTAAACCATCACGTACATCAGGAAGTGCACGGGCAATGATTACGCTCATGGCGTAGTCAATATATGATTTTTGCATCAGCTCCGAATACTCGGTGCGGATGATGTTATTTTCTTGCATTGTGTTTTGCATTTTCTACAAACTCTCACTTTCCGAATTTTATACGTCTAGGTCTGCATCATGGGCATGTTCATGGATAAATGCTCTACGTGGTGGAACATCAGTACCCATAAGCATTGCTGTAACGTCAGATGCCATACGGCCATCTTCGATTTCTACACGGCGCATCATACGGGTCTCTGGGTTCAAAGTAGTTTCCCAAAGCTGTTCTGCATCCATTTCACCAAGACCTTTGTAACGCTGTAAGGTGAAGTTGCCTGTATGTGTACGTCTGTATTTTTCCAATGCGGCATCATCATAGAGATACTCTTCTTCCCCTTTGGTTGGAATTACCTTGTAAAGAGGTGGCATTGCTACATATACGTGACCTTCAAAAATCAATTCTGGCATAAAACGATAGAACAATGTCAAAAGCAGTGTTGAGATGTGTGCACCGTCAACGTCCGCATCGGCCATAATGATAATCTTATCATAACGAAGTTTGCTAATATCAAAGTCGTTACCATATCCTTCGGAAAAACCACAACCAAAAGCATTAATCATGGTTTTAATTTCTGCATTTGCAAGGACTTTATCGATGCTGGCTTTTTCTACGTTTAAGATTTTACCACGGATAGGCATAATTGCCTGATACATACGGTTACGAGCCATCTTCGCAGAGCCTCCAGCGGAATCACCCTCTACAATGAAGATTTCGCACTTGGAAGCGTCACGGCTCTCGCAGTTGGCAAGCTTACCGTTAGAGTCAAAGGAGAATTTCTGCTTAGTTAAGAGGTTAGTCTTCGCCTTCTCTTCTGTCTTACGTATTTTCGCTGCCTTTTCCGCACAGGAAATAACTGCTTTTAAGGTTTCTAAGTTTTTATCAAAGAACAACTGCATTTCATCGCCGGTAACCTTACCAGTTACACGGGATGCATCAGGGTTGTCCAATTTAGTCTTGGTCTGTCCTTCAAAACGTGGATCTGGATGCTTAATCGATACAACTGCTGTCATACCGTTACGTACATCCGCACCAGTGAAGTTAATGTCTTTTTCTTTTAATATACCAAGTTCTCTGGCATAAGCATTGATAATGGTGGTCATGGCAGTCTTGTAACCAGTAATGTGTGTACCACCCTCTGCGTTGTAGATGTTGTTACAGAAACCAAGGATATTCTCGTGGAATTCGTTGGTGTACTGAATGGCTGCTTCTACGGTAATGCCTTCACTTTCGCCCTTGAAATAAATCACATCGTGAAGTGTTTCCAGATTCTTATTCAAATCCTTAACAAAACCAATGATTCCGTCTGGTTCATGGTATTCGATATGCTCAATCTCATCTTTACGACGGTCTTCATAGATAATCGTAAGGTTTGGATTTAAGTATGCTGTCTCATGCATACGACTCTTAACATCATCTTCTTTGAAGTATGTCTTTTCAAAGATTTCTGGGTCTGGTAAGAAGTTAATCTTGGTACCAGTCTTCTTGGTTTTTGCGATCTTAGGAAGTAAACCATTCTCTAACTTAACTGTTGGGTTACCTCTTTCATAACGGTCATGGTGTACGAATCCCTCACGGCTGATTTCTACATCCATATAAGTAGATAACGCGTTAACTACAGATGAACCTACACCGTGGAGACCACCACTGGTCTTATATACGGAGTCGTCAAATTTACCACCAGCATGTAAGGTAGAAAATACAATACGTGCCGCTGATACCCCTTTTGCGTGCATACCTACTGGAATACCACGTCCATTATCTTCAACGGTACAAGAACCGTCTTTTTCCAAAGTTACCCAGATGGTATCACATTCTCCTGCCAGATGTTCGTCCACTGAGTTGTCTACGATTTCATAAATGAGGTGGTTTAAACCTTTACGGGAAACACTACCGATATACATACCAGGACGTTTACGAACCGCCTCAAGCCCCTCCAATATGGAAATACTACTCTCGTCGTATGTTACCTTTTTTGCCATTATATCCTACTCTCTTTCTTAGATATTATTTATACACATCTTAATTACGTGTAGCCTTCATATGTGCCAATACCATAATGGCAATACGGAAGGTCATAGCATCATCAAAGCTACGGATATCAAGACCGATAGCTTTTTCAATGCGTTCTAATCTATATACCAATGTATTTCTATGTACATATAATTGTCTTGCTGTCTCAGAAATATTTAAATTGTTCTCAAAAAACTTATTAATTGTGGACATTGCTTCTTCGTCTTCCAAAATATCTGGGATGGTATCTCCAAACACTTCTTTGATAAACATGTCACACAAGCTCATTGGAAGCTGATAAATCAAACGACCAATGCCAAGTTTTCCATAGGAAATGGTATCCATGCTTGCGTAAAATACCTTGCCTACTTCCAAAGCCATCTTGGCTTCCTGATACGACTGGGCCATGTCTGGGATCTGGGTTACTACGTTACCATAACCAACACGAACCTTGACCATGGCTTCCATATGAAGGTTGTCCACCAAACTTACGGCAATACCTTCCAGTTCTTCGTCCATATCATCTTCTTCAATATAGGAAACGTCTTTTACCAGAACTACACTGTGTTCATCCACACTGGTAACAAAATCTCCCGCCTTTAAGTCAGACAGGTTCTTTACCAGTTCCATAACCATATCTGTACTCTTGTTGCCAGTATCAATCACGTAGGTTACACGAGGCTTTGCTTCGATATGAAGCCTTTTTGCACGACCATATAAATCTACTGTAAGCAAATTGCCTAATAAAACATTCTGAATGAAATTGTTACGGTCATAGGTTTCTGCTTTGCTTAAAATGAGGTTGCGAATCTGACATACTGCCATCTGTCCAATAACAAAGGAGTTCTCTACTACACCTTCTGTTACCAAAATGTATTCCATATCATTTTCAATATTGACCTTGTAAAAAAGATAGTCCATATAGGTCTGCTGTTCTGCTTCTGAAGATGCGAACTCACTGACGATGGACTCAAGTCTTGCATCCACAGACATGGTTGCCGCAGCCACTTTGCCATTATCGTGGAATAACGCCAAATCCAGTTTGGTAATCTCTTTTATCTCATTTAAGCAATTCAGTAACTTTTGTGTAGAAATCATACGTCGTATCCTTTCACTTTAAGTACGGTTGCGTAGCAACAACTATCTTATGCGCGAGTGCACATAAAATACCCTTTTATGTATGTAAAAAGGCAAGGTGTAAATTCACACCTTGCCACAAATTTACAACTATTTAATTTTACCGAATTAGTTTGTAATTGTCAATTCAGTCTCTTTATCAAATACGTGAATCTTTTCTGGATTTAATGAAAGAGTAATCTTGTCGCCGTATTTAGCAACAACATCTGAGTTAACTCTTGCTGTAACGTTAGCACCAGCTACTACACAGTAGATTAATGCTTCAGCACCTAATAATTCGTAACCAGTTACTTCTGTATCAACAGATGCTACGCCTGCGCCATAGCTGATATCTTCTGGTCTGATACCTAATACAACTTTCTTGCCATTGTAGTTGCCATCGATTAACTTCTTAGCTTTTGCTTCTGGTAATTCTACTGAGAAATCGCCGTAGTTTAATACTACTTTGCTTCCATTGATTACACATTCAGCATCGATGAAGTTCATCTGTGGTGATCCGATAAATCCAGCAACGAATAAGTTATTTGGCTGGTTGTATAATTTCTGTGGTGAGTCAACCTGCATGATAACACCGTCTTTTAATACAACGATTCTTGTACCAAGTGTCATAGCTTCTGTCTGGTCATGTGTTACGTAGATAATTGTAGCACCTAATCTGTTATGTAATGAAGCGATTTCTGATCTCATCTGTACACGAAGTTTAGCATCAAGGTTTGATAAAGGTTCGTCCATAAGGAATACCTTAGGATTACGAACGATAGCACGACCCATAGCAACACGCTGTCTCTGTCCACCAGATAAAGCCTTTGGT
>SVFC01000039.1 GCA_015057035.1 Lachnospiraceae bacterium | reverse complement strand
GAGGATAAGTAATCAAGCGGAATAAGAATATATATAACAATCGCTTGTTCACGATTAACATTTATAGTAACATATCAACTTTTTTATTTTTAAAATTTAGGTCTCACATCATTGACTAATATACAATTTTTAAATGTTTTTCAAGTTTTTTATAAATATGGAATTTCTTCCTAAACTTCGTTTAGCTTATTTATCTCTCCAGATAATTCTACCTTTTGTCAAATCGTATGGAGACATTTCAATTGTAACTTTATCTCCCGGTAAAATACGAATGAAATTCATACGTAATTTTCCACTAATAGTTGCTAAAATCTGATGACCATTCTCTAATTCAACTTTGAAGAATGCGTTTGGCAATTTCTCAACTACAATGCCTTCAACTTCAATAACATCTGCCTTTGACATCTAATTAACCTCCTAATTCTGAATCATTAATTTCTCATACTCTTTGATTGCTTTTTTAATCGTAAGATTTGTCTGCTCCACCGCAAGAATCTCTTCAATTTCTATTGGGAGCTTTTTAATAATCTGCACGTGTTTTTCATTTTTCTTCTTCGGCTTTTCTAAAGTACGGTTTGTTCCGTTAACTAACAGAAAATTTTCCGCATCTTTTTCAAGTACAAAGTAATACTGGTTTTTGTCATGTCCTGACAACGATTTTGCAAATTCCATTTTTTACTTCCTTTTCATGCATCTGCAGTTGCTTTCTTCTGCAGAGTTTCTTACTTCCAGATACCAGCTTCAATCTCTGTATCTGTCAATGTAAGAATTTCCGGTTTTCCTTCTGTAATGACAATGGTATTTTCATAGTGCGCTGACAAACTCATATCTTCTGACACTACCGTCCAGTCATCATCCATCCAGAGGACATCCGCCGTTCCCATGTTAATCATAGGCTCGATTGCCAATGTCATACCCGGACGAAGCTTAATCCCTCTACGGAATTGTCTGAAATTCGGAATCTCTGGATCTTCATGCAAATGCGTTCCAATCCCGTGACCACATAAGTCTTCCACAACTCCATAGCCAAAGCCTTCTGCATAAGCACCAATCGCATTTGATATCTCATGTAAATGGTGTCCTGCCACCGCATATTTCATGCCTTCAAAAAAGCTCTGTCTAGTTCTTTCAATTAACAAACGGGCAGCTTCCGGAACTTCTCCAATCGCATGTGTTCTTGCTGCATCAGAATGATATCCTTTATGAATCACGCCAATGTCCAAGCTCACAATATCGCCTTCTTTTATAATTCTATGTTTCGACGGAATTCCATGAACTACTTCTTCATTAATTGATACACACACAGAAGCCGGATATCCATTATAGTTCTTAAAAGAAGGAATACATCCAAAACTTCGAATCATTTCCTCTCCCAATCTATCAACTTCTAATGTTGTCATTCCAGGTCTTAATTCTTTTTCCAACCCTGCATGCACTTTTGCCAAAATCTTTCCAGCTTCACGCATTAACTCAATTTCGCGTGGAGATTTGATTGTTACAGCCATCTCTTATTTCTCCAAAATTGCTATAATATCAGCAAATACTTTATCCATTGCCTGAGTACCATCTACGCTCTTTAAAATACCCTGATTGTTATAATAATCAATAAGTGGCTGAGTCTGTTCATGATAAACGCTAAGTCTCTTCTGAACAGTTTCTGGTTTATCATCTTCTCTTAATACCACTTCACTTCCACATCTGTCACAGATTCCTTCTACTTTTGTTGGAATTGAAACGATATGGTATGTAGCTCCGCAACTTAAACAAGCGCGTCTTCCGCCCATGCGGTTTACAATATTTTCATCTGGAACATCTACATCCACTGCAAAGTCCATTTTCTGATTTATGTTATCAAGTGCTGCTGTAAGAGCCTCTGCCTGTGGTATAGTTCTTGGGAAACCATCTAATACGAAGCCATTTACGCAGTCATCCTGCTGTATTCTATCCATAACCAAATCACAGGTTAATTCGTCTGGAACTAATAACCCCTGATCCATAAACTGTTTTGCTTTTTTTCCTAATTCTGTTCCGTTTTTAATATTTGCACGGAAAATATCTCCTGTTGAGATATGTGGGATACTATATTTATCTGCAATCTGTTTTGCCTGTGTTCCTTTGCCAGCGCCAGGAGCTCCTAACATAATAATTTTCATATTCTATTCTCCTTTTGACTAATAATAAAAAGAATTTTGCTCTGCACATCCTTGCGGAGCATTTTCAAATCATAAGAATTCTCTATGATTTGAAAAAAGCGCCAAGCAAAATACTTGGCGCTATTCGTTTTAGTCATTCAAAAATCCTTTATAGTAACGAACTAACATCTGTGACTCAATCTGTTTTAATGTTTCAATGATTACACCAACAACGATGATAATAGATGTTCCTGCGAAAGAAACATTTGCACTGAATACACCATTGAAGAAGATTGGAGCTACAGCAACAATCATTAATCCGATAGCACCTATAAAGACAATGTAATTTAATATCTTGTTCAGATAATCACTAGTTGGCTTACCTGGTCTGATACCTGGAATAAAGCCGCCTGCTTTTTTCATGTTATTTGCAATCTCATTTGGATTGAATGTGATTGAAGTATAGAAGTAAGCAAAAAGTACAAGAAGTACGATGTATACCAACAAACCAATACTGTAGATTGGCTGGTCTGGGTCACACCAATACTGCTGGTTCATACCTTTTAAAATCTGGCTTCCAATACCAGTACCATTTCCTTTTCCAAGAAGACCTGCAATAATAACTGGTGTCTGTAACAAAGACTGTGCGAAGATAACAGGAATAACACCTGCGGTATTAACTTTTAATGGAATATGAGTACTCTGTCCACCAACCTGTTTTCTTCCCTGGATTTTCTTTGAATACTGAACTGGAATCTTTCTAACACCACCCTGAAGTAATACTACAAAGAATACCATTCCAACAATAATTGCAATAATAATTACTGCAGCAAGAATACCAACCTGAATTGATTTTCCTGCGATAAACTGGTCATATAATGTAGCAATATCACTTGGCATACGAGAAATAATGTTAATAGCAAGGATAATTGAAATACCATTACCAACACCATTCTCTGTAATACGCTCGCCAATCCACATCATTGCTGTTGAACCAGCTGTTAATGTGACAACGATTGTGATAAATACAAGAACCTGGCTAAAGCCTTCTTCTGCAACTAAGTATCCGCCTCTGCTGAAGCCGATAGTCATTGCTGTAGACTCGATCAAAGCCAAAACAACAGTTACATATCTTGTAATGTTATTAATCTTCTTACGACCATCTTCTCCATCTTTCTGCATCTCCTCTAATGCCGGAATAGCAATTGTAAGAAGCTGCATAATAATAGATGAAGTAATGTATGGTGATACACTCAATGCGAAAATTGACATGTTATAGAATGAACCACCTGTAATTGCATCAAAGAATCCCATGCCATTCGCTGTCTGTGCAGCAAACCATGCAGAGAATACTGCTGTATTAACACCAGGAATAGGAAGCTGACTTCCTATTCTGATGATAACTAACATGAAAAATGTATAGACAATGCGACTACGAATATCTTTAATTTTAAACGCATTTCGAAGTGTCTGTAACATTAGATCACCTCTGCTTTTCCACCAAGAGCTTCGATTTTTTCTTTAGCGCTTGCGCTGAATGCATCAACCTGAACTGTGAGCTTCTTTGTAAGTTCTCCATTTCCAAGAATCTTAACGCCGTCTCTTGGGTTTTTAACGATACCAGCTTCGATTAATGTTTCAACTGTAACAACTGTATCATTTTCAAAACATTCTAATGCAGAAAGATTGATTCCGATAATTGTCTTAGAGTTTCTACATTTGAAACCTCTCTTTGGTAAACGTCTATATAATGGCATCTGTCCACCTTCG
>SVFC01000026.1 GCA_015057035.1 Lachnospiraceae bacterium | reverse complement strand
TAGAGGAAAAGGTGTTAAAATAATAACATAAAGATTTATTTATATAAGAGAGGAGATTTTAATATGAGTAAAAAAATTACAAAATTGATAGCATTATTGTTATCTGCAGTGATGTTATTGACTATGACAGCATGTGGCAACACAGGAAATGGACCAGAAACTCCATCGGAATCTGAAGAAAATGAGAACATCAAAATGCTGAATGAATACTTTTCTAAGTATCCTGCAGTAGATTTAGGTGGAAGAGAAATCAAAATCGCCATGTTCTATGATATGTTCTACGACAGTGGTGATACAAAGCCAGAAGACAACCCACAGATGACAGATATGGAACGTGGTCAGTTGATGATCGATAACGTAAGACGTATTGAGAAGAAATACAATTGTACCATTACATATTTGAATCCAGGCGGGGATGCGATTAAATCAAGTTTAAATACTTCTGTAGTTAATGGAACACCAGACTACGACGTATATTTAACACAGATGGATTTCGCTCTTCCATTGGCTGTAAATGGATATTTTATTGATTTATCAACATTTAAAGGTGAGCACCTGGATCTTAACAACGGACAGAATATTCTCGATGTTGAGGAAATTGCAGGCACAAACTGTTTCTTCCAGAAGAGCGGTATGAATGTAGCATCAACTTATTTAGCATACAATGCAGAGATGGTAGAAGCTGCGGGATTAGAAGATCCTAACGACTTATATGCAAGAGGCGAATGGACCTGGGAAAAATTCGCTGAATATTGTACTGCATTAACTCAGGACACCGATAATAACGGCGAGACAGATATCTATGGTTATGGTGGAGACTTAACCTGGACTCTTCAGGAATTCCTTGCTTCTAATGATGCTATTTTGATTGGCGACGATGGAAAAGAACAGTTAACAGATCCAAAGGTATTAGAAACATTTAAATACTTAGGCGAATTATACAGTGAAAAGAAAGTTGCTAGACCTATCGTAGACGACTATTATGAAGGCATCCATGGCTGGATTAATAAACAGAGTGCATTCGGTGCAACAAAGATGTGGGTTCTTCAGTCAAATGTAAAAAGAATTAAATTCGACTATCGTATTGTTCCATTCCCACAGGGACCAAATGGTACAGGCGAAGGTGCATCTACAGGATTTGGTGATTATTTTGTAATTCCTAGAGGTGTTAAAGATCCTGAAATCGTTTACCAGGTATTAGAAGAGTTCTTTGGATATTTCGCAGATGACCTTGATCTGAGAGATGAAGATATGATCTCATTAGCAGAAGGCTGTTTCCAGGATGAAGCTGATGTAGAGACAGCATTTGAAATTGGCACATGGGGCAATGGTGACGTTTGGTTCTATGTAGACTCTGAGCGTTATGTTCCTACCATCTTTAGTGGTGTTGTAAGCGGAGAGAAGACAGCAGCAGAAGTAGTAGAATCTATAAAACAGTTATTCCAGGATGAGATTGACGCAATCTTTAATCCATAACTACTGCATATTCTTTGGGGCAGGCTTACAGTCTGCCCCTTTATATTAAATATTTGTATATGGAGAGAATTATGAACAATTATTTCGTATGGGTTGAAATTACAGCAAATACAGAACGTATTTTAGATGCAAACCTTTTCTCAGAAGCAATGGAAAAGTGTGCACAAAGGGGAATTGATTCGGTAGTATTAAGCGTAAAAGATACTACAGGATTCGTGTTATATAACAGTAAAATTGCACCACATTATTCAAAACTCAAAAGCAATTTCAAAGAAATTGATTACTTACAGCAGTGTCTTGACATTGTTCACAAACATGGAATGAAACTATATGCTTCCATCGACGTGTTCGCGGAAGGAAACAAGTTTGAGAGAAGCCCTCTTATGAAAGGGTTAACAGAAGAAGGTTGGATGTGCGAGGTATATGGCTTAGACAGCAACGATCAGCCAGTAATCCAGCCTATAGTATCGGAAAATCCAATCCAGACCATAGGTTCCATTGACGATTTTGGTGAGATTTTTGTAAATCCAGCCAATGACGCAGTTGTGGCTCATGAACTTGGATTGATAGAAGAAGTGATTAATGGCTATGATATCGACGGTATTGTATTAGACCGCGTTCGTTATGTAGGATTAAGTGCAGACTTTAGCCAGACCACTTTAAATAAATGGAAAGAATATGCTCACATATCAGAAGATGTAAATCCAGAAGATATCTATAAAATGACGAAGGTAAACGGAGAAATCGAGATTTCTTACGGAAAGTACTTTGGTTCATATAATACCTTCCGTGCAAAACTTATCCACGATTTTATCTGCAAGGTACGTGCCGTAGTGGATAACGCTAAACGTAAGGTAGAGTTTGTAGATTACACAGGTTCCTGGTATCCAGAGTATTATATGGTAGCAGCAAACTGGGCATCAAAGAGACATATTGAAACAGGTTATCCAAACACAAATGGTGAGGAATATGCTGAAACCGGATATATCGCGCAGGTAGACCGTATGTTGTCAGGTTTCTACTATGAAGATGTTACCATCGAAGAGGCAAGAGCTCACAATATGCCAGCTGACTGGTATAGCGTAGAGGGTTCTGCAGATATGGCATATGGTGTGACAAAACACGAAGCACCAATCTTAGGCAGCTTGTACCTGTTCCAGTATAGTGCGAATCCAGCAGATATCACAAGAGCAGTAGATATGTGTTTTAAAACATCAGATGGATGTATGTTATTCGACTTATGCTATCTGGTACAGAATGACTGGTGGAGCCTGGTAGACCGAACACAAAAATAAAAGAAGGACGAGTAAAGTTATGAGAAAAATCGTTTTATTGCCATTGGATGAAAGACCATGCAATTATGATTTTGCATATAAGTTATTTCAGAGTGACGATTTAAAAATTGTGCGTCCAAAGGAATTGGGCGATAAAAAAACACCAGCGGATATACAGAAAGTAAGAGAGTTTTTACTGGAAGAATGTAAGGATGCGTTCGGTTTGATTGTATCAGTGGACACAGTGCTATATGGTGGCTTGATTCCATCTCGACTTCACAAGGAAGATGTAGAAACCTTAAAGGGCAGATTAGAAGTCTTCAAAGAATTAAAGGAACGAAATCCACAGCTGAAAATCTATGCATTTACCTGCATTATGCGTTGTCCAAGCTATAGCAATGCAGATGAGGAACCGGATTACTATGATTTTTACGGGGAACAGATTCACAAGCAGGGTATTGCGAAGCACAAAGTTGTTCTTGGTATGGAAACAGAAGAAAACTGGTTAAAGCTTCGTGGGGAAATTCCAGAAGAAGTACTTGCTGATTTTGAAGATAGAAGAGCAATCAACCGTGTGCTAAATATGGAAACCATACGTTATTACAAAGAAGGATTGATTGATGCACTTGTTATTCCACAGGATGACTCTGCACCACTTGGATATACTGCGATTGACCAGCAGGAAATTCGTAGTCTGATTCAGAAAGAATGCCTCACAGATGAGGTGATTCTGTACTCTGGAGCAGATGAAGTAGCGTTGTCTTTAACAGCAAGGCTGGTGAATGATATCGCAGGGGTACATCCAAAGGTTTATGTAAAATATGCTACAGAAGCAGCCAAAATGATGATTCCAAGATATGAAGGCGTACGTCTTTGTACAACCATTGGATTCCACATTTTATCGGCAGGATGTATTCAGGTAGACGATGAGAAAGAGGCAGACATTATTATGATAGTGACTGCTACGGACAGTATTATGGACGAGGCGTTCCATCAGCCATCCATTAGTCCACACTACAACGCAGAGAGAAATATGGCAGAGATTATGCGCTATATGGTGCAAAAAATTGCAGAGGGCAAGCGTGTTGCAGTGGCAGATAATGCATATTCCAATGGTGGAGAGCTGGATTTAATCCGTATGATGAATAAGCGCGGCGTTCTTATGGATGTGTGTGCTTACGCAGGATGGAATACCAATGGAAATACCCTTGGAACCGTAATGGCTGAGGCGGTTTATGATTATCATTTCGGCGTTACCTCTCAGAAACAGAATTTCCTTGTGGAACGCTACTTGGAGGATATGGCATATTGTGGACATGTTAGAGCCAACGTAACGGAAGCGATTCAGGGGACGGAATTAGAGAGTTTTGGAACCAAAGAAGCACAGGATGCGGTTGCGGCAATGGCCAAAGAACAGCTTGCTGATTTTGCAAAAGAGTATATGCCTTCCATCGCGGACAAGATAGCGATTCAGCATGTTAGTATGCCATGGAAGAGAATGTTTGAAGTGCGCTTAGACGCTACATATAACGCATAGGAGATAGGTATGAATCTAATTCTTGAAAAGTGTTCTGAAAAAGTGAAGAACATAGCATTAGAATTAAAACAGGAATTACAGATAGATGGGGGACGTGGTGACGTAGCCCTGTCCGTAAGGGAAAGACCAGAACCTGGTTTTTCTCTTGATGTAGAGGATGGGGCTGCGGAGCTTGCGTTTGGAAGTGTTCCTGCATTATGCAGAGGTCTTTTGACTTTATATAGTGCAAAAACACACACGTTCCATCGCGAGGAGCGCTCCTGCTGTAAAGAACTGGGTTACATGGTGGACTGTTCGAGAAACGCTGTGATTCGTCTGGAGCAGTTAAAAAAGATGATTCGTGTGCTCGCCCTCATGGGTTACACCTATATAGGTCTGTATATGGAAGACACCATCGCTGTAAAAGAAGAGCCATATCTTGGCTATATGAGAGGTGCGATGACACCTTCGGAATTAAAAGAAGCGGATGCTTATGCAAAGCAGTTTGGTATGGAAATTCGTCCTTACATACAGACGTTGGCTCATTTCAATCAAATCACACGCTATGAGCATTACTATGAGATGATTGATTGTGACGATATTCTGTTGGCAGGGGAAGAAAAGACTTACGAATTTCTGGAACATCTCATTCAAACACTTTCTGAGACCTTA
Organism: Lachnospiraceae bacterium; assembly: GCA_015057035.1. Classification (GTDB taxonomy): domain Bacteria; phylum Bacillota; class Clostridia; order Lachnospirales; family Lachnospiraceae; genus Roseburia. Next base: position 25,578 of record SVFC01000026.1, on the reverse strand, counting down.
TCCACCCGAAATATTAACATTGGTATGGACGAGGCGCATATGGTAGGTCTTGGCAAGTATTTGAGCCAGCATGGATATACCGAACGCTTTCAGATTATGGAAAAACATTTGGAACGAGTCCTTTCCATTACAAGAAAGTACGGATACAAAGCCCAGATGTGGAGTGACATGTTTTTCCGACTGGCCTATGATGGACAGTATTATGTAAAAGACAAAGAAATAGAATATCAGCTAAATATTCCAAGTGATGTGAAGCTGATGTATTGGGATTATTATTCTCTTGATACCAATCATTATGACCAGATGATTGTACAGCACAAAAAGATAACGGAGAATGTGGGATTTGCAGGCGGTGCTTGGAAATGGCATGGATTTGTACCACATAATCACTTTAGTTATCACGCCAGCGTTGCGGCGTTCAAGGCATGTAGAAAGAATCAGATAGATTCTATCGTGATTACAGGTTGGGGGGATAACGGAGGCGAAGCAAGTCAGTTTTCTAATCTTCCAGCACTTTATGCAGATGCAGAATTTGCCTATACTTATTGTGCAGAGAATGATGAAACGATGGAAACAGAGAAGTTTAAAGTTCTGACGGGAATCACATACGATGAATTCATGTTAATGGATGATGTCAATCTTCTTCCTGAGGACAAGAAGAAAACGGCAAACTCCAGCAAGTATTTATTGTACAATGACCTGTTAATCGGAACCTTTGACTCTGTTGTGAATAAAGAAGTAGCAACACATTATGCCAGTGTTGCAAAGACTATGCAGCAGTTATCTAAGGTAAGTACCTATGGTTACCTGTTTAAAACCCAGGAGATGTTATGTCGACTTTTGTCGTTAAAGTCTGATTTGGGACTTCGTATTCGCGGAGCATACAAAGCGGGTGACAAGGCAGCCTTAGAAAGAATAGCAAGGGAAGACCTCCCAACATTATTGTTATATGTGGATGATTTCTATCATGCATTTGAACAGCAGTGGCATTTAGAGAACAAGTCCTTTGGTTTTGAAGTGCAATGCGTACGTATTGGCGGTTTGAAACAGCGAATTGATTATGTAAAGGATATATTAGAACGATATCTTGCAAATGAAGTGACTCAGATTGATGAGTTGGAGATAGAATATCTTCCATTTGCATATTCGTCAGGAGACGATATCAGGCAGTTGGGATACAATTTGTGGAGAAACACAGTATCTCCATCTGTGGTCTAATAGAAAGGGAGTGAAAGAATGGGTTATATAGGAATAGACATTGGCGGAACACAGGTAAAGTTTGGCCTTGTGTCACAGGATGGATGTGTCAGCGAAACGATAGCCTTTGATGTGGCTTTCGATGGATACGAAACTCCAATTATGGACACTGTAATGGAAAAACTTGTCTGGTATATGAAGGAGCATCACTTGACAGAACAGAATATCCAAGGAATTGGAGTATCTGCCACCGGACAAATTGACGTTGTAAATGGTGTTGTTATAGGAACTGCAGGACATATCAAAAATTGGGATGGCTGCAGAATCAAAGACCGCATAAAAAGTGTATACAGTGGTCCTGTCAGCGTAATGAATGATGCCAACTGTGCAGCGTTGGCGGAGCAGTGGCTTGGAGGCGCCAAGGGTGCTACGGATGCAGTTGTGGTTACCATTGGAACTGGTATCGGCGGAGGAATCATCGTTGATTCCAAGATTCTGTGCGGTTTCAGAGGCGTCGGTGGCGAAATCGGTCACTTTACTATTCGAAATAATGGAATCAAATGTACCTGTGGAAACAGAGGTTGCTATGAGAGATATGGCTCTACGACCGCTCTCGTAAAAGCGGTGAAACAGGCTGTGAAGAAAGGGGTTATCCCAGAGGCGCTCTTTGAGGGAAAAGCGATTAACGGAAGAACCATTTTTGACAGAATTTCCAGAAATCAGGAATTGGCAAAGATTGTGGACAAGTGGATTGGTCATATTGCAGACGGTATCATAGGGCTGGTACATATTTTTAATCCGCAGGTTGTTTTGCTCTCTGGCGGGGTAAGCGCGCAGAAAGAACTTTTTATTGATCCATTGAGAGAAAAGATATTAAGTATCGTGATGCCACAAAGTGCTATCAATTTACGAATAGATGCGGCGAAAATGGGAAATGATGCTGGCCTGGTTGGCGCGGTATATTACTGCATCACTCATGGAAATTAAACGGTTAGAAGGTGATTGAAGTATGTTAACAAAAGCGTATTTACCGAATGAATTAAGCTTACGCATTTCTGGAAGAAATGTAGCAAGAGACAATGTCTTGTATTTGTGCCATTCTGCTTCCTACGTTGAGTTCGAATTAGAAGGAAAGTATCTGGCAGCAGAACTCGCTTCGGAAGGCGGCGGAGAAGATTTTCAGGCATGGATGACAGTATATATTAACGATATGGAAGTTCCATATAAGAAGTTCGCTTTAGAGTCAGGGAAAAAAGAATATGCTCTTTGGGAAAGTGATACTAACGAAAAAGTGCTGGTTCGACTAGTAAAATCCTCAGAAAATCAGTATGCTTATGCATCTATTTGTAAATTCATATTAGATGAAGAGGCTAAAGTTACAAAAACAGAGGCAAAAAAGAAACACATTCAGTTTATTGGAGACTCCATTACCTGTGGGTTTGGAAATGAAGGAAATGCAGGAGATCCTTTCCTGACAGGAACGGAAAATCCATTAAAAGCCTATGCAGCCTTGACAGCAAAGAAACTCGATGCTGAATTTACATTAATCTCATGGAGCGGTATCGGCATTATCTCTAGTTATGTGGACCCGGATGTGGAAGTTCCAAATACTGGAGTTTTGGTGCCAATGTTGTACCCATACACAGACTACAGCTTGTTTGCAAGAATGGGATGGGAACAGGAAGGCTATGATTTTTCCAAGGATAATCTGGATTTAATCGTTATAAACCTCGGTACTAATGATTCTAGTTATACAAGAGATCATGAAGACCGAAAACAGGCGTTTCAGAAGGAATATACAAACTTCCTTGGATATTTGCAGCAATGTTATCCTGGAACACCGATTGTGTGTTGCGCAGGAGCTATGAACAGATTGCTTATGGAAGAGGTTTGTGCAGCTACGAAAAATGCTACAAAACCTGAATCACCAGTATATTATTATGAATTTACACCAGGAAAGCCAGAAGATGGAGAGGGCGCAGTTGGTCATCCATCTATGACGCGCCATGAAATTATGGCAACGGAGCTTTCGGCGTGGATACGTAATCAGAAATTGATTTAGATTTTTAATATACATTTATTTATAAGGGGGAACAGATATGAAAAAAATTAATAAGTGTCTAAAAACAATTGCAGTGGCACTTGTAGCTATTTCTTGTGTGACAACATTAACAGGTTGCAACGATACAACACAGCCACCAGTAGATGCAGAACCATCAGAAAAGGATGTTGTGCTTCGTTTTGTAGCGATGAGTGACGTACACATTGGTTCTATGGGAGACAGCTCTTGCGAGCGTTTTGGGAAAGCGATGAAAGCGGCATATAATTATGCAAAATCACAGAGCTATAATGAACTGGATGCAATTATGATTGCCGGAGATATGACCAATTATGGTAAGGACTATGAGTTGCAGGCGTTCAAAAGTGTGCTGGAAAAGAATGTAAAGAAAGAAACAGAGACACTTCTTATCATGGGTAATCATGAATTTTTCCCGGATGCTGCTAAGGAAAAAGAAGAAAGTGTAATAGAGCGTTGGGAAAAAGCGCTTAACAGAGATAAGAATACCCATAATGTAATTAACGGATACCACTTTATTAACCTGTCTTTGTCAGGGTATTCTGATACTACCTATAAGCCAAGCTTAGAGTGGTTTGAGAAGGAACTTGCAGCTGCGGCGGCAGATGATCCAAACAAACCAATCTTTGTTCAGCACCATTATCCAGTGAAAAATACCGTATATGGTTCTGACCTTTGGGGAACAGACCTGTTAACGGATATTATGAAAAAATATCCACAGATTGTTTCATTCTCTGGACATTCTCATTATCCAATGAATGACCCACGTTCCATCTGGCAGGGCGATTTTACGGCATTAGGTTGTGGTACTGGGGCATATTTTGAATTAGAGCCAGGAATGATCTACGGATCAATTCCTCCAAATTCAACAAATGCTTGTCAGTATTACATTGTAGAGGTACACAGAGACAATTCTGTTAATATCAAGGGATATGATGTAATTACAGAGCAATTCTTTGATTTTGAATATAATATCGAGAAGCCAGCCGACAAGAATTCCTTTATTTATACAGATGCAAGAGCAGAGGCGGCTGACAAACCTGTATTTGCGGAAGATGCAAAAGTAACAGTTGAATCTGTAGACAAAAACAAAGTAAAACTTACAATTCCACAGGCAACAGACGCGGAATGTATTCATAGTTACCGTTTCGATTTCTATATCGATGGTGAGTTAGTAAGCAGTGACTCTATTTGGTCAGAGTTCTATTTCCTGGATACACCTAAGACATTGACTCAGGAATTCAAAGGCCTCTTAGAAGGATCTGATTACGAAGTAAAAGTAACAGCGATTGATTCCTGGGGTAAAGAATCTGAAAAACCAATCACAGCAGAATTTTCTACTACTGGCGAAAGACCAGAATCATTAAATCCAGGGGATGAGATTCCAAAGGCAGACATCTTTGACGTTCAGGCGTCTGAAAATGGATTTGCTGATGTTAGTGGCCAGAATAAAGAAGTTGTAAACGACGGTGTAAACGTAACATACGAGGAGACTTTAAAACACCACATTGGTGATTTTGATGGAAGCCACAGCTTGTTAGTGCCTTTTGAAAGCAAAGATCTGACAGCGATTACAAAAGAAGTTACTCTGGAAGTTGGATTTATTTTGGATAGTTTCAAGAGTCCATATTCAGATATCATCGGATGTATGCAGTCCGGTGGTTACGGATTTGAGGTAAGTGCAGGCACAGGCTGCTTAGAGTTTTGGATTCAAATTAACGGCAGCTATGTAGTATTATCCGCACCAGTAGAAACAGGCGTATACTATGAAGCAGTAGGCGCTTATAACGGCAGAACGGCAGTTTTATATCTGAATGGAGAAGCAGTAGCTCGTAAATCATGCACAGGTGCAATTGGCTATCCTGCAACAGAAGGTGCACATAGCTTCCGTATCGGAGCAGACATTACCGCTGATGGCGGAGCAGAAGCGTGCTTTGATGGAAAAATCACTTATGCAAGAGCATATGGATTTGGTGTAACAGCGAAACAGGTAGCAAAACTTTATGAAGCAGAATAAATTATTATCAGCAGATATTGTGATTTTCGGCGGAAGTCTAGGGGGAACCCTGGCGGCATATTCTGCGGCGAAATCTGGAAAAAGAACCATTTTATTTGAAGAGACAGATTGGATTGGGGGACAGCTTACAACACAGGCTGTCCCACCAGATGAGCATCAGTGGATTGAGACAACGGGATGTACAGCTTCGTACCGTGCCTACCGTAATAAGGTGAGAGAACATTATCGAAATCATCCATATATCATTGATGAGCTCAAAACAAAAGAGATTTTCTGTCCAGCGGGTTCTACGGTAAGTCGCATATCTCATCCGCCGAAACTGGCGTTACAATTATTAACGGAGATGCTCCAGCCCTATTTGGACAGCGGGCTTCTTCAAATATTTTACTATAGTTCCTTGGTTTCGGTGGAAGCAGATGAAACCTCGATTCTAAGTCTATGTGTAGAGAGTAATCAGGAACGCTACCAGGTGACAGGAACGTATTTCTTGGATGGCACAGACGAAGGCGAACTGATAGCCAAGAGTGGATGCGCTTATGTGACAGGCGCAGAAAGCTTCGCAATGACTGGGGAACCTTCTGCCGCAAAAAACTTCGACAGTGAAGACCGTCAGCCAGTAACGTGGACCCTGGCCTTTGCAAACCGACGTGAGGGCGATTATGTAATTGAGAAGCCACAGGAGTATGAGTTTTTTAAGAAGAAACAGACTCCATATGATGGATATCCGTTATTTAGCATGTATGGACCAGATGCGTCTACAGGACGTGCGAGACAATACGGCATGTTTGATGGAGAACAGGGCGCAGATGGCAAGGAATTGTTTGGGCTATTTACATATCGCCGTATTATCTGTGCTGATTATTTCAAAGATGGATATGAACCATATGATGTGACGCTTCTGAACTGGCCACAGAATGATTATTCTTTTGGGAATACTTTTGATTCTGCAGATGCAGTTGAGAACCGGGAGATGGCAAGGCAGCTGACGCTTAGCTATTTTTACTGGTTGCAGACGGAAGCAGGATATCCTTATTTTGCGCCATGCCCAGAGGTGGTTGGAACAGAAGACGGAATGACCAAACGCTATTATGTAAGAGAAAGCAGACGTATCCAATCGGTGTTTACCGTTAGAGAAAATGAACTTAGCACAAATCAGACGGCAAGCTTTTATGATAGTGTAGGAGTCGGAAGCTATCCGATTGACTTACATATTACAACAAAGTCAAAATCCTTTTTCTATCGACCAACCGTTCCTTTTACGGTTCCGCTTGGAGCAATGATTCCAATAAAAATGAAGAATCTTATTCCAGCATGTAAAAACATCGGAACTACCCATTTGACAAACGGTTGTTACCGATTGCATCCAGTAGAATGGAATGTGGGAGAGGTTGCAGGGTTACTTGCAGCGTATTCTATGGATAAGCATATGGAATTGAAGGAGATTAGAGAGAATCAGAAAGAATTAAAAGAGTTCCAGGAGTATCTTAGTGCTGCAGGAATTCAGTTATATTGGTAATTATATTATATGATAAAGAAAAAGGCGCTTCGGGTAATCCCGAAGCGTCTTCCTTTACACCTCTTATCTTAATGATAATCCGGTATCCCTTTCTAAACTTTTCAGTACGCCGGTGGAGATGCTCTCCTTACCGTGGTCGGGCACAGATATACAAACCGAAAAACCTTCGTGTTTGTACATGTTGTGGGAGCCTTTGCGTCTCACTTTTACCCATCCATTTTTGCGTAATTTTTTATCAATATCCTTAAATACCATGTTGTTTTCTCCTTTGTGCTTTCCAAAAATTTATAGTTATAGTCGTCTACAGCCTGGAATTTGTAGGTAAGAATCTCATGTCTTTTTAAAACCTATTCAGTGGCCACCCGCATCATAATGCGGTCTCTTCTCTCATTCGCTAATAATCTAATAATTTCAGTTATGAAAAGCTTCCGGTATAAGAAAAAACGGTATTTAGTTGTGAAAGGGTGTCTTTATTATACTCCCTCTAGAAAGAAGATGCAATAAAATAAAAAGATATTGACACGTATCGAATACGTGTTATAATATCGGTGTGGAGGTGGGAAGATGAAAGACAATTATACATATCCAGCAATTATTAGTGAAAATGAAGTAGGCGGAAGAGATATTATTTTTCCGGATTTTAATAATGCAACCACTTGTGCAGCAAAAGGCGATGATGTTATTGAGACAGCTCAGGATTTTCTCGTGTTGATGATTGCTGATGCCGAGGATAATGGGAGAGAGCTTCCAACTCCGGGGGAGAGCAAGTATGTGGTGGAAGATGGATTAATGTTAGCTTATATTAATGTCTGGATGCCATATCATCGCACCAAAATCAAGGAAGTTTATGTAAAAAAGACGTTAACCATACCAGTATGGTTAGATATGCTGGCGAAGGAGAATAACATTAACTTCTCTGCAACTCTGGTGAAGGGGTTGAAGGAAGAACTTGGATTAAGTAGATCAAGATAAAACAAGTGAGTTAAGTGCATATGGTTACATATTATGTTTATATAGTCACAAGCAAGGAGGTACACTATGAAGAACTATCCTATTTTAGACTTGCAGGCGACAGGAAATCAGATTAAGAAGCTTCGTGTGGAGAAGCGAATGTCCGTAACAGACATTTGTGAATACATGGGCTTTGAAAATCCACAGGCTGTGTATAAGTGGCAGCGAGGAGAATCGCTTCCAACCGTGGATAATCTGTTTGCGCTTAGTCGTTTGTTTGAAACTCCAATTGACAATATCTTATGTGAAAGAGAAGAGGCGCAAGCCTCTTCTTTCTGTTTTATAAAGTGTTTTCATTGCTGTGCTACATAGCAATGGATTAAACCACGGGTTCAATGACGAGAGACGTCTATGGAGATATAATCACTTGTGTAATGAAACACAGAAGACAACGAACAACTTGATTGCCAAGGAGGGAAACGACTATGGAAAATACAGTAAAAATTTTAGTAACACAGGCTCTTGATGAGAGAGACTTATTGGCAAAGAAAATTAACGATAAAATCCAGGCTGCGGTGCTGGCGGATGTGGCAAAACGAAATGAAGAAAATGTCTACAACAGACGCATTTCCAGAGAGGAATTTCGTAAGGAAGCGGAAAGTGCATATCAGCAGATTGTAGACCTGATTGACCGCTATAACCGTCTAGAAGCGGCGATTGTGGAATCCAATGCAAACACCTATATTGAAACTTCCTACGGAAGATTTTCAGTGGCGGGAGCCATTACTCTTCGAAATCGCATGAGGGGAGATATGAAGTACGGCGGTTTTGCAGATTTTGAGACCACTTTGTTAATCAAACTTAAGAAGAGCTATCACGACTGCATCGACACCATGGAGAGAAAGAATAAAAGTCTTTCCGAAACAGCAGAAGAGATGAGACTTAGCATCTTAGGGCGAGAATCCAAAACTAAGGACGATAAACCATTAGAGGTGGTGGAAACCTACATTAGGGAAAATACCATGGAACTGGCAGATCCATTGGATATTGTCAAGAAGATGGAGGCTCTTACAGAGCGTAAGGATAAACTTTTGAATGAGTTAGAAACTCAGATTAAGGTGTCCAACGCAACCACGTTTATAACGATATAGTACTTTGACAACTTCATATCACCCAAGACTCCAATTGGTATCTTTTAAATAGACGATTCGAGAAATGAAGATAACATAGGGGCCTGCAACACGAAAACTTCAAATTCAGATCCTCCGCGGCAGAGGTGAATGCCGCAAATAAGTTGGTTTCGCAGATGAGATATGCGCGTGAAAATATATGGAGATATAAAAATACTAGAAACTGAACGTGATATTTTAACTGTAAACTTTGACTGGAGAATCAGGAACTGTGACCACTTGAACAGAGAAGAATGAAGAATCAACTTCTTTTAGGCATCATAAGATGCTGAAATCCATGACAAGGGTTTGGTAGTATCTGAATAACCAGAAGACTTCCCCATGGCTGTGTTGCAGGCTCTTTTTTGTAATGAGAAGTATTTGTTATGGCAACCCTTGAATTTGAAGCGATGCGATAGTATAATATTTAACGTAAAAATGTTACCAAAATGAACGTAATAAATACATTTAAGGAGGAATCATAATGATTACCTGGAACAATTTAGATACTATCAAAGCCTATGGTGAATTAGAAAAAGTTGCCAAGGTAAATCTTCAGGAAGCAATGGCTGGAGAGAATGGTGCAAATCGTGTAAGAAATTACAGTGTGCCAATGGCAGCAGGAATGGCTTACAACTACGCAGCAAAGCAGGTAGACGACAATGTAATTGACGCTCTTGCAAAATTAGCAGAAGAAACACAGCTGATTGAAAAATACGCAGCTCTCTACAATGGCGAAGTGATTAATACAGGAGAAAAACGTCTTGTGCTTCATCAGATGACCCGTGGACAGTTGGGCAATGACGTAATCGCTGACGGTGTAAACAAACGTGACTTCTATGTTGGAGAACAGAAGAAGATTGCAGATTTTGCAAATAAAGTACATGCAGGCGAAATCACCAACGCTGCAGGTGAGAAATTCACAACTGTAGTTCAGATTGGTATCGGTGGTAGCGACCTTGGTCCTCGTGCAATGTATCTTGCATTAGAAAACTGGGCAAAGGTAAACAACACCTTCAAGATGGAAGCAAAATTCATCAGCAACGTAGACCCAGATGATGCAGCAGCAGTTTTACATACAACAGATTTAGCACATGCACTTTTTGTATTAGTATCTAAATCAGGTACAACACTTGAAACATTAACCAATGAATCCTTTGTAAAAGATGCTTTAAAGAATGCGGGATTAAATCCTTCAAATCATATGGTAGCGGTTACCAGTGAAACCTCACCGCTTGCTAAGAGTTCAGACTATTTAGCGGCATTCTTCATGGATGACTATATTGGAGGACGTTTCTCATCTACTTCAGGTGTAGGTGGAGCAGTGCTCTCTCTGGCATTTGGACCAGAAGTGTTTGCACAGTTTTTAGAAGGTGCAGCAGAGGCTGACAAAACAGCAACAATTGCTGACATTAAGAAAAACCCAGCGTTACTTGATGCATTAATTGGTGTATATGAACGTAATGTTTTGGGATATCAGAATACAGCAGTTCTTCCATACTCTCAGGGACTTAGCAGATTCCCTGCACATTTACAGCAGTTGGATATGGAATCCAACGGTAAATCTGTAAACCGTTTTGGAGATCCTGTAAATTACGTAACAGGTCCAGTCATCTTTGGTGAACCAGGAACGAACGGCCAGCATTCCTTCTATCAGCTTCTTCACCAGGGAACAGACATCGTGCCACTTCAGTTTGTTGGATTTAAGAATAATCAGATGGGCAAAGACGTTGTGATCGAAGATAGTACTAGTCAGCAGAAGCTTTGCGCTAACGTTGTAGCACAGATTGTAGCATTTGCTTGTGGCAAAGATGATGAAAATGCTAACAAGAAATTCGAAGGCGGACGTCCATCAAGTATTATCATTGGTGAACAGTTAAATCCAAAGAGCCTCGGCGCATTGCTGTCACACTTTGAAAACAAGGTTATGTTCCAGGGATTTGTATGGAACATCAACAGCTTCGATCAGGAAGGCGTACAGCTTGGAAAAGTCCTTGCGAAGAAGGTGCTGGCACATGATACGGAAGGTGCTTTAAAAGTATATAGTGAGTTGCTTAATATTTAATTGTTAAATTAACAACAAAAACCCTAGAAATCCAATGGTTTCTAGGGTTTTTTATGGACATATGTCCCTTGCGACAGGCAATATAGTGTGATAAAATATAGGAAATCAATGGAAAAAAGGAAACGGTGTCCATTCCGTTTTATTTTTTTTGTATGGGAGGGATGAGAAATGAAGTATGACGTAATCATCGTTGGTGCAGGACCTGGTGGTATTTTTTCTGCTTATGAATTGATACAACACCAACCGGGATTGAAGATTGCAGTTTTTGAAACTGGACACGCGTTAGATAAGCGTCATTGTCCAATTGATGGGGACAAGGTTAAAACCTGTATTGGATGCAAGAGTTGTTCCATTATGAATGGATTTGGTGGAGCGGGAGCATTTTCCGATGGAAAATACAATATCACCAATGACTTCGGCGGTACTCTGTATGAATACATTGGAAAGCAAAAAGCGCTTGATCTTATGAAGTACGTGGATGAGATTAACATGCGTTACGGTGGAGAGGGAACCAAGTTATATTCCACCACAGGAACCAAGTTCAAGAAAGTCTGCATACAGCATGACTTACATTTGTTAGATGCATCTGTACGTCACTTGGGCACAGATATCAACTATGTAGTATTAGAGAATCTCTACAACTATTTGAAGGATAAAGTGGAATTTTTCTTTGATACACCAGTGGAAAATATCGAAGTGTTAGAAGATGGATACAAGGTGAGCACAAACAAAGGCGAATACGAAGGAAAACAGTGCGTTGTTTCTGTTGGACGTAGCGGAAGCAAATGGATGGAAACCATCTGTAAGAAACTGGAGATTCCTACAAAGTCTAACCGTGTTGACATCGGCGTTCGTGTAGAACTTCCTGCAGAAGTGTTCTCACATCTGACAGACGAATTATACGAGAGTAAGATTGTGTATCGTACACAGAAATACGCTGACCGTGTTCGTACATTCTGTATGAATCCAAAGGGTGCAGTTGTTAGTGAAAACACCAATGGTATTGTTACTGTAAATGGACACAGTTATGAAGATCCTGAGAAACAGACGGGAAACACCAACTTCGCGCTTCTGGTTGCAAAGCATTTCTCAGAACCATTTAAAGATTCTAACGAATATGGCGAAAGCATTGCGAGACTTAGCAATATGTTAGGTGGCGGCGTTATCGTACAGCGTTTTGGAGATTTGATTCAGGGACAGCGTAGTAACCCAACACGAATTGCAGAGTCCTTCGTAACTCCAACTTTAAATGCAACACCTGGTGACTTAAGTCTGGTTCTTCCTAAACGAATCTTAGACGGCATCATCGAAATGATTTATGCGTTAGATAAGATTGCTCCAGGTACTGCAAACGAAGACACACTTCTCTATGGTGTAGAGGTTAAGTTCTACAACATGGAAGTTGCTGTGGATGAAACTCTTCAGACACAGTACAAGGGTCTGTATATCATTGGTGATGGTAGCGGAATTACACATTCATTGTCACATGCGTCTGCAAGTGGCGTACATGTTGCAAGAAATATCGTGGAAAATTTATAAAATTTTCAATTGGTAGTATTCGTTTGCAAAATAATGTGCTATAATGCTATTTGGTAACCTAGCGTTATTGGGTAATAAATTAGAAATGAAGTGATAAAATGATATACGATTTACAAAAAGCAAGTATGTGGAAGAGGGCCTCGGCCTTCTTATTTGACTTTATAATTTTCATGGTTGTTGCTGTCGGAGTAGCAACCTTACTGTCGTCTTTGCTGGGATATGATACACATTACAACACCTTCCAGGCGGGCTATGATAAGTACGAGAAGGAATATGGAGTGGATTTAAATATCACACAGTCGCAGTACGAAGCGAAAACAGAGGCAGAGAAAAAACTTTGGGATACTGCTTTTGCAGCATTTCAGAAAGACCCAGACGTAACATATGCGTGGGGGATGATTGTGAACTTATCCTTTGTAATCATCATCTTTGCAGCACTGTTAGCGTTTATTATACTAGAGTTTACGGTTCCTAACATTTTTGGAAACGGACAGACTCTGGGCAAGAAAATATTCGGAATCGGAGTAATGAGAACTGATGGTATTAAGGTTGTGCCAGCACTGATGTTTATTCGTACAGTACTTGGCAAATTCACCATCGAGACAATGATTCCGCTGTTCCTGGTGCTGATGATTTTATTTATGAACATCGGAATCGTAGGAACTGTGATTATCGGCTTAATTCTGCTTGTGCAGGTTATTTTATTAATGACAACCCAGACAAATTCAATGATTCATGATGTTCTTGCAAAAACCGTTGTGGTAGATGTGGCAAGCCAGATGATTTTTGAGAACGAAGAAGAGTTGATTGCCTACAAAGAAAAAGTGCACGCAGAAAAAGTGGCACGTCAAACCTATTAGGTTGGACAGACGTAGTAACTAATATAAAAAATAATATATACACGAAAGGGAGAAGTATGAAAGTCGTATTAGAGAATTTAACCAAAATCTTCCCAAGCCGTAACAAAAAATCAAATGAGGAAGTTATCGCAGTTAATAACTTCAACTTTGAGATTCCAGATGGTAAATTAATCGGTTTACTTGGACCTTCCGGCTGCGGAAAAAGTACAACACTTTACATGCTCAGTGGTTTACAGAAACCATCAAGCGGTAAGATTTATTTCGGAGATGATGATGTAACAGAACTTCCAACCGAAAAGAGAGGCATTGGTCTGGTATTCCAGAACTACGCACTTTACCCACACATGACAGTTAAGCAGAACATTTTATTCCCACTGCAGAACTTAAAGGGTGAAGACAAACCTAGCAAAGAAGAAATGTTAGAGAGAGCATATCATGCAGCAAAATTAGTTCAGATTGATGAATTAATGGATCGTAAACCAAACGAATTGTCTGGTGGACAGCAGCAGCGTGTAGCTATCGCTCGTGCTCTTGTAAAAATGCCACGTATCCTTCTTCTTGACGAACCACTTTCTAACTTAGACGCACGTCTTCGTTTACAGACTCGTGAAGAAATCAGAAGAATTCAGAAAGAAACAGGAATCACAACTGTATTCGTAACACATGACCAGGAAGAAGCAATGTCTATTTCGGATCTTATCGTAGTTATGAAACTTGGTGTTGTACAGCAGATTGGTAAGCCACAGGAAGTATACGACAACCCAACAAACCTGTTCGTAGCAAAATTCCTTGGAACTCCACCTATCAACGTGCTTAGCGGTAACGTAAAAGATGGTAAGATTTATATCGGCGAAGACGCTGTATTAGAAGTAAAAAATGTTCCAGATCAGGAAGTATATATTGGTATCCGTCCAGAAGGATTTATCCTTGATGAGAACGGACCACTTCAGTGTAAATTAGAGAACGTAGAAGTTATGGGTCGTGACTCAAGTGTTATTTCAACAAATGCTGCATCATTAAACCCAGTAGTTCGTTCTATTATTGATTCTGATAACAAAGTAAACACAGAAAGCGACATCGTAAGATTCTCAGTAAAACCACACAAGATGTTCGTTTTCAACAAAGAAACAGAAGAGAGAATTTATTTCGAGGTGAAGTAATATGGTAGATAATAAACAACAATGGAAGGCGTGGCTCTACTTATCACCAGCAATCATTCTGTTGCTTGTGTTTACAGTATGGCCAATCATTAACACCTTGCGTATGGCGTTCTTAGAAGGCTATGGCGTGCAGAGTGAATTTGGTGGCGCTACATTCGAGTTTGGTATTGGCAACTTCCTTAAAGTTATTCAGTACAAAGGCTTTATCGACTGTTTGGTAAATACGATTCTCCTGTGTGTTTTAACAGTGCCTATTTCAACACTTTTAGCATTGCTTATTGCAGTAGCTTTGAACTCTATCAAAGGTTTACAGAAACTGTTACAGACAATTTTCTTCTTACCATATGTAACTAACTCCATCGCTATCGGTATGGTATTCGCAGCGATGTTCAACGTTATTGGTAACATAGGTATTGAAAATGAGTTAATTGTTTCTCCAGGTATTGTAAATAACGTTTTAGGTATCTTTGGTATTGAACCAATTAGCTGGATTAACAACGGCTCTGAATACTGGGCAAATATCGTTGTTATGGTAGTTTATATTGTATGGAATGCATTACCATTCAAGATTTTAGTATTACTTGGTGGTTTACAGGCAATTAATACACAGTATTATGATGCTGCCAAAGTAGATGGAACTTCACGTGCGCGTGTATTTACACGTATCACTGTGCCACTTCTTTCACCAATGCTTGCATATGTAATCATTACAGGTTTTATCGGTGGATTTAAAGAATATACCAGTATCGTAGGTATCTTCGGCGAGACAATGGGACCACCTCATGACTCAGGAAGACTTGATACAATGGTAAGATTCATTTATGAAGCTATCGGTAGAGACCAGCAGGGTCGTGCAAGTGCGGCTGCGTTGATTCTGTTCGTTATTATTTTCATAGTAACACAGCTCAACATGAAGTTTGGCAAGAAGAGCGTTCATTATTAAGAGAGGTGCAGTATGGCTACAAATAAAGAAAATATCGTTATGCATGAGAAAGACATGCAGAAGGTGTCAGCACAGCAGAAAGTCGTACAAGTACTCGTAAAAGCGGGCGTATACGCATTCTTGTTACTTATGGCACTGATTGTAATCTTTCCATTTTACTGGATGCTCATCTCTTCTGTAAAAACAATGAATGAGTACCAGCTTACTATTCCAACATTTTGGCCAGAATATTTTGACTTCGTTAACTATGCAGAAGCGTTCTCAGCAGCTGGCCTTGGTAAATTATTTATGAACACCTTATATGTAGGTGTTGTATCAACTCTCTTATCGCTTGTAATTACAGTATTATCTGCATTTGCGTTTGCGAGACTTGAGTTTAAAGGAAAAGAAACATTATTCGGATTAATGCTTGCAACTATGATGATTCCTGGTGAACTTTTCACCATTACCAACTACCAGACAGTTATTATGTATCTGGATTGGGGTAACACATTCTACGCATTAATCATTCCATTCTTGGTAAGTGTATTCTATATCTACTTATTAAGACAGAATTTTATGCAGATTCCAAACGAATTATATTTGGCTGCAAAAGTAGACGGAACCAGTGATATCAAGTACTTATGGAAAGTTATGATTCCATTAGCACTTCCAACCTTGATTTCTATCACCATCCTTAAGATGATGGGTGCATGGAACTCATACATCTGGCCAAAACTCGTTGCCAACGACGAAGACCACCAATTGATTACAAATGGTATCCGTAATGCCTTCACAGATGCATCTGGTGTTACTGACTTCCCAGTACAGATGGCTGCTGTAGCAATTGTTTCTGCTCCACTTTTCATAGTATTTATCTTCTTAAGAAAATACATTATGGCAGGTGTAAGCCGAAGCGGTATCAAGGGTTAATAGGCAAACGTTTGTTATGCCTGTAACATATAAATCATCTTATATTTTATGAGGGAGGAAAAACGAGATGAAAAAACGCATTTTATCAATGCTCTTAGTGCTTGTTATGGCAATTAGCACTCTGGCAGCATGTGGCGGTCCAAGTTCTAACAAAACCGCAAACTTTGAAGTTCCAGAAGGTGGTTATGATGGAAGCAAAGTAACTATCAAATTCTACCACACAATGGGTGCAAACTTAAGAGAAGTACTTGATCTGTACATCGCTGAGTTCAACAAATTATATCCAAACATCGAGATTAAACACGATCAGGTTGGTAGTTATGATGACGTTCGTACAACAATCGCTACAGAGCTTACAGCTGGCGAAGAACCAAACATCGCTTACTGCTACCCAGACCACGTAGCAATGTACAACATTTCTAAATCAGTTGTTACTCTTGATAACTTAATCGCAAGCACACAGGAAGTAAAGCGTGCTGATGGATCAACAGAAGTTCTTGGTCTTACACAGGCACAGATTGATGACTTCATCGCTGGTTACTACAACGAAGGTAAGTCATTTGGTGATGGATTAATGTACACATTACCATTATCAAAATCAACAGAAGTTCTGTACTACAACAAAACATACTTCACAGAAAACAACATCTCAGTTCCAACAACTTGGGATGAATTAGAGCAGGTATGTAAGAAAATCTTAGAAATCGAAACAGCTAAAGGCGAAAAATGTATTCCACTTGGATACGATAGTGAAGCTAACTGGTTCATCACAATGTGTGAACAGCTTGGTACAAAATACACAAGCGCAACAGGCGACCACTACTTATTCGACAATGCTGAAAACAAAGCATTCGTAAAGAAATTCCGTGAATGGCATCAGAAAGGTTACCTCACAACACAGGTACTTAGTGGTGCTTATACATCAGCACTTTTCACAGCAGATGGAACAGCTGGAAAAGAAACAAAGAGCTATATGTCAATTGGATCTTCTGCTGGTGCAACACACCAGAGACCAGCACTTGGCGCAGATGGAAAATATCCATTTGAAGTAGGTATTGCTACAATTCCACAGGTAGATGCTTCTAATCCAAAGGTTATCTCACAGGGACCATCATTATGTATCTTCCAGAAAGATAACCCACAGGAAGTTCTTGCATCTTGGTTATTTGTAAAATTCTTAACAACAAACATTGAATTCCAGGCTGAATTCTCAATGGCTTCAGGTTATGTACCAGTACTTAAATCTGTAGCAGAAAACGAAGTTTACAAAGAATTCTTAAACGGTGCAGATGGTGGAAACAACATCGCAGCACTTTCAGCTAAGATTTGTATGCAGCAGGAAAAAGCATACTATACATCACCAGCATTCAACGGTTCTTCAACCGCTCGTGATGAAGTAGGTGCTCTTATGGCTGAATGTTTATCAACAAAAACAGATAATGTAGACGCATTAATTGACAAAGCATTCCAGGATGCTATTGATGAATGTGAATATTATGACTAAGATTATGAAAAAATTATCACTTATATTAATATTGTGCTTCGCAATCACCCTTTTGGGTGGTTGCGATGGCAATGCTAACCCATCTGAAAATCCAGGTGCTTCACAGAATGGCCCTGGTGAGGTTGTAGACTATGCAGCCTCTGTTAAATTAGACATGTCTTCCTCAACAGCGAAGACAGAAGTTACAGTAAAAACATTTGTTGACGGAGATACAACACATTTCCATGTTCCAACAAGTGTAATGCCAAGTGGTGTTTTGAAAGCAAGATATATTGCAATTAACACACCAGAATCCACAGGCAAGATTGAAGAGTGGGGCAAGAAAGCTTCCAAATTCACAAAAGAGAAGTTGTCTTCTGCAACCTCTATTGTTATCGAATCAGATACTGCAACATGGGATGCAGACTCAACTGGTGATAGATATCTTGTGTGGGTATGGTATAAGACAGCTGATTCTGAAGAATACAGAAACTTAAATATTGAAATTCTTCAGGAAGGACTTGCTATTGCAAGTAATTCTGCAAACAACAAATACGGAACTACTTGTATAGCAGCAATTGATCAGGCAAAATCTTTAGAATTAAATACTTACTCAGGTGAAAAAGACCCAGATTACTATTATGGTGACTGTGTCGAACTTACCTTAAAAGAATTAAGAACCAATACCAATGCTTATAATGGCATGAAGGTTGCATTCAGCGGTGTTGTTACTCTCAATAATGGTAATAACAGTGTATACGTAGAAGAATATGATGAAGAGACAGGAATGTATTACGGATTCGCAATCTACTACGGATTCAACTTATCAGGTAAGGGACTTGAGATTCTTAACGTAGGAAATGAAGTTCGTATTGTTGGTTCGCTTCAGTATTATGAAACAGGTGGAACCTGGCAGATTGCTGACTTGAACTACCGTGTTATGAAACCAAACGATCCAAATAATATCCAGTTACTTGGTTCAGGAAAAGAAGGCGCGTTTGTAAAAACGGATGCAGATACCTTCAAAAATGGTAAAGTAGAAGTATTGGTCGGAGAAGAGAAGAAAACTTTCAATTATGCAGAGTTAGCGCTCGGAACCACAATCTCAATGGAAAACTTAAAAGTAGTTGATGTATATACAACTACAAACGAAGAAAGTTCTTCTAATGGTGCTATGACATTAACATGTCAGGTGGGCGGAACAACAATTGACGTTCGTACAACAGTTTTCCGTGATGCAGACGGTAAATTAATCACAGAAGATGCTTATCTTGGAAAAACGATTGATGTAAGAGGTATTGTAGATTACTTCAGTGGTGATTATCAGATTAAAGTATTTTCTCCAGATAGTGTTATTGTAAAATAATAAAAAGAGGTAACTCATTATGAAAAAAATTATTGCTTATTTACTTGTTGCAATGATGTGCTTATCAAGCCTTGCAGCATGTGGAAATAATGAACCAGAACAGGGAGCAAGCAACATTGACAATGCAATCGCAATGATTAAGTCAATGTACCTTAAAGAAAAAGGCGCTGCTACTCCTAACGACTATGTTGTAGCTTCACAGGTTATTATTGATGGAACAGTATACAAGATTGACTGGACAGTAGATAACGAAGCAGTTAAAGTTGTTCCAGGCGAAGAAAATGTAACAATCGACGTAAACGAAAAGAGTGAAACAGAAGTTGCATATAAACTTACAGCTACTGTAAAAGAAGGCGATGCAACAAAGAGCATTACATTTGACTATACAATCCCAGCATACAAGGGATATGGCGCTATTGTTGATGCTTTATACGCTTTAGCTGATGGTGAAACACTTGAAGATGGTGCTGAATATGCTATCGAAGGTAAAGTTATTGCTATCAATACTGGTTATGCTGATGGTAAGATTACAGTTACTTTTGTAACAAGTGATAGACCTGACAAACCAATCCAGTGCTACAACTTAAAACCAGGTGCAGTTGCAGATGTATCAAAAATCGAAGTTGGCGATACAATTACAGCAAAAGGACCATTAAAGAACTACAAAAACACATTTGAATTCAACGGATGTGTATTAGAAGCTCATACACCAGGTGCAGGTGCACAGACATTCGCTTCTGCAGATGAACTTCTTGCAGCAGTTGAAAAATTAGAAGTTGGATACGGTATTGCTGGAAAGCAGACTGTAACTGGCGTTATCACAAGCATCACAGATTCATATGATGGTGGAACAGACTATGCAAATGCAACTGTAATTATCACAGTTGGCGAAAGACAGGTAACAGTTTATAGAGTAGGTGTTGCTGATTCTAAAGACTTAGACAAACTTCAGGCACTTGCAATTGGCGATACAATCACAGTTTCTGGCCACATTATGAGATACAAAGAAAATGTATTAGAATTCGTTCAGGGATGTACTCTTGATGCTTATACAGCTGGAGCAGGTTCTACAGAACCAGAAAAACCAGTTGATCCAAAGCCAGAAGATCCTAAACCAGAAGATCCAAAACCATCAGAAAGCCTTGATACACCTGAAAAAATCTTAAAAGCAGCTTACGAATTAGAAGCAGGCAAATACCTTGGTGGTAGCAAAGATTCTAAATATACATTGACAGGTGTGATTTCAGAAATCAAATTGACATACAAGCCTGAATATACAACAATCGCTGTATGGATTAAGGTTGCCGGCTTAGAGGATTACCCAATTCTTTGCTACGGATTATCAGGAAATGGTATTGATGTAGTTGCAGTTGGTGATACAATTACAGTAACAGGACCTATTACAAATTATTCTGGAACAATTGAGTTTAACTATTGTTCACTTGACTCATATACTTCAAATGGTTCTGGAACAGATACACCAGCTGACAAGCCAGCAGATACACCAGCATCAACAGCTCCAGCTCTTGATGCAAGTGCAAAAGAAATCTTAACAGCAGCATATGCGTTAGGACAGAATGAGTCCCTCGGCTCACAGAAGTATACTTTGACAGGTGTTATTACATCTTTCAAATATACATATAATCCAGATTTTGATAATATTCAGTGTACAATTGTTTGTGATGGATTAGAGGATATGCCAATCGTTTGTTATAAATTAAAAGGCGATGGTATTGATAAAGTTCAGGTTGGAAGCACAATTACAGTAACTGGTGAAATCAAGAACTACAATGGAATGGTAGAATTTAACGGATGTACATTAGATTCTTACAAATAAGATAAAATAAACATAATTTCAAAAAACCACTCTGGAAATCCAGAGTGGTTTTTTTGAGCCATTAGGCGGCATAATGTTTTGGTGAAGGTACAAGCGTCCCTAATAGAATATCGGTGGTATCATAGATAACAAGGAAGGAATCGTTAGAAAATTTTGCTATATATGTTGGATCATCGCTTGTAGCTAAACGGCTCTCGCCAGTTGCATAATCAATTACTACGCCAGGCTGAATGTTGTAACAAAATACGTTGATACAGATGTCCTCACCATTGTCTTCAACAGACCAGGCTTCGATCTGAACACCAGTGGCAACAAGGTTGTTGCCTTCATAAATTGGAGTAACACGCAACATAACGTGGTTTCCAGTTTCTTTGATATAGTCACGGATGATTGCTTCAAAATCGGTCATCACGTTCTGATTCATGTGCTTAGTGCCAGTAATGAGATTTAGTTTGTTGTTGTCTTCGTCGGAAAGAGACCATGCAATTAAGTGGCTTCGATTCCAAAGCCATCCACCAGGGATACAGCTGTATCTTTTTTGAATCCATCCACTAGGGTTATAACTGAGGCTTCCACGCTCATCGCCTTCTGGAGGCATTGTTTCAATTCCGATACAGCCATAAGCGACACCACATCTCTTAAGAGAATCTAGATCGCTGTAATATTCATAAGCCTCAGTAGAATTACTTATAGCAAAGTTTGGAATGTTATTGTTGATAACAATATAATCTTTTCCGGAATAAGCAGGAATGTCCGCAATGGTAATTCCGGGAGTGTTCATTGGGGTGTTCTGTAGACCGGTAATTGGTTTGTTAGGATCTACAGGCTCGTCTTCAGATGGCTCGTCACCAGTATCTGGTTCTTCGGATTGACTAGGTTCTTCAGACTGACTAGGTTCTTCAGATTGACTAGGTTCTTCAGACTGGCTAGGCTCTTCGGACTGGCTAGGTTCTTCGGATTGACTAGGTTCTTCGGATTGGCTAGGTTCTTCGGATTGGCTAGGTTCTTCGGACTGACTAGGTTCTTCGGATTGATTAGGTTCTTCGGATTGACTAGGTTCTTCAGACTGACTAGGTTCTTCGGATTGACTAGGTTCTTCAGACTGGCTAGGCTCTTCGGACTGGCTAGGCTCTTCGGACTGGCTAGGCTCTTCGGACTGGCTAGGCTCTTCGGATTGGCTAGGCTCTTCGGACTGACTAGGTTCTTCAGAGTGACTAGGTTTTTCAGATTCTGTAGATGAATCATTTAGAATTTCAGAAGAACCCGATTCGGTTTCTGTTTGTGTTGGAGTTTCTGATGTCTCAGGTGTTTGTGCACCATTACAAGCGATAAGCGTTGTGCAGAGTAACGCAATGAGTAGAAAAACCGAGAGAAACTTATTCAATTTTCTTTTTGTGTTATACACGTTTCCATACCTCCTTGTAGATTTTATCGTGAGATGAACCCTTGAAATGGTTCAACGAATGTTTTTTCCAATTGGAATCCAAAAGAGAAATATTAAAATACGTGTCAGCAGGATAACGTACGTTCCATTTATAGAGAACGATGGTATCGATTTTGTCAATGTAAGGCGTGATATCTTCCTTTTCAACATAACAACAGTCATTTTCTCCTGCTAATGCAAGATAGTTATTATCTATCATTACATTTGGTTGTGTAATGTTTCCGTTTTCATCTACAAAGAACTTCTTGCTGTATTCTGCAATCCAAAGTTTAGAGTCCACACAATCCTTGAGCATATTCTCGCGCATAACGCGGTCCTGACTCTGCCTGCGGTTATTAAACAGCATGCCGTTCTCATCGTCTACTGCAATATAAACAATCATTTTTGGCCTCCCCTATATCAACTGCTGTATTAAAATTATTATAGCACATAAAACAACGTGTATAAAGCAATATTAATAAAGTGGGAGGTAAAATAGTAATGCAAAAAAGACGTTTATCAACAGTCAGATTGGAAAGGTATGAGACGTGGCTTAGAACAGAAGAAAAAAGCAAAGCAACTATTGACAAATATCTTCGAGATGTAGGTTTTTTCCGCAAATTTGTAGGAGAAGACAGTGTGACAAAAGAGAAGGTATTGGGGTATAAACAATATCTTATGGAACAGCATTATGCCCCCAGTAGTATCAATTCCATGCTATCAGCGGTTAATAGTTTTTTGGCACATGAAGGGTGGATAGATTGCGAAGTAAAAACCCTCAGGATACAGCGTCAAGTGTATTCCCCCGAGAGTAAAGAGCTATCGAAGGAAGACTATATAAAGCTTGTCCAGACTGCCAGAAAAAAAGGAAATCAAAGAATGGAATTGCTGTTACAAACAGTTTGTTGCACGGGGATACGCATTAGCGAATTGCAATACATTACAGTAGAAGCAGTAAAGACTGGCGGAGCAACGGTTTCCTGTAAAGGGAAGAGCAGAAAAATCTTCTTAGTAACGGATTTGAGAGCGAGATTGATGGAGTATGTTTCAAAACGAGGGTTGGAAAGTGGTCCGATTTTTGTTACAAACCGAGGAAACCCTATGGATCGCACCAACATATGGAGAGAAATGAAGCAACTGTGTAACGAAGCGGGAGTTAACACAGAGAAAGTAACGCCGCATAATCTACGACATCTATTCGCCAGGACTTTTTATGAAGAAGATAGAGATATTGCAAAATTGGCAGATATCCTGGGGCATAGCAGTATAAATACAACCAGAATCTATATTATTACAACGGAACGGGAGCATCAAAAATGCATGGAAAACTTGCAATTGATGGTATAAGGTTGCTTCTAGGCATACGACTGTGCGCGCGGGACGGACACTGTGCAAAGTATACAAAAAAACTTAGTAAATTTTACATTTCAAACGCGTTTTTTCCTTTTAAATGTGTTGTGTTTTCCAAATATTTGTAATATACTTGAGAATGGAGAAAGGGTGAGAAAATCGCCTAAAAAATAAACAACATAATACGGATTATGTTGTACTAAAAGAATTAAAGGAGGAATATTGAAATGAAAAATTTCAAAAGAGTATTATCACTTGCTCTCGCAGCATTGATGGTAATCGGTGGTTTAGTAGTTGCACCAGTTGATGCAAAGGCTGATGCTACATACACAAAAGTTACTTCCGTAAGCGAAATCACAGCAGGAGGAGATTTTGTTCTTGTTGCCACAAGCGGATCAAACAACTATGCATTAGGCACTACTATTGCTAGCAAGGTAACAGGAAAGGCTGTTACAGTTGCAAATAACACTGTATCTGGAAGCAGCATTCCGGTTTGGACAGTTGCTTCAGTAAGTGGTGATGTTGTAACACTTTCAAACGGAACTGCATATTTAGGTTACAATAGTGGTACAAACTTCCAGTCATTAACAGATGCAACCAATAATAAAGCTCATTGGACTGTAAGTGCAGAAGGAGATGGTTTCAAATTTGTAAATGTAAACTCTTCTGGTCGTGGTATTGCATACCAGCTTACAAGTTCTGATTTTAGATTTGGGGCATATGCAACTACAAATCTTACAAATGCTGACTATGACTTTGGTCTTATGGTATTTAAAGTAAGCGGAGAATCAGAAGGTCCAGCTCCTGAAGTTCCAACAGATATTACATTGCCAGCAAATGCAACTCCAGAAGAAATTATTAACGCTGCATACAAAGCACAGGAAGATGGTGTACATCTTCTTGGAACATGGGAACTTACAGGTGTTATTACAACAATTACCGACAGATACGAAGGTGGAACTGACTACCAGAACGTAGACGTTACAATTAAAGTTGGCGATATCGAAAGAGTAATGCGTTGCTACAGAGTTGTAAATGGCGCTAATGTTACATTGGATGACTTACAGGGTCTTGCAGTTGGCGATACAATTACTGTAAAAGGTACCATCTCATATTATGGTAGCAGTGTTCAGTTTGTACAGAACTCAACAATTGAAGCAGTTGAAAAAGCTGCTGTTGTAGTACCAGATATCGAATTACCAGCAAATGCAACTCCACAGCAGATTATTGATGCTGCATACGAAGCAAAAGAAACTGGTGTACAACTTCTTGGAACATGGACACTTACAGGTGTTATCACAACAATTACTGATAAATACGAAGGTGGAAGCGACTACCAGAACGTAGACGTTACAATCAAAGTTGGCGATATTGAAAAAGTAATGCGTTGCTATAGAGTTGTAAATGGAACTGATGTTACATTAGATGACTTACAGGGCCTTGCAGTTGGCGATACAATTACTGTTACTGGTAGAATTAGTTACTATGGAGACAGTGTTCAGTTCGTACAGAACTCAACAATTGATGCAATTGAAAAAGCTACTGTAGATGATCCAAATGGTTCAGAAGATGACTCTACATCAGAATCTGAATCAGAATCTGAGAAAGAATCAGAAAAAGAAGAATTAACAGCAAAAGACATCTTAGCAGAAGCTGCTAAATTAGAAGATGGACAGTATCTTGGCGGAAGCAAAGATGTTAAATATACATTAA
>SVFC01000025.1 GCA_015057035.1 Lachnospiraceae bacterium | reverse complement strand
AAAATTCTTCAATAAAGTTTGCCATTGTGTAATCCTCCGTTATGAATTGAATTATCCTTACAATTCAATCATTCTGGCTGACTACAAAAGCCGAAGGGAGACAACTTCCTTACGGAGTGTCTCCCTTGTGACCGCTTTTTTTGTTTTAGTTCTTGTATTACTGTCTTTCATTTGCCCTCCTGATAACTTATCGTCTTATTTAGCCACGAAAAAATCCAGGCAGTTATACATCCCGAAGCCACAACAACTAACAAGTCTATTGGAGCAAAAACTATTCCATATATACTATTGAAAAGAAATCCTGTGCCAAAACTATACAAGTGACCATTGAGCAAAATCATCTCGCCAACATACATAAGAAACGTCATTGCTGATGCAACAATCGATGGAACCCAAACTGAAATCAATTTGCTTTTTTCCAGAAGGAACGACCCAGCAAACACACCAGCAGTTATTCCCAAAAGGATAAAGAATATCGTCATTAAGGCTGCTGACAGCGGAGATACTTGAATACTTCCGTCTCTCCAAAACGCCGTAAAGCATGCAAGGATACACAATCCAAGGAACGTAAGAGAACACGCAGACTGAATAATCAGCGATTTTAATCGTTTCTTCTCGCCAATTTTTATCATTTGTCCAAATCCATACAAACTGTTTAATATTGTGACAATCAACACCACCGAAATAATGTAAAAATGCAACTTAAATGCAGGATTATAATCTCCCATCAAAATATCAACCGCAGTTTGTGTTTTATAATTACTCCATCCTTCTGGTGGTACATAGCACATATACATCTGCCAATCTTTAACTGTTATATAACTGTCATATGTTGATACGACAACCTTGTGTTCAAACAGTAATTCCATTACAAAGAAAACTCCTGTTGCAATAGATGCCCCCCACCAAAGAGCGAATCGCTCAAACAACTTGATGCACAAAGGCATTAAGAAAACACCAACTATAATCGCTATACTGATTGGCGTGTATGGAATAATATACTTAGGATAATTTTCTTTAAGAACAACACCATTAAATATCATATCGCCAATTACCCTGACTCCCATTGCCAGAGGATAACACGAAGCTATCAAAACCCCAATAATCGAAAATAGATAATATCTGCGAAACAATTTGTCTGACATCCTTTTCCTTCTCCTTTCATCCCCCATTTGTTAATAACACGCAAAAAACAATCCCTATCAATGTTACAAACATCACGAATGAGAACATTGTCATCTTCTCAAAAGAAAGTATATTTTCAATCCTCATACGGATTTTTGCCCCGCCAAAAGCGGATGCAAATATGGTTGCTCCCTGCTTACTTTCTAGCAACGATAAGGCATATTCCTTTGCTTGATTAGGACCCAGTTTGATAAGAACCCTCTCGTCACAGGACAGTTCCATATCCTCTAGAAATTCTTTTAAAAACCACCAGCAAAACGGATTAAACCAATGTACAGCTACAATTAGAAACGCTATCATTCGCCATAGATTGTCCCAAGAAGCTATATGCATTTTTTCATGCAATACAACAAACTTTGTATCTGTATTTTCATATGATGCAGGCAATATAATTTTAGGTTTAATAATACCATACACTGCAGGAGACATAATCTTTTCCAAAAGATATATATCCTCTCCCAAATGCACTGAATCTTTCATCTCGCGAACGGTTACATAATATGTAATACCCAGCAGCAAAATAACAGCTAAAACTACAATTATCCATATCACAGAGGCAACACCAAATATGTCTTCAAGAATATCGACTTTATACGTTATTGGAAAATAAGTGTCTGCCGCCATAACACTATTCATCATTGAAAAAGACACATCTCCAAAGGGCTGGTACACGATGATAGATTTTGTTGTGATTTTACATAAAAGAGACATTAGACTATAAGGACTGTTCAACCCAAAAGGAACCGTCATTCTCAGAAATGGTATTGCCCAGAGAAACACCACCAATCTTCGCGGTATCTTTTTTACCCGTCTGATAAGTATAACAAACACCCCAGTGATAGCCGCAGTTATACTCATATTAAATATCCAATAAAATACTTCCTGTAACATAATCGTCACCTATTATCAATCAACTTACGTAATTCCTTAATTTCATCCTCTGATAATGGTTCATCCTCAAGCAGCGCCGAAAACAATGCCTTACGAGATCCACCAAACACTTTTTTTACAAGGGAAACTGCTTCCACCTTTTGCATTTGATTCTGGGACACAAGTGGAATGCAAATAAACCCTGGCTCCTGTCTCTCGATAAATCCTTTTGCTTCTAATTTTTTAATAACAGTGTAGGTAGTATTTTTATTCCATCCAATCGTCTCAGCGGCAATCAAACTAACTTCTTTTGCAGAAATCGGATGTTTCTCCCATATAATGCTCATTACCTTTGCTTCACTGTCAAAAAGTTTTTCTTTCATAAAATCCTCCTCGCAGACTATTGCTATAGTCTATACTATCACAGTAGTCCGTCTCCGTCAAGATTTTAACGTAAATAGGCCATAAAAAATGGACTGTCTTTTACAACAGTCCATTCATAATCTTTAATTAAATCCCACGATTCCCTGCGCAATATGATACAGCCAAATCGAAATCTTACGTCCAATCTTGCCAGGAAGATTCATAGCGATTCCCATAATGCCATATCTTAACTTCTTGTAAAGACGTGCGTCTTTTTCTTTTATGTACTGCCACAGTTCGGCTTTCATCTTCAGGTGTTCTTCTGTGCCAGAGATTAAGCACATGATAGAAGATACAACTGTGATGATTTCCAAGTAGTTGAGCATATACTGACGGCATTTTTTGTTCTGAATCTGCCAGAAATCATACTTGTCTAACATCAGTTTGTTTACTCTGAACTGCTGGTCCATACGCTTAATCATAACCTGTTCATTTACAGACTGATCTGCACGACCAATAAAGTAACGATAGAAGTCTACATTGAGATAGTACATAGTCTTCACGTATGGCATTGGGTTAAATACATAGATGCTATCCACATAGAAGGTGTGCTTTGGAAGCTCCAATCCACAATCACGAAGCATCTGTGTTCTGTAAATTACAGAATGCATCAGGATATAATGTCCTTTAAAGAAATGTGGAACATCACTCCATGTGAACACTTTATCTTTTGGAACGCCAGTCTGGCGCATTACCTGTTTGTGTTTTGCTCCATCTTTTTCATATACATAGTTTGAAAGGAGCATATCCAGTTTTGCTTCTCCATCTACGACAAATTCACGAAGCTTGTCAAGAATCTGCATATATGCGTCTGCGTCTACCCAATCATCACTGTCAACAACTTTAAAATACAAACCTGTCGCATTGCGCATACCTGCATTTACTGCTTCACCATGTCCACCATTCTCCTGATGGATTGCACGACAAATTGTTGGATATTTTGCTTCATATGCATCTGCGATCTCTGCAGTTCTATCCTTAGAACCGTCATCTACAATGAGAATCTCTACATCTTCTCCACCAATTAAAAGTGACTCGATGCAGTGTTCCATATAAGCTTCTGAATTGTAGGATGGAATTGCAATTGATAATAACTTCATATATAATCCTCTTTCCCTATTTTGCTTTGGTTTTTTAACACGTCCTATACATTATACACCTTTCATTCAATATATTGAACCTTTTTTTAAAAAAGTGTTGTAGTACTTTCGTCACATATAATTTGTTCATAAATTATTAACAAAATTCTCACAACTTCAACATACCAATTTCACAATTGCCGAATATACTAACTAATGTAAATAAGAATAAAACTTTTTCTTTTTCATATTTTCCCTCGCTTGAAATTGGAGCGAGGTCCTCCCAAAAATAACGAGAATTTCCTTCTCATAAATATATCTTTTTCATAAACCAAACCGGTGCACGCCACATGCACCGGTTTCCTCTTTTTATTAAGTTATTAAGTCTTATCATTTACTTTTCGAACACATTCTTCCCCAACACAAGATTCAAATATTCTGCGTACTTAGAAAACGCCGATGGAATCGCATAGTTTTTCCTAGTCTCTTCCACATCCACGAAAATCCAATCCTGCTTATCATGTTGCATCGTATCATATTCAGCAGCACCTTCTTCTCGTTTAAGTTCCCGACTCGCCACAAATACCACATACCCCTTCATATGCCATTCCACATGGGAAAAAATATGCTTTGCATCGCAAAGTGGCTGAATACGAACTGGTTCGTAGCCTTGCTTTTTCATAAAGGTCAAAACATTCTCTTCACTCTGATGCTCTGGAATATTGGGAAGTTCATACAACCCCGCCAAAAGTCCCTTTGCTGGTCTCTTATGAAGAGCCAACTGTTCACCATCTTTAATGATGAGTACGGTTTTCTTTTCGATTTTACGCTGCTTCGCCTTGGTTTTCACCGGAATCTCGTCAATTCGATTTTGACGTTTTGCCTCGCAAAGCCCATTCCACGGGCATTTGTCACAGTGCGGAGCACCATTGGGAACGCAGACTGTTGCGCCCAATTCCATCAACGCCTGATTAAATATGGATGGAATTACGCTTGTTTTTCCATCTTGAACATCGTTCATTATGTCAAAAAGGCATTGTTCTATGCTTTTTTTGGTACTTTCCTTCATAATATCACTATCATCCGCTGCTACTCTTGTAATAACACGAAGTACATTTCCATCCACTGCCGGAACAGCTTCGCCATAGGCTATAGACGCAATTGCACCTGCTGTGTAACTTCCTATACCTTTTAATTTTATCAGTTCTTCATATCCAGAAGGAATCACACCTCCATACTCTTCCATTACCTGCTGTGCGGCAATCTTCATATTTCTGACACGATTATAATATCCAAGGCCTTCCCATAACTTTAGCAACTTATCTTCTGGACATTCTGCCAGAGCTTTAACATCTGGCAACTCGTGAATAAATCTGTCAAAATACGGTTTGACCGCCTCTACACGGGTCTGCTGAAGCATAATCTCAGACACCCACACTTTATATGCAGTTGGAGTTTCACGCCAAGGCAAAACTCTTGCGTTACTTGCAAACCAATTCTGTAACGGCTCGACTAATTGTTTTAAATCGAAGTTTTCTATCATTTTTACCTCTATGTTTTGTTCATAGTATCTGTTATCTATTGTACCCTCTGGCACGTATCATGTTTAACGACATTATATCATATCTCCAGACATTTTATTATCTTTTATGAATACAAATTCTTCCATTTACTCATACTACTATCATAAAACATATAAAGGAGACAGATTATGGTATTAACTCAGAAAGAAACCGCTGCACTTAAGGATTTACAGACACAGGAACAATCCTGCATCGAAAAATACACCCGTTATTCCAAAGAAGCTAACGATAAAGTTTTAAAAAACCTTTTTGAAAATCTCTCCAAAGAAGAGCAGAAACATTATGATTCTCTCCACCAGGCTTTAAACGGTCAGTGTCCTACTAACATTGATTGCAATGATTCCAAAGGCAAGGATTACCAACCAAAAGCCACCTATACTTCTGGTGACAATTCCATTGCAAAACAGGAAGACTGCTTCCTTGCTACTGACTGCATCGGAACAGAAAAGCTTGTATCAGGGGAATATAATAGCGATGTGTTCATTTTTGGTGACACTAATATCCGCAAACTTCTTGCTGATATCCAGATTGAAGAACAGAACCACGCAGAAATGCTGTGGAAATACAAAACTGTAAATGGAATGAACTAAAAAGATAGGGGCAGGCACATATACAGTGCACGCCCCTATCTCTATGTTCTTCTACTGTTGTACTAAATCATATACATAGGACTTTTGTCCTAAAAAAAACACAGAAATCATTGACAAATTTTAGGGAGATAGTAAAATTGAAAATAGGATAATTTGCGATTTTAAATCGCGTTATACACTTATATTTTTTCTAAGAAAAGGAGAAGAAAACTATGGCTTTTGAATTAAGACCAAAGGAAGAATGTGCTTTTGATGCGGTATCTCTCGGTGAAGTTATGCTTCGTCTTGATCCAGGCGAAGGACGTATCCGTACAGCAAGACAGTTCCGTGCATGGGAAGGCGGCGGCGAATACAACGTTGTTCGTGGACTTCGCAGATGTTTCGGACTTAAGACAGCTGTTATCACAGCTTTTGCTGACAACGAAGTTGGTATGTTAATGGAAGATTTCATCCTTCAGGGTGGTGTTGATACATCTCTTATTAAATGGATGAAGACAGACGGTATCGGCCGTGTTTGCCGTAACGGTATCAACTTTACAGAAAGAGGATTTGGTATCCGTGGTGCAGTTGGATGTTCTGACCGTGCTAACACAGCTATTTCTAAAGCTACACCAGCAGATTTCGATTTCGATTACATCTTCGGTACTCTTGGTGTAAGATGGTTACACACAGGCGGTATCTACGCTGCATTATCTGAAGAAGCTTGCGAAACAGTTATCGCTGCTTGTAAAGCTGCTAAGAAATACGGTACAATCGTATCTTACGACTTAAACTACAGACCTTCTATGTGGAGCGCAATCGGTGGTTTAGAAAAAGCTCAGCAGGTTAATAAAGAAGTTGCTAAATACGTAGACGTTATGATCGGTAACGAAGAAGACTTCACAGCATGTCTTGGTTTTGAAATCGAAGGTAACGACGAAAACTTAAAAGAACTTAACATCGATGGTTACAAGAAGATGATCAACGAAGCAGTTAAGACATATCCTAACTTCAAAGCAGTTGCTACAACTCTTCGTGAAGTTAAGACAGCTACAGTTAACGACTGGTCAGCTCTTTGCTGGGCAGGTGGCGAAATCTACAAAGCTAAAGACTACAAGGGTCTTGAAATCATGGACCGTGTAGGTGGTGGAGATTCATTCGCTTCTGGTTTAATCTACGGCTTAATGACAACAGGTGACGCTGAAATCGCTGTTAACTACGGTGCAGCTCATGGCGCACTTGCTATGACAACACCAGGTGACACAACAATGGCTAGCAAGAAAGAAGTTGAAGCTATTATGGGTGGCGCTGGCGCACGTGTTCAGAGATAACATAAAGCTTACGGCTATCGCAATTTAAATGCTTAATTCTTTGCCGCGTGTATAATAATAGAACGCCTCGACGCCAGGCTTAACCTCGGCTTTTCTATTATTATACACGCGGCAAAGTTTTTAAAGTTTAACAGCGATAGCCTTTTTTCTTAATATCCTATTTACTGAGCACTTTGTGGGCAACGCCCTGGTTATAATAAAATTGGAGGATTTTTGCATGATTTTTGATAAGATTAAAAACATTGATTTGTACAGAGGTCTGTATCCAAACCTGGATATCGCAATTGACTATATTAAGAAGGGAGAATATGTGAATCTCCCTGTTGGAAAGCATGAAATCGTTGGAAAAGACGTATTTGTAAGTGTAATCGAGATTGAAGGCAAGGACGTTGCTACTACTCCTTTTGAAATTCACAAACAGTATCTTGATATCCATGTAGATATTACTGGATGCGAATTAATCGAAACTGGTGATGTTGGAACAGAAACTTCCTTTGATGAAGGACGTGACTTTGGTATCGTAGAATGTGAAAACAAGGTTTCTACACACCTTTGTCCAGAAGATTTCTACATCTGCATGTTAGACGAGCCGCACAAACCAGCTTGCGCAGATGGTGAGAAGATTGCTATTAAGAAATGTATTTTTAAAGTTTTAGTGTAATCTGTACGTAACATAAAAAAGAACTATCCCGAAACACCTTAACGTGTTGTGGGATAGTTCTTTTTCTATCATTCATTTCCATCTAACTGCAATTGGATCACTGTCTGGATAACAACCACCTTCTCCTATATCTACACTATTCTTGTAGTTTGCATGATATAATAGACCACTCTCATCAAAGGCAGACACAAACATTCTGCACTTATTTTCAAGTCCACCTTTCACTCCTGCCATAATCAGACGTTCTCCATCCCAATCAAATGCCTTGTCGCCATATATGGACAGTTCATATCCATTAAAACACTCCATCTGCAATTGTTGCTCAAATTCCTTGTGATAATGGTCCGACTCGTCCTTGGAAAACAACATAAACTCACGTGGTGCTGTGATTAACACCATAAAATCACCGTATTCCACACATTCATGCACTTCTCTATCTCCTAAGGCGATTTCCTGCACCTGTGTCTCTGTTTCAACATCGATTACTGATAAATAGGCATTCTCTGTTTCGTCTTCTGTAACTACCAAAATCTTATTCTCGTCATAATCAAAATACATAGACTTTACTAATTGCTTTCTCTCGCCCAAATCAATCTCTCGAACCGTTTCTGGCTTTGGCTCATTGTTTTCTGGGTTTATATCGCATGCATAAAGCCCCCAGAAACCAGTTTCTTCCTCTACCTTATAATAATCTGTTCCATAAAGGCTATGCGTAATTCTAAAATAAAGGGTATTCTCAATCTTTTTTACATATAAATATATATCCCCTACTTGAACATTGCCAAGTTTATCTTTTGACCTATAAGAACATCGAATCTCTCTGGCATAAATTCCATACATATTTGTGTCCTCTCGAACACTCTCCGGATTTGCCTGTGCATTTTTTGACCCTGCCACCTTTGCTATAACACGTGCAAACGCTGCTTCATTTTCTGACAACGACGAATCCTTAAAATTTGTGTATGGCAATTTATCATATTCAGGGTAATCCCAGTTAGAAATCACCTGTGTCCTGGTACTCTGTGCTTCTCCAAGTGTGTGCTCTGTTATCCAGCCCCAACCATTTGACGCATGAAAACGAAGTTCTACAGTAGCACCTTCCACAACACCCTTATCACCATATTCTACCTCTTCTGTGAAAACGATATCATCTGCCGAATCCCAAATAGTAGCAGACACTGCAATTGCACCTCCCATAGAAAGGAGTGAAATTAACAGCATAATAATTAACGCTTTTTTCATGTTACTCCTCCTTTTCCAGGGCCTCAATTGCACGTTTGATTCTGTCGTTTCGATAATGGTAGACCTTCTTCACATGTTCAATCAGCGTTGTTCCCTTTTCCTCTAAATCTTCTACCAGAACGTCCCCAACGATCTTACCATCGTGAATCAGCACTGCTCTTCCAATAAAGTTTGATACCTCTTCAATCAGGTGTGTTGAGAGAATTACCGTCTCGTTAGGCTCTAAGATTCCCAGAAGCACCTTGTAAAAATCTTCGCGATTGAATACATCGTTTCCAGCAAATGGTTCATCCATCAGAATATAGTCTGCACCCTGACACAACGCCATCAGAACCTCAAATTGATTCTGCTGCCCAGTGGAAAAAGCTCTTAAAACCTTCTTCTTAGGTAATTCAAAGAAGTCCATCAATACTTCATATCGTTTGCGATTAAATTTTGGAAACTGTTCTTCGTAGAATTCCGCGTGTTCTTCCGGTGTCAGATTTCCAATAAAAGAGTGCTCACAAGTGGCAAAAGAGATACGTGCAATATTCTTTGGTGTGATTTTCTCACCGTCCAACGTAATCTTGCCATCATAGGACAAAAATCCCAGGATGCTCTTCATCAAAGTCGTTTTTCCTGCACCATTCTCCCCAAACAAACCAACAATTTCCCCTGGTCCAAAAGAAACCGTTACGCCTTTCAGTGCCTCTCCGCTCCAATATTTTTTACTAACATTTTTTATTTCTAGCATATTCTTTCCTCCTAAGTGATATATCGCCATTCAAAAGTCTCTGGTAATGGAGCAATGCAATAGTAGCCATAACATACCAACCACAGTACAAACATCCACAAAACCACACAAAGACCTCCTATTATTATAATCCCCCAACATCTTCTATGAATCTCCCACACATTCTCTAGTCGACGCATAAGATATATACTCTTATAAGTCTTATAATGGTAGCAATAGTTGTAAATAACCAATCCTAGCAACGCGATATAATACCAACCTATATCAAAACAGTTTCTCAACATCGGAGTGAATTCAGGCATTTGATAGTTTTCCTTCAAACGATAAATATCTATGCAATCTTTGTAACAGTTCTTAATTACATCGGTTTCGTAATTAAATACAAAAGTCAAATACTCTATCATAAATGCAATGGTTAAAAATACTACAATAATTGCCATCTGCCCTGGAATGTCTAATCCCAATGGGAACAATTTCTTGAACATTTTTCTCATTAATTTCCCTCCATATTCAAAAGGCCTGTTGTAATACACGCTGTGGACACGCTAAAAATTGCAATACTACAAAATCTCAAGAACCAACCGAATATCCCTACAAATGGCGATGCCATATCAACTACCGTTGCTTCAAATGCATATGATGACTCCACCAAGGCGAGAAAAATTGTTTGCGGTCCACTTTCCTGTGGAAACCGATTAGAATAGATACTTCCCATCGCAAAAAGCATTATCATCTGAACACTGAGCAACATAATGTATGCCATACAATTATAAAGCACCTGCATCCAAAACACTTTTCCTCTGGATATCTGCAATCTGCGCAACACGCTTGCGGAGCCCTCCTTGATTCTGCAGCCATATATCCCCAGAATCACTGTAAATGTCCACCAAGCTACAAAGAGGAAGCCATAAAGGAAAATTGACTGATACATCCCACCTAAACCATATCTTACATCTAGCCTACCCGCCCCATAATTTACATCTTGTAACAATGTAAAATACCAGATGCTCTCGCAAGCAATCATCAAAAACATCACTACGAGCAATTTAAATATAGTTCTTCTTGCACACATCATCAAAACCGACATATATTTTTTCATAATCTTATTCCCTTTCCTATTCCCAATACTTCTCAATCAATTCATGGGCATCTTCTTTCCGAATCCCCATCATCTTCAACCTCTGTACTGCGCCCCTGGCATCTTCTTCCAATAAGACCTCTCGAATCTGTTCCAAGGTTTCCCGGGTGTACACCACGCAACTCTTCGCACCTGCACGGGATTGAATCAGCCCCTCGTCTTCTAGCATCTTATACGCCTTCTGAACCGTCATAGGGTTCACTCCAAGGGTTGCTGACAGCACGCGTCTGGATGGCAATTCATCGCCATCCAAAATCGTCCTGGCTACTATCCCCTGCTTGACATATGTAATTATTTGCATGTAAATTGGGGCGTCCCCCTGCATACGAAACTGTTCAAATGAAATCATTTTCTACCTCTCAACTGTATTATCTGTATAATACACTTTCTAACTGTATTATATGAGTGATACAGTTTGCTGTCAACTACTATTTTTAACAAAAATTACATTTAATTTTTTTGCAAAATAACAGTTTAAAATAGTGGTTTTGTATACAAGTATGTGATATAATAAACACAACTAGGACATTCTATAATGTTTTATTAAATAATTAAGGAGGGTATTTTTATGCCAATGCAGATGGGCTTTCGTTGGTATGGAGAAGGCAATGACAAAATCAGCCTGAACTATATCAAACAGATTCCTGGTGTAACAAGCATCGTTTGGTCTTTACACCACAAAATGCCAGGTGAAGTTTGGTCAGTGGAAGAAATCGCAGAAGTTAAGAAACAGCTTGATGAATACGGTTTCAACATGGACGTTGTAGAATCAGTTAACGTACATGACGACATCAAGATTGGTCTTCCAACTCGTGATCAGTACATTGCAAACTACATCGAAACAATCAAAAACCTTTCAAAATTCGGCGTTAAGGTTATTTGCTATAACTTCATGCCAGTATTTGACTGGACACGTACAGACCTTTTCCATCCAGTAGGTGATGGCTCTACAGCTCTTTATTACGAAGCAAGCCGTATCCATGATGATCCTAAGGAAATGGCAGACTACATCTTAAACAACTTAGGCGGAATGACATTCCCAGGCTGGGAACCAGAACGTATGGCTAAGTTGGACGAGCTTTTCGAAGCTTACAGACCAGTAGACAAAGAAGCATTATGGGCTAACTTAAAATATTTCTTAGAGGCAATTATGCCTACATGTGAGGAATGTGACATTAAGATGGCTATCCACATGGACGATCCACCATGGGATATCTTCGGTCTTCCACGTCTTTTAACATGTGAAGAAAATATCGACCGTTTCTTAAAGATGGTTGATAACCCATACAACTGCTTAACATTATGTTCAGGAAGCTTAAATGCTGATCCTAACAATGATGTTCCATCAATCGTTCGTAAGCACTGCGACCGTATCGCATTTGCTCACATCCGTAACGTAAAACACTTCGAAAATGGTGACTTCTCTGAAGCTTCTCACCGCGACTGCGATGGTGATACTCAGATTCTTGAAGTATTAAAAGCTTACCATGATTGCGGTTTCGAAGGATATATCCGTCCAGACCATGGTCGTCATCTTTGGGATGAAGAACCAGGTAATGTACGTCCAGGCTACGGCTTATATGACCGTGCTCTTGGTATTATGTACATGCTGGGTGTATGGGATATGCTTGACAGACTTGATGGCAAGAACTAAATACACACATTACGAACTCCGTGTCAAATGACACGGAGTTTTTTCTTGTATTCTTTCTCAAAATACGTTATTATTATTCTACGCTATTATATATTTTTGGAGGAATAAC
Organism: Lachnospiraceae bacterium; assembly: GCA_015057035.1. Taxonomy (GTDB): domain Bacteria; phylum Bacillota; class Clostridia; order Lachnospirales; family Lachnospiraceae; genus Roseburia. The sequence goes on along the minus strand of SVFC01000025.1, from coordinate 18,788 downwards.
CATGGAAAAGAAATTAACTAGAAGCACAACTAACAAAACCATTTGTGGTGTTTGTGGTGGTATCGCTGAATATTTTAATATTGATGCAACTCTCGTAAGACTTGCTTGGGCGCTTGTTTCTGTATGTGCATGTGGAACAGGCTTGATTGCTTATATCATTGCAGCAATCATTATTCCAGAAGCATAGACTACATAGTATTGAGAGGGAAGTAAAAATGCAGAATTTAATGAAGTTTCCACTTTATGAAAATCCAAATGTAATTTTACGAGCGGTTCCTGGACATTTTGTTACTCCAAACGCTCATGTAAACTACTACTTAGATATGACCACCATCAAAAGCCGTTCCAATGAGGCTTTTGCTGCTGCAAAAGAATTAAGCAAAAAAGTAAGTCCAACATCCACTGTAGACACAATCGTTTGTATGGATGGTTGTGATATTATCGGAGCATATCTTGCTACTGAACTTACACAAGCCGGAATCATCTCTGTAAACTATCACAAATCTATTTATGTCATTACTCCAGAAGAATCACATTCTGGTCAGTTACTTTTTAGAGATAACATTCAGCCAATGATTAAGGACAAAAATGTTCTTCTCGTTGTTGCTACTGCTGCAACCGGAAAAACCATTGGTAGAGCTGTTGAAGCCCTGAAGTATTATGGTGCTACAATTAACGAAATCTGTGCTGTTTTCAGCGCCGTTAACAGCTACTGTGGGCTTCCAGTTCGCTCATTATTTACTACAAAGGACATTCCTCATTACAAACTGTATTCCCAGGAAGGATGTACCTTATGTAAAAACAGAGAGCCAATTAGTGCATTCGCCAATGCATACGGCTACTCTCATTTATAATCCAACAGCAAACAAGGGCGTCACAAACTACCACATTCGGTATACTGTGACGCCCCTTTGTTTTATCTTATTTTGTTTCTAAATCAAATCCGAAATATCTTACTGCATTGTTGTAAGAGATTCCTTTGATAATCTTAGCTAATGCTTTTTCATCTGCTGGATATTCTCCGTTTTCTACCCATCCACCAATCAGTTCGCAGGCAATACGACGGAAATATTCATGTCTTGTGTATGATAAGAAACTACGTGAATCTGTTAACATACCGATGAAATTACCAAGCAATCCAAGGTTCGCAAGGGATACCATCTGGTCAATCATTCCCTGCTTGTTATCATTGAACCACCATGCGCTACCCTGCTGAATTTTTCCTACCGTTGAGCTATCCTGGAAACATCCGAGGATTGTGCCAATCGCTGCATTGTCGATTGGGTTTAATGAATACAGAATTGTTTTTGGTAACTGTTCTGTTACTGCCAAAGCATTAAGGAAATCAGCCATTTCAGAAGATGGTGTGTAGTTGCTGATGCAGTCAATACCCGCATCTGGTCCAAGTTTACGGAAAATGCTCTGGTTGTTATCACGTTTTACACCGTAATGTAACTGCATTACCCAATTCTTCTTGTGGTATTCTTTTCCAAGTTCTACCATGAATGCTGTTTCGAATTTCTTTACTTCTACCTTTGAAACGAGCTCTCCAGCAAGACGTTTTGCAACAATTGCTTCAACTTCTTCTGCTGTTGCAGGCTCATACATCACGTAGTCTAAGCTGTGGTCAGAAATGGTACATCCATTTTCGTTGAAGTAGTCAAGACGCACTCTCAAAGCTTCAATCAGGCTTGCAAAAGAATTTACTTTTACTCCACTTACTTCTGAAAGTTTTGCACAATAATCCACAAATCCAGGTTTGTTGATGCCCATAGCTTTTTCAGGTCTCCATGCTGGAACTACCTGTACATCAAAGCTGTCATCTGCTTTGATTTTTTTGTGCCATTCCAAAGTATCTACTGGATCATCTGTGGTACATACCAATGTTACGTTGGACTGTTTGATTAATCCACGTGCTGAGAATTCTGGCTGCTGTAATTTTGCATTGCAGAGGTTCCATACTTCTTCTGCTGTTTCTCCACAAAGATGTCCTTCATATCCGAAGTATCTCTGAAGTTCCAAATGGCTCCAGTGATATAATGGGTTTCCAATGGCCATTTCCAGAGTTTCTGCCCATTTCTGGAACTTCTCTCTGTCTGTTGCATCTCCTGTGATATAACGCTCTTCTACGCCGTTAGAACGCATCTGGCGCCATTTGTAATGGTCTGCGCCAAGCCAAACCTGTGTGATATTTTCAAACTTTCTATCTTCGTAGATTTCCTGTGGGTTGATGTGGCAGTGATAATCCAATACTGGAATTACAGTTGGTGCCGCATAGGTGTGATACAGATTCTTCGCTGTATCTGTTGTTAACAGGAAGTCCTTATCCATAAATTTTTTCATGTTGTTATACTCTCCCATTTTCTAACGTTTCATTTCACTGATATATCCGCCAGTGTGGTTATGGTCTGCGATAATGTTATCGATTTCATCCTTATCCATAGATGGCATATCGCCAGGAATTGTATTCTTACCTGCACTACGGGCATTACCATAAACAAGGGCCTTTTGGCAATCCATATCAGAAGAAAGGAGTCCATAAAGCACACCTGCACAATACTGGTCGCCACTACCGATACGGTCGATTACTTCGATGTTACGGTATGGTTCTTCCTCGTAGTACTTGTCTTCTTTTGCATTATAGAGTACAGAACCAAAGGAATGAACCTTAGGACTGTGTACTGTTCTCTGAGTCGCTGCCACAATGGAAATAGGATACTCTTCTGTAAAACTCTTTAAGATTTGCTTTAAATCGCCTGTTTTCTTAAAGGTTAATCTTGCAGTATCTTCGGAACAGAAGAAAATATCTACATATGGCAAAATACCTTCGATACATTCTCTTGCTTCTTCACCAGTCCACAAGTTTCCGCGGAAGTTTACATCAAACGAAATCAATGCTCCTGCAGCTTTGAAACGCTTCATCATTTCGATGGCTGTTTCACGACACTGCTGGCTTAATGCCAATGTAATACCTGATGTATGGAAACATCTGGTGTTAGTAAACATCTCTTCTTCAAAATCTTCTATTTTGATCCTTGTGATTGAGGATGCAGCTCTATCATAAACCACCTGTGGCTTACGTGGGAAAGCACCCATTTCATAGTAATATACGCCTAAACGATTTCCTGCTTCGTGATCATATACTAAATAGTCATCACTTACACCATTAAAACGCACTTTGTTACGCACGAAATCGCCAATGGCTGAGTCTGGAATTTTAGAAATAACACCTGTGCGAAGTCCTGTCAGAGATACACCACAGGCTACGTTAAGTTCTGCACCACCAATATGTTTTTCAAACATTTTACACTTTGCGATTCGCTCACTCCCCTGTGGCGAAAGGCGAAGCATAATCTCCCCCAAAGTAAGTAAATCAAACTTTTTATCCATAGTTTTAATTCTCCTAAAAATAAGTCCAAGAAATGAGTAATTCTTAAACGAGAAAACGGCTGTTGCCGAAAACTATCGCCGGTCGTATATGTTTGATATAGAAAAGCCGAGGTTAAGGAACGTCGAGGCGTTCTATATCATACATATACGGCCGCTTGAATAGCCTCCGGACAACAGCCGTATGGCGTTTAGGATTAGCCTCTCATTTCTTTTACGATAGCTGCTGCTTCTGCTGTTAATTCTTTGATCTTATCAAATTCACCAGCTTTTACTAAGTCGCCGCTTACCATCCAGCTACCACCACAAGCGATGATTCTGTCATATGCTAAGTAGTCTCTTACGTTAGAAGCGCTGATTCCACCTGTAGGCATAAATTTCACGCCAACGTATGGAGCTGCAAGAGCCTTTATCATCTTAAGTCCGCCTGCTGGTTCAGCTGGGAAGAACTTAACAACTTCAAGACCGTTTTCAAGAGCCTGCTCAATATCAGATGCGTTTGCACATCCTGGTGTGATTGGAATATTTTTTTCAACACAGTATTTTACGATTCTTGGATTTAAGCCTGGGCTTACGATGAATTCTGCACCAGCTGCTACTGCACGGTCAACCTGTTCTGTTGTAAGAACTGTTCCTGCGCCAAGTAACATTTCTGGGAATTTTTCTTTCATGATGCGAATTGATTCTTCAGCTGCATCTGTACGGAAAGTAACTTCTGCACATGGAAGTCCACCTTCGATAAGAGCTTTTGCTAATGGTTCTGCATCCTTAACATCGTTAAGAACAACTACTGGGATAATACCAGTTTTCTGGATTTTTTCTAATACTGGATTCATAATATATTCTCCTTAATTTAAGTAATTTATATTTCGACGAACTGCTACAAACAATTCGCCAATCAAAATTTTCACAAGCTGTTTTATAAGCAAGCTTATATACAGCTTGTCGAAAATTTTGGCAGTTCGAAATTAACTATACATATTTCTTAAGTGTAGCTCTGATTGCGCCAGGTCCAGCGATTAATTCTTCAAAGTACTGAACTGTTAATCCAGCAAGACCAACTTCGTAGAGGTCTACACCAAAGATTGCTTTGTTTGTAAGTAATGGTTTGATTGTTTCTTCTACGCCTGTGTCGCCAAGTTTGATACCAGCTACGATTGGGCAAACTGTATCAAGCAATGGATCTGGGCTAAGTTCGAAAGCATTACCATTGTCATCAATTGCCATTAAGTATCTCATCCATCCTGCAAATACCATTGGGATTAATTTTAATTCGCCAAGGTCTTTACCGTCTTTGATGTAGTTCTTAATTGTTTCACCAAAACGAATTGCAAGTTTCTGAGATGTATCAGTAGCAATACGCTGTGGTGTATCTGGCATGAATGGGTTTGGAATACGTACGTTAAGCACTGTATCGATGAATTCTTTTGGATCAAGGATTCCTGGGTTAACTACTACTGGAAGTCCTTCTACGTATCCAACGCGTTCAACGAGTTTCTTAAGTTCTACGTCTTTCATTTCTTCAGAAATCTTTTCGTATCCGAGTAAGCAACCAAATACTGCAAGTGTTGTATGAAGTGGGTTAAGACATGTACAAACTTTCATTCTTTCTACTTTGTCTACTGTTTCGCGCTCTGTGAAGATGAATACTTCTTCTAATTCTGTTGGACGTCCGTTAGGGAACCAGTCTTCAATTACAAGGTATTCTGTTTCTTCAGCATTTACGAATGGTGCTACATATGTGTTCTTAGATGTAATAACTGGTGCAAGACCTTCGATATTATCTTTGTTCAGGATAGCTTCTACAGAAGCATCTGGTCTTGGTGTAATCTTGTCGATCATTGACCATGGGAAACCAACTTTATTTCTGTCATTGATGTAATCAACAAATCCCTGATCTACTAAGCCGTTCTTAGCCCATCCTTCAGCAAATGCATTGATTGCTGCGTATAATTTATCACCGTTGTGTGAGCAGTTGTCCATAGAAACCATAGAAACTGGTGCAGCACCATTCTGGTAACGTGTTACTAATAATGAAGCAACTTTACCAATGTAGCTAGCTGGTTTTGCAGGGCCGTTTGCCATATCAGCAACTACTGCTGGAAGCATTTCGCCTCTACCATCTACAAGACTGTAACCTTTTTCTGTAATTGTGAAAGAACACATCTGAAGAGATTCTTTACAGAAGATTTCTTTTAATCTTGTGTATTCAGCTTCGTCTTCTGAATCAAGTACGCATGATTCAACAACAGCACCTACTACTGTTTTTTCGATTGTTCCGTCTGCCTTTAATGTAACGAGGATTGTGTAATCATCGTGTGGACGGTTCATTTTCTGTACGATTTCATAGTCAAAACCTTCAGCAACAATAAGACCTCTGTCCATTTTGCCACTGTTTAAGATTTTCTGCATATCATTTGCCTGGAATGCACGGAAGATATTGCCTGCACCAAAGTGAATCCAGAATGGATTTTCCTTAGTATTTGCTGTTACTGCTTCTCTGTCAAACTGTGGAAGCTTGTACCCTTTTGCTTCCCATTCTGCGCGGTTCTGTAAACCAACTTTGCTTAATTCCATAGTAATTACGTTCTCCTTTCGTATTACGAATTTTCGTGTTAATTTCATTATATAGTTTTTCCAAAAAAAAGAAATTGGTATCGTTGTTGTGCACATTGCAAAAGTTGCGGTTTTATGATACAATATGCGTAAATCTGTTGAATTGTTTGAAAATTTGCACACAATTCGCACAATGGAGGTCCTATGAAAAAGGAATTACGTACCAATTTCAGTACTCGTCAATATATGTTGTCCAAAGACTTCGAGATTTATTATTATAACGACCGAAATCTGCCGACTTTGCGCGACCACGACCATAATTACTATGAATTCTATTTTTTACTTGGTGGTGATGTCTCTATTTATATTGACGGAACCAGCTATCCTCTAAAGCAGGGCGATATGATTTTAATTCCACCTGGACTGCATCATCATGTTTTTGTCCACAATCCTGATTTACCTTATCAGCGTATTGTATTCTGGATCTCTCAGGATTATTACAATCAGTTACTGGAAGTATCCCCTGATTATGGATATCTTACACAGCACGTTCTACAAAACAACCGACATATCTTCCACTATGACCTGATTGAGTTTAACACCTTGCAATCCAAAGCCTTCCAGCTAATTGATGAAATCCACTTCGAACGATTTGGAAAGGCTGCCAAAGTTTCTCTACTAGTAAATGACCTAATTCTTCACGTGAACCGCACCATCTACGAGCAGGAAAATCCAAACGCTCCTAAGGAAGAACAAAGTCTCTACCAGAACGTCATCTCCTATATTGAGAGCCACTTAGAAGACCCTCTCTCTCTGGATTTACTGGCGGAAGAATTCTTCGTTAGTAAATATCATATCGCTCACGTATTTAAGGAGAATATCGGTCTGTCCGTACACCAGTACATATCAAAAAAGCGCCTCGCAATGTCACGAGACGCCATTTTAAGTAATGTTGCTATTACCGAAGCCTATCTTCGATGTGGCTTCAGTGACTATTCCAGTTTCTTCCGTGCTTTTAAGAAGGAATATGGCGTGTCACCGAAGGAATATAAGGAATTGTATATGCATTCACAAAAAACCGAAGGATAAACTTATTTTCTCGATTCATTATAAGCCTGAATCACTTCATACAAGGTTCCCGTTGCACAGTTCTCCGTCTTGGTCTTCTCACAGGTTGCAACATACTCTTCATAGGTACAGGTTGAGATGTTGCACTTAAGATCTTCATTCTCTGTGATAGCCTTAAGCTGACAGGTATATACGCCCCATGAGGTGGTCCACCATCCTGTGACGGTTGACTTGTAGTTCCAGATGGTCCATGAATAATTTCTGTCATCGAATAACTTCAGTTCTTTTGCCCAGGCATCTCTGTCTTCAAATAAAGTGAATTCACCAATCAATACTGGCACATTATAGTCTCTTCCGATATTATTCATATCATAATATGCATAAAGAATATCGTATGGTAAAATATTTGACCACCAGTTATACCAGTGATACTCGTACTGCACATTTTCCCAACCATAATCAGCTGGGTTAGGAAGCTTGGCAAAGTCCCAACATCCTTCCATTGTAACTACATGATTGTCACCATTTTCACGAATCACATCATATATCTGGTCAAACACATCCCAGCACTCTTTTGTGGTAACACCTTCATAGCCATAGGTTGGCTCGTTCATAATGTCATAGGTTGCAATCCATTTACCAAGGTCAGGACGGGTTTCTGTGTAGTGTTTCGATACAAAATCCCATAACTCGATGGTAGCAGCAATATTTTCCTCGTTATCCCATAAACCTGACACGCGTTCTGCCGCACCTGAATGCTCGTATCCATTCTGACTTCCTGGAGCACCGTGTAAATCTAACACAATATACAATTCATATTTCGCAGCCATTCCCATAAACCAATCAAGATAACCGAAAGCATCTTCTTCACTCTTTAAAGTAAGGTCTTCGTTTAAAATATTGAGGTAATAGAATGGCAGACGAATGGTATTCATCTGTAAGTCTTCTTTGATAATACGGAAGTCCTCTTCCTGGAAGAAACAATCCCAGTAAATTCTCATCAACTCTTCCATATCATATGTATTTAAGTTTGGATTATCTTTGATTCCCTGACGGAACTCTTCTTCTGAGAATTCTGGATACTGAATATTATCTCCATCATCCTTTACATAAGAACCGTCTGCATTTTTCAGTGGTTCTAATGCAAATGGGCTCATCCACCCTTCCTGCAACAGAATCTGTCCTGCATTGACACCACGCAGTTGAATAATATTACCCTCCGCATCATATAACGCGCGATTGTGTGCCTGTACAAGGCCTGTGGTATTTTCAATTTTCGCATCCTGCTCTGGAATAGAATATGTTTTGGAATAGATAAATAGTCCTGCTAAAACTGCGATTACCACCAGTAAAACAATGCCTACAATAATCAAAACCCTTTTTACTATCTTTTTCATATGTACCCCCTCATTACATCTTTTCTAATAATTTTATCATACCACTTTTTTAAATAAGGGCAAGAAAAAAGAGTCTGTACAACAAATTATGTTGTACAGACTCTAATCATCATAAACTATTTTGTAGGAACTAATTTCTCCTTGCCACCCATATATGGACGAAGTGCTACTGGAATATTAACGCTTCCGTCAGCATTTAAGTTGTTCTCTAAGAATGCGATAAGCATACGTGGTGGAGCAACAACTGTGTTGTTCAATGTATGAGCAAAGTATTTGTTGTTGTCTTTGTCTTTTACACGAATCTTAAGTCTTCTAGCCTGAGCATCGCCTAAGTTAGAGCAGCTACCTACTTCGAAGTATTTCTTCTGACGTGGGCTCCAAGCTTCAACGTCGCAAGATTTTACTTTAAGGTCAGCCAAGTCACCAGAACAGCATTCCAGTGTACGTACTGGAATGTCAAGGCTACGGAATAAATCTACTGTATTTTTCCATAAAACATCATAGTATTTTGGAGATTCTTCTGGTTTACATACAACGATCATCTCCTGTTTTTCGAACTGGTGGATACGGTATACGCCACGTTCTTCAATACCATGAGCACCTTTTTCCTTACGGAAACATGGTGAGTAGCTTGTAAGTGTATATGGAAGTTTTTCTTCGTCATTTAATGTATCGATGAACTTACCAATCATAGAATGTTCTGATGTTCCGATAAGGTAAAGGTCTTCACCTTCAATCTTGTACATCATGGCATCCATTTCTTCAAAGCTCATAACGCCTGTTACAACGTTAGAACGAATCATGAAAGGTGGGATGCAGTATGTGAATCCACGGTCAATCATGAAATCTCTTGCATAAGAGATAACTGCTGAATGAATTCTTGCAATATCTCCCATGAGATAATAGAAACCATTACCTGCAACCTTACCAGCTGCTTCCATATCAATACCATCAAATCTCTCCATGATTTCTGTATGGTATGGAATGTCAAAGTCTGGCACTACTGGTTCGCCGTATTTCTCGATTTCTACGTTACAGCTATCATCTGGACCAATTGGTACAGTTGGGTCGATGATGTTAGGAATTGTCATCATAATCTTAGTTACTTTTTCGCTGAGTTCCTTCTCAAGAACTTCAAGTTCTGCAAGACGTGCAGCATTGGCAGCAACCTGTGCCTTCACAGCTTCTGCTTCTTCCTTCTTGCCCTGTGCCATTAACTGGCCGATTTCTTTGGATAATTTATTTCTGCTAGCACGGATTTCGTCAGCCTCCTGCTGAGTCTTTCTAGCCTGTCCATCTAATTCGATTACTTCATCAACTAATGGAAGTTTGTGCTCCTGAAATTTCTTTTTAATGTTTTCTTTTACAACTTCTGGATTTTCTCTTAAAAATTTTAAATCGATCATAACGCCTCCAAAATTACTAATATCATTATCTGCTATTGTACTATTGTCTATTCGAAAAATCAAGGAAAAATCCTTGAAATTCGGTGCTTTTGCCTATCCCACGCGCCATAAAAACACAAATAAGAACGCCATCTGTATTATCATAACCACCGAGATTACTTTTACAAAATAATCATGCTTTGTTTTATGGCGAAACATGTACATCCCAAGCCAGACGCCTAATCCTCCACCCAAAAGAGCTATGGCAAAAAGTGTCTTCTCCGGAATGCGCCAGCACTTCTTCTGCGCTCGTTCTTTATCAATACCCATAGCGAAAAAACCAAGGATATTGATAATGACTAAACATATGATAAGCAATTTCATTCTTATTCCTCCAATAAAAAGTCCCCTACATATTCTTTGATTTTCTTAAAGTCGATTACACATTCTCCATTAAAAATTCCAACGGGAACACAATCGTCAAATGTGTAAAGAGAAATTCCCAAGTCATTCTCTATATCATACACAATAACCCTTTCATACTTTGGGTCAACAATCCAATATTCACGCACTCCTGCATTTGTGTATTTGTTAAGTTTGATGGTCATATCCTTCTTACGAGTTCCCTTAGATAATACTTCCACCACAAAATCTGGCGCACCTAGGACATTTTTCTTGGTCATCTGTTCTCTCTTACAAATCACCATCACATCTGGCTGTACCATAGTTTTGTTATCACAATCTAATTGTACATCTACAGGCGCTTCATAAATACGACATCTTCCCTTTTTGTTTTTCACATAAGTCCTAAGCACAAAAGCAATTTCTCCAACCAGATCTTGATGAACAAGATATGGTGCACCCATATCATATATCACACCATCAATCAGCTCTATTCTCTCATCTTCCGGCCAGGCATAGTAGTCCTCTACCGTATATTCCCCTTGACGCTTCTCAATTGGAGCTCCATACTTTACAGCTGCCTCTCTCACCGTTAACGAAGCCATCGCAGACCTATCCGTCAATACTTCTTCAATAGCACGTAATGTGTCATATCTCGGCGCCTGAGTTGCACCACTGAGCACCTTCTGCACTGTGCTAAGTGGCACATCGGACCAATCAGCAATCTGCTCGTTAGTATATCCCAGCTGTCGTTTGCGCTCTTTCATTTCCTGCAATGTCATGGTCATATCAATGAATCCTCCTTATGTTTGCAACCAAAGTGTCGCACCTCTTATGATTAGAATATCCTTTTTATTTCCATTTGTCAATTAAATTTCCATATTATTTCCATTTTAACATATAAAAAAAGCGTATGAAGAAAAAATCTTCATACGCCCACGCGTCGCTACTCTATACATATTCATAGATAAAGCAATATTCCCTTATCTTTTTACAACAATTGCTTTTACACTTCCGCTTCTTTGCTCTTGATTCTAACTTTCAGTTCATACCACAACTCTGTTGCAAGGAAGAGTGAAGAGTATGAACCCGCAATCATACCAATAATCATTGGAAGTGAAAATTCACGGATTGCTGGAACGCCAAGGATAAACAGTACGGTAACCGTAATCAATGTAGTAACCGTTGTATTGATGCTTCTTCCCAAAGTCTGTGTTAAAGATTCATTTGCAATCGTATATAATTGCGCTGGGGTAGGCTTCTCCAAACCAGCAATGTTTTCACGAATACGGTCAAAAATAACAATTGTATCGTTGATTGAATAACCTAAAATGGTAAGCACAACTGCAATAAATGTACTTCCTACAGAAATACGAATAAGTGCGTATGCTGCTATTACAATAAGCACGTCATGTACAAGGGCTACAATAGCACTTGTGGCAAAACGAATATCCTTGAATCGGATACGGATGTAAATCAGCATAAATACACAAGCTACAATAACTGCCAGAATCGCATCGCTTCTCATCTCATCACTAATGGTAGAACTAATACTCTGAGAGGAAATAGTATCTTCTTTGACACCGAACTTTTCAATCAGCATTGCTGCTAAGGCATCACGTTCTTCCAATGTCAAAGTACGTGTTTTTAACACAATACTTGTACTGTCATCTACCGTAGTTGCCTGTACCGCTGCGTCTTTGGTAATCTCACTTACAAAAGGAACAATTTCTTTTTCAATCTGTTCAATAGTATATACTTTACCAAAATCTGCTGTGGTTGATGTACCACCGGCAAATTCAATACCATAGTTTAATTCTTTTCCTGTAGTGCTTCCGTAATAAACCATTCCACCAACACCAGCAAGAATCACTACTAAAGAGATTACTGCGTAGATTCCTCTGTGCTTCAGGAAATCAATGGTCTTACGCTCTTTCTGACGTCCATAGTATTTTTCCGCCTTAAATCCTACTGCATATAATGCCTGTGACAAATATCTTGAAATCACAACACCTGTCAATAAGGACAGTACGATAGAAATAATTAAGGTATATGCAAAACCTTTTACCGTACCTGAGCCTAATACCAAAAGAATCACAGCCGCAATAAATGTAGTTACGTTACCATCCAAAATTGCAGACAATGCTTTTTTGTATCCATCACGAATCGCTGCATATGGCGAATGTCCCTGACCAATTTCTTCACGAATACGTGAGAACGTAATGACGTTGGCATCCACCGCCATACCAATACCTAAGATAATACCTGCGATACCAGGAAGCGTCAGAGTAATATCCAGCATCTGAATTAACACAATTGTTCCGAATGTATAAATTGCAAGTCCAATAGACGCAACTACACCTGGAATACGATAGAAAACAATCAAGAAAATCATAACCAGTGCAAGACCAATTCCTGCAGCAAGGATGGATGTACTAAGCGCTTCACTACCAAGCTGTGCACCTACAACGTTAGATTCCAATTCTTCTAGCTTTAAGTTGATCGCACCAATACGGATGAAGGTTGCGAGCTCATTCGCTTCTGCATAATCTGCGGATCCTGTAATAACGCATTTACCATCTGTAATTGCATTGGAAACAGTTGGCACGCTGATAAAATGGTCATTATAGTACAGCGCAATAGAAGCTCTTGTTTTTGCAGCTTCTTCCGTTGCCTCTGCAAAAATCTTAGCAGCTTCCTTGCTAAACTCCAATGAAACTATAGGTTCTACGTTTCCAAACTGATCCTGCTGATACTGTGCTTCAGCACCAACTACATCATTACCTGTCAGAATAACAGAGCCATTCTTAATCAATTCTTCCAAAGAATAGTTCAACTTGTAAGGAACATCTTCTTCGCTATCTGCATCATAAGAATAGTTGTCTTTGCCTTCTGCATTTTCTTCTACAATAAAGTATAAAGCACCTGGACTACCAAGTTCTTCTAATACTGCGTTAGCATCAAAAACACCTGGAATTTCTACAGTGATACGGTCTTCTCCAACCTGATATACTGCATATTCTGTACTGTAGTTTTCTGCACGCTCTTCCATTTTCGCGATTGTATCTGCGATATCTGTCGCACTTGGATTCTCGTTCACAATCTTATAAGTGATAGAAACTCCACCTGATAAATCCAATCCCAGGATTAATCCATTGTCCTTTTTAGCGGTAGTTGCGTTTAAAATATCAACACAACTTACGCCAAGCCCTACCACAAGGGCAAGAACCAGGAGAATGACTACCCATCCTTTATTCTTTTTCATGTCTTACTTCCTTTCTTCTCTAGCATATCTTGCCACACGGGCTCCCCGTGGACAAAAACAATCGACCGCACGCAACGCGAACGGTCGTAAATAGTTGGCCTAATGTCGTCTGTTTAGTATAGCATAGGATTGCCCTTAAGAAAAGCCCTTTTTCAGGTTTTTTATTTAATTTTAACACTTCTTAACTCGCCCAAAAAATCCTTTCTCGCCAATGAAAATACCCAATGTAGAACTAGCAGTAAGCAAAATCCAAACAAGAAGAATTTGAACCATATCCCAGTTTTCATTTGCTGAAAGCAAAATGGAAATTGACAGCAACACTGCCATATAGATAGCACTTTGTGTAGTTCCTTTGATTAAAGTAATTTTCGTAGAATTCTCTGTGTTTTTAACCTCTTTCTTCTTCCTTCTCCCACCAATTATGCAGGATAAAAATCCACCAAGAAATCCGCTGATAATGTACGTCAATGTAATGCCTACCTGGGCCTGTGGCGCCTGCCATCGAAACAGATAGGTGAAAACGCTCAAAATGACAAGCGTAGCTGCGGATGTTATTCCCATGATAATTACTGCAAATAAAGTGGTTTTTATTGTATAGCTATCTAACATAATATCTGATTCGGAATCCTTTTCCAATTACATTCTGTATCAATATATGTATTGGGAATCACCCTTAGACCTCTATTTTTATTCTTTCTTTCCTCTAATTCTGAAATAACACAAATACACCAGCATATCCGCTACAAATATGGTCGCAATCATAACAAAAGGCATTACAAAAGGCGCGATATCTGCCGGCAAAATATAGAATGGATCCTGTACCACAAAGAACCAATTAAACACACGCGCCTCGCTATTATATAAAGCATTTCCTAACAACGCCCACAATGTGATACCTACAATTACAATAAGCTCTTTATAACATTTCTTCCATTCTAATTTCACATCATCATATGCCAATGTAAGTATTCCATAGCACGTCATTACACCATGATACAGCAATGTCTGAATCACTCTATAGGAATATGGCGCAACTTGGTACCAGCCCACTCCCGCAGGGTAAATCACATAAATAAGATTACCTATCAATCCCAAGAGCGCAAACTGTAATTTATATTTTTCAAAGAACTTATTATGTCTGCTCAAAAAACACAGCACACAACTTACTGTACATATATGAAATGGCAATTTTTCCAAATCAATTTCGCCGTAGGCAAAAGGCATTAGAAAGAAGTCCAGAATATATAATCCAAATGCACAACTAATTGAGGTATCAATTGCTTTATCTCTTGTCTCCTGGGATTTGTTTTTCAGCCAGATTACTAATCCGATAATTCCTGTGAAGATGATTCCCATAAACAAAAGATGCCATATCCCAAAGCATTGGAAAATAATGTCACCTTTATGATCTTTTAGCAGATTACCTAAAAATTCATACATTCTCTTTTTCTCCTTTATTGCATCCTACTTCCTAGTGTAATTCTATATTTTCCTAGCACATTCCGCAACCCAAAAATCATAGTAACCCCCTGTACGGTCATAACAATATCCGTGTATTGTTTATCCATATTCCTTGAATGAATATTTAACTGCGAAATATAATTTATTTTTCCTTGAAGAGTAAGAAATGAGCCTTAGTATATATTGTATTGCACCTTCACGTCCTCGTCGGCACTTAGAATACAGTAGCATACACTAGGAAAAAACATCTATGTTCTTTTATAGTGTATGATGCTGTGTTCTTAGTGACCGCTACATAGGACGTAGAGCGAAAGCGTGTGCACATACAATATATACTAAGGCTCATTTCGTAAATTTTAATAAAAATCCAAATTATAGTTCGCAGTTATTAACTGTTCTTGGGAATGGGATTACGTCACGGATATTGCTCATACCAGTCAGGTACATTACGCAACGTTCAAATCCAAGACCAAATCCTGCATGTCTTGCAGAACCGTATTTACGAAGGTCAAGGTAGAATCCGTAGTCTTCTTCATTAAGTCCCATTTCTTTGATTCTTGTAAGAAGTTTGTCATAGTCGTCTTCACGCTGGCTGCCACCGATGATTTCACCGATGCCAGGTACAAGACAGTCAACTGCTGCAACTGTTTTTCCATCTTCGTTGAGCTTCATATAGAAAGCTTTGATATCCTTTGGATAATCAGTAACGAATACTGGACGTTTGAAGACTTCTTCTGTTAAGTATCTCTCGTGCTCTGTCTGTAAATCACAGCCCCAGGATACTTTGTACTCGAAGTTATCATTGTTCTTAGACAGAATCTCGATTGCTTCAGTATAAGTTACTCTTGCAAAGTCATTGCTTACAACGTTTTCAAGACGATCAAGAAGGCCTTTGTCTACGAAATTGTTGAAAAATGCCATCTCTTCTGGAGCATTTTCTACAACGTAGTTGATAACGTATTTTAACATGCTTTCTGCAAGCATCATATCATCCTGCAAGTCGGCAAAAGCGATTTCTGGCTCAATCATCCAGAACTCAGCTGCATGTCTCTGGGTATTAGAGTTTTCTGCACGGAAGGTTGGTCCAAAGGTGTAGATATTCTTGAATGCCATAGCATAGGTTTCACCGTTTAACTGTCCTGATACAGTAAGATTCGTTGGCTTGTTGAAGAAATCCTTTGAAAAATCAACTTTTCCATCTTCTGTCATTGGAATGTTGTTTAAATCCAATGTAGTAACCTGGAACATTTCTCCCGCACCTTCACAGTCACTTCCTGTGATAAGTGGTGTATTCACATATACGAAATCTCTTTCCTGGAAGAATTTGTGGATTGCGTATGCACAGAGAGAACGAACACGGAATACTGCTTCAAATGTGTTTGTTCTTGCTCTTAAATGAGAGATTGTTCTTAAATATTCAAAAGTGTGGCGTTTTTTCTGCAGTGGATAATCTGGTGTGGATGCACCTTCCACCTCTACAGTTTCTGCCTGGATTTCAAATGGCTGCTTTGCATCTGGGGTCGGAACAAGCTGTCCAGTTACAATGAGAGCAGCACCAACGTTTGTTTTTTCGATTTCAGCAAAATTATTCAGTTTGTCTGAATATACAACCTGAATTGGTTCAAAGAAAGTACCATCATTAATTACGAGGAAACCAAAATTCTTAGAACTACGATTGCTTCTAACCCATCCTCCGATAGTTACTTTTTTGTTTTCATATTTTTCCTGATTGCGAAAAATTTCCCTGATGTTTACTAATTCCATTTCTAAACACTCCTTTATTTCAAAATTATTCTGTCACAGACTGTGATGCACGATATTTTTCAAGAATATAATCTGTGATTGCAAGCTGGTTGCTTAAACGTTCTTTACCTTTTTCGATATTACCATAACCTAACTCAAAGTAAATATCGTCTGCATCTGTAAAGTTACTATTTACAGACATAATTTCTTCGATATATTCCTGAAGTTTTGTTTCATCAGCCTTAACATCTTTGCTCTTCATCATTTCAGCTAAAACTACTTCTGTAATAATGCTGGTTTTAATATAAGAGAGCCAGTATGGTCTAATGCTGCTAACTGTAGCCTGATATTGAGAACGTACGAATTCCTCAATACTTGTTGCGCCACTAATCTCTACAATCGCATTTTCATAGATTGCAAGACGTTCCTGTAAGTATGCATCTGGAATATCTACCTTGCTATTTGCAATTGTATAATTGATAACTGCTGTTGCAACTAACTGTTCTCTACAATCTGTAAGAAGTGCTTCTACTGTAGTGAAGCCCTGTTTTTCCATATATTTTTTCACATAATCATCTGTAACATTATCTGGTGTTGCTTTTACATAGATTCTGTCTACATTGAATTCGAAGGTTGTTTCTTTTCCAGCTAATGTTGAACTAGAGTAGTTCTTAGGGAAAGTAACATTGTGTTTTACAGGTGTTTTCTTCTTAGCGCCTACAAGGCCATCTGTAAACTTGTCAATAAATGTAGTACCATATTCGCCTGTATATTCACCAAACAGACAGTTCTTGTCAACATCGATGATCTGATTCTTTGCTGCTCCACCATCAAATGCCTTATCATTCAAATATCCTGTATAGTCTACCTGAACAACGTCACCCTTCTGTACGGTGTCACGGTCTTTCACTTCAATAAGACCAGCACCCTGAGCGCAGAGCATACTAACAAAGTATTCTTCTACGTCTACATCTGTTACTTCATACTTCTTGTCCTTAAAAATTGTTTTAAAATCATCAAAAGATGCAAGGGAAGTAATCGTAGGTGGTGTTGCTGGTGTATTGTCACCACTTGGCTGTTGTGTATCTCCACTACCATTACCACATGCACAGAGAGATACTATCATTGTTGCAGCAAGTAACGCTGCTAAAATTCTCTTTCTCATAAGTTTTCTCCTAAAAATATACTATTTCTGTTCCGAATTTATAAATAATAACATAGTTTTCCCAAAATTACAAACATATAACGCATATTCGCATTGATTTTTTAAAGTTTTTTTGCTAAAATATGCGATAGTGACATTAAGGAGGGAAAAATAATGGAACCAGGCACAATCGTATTGATTGTTATTCTTGTTGCACTTATCGCAGCCGGAATTGCATTATATTTTTTTGGAAAAAAAGCTCAGAAGAAAAAAGAAGAACAGGATGCACAGATGGCTGCAGTTGCGCAGACCGTTTCTATGCTGATTATTGACAAGAAAAAAATGAAACTCAAAGAGTCAGGTCTTCCACAGCAGGTTATTGATCAGACACCTAAGTATATGCGTGGAACAAAACTTCCAATCGTTAAGGCTAAGGTTGGTCCTAAGGTTATGACCTTGATCGCTGACGAGGCGGTATTTGCTGACATTCCTGTGAAAAAGGAAGTGAAAGCTACTGTAAGTGGTCTTTACATCACTGGTGTAAAAGGTCTTCGTGGACCATTAGATAAGCCAGAAGAGAAGAAGAGTTTCCGTGCTCGTATTCAGGAAAAATACAAAAAGCTTTCTGCTGAAGTTGAATCTGAAAAGAAGCAGCGTGAAAACAAGAAAAAATAATTACAATACGAGGGGCTGTTGCAAAATACCATTGATTTGGTGTCTTCGACGCCCCTTTCTCTATGCCCCTAAGTCCGACCAATGACGCTGCGACTTTGGATAGAAGGATAGAATTTCTTGAATCGCTTTTTGATGGATGTTTTCGTGTCTTTTGATAGGCGAACATCCGTGGGCTGGCAGTATGTGCATCGGAGACTTGGTTGTAATTTTCAAGTACTTCTAGATATGCCTTAGAACAAAGTTGATATAAAAAACCGCTCTTGAGAACTCGGCGCAAAAGCAGCGCCTCAAACATTCAAGAGCGG
>SVFC01000024.1 GCA_015057035.1 Lachnospiraceae bacterium | reverse complement strand
GGAGGATGCTGCCGTATAATGACTTTTACAATCAAAGGAAAAGATGGCAAAGAATCTGCAAGTTTGTGCAACTTCTTATACACACTGGCATATATGCCGTAAATAATGAATAAAGATTGTCCCCCTTGGGGTTTGTATGGTATAATAAACTGTGTTATTGTGCAAATCCAAGGGGGATTTTTATGAATAATCGTAAGAGAATGTCAAAAAATGTAAAATAAAAGTGATTGGAAGTAAAAAATGATTTTTGTAAATGAAACACATGATGAAGAACGCGCCTTTTACGGAATAAAGGATGCGGTTGTAAAGAATTGTAAAATAGACGGACCAGCAGATGGAGAGTCCGCGTTTAAGGAATGTAAAAATATCCAGGTCGAGGATACATATCTGAATCTGAGATATCCCTTCTGGCACGTGGACGATGTTGCGATTACCAATTGTCATATGACAGAAAATTGCCGGGCGGCTCTGTGGTATGATAACGGAGTGGTAATCACAGACTCTAAAATGCATGGGATTAAAGCGTTAAGAGAATGTAAAAATATCCAAATAAAAGATACAGATATTATCTCGCCAGAGTTTGCATGGAGAAGTCATAATATTACAGTAGAGAATACGACGTTAGAAGGTGAATATCCATTTTTTGAGTGTACCGACATGGAGATAGATGGACTGAAGATGAAAGGAAAATATTCCTTCCAGTACATAGAGAATGTTACCTTCCGCAAGTGTAACCTGGATACCAAAGATGCTTTCTGGCATGCGAAGAATATCACAATTGAGGATTCTGTAATCAAAGGGGAATATCTGGGATGGTATGCAGAAAATATCCGTTTCGTTCGTTGTAAAATCATAGGAACACAGCCTCTTTGCTATTGCAAGGGACTGGTGTTAGAGGATTGCGAGATGGATGGTTGTGATTTGTCTTTTGAAAGAAGCGAGGTTGTGGCTACTGTAAAAGGACATATTGATAGCGTAAAGAATCCAATTACGGGCAGTGTTCATGCGGATTCCATTGGAGAGATTATTCTAGAAGAAGAGATTGTAACTCCAGGCAAGTGTAAGATTACCCAGGGATAAAAATTTTTAAAAAAATTTATTTTGGAACTAAAGTATTATTAAAAACCGCCGATAAACATTGTAGAAAACTAGATTTCCAGGTAGAAAGGAGATGCTGTTATGCGTATAGATGCATATAATCAGGTTGCACAACTCTATGGAGTACAGCAGAAATCTTATAACGCTTCTAATAAGAGTAAAGGCTCTTCTATGGGAAGCGACCAGTTATCTATTTCACAGGCAGGCTATGACTATCAGGTAGCAAAAAGTGCAGTAAAACAGGCTTCTGACGTTCGTGAGGACAAAGTGGCTGCAATTAAAGCACAGATTGAAGCAGGAACATATTCCGTAAATCCTGAAGACTTTGCAAACAAACTGTTGAATAAGTATAACAATGTTTTGGCGTAGAAATGAGGAATAACGGTGGCTAGTTTAGTTGATGAACTTGTAAATGTATTAAGAGAGGAAACAAGGCTGTACTGTGCCCTTGAGGAGTGCGCAGATGAGAAAACACAGATTCTTGTGCGTGGCGATGTCCCTGCTCTTGAGAAGCTTACAATTATAGAACAGGCTAGAAGTGATGAATTGCTTTCCCTTAGCAACAAACAGATTCAGGTCTTAAATGACATCAAGACTGTTCTTGGCAGAGCGGATGAAAAACTTACTGTAACCACGCTCATCGGCTATCTTGCATCGCAACCACAGGTGCAGGAGAAGTTAACCATCGCAAGGGATGACCTCATTGCTGCCGCAAAACGCGTGCAGGATAAAAATCAGCAGAATGTGATTCTGCTACATCATGCAATTGAAATGACAGAGTTTGACATTACTTTATTTAAGAGTATGAGACAAGCTCCAGAAACCGCTAACTATGACAAGAATGCCTATAATACGGGAACACTACTAGGTACTAGCGGTTTTGATGCGAAACAGTAACACTAGGAGGGACAGTAATGGCAAACGGATTTGGTAGTATGTATATCGGCGCATCCGGTTTGCAGAGCGCCCAGAATGCACTAAATACGACAGCTAACAACCTTGCTAACGTAGATACCAAGGGGTACGTACGTCAGCAAGTTCGTTTTTCTGATAAAAGATATGACACATTAAAGGATCCAACCATCGTAACCAACATGCATCAGTCTGGTTTGGGTGTATCCATTGGAGATGTGGTTCATGCAAGAGATGTTTTTTTGGATAAGTCTTATCGTCTGGAGAGCGGACGTGAGGCTTTTTATGGCGTGTGTTACGAATCTGTTCTATACGTAGAGGATTTGTTCCAGGAATTGGACGGAGAACAGTTCAAACAAAGCGTAGAAGATCTCTGGACAGCGTTCCAGGAATTAGCTAAGACGCCAGCGGATTCTGTTACACAGAATTTGGTTATCCAGAAAGCAGGACTTCTGGTAAGCCGCAGTCAGGCTTTATATTCCAACTTACAGAGTTATCAGTTTAATATTGATGCCCAGATTGTGGATTCTATCAAGGCGGTAAATGATATGGGCGACCGTATCTATGAATTAAACCTTGAGATTATGAAGGTGGAATCGAATGGCAAGGAAACTGCCATGACACTTCGTGACGAGAGAGATTATCTCTTGGACGAATTATCAAAATATGCGAATATCAACGCGCAGGAAGATTTTGAGGGATTTGTAAATATTACTATCGAAGGCGTTGACTTTGTTAGTCAGATGGGATGTTTCCACCTGGATACTTACAAAGAAAAAGGTACTGGATTCTCCACACCATATTGGCCACACCTGTCAGATTTGAATGTGGGACAGGTTGTAAAAGCCTTCTATACGGATGGAGATGTTTCTTCGGATGCCAATACAGACGTAGGTTCTATTAAGGCAAAGCTTCTTATGAGAGGCGAAACCTATGGAACTTATGCGGATTTACTTACTCCAGAAGCATATGCCAAGATTGAAGATAGACTTTTGGTGGAGACGGAAGCCCAGGTAGATTCGTTGTTCCGCAATATTATTACTACAATGAATGATTTGTTTGCACCAAATGTAGAGTACCAGGTTCAGGCGGGTAATGAACTGGTGGACGCAGACGGCAATGTTCTGTATGGCGCAGGTGCTAATATTAAGATTCTCGATGCAGAGAATTGTGCAGTAGGCGCAGATGGTAAATTGCCACCACATGAGCTTTTTGCAAGAATGGGCGTAGACAGATATACGGTAGCCTATGATGCAGATGGCAATGAAGTATATGTATATAATGAAGAAGATGTGGCAGATCCAAATTCTCTGTATCGCATTGGAAACATTGAAATAGAGGAAGAATTGACCAAACAGGTTACATTGCTTCCAGGATTTACACAGAATGGTGCAGTGGATTTTGATTTAGGAGAAAAACTCGCTGCAGCATGGGGCGTGCAGGGAATGCACATTAGCCCAAATGACCAGTATCCATGTACATTCCAGGGATTCTATGACAAGATGCTTGGAAAACTTGGTACAGATGGTAGCGTATACAAATCATCCCGTGATACCCTGACCAATACGGTGGCTTCCGTTGACAATAGTCGTCAACAGATTATGGGTGTATCTAGTGATGAAGAATTAACAAAACTTATTAAATATCAGTCTGCATATAATGCAGCCAGTCGATATATGACCGTTATCAGTCAGATGACAGAATTGATTGTAACCGGATTAATCTAGGAAAGGGAGTGACGATATGCCTTCACAGTTTTTTGGACTGAATATTGGTGCCAGTGGTCTTGCGGCTTTTCAGGCATCGATCAATACAACTGCAAACAACATATCTAACGTAAGCACAGAAGGATACTCCCGCCAGGAGACTACGCTGGAAGCAACAGCACCTCTTCGCGTATATGCCAAATATGGTAGCGCTGGTACAGGTGTTGCGGCAACTGCGATTATGCAACAGAGAGACTTGTATTATGACACCAAATATTGGGAGAATAATTCAAGCCTCGGATACTTCGAGCAGAAGTTATATTATTTGTCACAGGTGGAGAATGTTTTTACAGATGATGGAGTACAGCAGGGATTTTCTTCTATCTTCTCCAAGATGTTTAATGGTCTTGACACATTAAACGGTGGCAATGCCAGTGATGAAAGTGTGCGTAACCAGTTTATCCATCAGGCGCAGACACTGTGTACCTATTTTAACTCTGTAGCAGATTCTCTTCGTGAAACACAGAAGGATTGTAATGAAGAGATTACACTTACGGTACAGAACATTAACTCTATTGGTGAAAAGATTGCGCTTATTAACAAAGAGATTAATAAGTTAGAGATGAATGGCGGATACGCCAATGAACTCCGCGATGAACGAGCTTTGCTGTTGGATGAATTATCTTCCATTGTGGCAGTTAAGACCGATGAATATGAGATCAAAAACACTTATGGACAGAACTTAGGTGGAACAAACTTTACAGTATTTATCAATGGACAGCTCTTGGTAGATGGCAATGATTACCGTCAGTTAGAATGTGTTTCTTCTGAATATAGAAATAACCAGACAGATGCCAAGGGTATGTATGACATCGTATGGGCAGATACAAAGGGTGATTTTGCAGCGACAACAGAGACTGCAAGCGGAACATTAAAAGCCTTGTTCGACTTAAGAGATGGTAATAATAACGAAGCCATGAAGGGAACTTCTGTGGTAGAGCAGGATGCGGATGGCAAATACACCACAATTAAACTGGTGAATCCATCCAATGGTAATGTAAATGCTTTGAATATTCCTGCAGAAGGAACTGTAAAAATCAGCAACAGAACTTTTGTGTACAAGAGTTGGGACGCTGTTCTCGATGCAGATGGACAGATTTCCGAGATTACTTTCCAGTTAGAAGAAGAGATTGATCCTCTTATTGCAGTGGTTTCTGGTGATAAGATGGTTACGGTAGGCGACAATGTTAATGCTATGGGTGTTCCATATTACCAGCAGCAGATTAACGAATTCCTGCGTAACTTTACGGAAATGTTTAATGATATCCAACAGAAGGGTGAAACTTTAATGGGAGAACAGATGGGTTCTTTCTTCGTGGCACAGACAGATTCTGGTACAGAATATGACTTCATGGAATGGGGAAAACCAGATAACCGTGCGACAACAATTTCGTCAGAATCAGACGGATATCATCAGATGACCGCGTTTAATATCAAGATTAATGATATCTCGCTTAAAGATCCAAGATATTTTGCTACTACAGTTGATATTACAAATGGTGCAGATGCGTATGATCTCTTAGATGATATGATGGCGCTACAGAAAGACGTAACTATGTATCGAGGCGACAATGCCAGCGCATTTTTGGAGACTTTGCTCTCAGATATTGCGGTAGATACAGAAAAAACTAAGATTTTTTATAAAAATTATTTTAATATGGAATCGGTGATTGCAAACCAGAGAATGTCAGTATCTGGTGTGGATGAAGATGAAGAAGCACTAAATCTTGTGAAATTCCAGAATGCATACAACCTGAATGCCAAGGTGATTTCCGTGCTTTCGCAAATTTATGATAAATTAATTAACGAAACAGGGGTTACGTAAATCGAGAAACTAGCCGATATAAATGCCAGATGGAGTAAAATGTCCATCTGGCATCTTTGTTTTATGAAAAATGTACATAAAACGGGCCGAAGTTTTTACAAACAGAACATAAGAAATATGATATAATATTTAGTAACACAAGACAGGGAAGTCGCTAGGAGGATTACATGCGTATTACGAATACAATGATTACAAGAAATACAAAATCGAATATTAATTCGAACAAGCTTCTTGTAGACAAATATAATACTCAGATGACAACCCAGAAGAAGATTTCCAAAGCGTCAGAGGACCCAGTTATTGCCATTCGTTCTCTTCGCTTATCAACAACTTTAAGCCATATTAACCAGTATGTAGAGAATAACATCCCGGATGCTTCAGCATGGATGGATGTAACAGAAACAGCGCTTACCAATATGAAGAGTCTTCTTACAGACATTCGTACACACTGTGTGAATGGTTCTAACGATTCTCTTACATCAGACGACCGTCAGACTATTTTAGAAGGCTTAACAGCACTGGCTGACCAGGTATATCTGGAAGGCAATGCAGATTATGCAGGCAAGAGCGTATTTACCGGATACAGAACTTCTTCCACATTAACATTCGAAGAAGATGAACCAGATACTACTTATGAGATTACACAGCAGTTCACATACGACAATCTGGAAGAACATCGTTATTATACAGGTGATGTAACAGTTCCAGAAGCAATCGTGGCAGGTGTAACAGATTGCACAACCAAGATTAGTGAGAATTCTTATGAGAGAATTCGTCTTGCATATAACGAAGGAATTCAGTTAGATAATTTATCTTACACCATTAACGGAGCGCAGACAGATCTTATTACTACCGCAGATGACGGAACAGTAACAACAGCAGCAAATGTGCAGATTTTTGAGAGCGAAGCGGCTTGGGAAGAAGCTAATGGAGAGAAAATCATAGCAGACGATGCAATGGTTTTCATCAAAGAAACTGGCGAGATGATTTTTGGTAAAGAACTTGCCAATACCATTTCCGATGGAAGAGCATCTCTTACAGCACAGTACACCAAGAAAGGTTTTGATGCTGGAGAAGCAAGACCAGAATATTATTACGATTGTAAAGACATTACCGATGATGACCCAACCAAGCATGTGGAATATACCAAGCAGGTTCAGGATATCAACTATACAATCGCTAACAATACAACAATTACAATCAATACACAGGCAAGTGACGTATTTGATACTTCTATTGCAAGAGATGTGGACGAACTCATTAATGTGGTTCAGAAATCCATCAATGCTAATGACAAAGTGGCAAAAGTAAAACGGATGATGACAGAAGCACAGTATCAGAGTCCAGAAGACCAGGCACTTCTTCAGACATATCTGGATGCAGCCCAGAAGGAAGCTGACTTTGCAGACGACAATCTTCAGAAGACATATGAACACTACATCACAAGATTTGATGGATATATGGAATCTGCCAATATTGCAATTACCAACATTGGTAGTATGAAGAATCGTCTTACCATGACACAGACCCGTGTGGAGAATCAGCAGACCACATTGGAAGAGCTGAAGTCACAGAATGAAGACAGAGATATCTCAGATATCATCATTGACTATTATGCATCTTACAACGCATACCAGTCATCGCTTACCGCAGCAAGTAAAGTCGGAGAGAGAACTCTCCTTGACTATATTTAAAAAACAATCGTCGGAGACGAAGGAGGAAACAAACCATGAAGGCTAACACAAGAATGTTCGGCGCAATTGACATTGCAGACGACAAAATCATCACAATGGAAAAGGGAATGATTGGATTCCCAAATCTTACACATTTTGCATTGATTTTTGATGAAGAGAAAAAAGACAAAGCATTCCGCATTATGTGGTTGCAGTCTATGGATGACGGAGATGTTGCATTCCCTGTAACTGACCCAATCTATATCAAAGAAGATTATGCACCATCTGTAAATGATGAAATCATCGCTCCATTAGGAGAGATTCATGCAGATAATACATATCTTTTGGTAACAGTTACTGTTCCAAAACAGATTGAAGATTTCTCTGTAAACTTAAAAGCACCAATCGTTATCAACACAGATAGCAATAGAGGTGCCCAGGTAATTACAGAAGATGATTACCCAGTAAAATTCAAAATCTATGACCTGCTCAAGGCAAAAAGAGAAAAGGCAGGTGAATAGGGATGTTAGCATTAACTAGAAAAAAAGGCGAAGCCTTAATGGTAAACAACAATGTTGAAATCACTATTCTGGAAGTACGTGGTGATCAGGTGAAAATCGGTATCTCAGCACCAAAGGACGTGCCAATTTACCGTAAAGAAGTATATTTACAGATTCAGGAAGAGAACAAAGCATCTTTCAGCCCAGAAGCTTTGGATGCGTTAAAAGAGTTTATGTAGACAACACATGGAGGTGTAGAAAATGGCAATTGAGGCAATCAAAGGCGCAGGCATGACGTATCAGGGAAGTAGCTCGTCTGCGGAAGTTCGTTCAGAAGCGGCAATCAGAGTAGAACATGCAGAAGCAGCAGTGGTTTCTGCAAAACTTGCAAAAGAAACATCAGCAATGAACACCAAAGGAACAGATCCAGATGGTGGACAAGATGCTGGTACACCACAGCAGCAGGCTGCACAGAAAGCCCAGATTAAGAAAGCGGTAGAAGATATCAACCGTAGAGCGAACAACTCAGAAGCAATCTTTGGCGTACATGAAGAAACCAATCGTGTAACTATTAAAATTGTAGACAAACAGACTAAGGAAGTCATCAAAGAATTCCCACCAGAGCAGACATTAGATATGATTGCTAAGGTTTGGGAGATGGCAGGACTTATGGTTGATGAAAAACGTTAGAAAGGAGGAACGTAAAAATGCCAATTCGTTTATCAGGTATTAACTCTGGCTTAGACACAGATGCAATCGTACAGGAACTTGTAAAAGCATACGGTCTTAAGACTGAGAAATATGAAAAAGCAAAAACAAAACTGGAATGGAAGCAGGAAGCTTGGCAGAGTTTGAACACTAAGATTTATGGCTTGTATACGAATGTATCCAATTTACGTTATACCTCTGCATACAATATGAGAAGAACTTCTGTATCGGATGCAACCAAAGCAACAGTAACTGCATCTGACACAGCAGTAACAGGAACCCAGAAACTTAACATCTTAAAGAACGCTCAGGCAGCATACATTACTGGTGGAAAACTCGGCAGTTCTGTAACGGGCAAGAGCAAACTCTCAGAATTAGGTTTTACTGGCGAAACAACCATTACAGTTTCACAGAAGAATGGTGAGACAAAAGACATCACTGTCAATGGTGATACTACAATTACGGATTTTGTCGGATCATTAAAGGAAGCTGGTCTTAATGCTAGTTTCGACGAGAACAATAAGCGTATGTTCATCAGCGCTAAGGAAAGTGGCGTAGATAACGATTTTGAAATCCTTGCAGGAGACGCAAATGGCGGTAAAGTTCTTGGATTGTTAGGCCTTGATACAGCTCTTACCGAAAAGGTAAATGGTGTAACACAGTTTACCGCAGCTGGTCAGAAATATGCCCAGGCTTATGCATTTTATAACACCGATTATGATACTACATATGCAGATATCAAGAGTATGATTGATGTTTACTTGGAAAAACAGGCAAACAACGTTCTTCTGAAGGAAGAAAACGAAAGTTATCAGTCCACAATTGATGCTGCAAAAGAAGAAAACAAAGAATATCAGAAAACAGTTGATCAGAATAATAAGACTGTAGAAGCAAAAAGTGCTTATGATGAATTATCTGCAGCCCTTGCCGACAAGGGGGTTACAATCGCAGAACTTCAGGCTCGAGATGAGTTGAAGGCAGAAGATTTGGCGATTGAATTAGGCTTGACTACAGCAGTTGACCCAGATGTAGAGTTAAGCGAAGAGGAAGCTGCAGCAAGAGCAGAAGCAGAGAAAATGATTGCAGACCTGAAGAAGGTAACGGAATATGAAAAAGCCAACGGTACAGAAGATGCGCCAGTAGACTGGGCAGCAATTGATGTAGCGGCTTTGGAAGTTGAAACTGCAGAAACTCAGGCAAAAATCGATGCAAACAAAGATATCATCACTGCAGAAGAAGCGAAGATTACAGCAAACAATGAAAAGATTGCAGAAAACGATGCAGCAATGGCTTCTCAGCCAGCGGAAATCCGTAATATCGCAACTCTTGGAACAGAAGAAGAGCGTATCGCAGCTATGGAAGCTCTGGCAAACAGAGCTGTAGAGGCGGCTGCAATTCTTGCGGATCCAGCATCTGCAACAGCAGGTGGCGCAACCAAGATTAATGGTTCAGACGCGCAGATTCGTCTGAATGGCGTATTATATGAGAACTCATCCAATACCTTCTCAATCAATGGTTTGACCATTGATGCCCTTGGCGTAACAGGTGATGGAGAAGCAAACGAAATCACAATTACAACAACCATTGATACCCAGGGTATCTATGATAAGATTAAAGACTTCCTAACAGAGTACAACAGCGTAATCAATGAAATGACCAAACTGTTTAACGCAGATTCAGCAAAAGACTATGAGCCTTTGACAGATGAAGAAAAAGACGCAATGTCAGATACTGAAATCGAGAAATGGGAAGCAAAGATTAAGAGCGCATTACTTCGCCGTGACTCTTCATTAGATGGAATTATGTCAGCAATGATTAATTCTATGTCACAGTCCGTAGAAGTAAATGGCGAAAAACTCAGCTTATCAACCTTCGGTATTCAGACCTTAGGTTTCCTGAATGCAAAAGAAAACGAACAGTATGCATACCACATTGATGGTGATGCAGACGACGCTAACAGCTCTGGCAAACCAGACAAACTGATGGCAGCAATTCAGGATGATCCAGACCAGGTTGCAGAGTTTATGAAACAGCTTACAACCAATCTGTATCAGGCAATTGATAAGAAGATGAAGTCTACCTCTTTAAGTTCAGCATATAAGGTATATAACGATAAAGAGTTAGACAAACAGATGGAAGAATACGAAGACTTAATCAAGAAATGGGAAGACAAAGTAGCAGAACAGGAAGATTTCTACTACCACAAATTCTCACAGATGGAAGTTCAGTTATCAAAACTTCAGAGTCAGACCAATTCATTAGCCGGTATGTTAGGCAATATGTAAAGCGAGGAATAGGACATGGCAGTAAATAATCCATATGCAGCATATCAGAATAGTAAAATCATGACAGCATCACCAGCAGAGCTGATTCTCATGCTTTATGATGGAGCTATCAAATTCAGCAATATTGCGGTGGCTGCTATTGAGAAAAACGATATCGAAAAAGCTCACAACAACATCATCAAAACCGAAAGAATCATTCTGGAATTCCGTGCGTCACTGGACATGAAGTATCCAGTATCTAAGGATTTTGATGTTGTATATGAGTATTTGATTCGCAGACTTCATGAGGCAAACATCAAAAAAGATGCAGAAATCATGGAAGAAATTTTGAAACACTTAAGAACCATGAGAGATACCTGGAAGGAAGTTATGAGACTGAACGCTACAGGCCAGACACAGGTATCATAGGAGCGCATATGGAACAGACCTATGTAGACATTATGATTCAGAGCCTTAAGAAAAAAATTAAGGTGCTAGAAGAAATCAAGCGCGTCAATGTAGTCCAGAAGGAACTTCTGGAAAACGACAGAGCCGACGTGGATGATTTCGACGTAACAGTAGAAGCCAAGTCCAAACTCATCGAACAGATGGAACAGTTAGACAGTGGCTTTGACAAACTGTTTGAAAGAGTGCGAGAAGAACTTCAGGCCAACAAGCCTGCCTATACCAATCAGATCAAGGAGATGCAGACGTGCATCCGCAAGATTACAGATTTGAGTATGGAGATTCAGTCACAGGAAGCTAAAAACAAAGACCTGATGACACAGAAGTTCGTATCCGTTCGCCAGAAGGCGAAGGTGGTTCGTACCAACTCCAAGGCTGCAAGCCAGTATTATAAGAATATGATGCAGCTGAATGTTGTGGACCCACAGTTTATGGATAACAAGAAATAGAAATTGTCCATAAAGCACAAGATAGTGTAGAAGGAAGTTCAGGGAACTACTAGTTTCAAAAATTTTCTTCTTAACTATAAATTTATTGGACCTAAAGTCCGATATAAGTAATGAATAAACAAGTAATTGTTTATACTTTGTGATGCTTATCCTGAAAGCGTACGAGTCAGGATGAACGTCACGCACTACTAAAACAAATGTGGCAAGGAAGCCACGGATTTATTTCAAGGAGGAAAATTATATGGTAGTACAGCACAATTTAACAGCGATGAACTCTAACAGAATGTTAGGAATTACAACAGGACAGCAGGCAAAATCTTCTGAAAAATTATCTTCAGGATACAAGATTAACCGTGCAGCAGATGATGCAGCTGGTTTATCAATTTCTGAAAAGATGAGAAAACAGATCAACGGTCTTGATCGCGCTTCAACAAACGCAGAAGACGGTGTATCTGCAGTGCAGACAGCAGAAGGCGCTTTAACAGAAGTACATTCAATGTTACAGCGTATGAACGAACTTGCAGTTCAGGCAGCAAACGGAACAAACTCTGAAGATGACCGTCAGGCTATCCAGGACGAAATCGATCAGTTAATTACTGAAATCGACCGTGTTGCTGAAACAACAAAATTCAACGAAACATACCTGTTACAGGGTGGTTCAGGCGCAGCTGTAGATATGACTCTTGAAGCTCATGACGCAGGTATCAAAGGAACACTTGCAACAGCAGCAGACGGAGCAACAGCAACTCTTACATTAGATGCAGCATTGGCAGCAGGACAGAAGATTACTGTTGGCGGCACAGAATATGAAATCGTTGCAGATGATAAAGAAGTTTTAGCTGAAAACAAGATTAAAGTTGCAACAGC
The DNA here is from genome assembly GCA_015057035.1 of Lachnospiraceae bacterium. Classification (GTDB taxonomy): domain Bacteria; phylum Bacillota; class Clostridia; order Lachnospirales; family Lachnospiraceae; genus Roseburia. Next base: position 18,856 of record SVFC01000024.1, on the reverse strand, counting down.
ACAGACAAAGATTAACGAAGCTCTTACAGCAGCTAATAATATTGGTGCAGATACAGCAGCAACAGTAGCTAATACCAGCACAAGCGTATTTACTATTACATTAGGTGCAGCAAAAGTAGCTCCAACATTAAGTTTTAATCTTCATGTAGGTGCAGATGCAGATATGACCAACAAGATTAATGTTGACATTGATGCAATGAGCGCAGCAGGTCTTGGTGTTAAAGGTCTTGATATTAAAGACGCTACAGGTGCAAAAGCTACATATGCTATTGATGCTATCGCAGATGCAGTAGCTAAGGTTTCCGCTCAGAGATCTTCTCTTGGTGCAGTTCAGAACCGTCTTGAACACACAATCGCTAACTTAGACAACGTTGTTGAAAACACAACAGCAGCTGAATCTCGTATCCGTGATACAGATATGGCTGAAGAAATGGTTGAATTCTCTAAGAACAACATTCTTGCTCAGGCAGGTCAGTCAATGCTTGCTCAGGCAAATACTTCTACACAGGGAGTTCTTTCATTATTACAGTAATACTTAGTGAACGGTAAAACACAATTTAATATGTAATTTTGGGACCCGTCCGGTGCGTACGACCGGATGGGCACAAAATAATACCATTAACATGTGGCAAGGATGCCACGAATTAATTTCAAGGAGGAAAATTATATGGTAGTACAGCACAATTTAACAGCGATGAACTCTAACAGAATGTTAGGAATTACAACAGGACAGCAGGCAAAATCTTCTGAAAAATTATCTTCAGGATACAAGATTAACCGCGCAGCAGATGATGCAGCAGGCTTATCAATTTCTGAAAAGATGAGAAAACAGATTAACGGTCTTGATCGCGCTTCAACAAACGCAGAAGACGGTGTATCTGCAGTACAGACAGCAGAAGGTGCTTTAACAGAAGTACATTCAATGTTACAGCGTATGAACGAATTAGCAGTTCAGGCAGCTAACGGAACCAACTCTGAAGATGACCGTCAGGCTATCCAGGACGAAATCGATCAGTTAATCACTGAAATCGACCGTGTTGCTGAAACAACAAAATTCAACGAAACATATCTGTTACAGGGTGGCTCAGGCGCTAATGTTGACATGACACTTGAAGCTCATGACGCTGGTCTTGCTGGAACATTAGAAGATAATGGTGATGGTACATTTACTTTTACAGCTGATATCGTAGAAGGATCTAAATATTCTATCGGTGGCAAAGAATACGACATCGTGGAAGATTATGATGATTATGATGATGCTGATGCTGCACATGCAGAAAATGCATATACAATAGCAGATGCACAGGCGCTTATTAAGACCGAGTTAGCAGCAGCGAACTCAATTGGCGCAGATGCAGCTATGGCAGTTGACGATGTAACTGTAGCAAATGATGTGGAATTTACATTCACACCTGAGACAGCAAGCGTAGCTCCATCATTAAGCTTCAACCTTCATGTAGGCGCAGACGCTGATATGACCAACAAGATTACCGTTGATATCGATGCTATGAGCGCAGCAGGTCTTGGTGTAAAAGGTCTTGATATTAAAGATACAACCGGATTGAAAGCAACATACGCAATCGATGCTATCGCTGATGCAGTAGCAAAAGTATCTGCTCAGAGATCTTCACTTGGTGCTATCCAGAACCGTCTTGAGCACACAATTGCTAACTTAGACAACGTTGTAGAAAATACAACAGCAGCTGAATCTCGTATCCGTGATACAGATATGGCTGAAGAAATGGTTGAATTCTCTAAGAACAACATTCTTGCTCAGGCAGGTCAGTCAATGCTTGCACAGGCAAATACTTCTACACAGGGAGTTCTTTCATTATTACAGTAATCTAAAGCATACGGCTTAGGTTTATAACCCTTTAAGGGGGAATGAGCTATCAGTCGTACGCGCTAGATGGCTCATATCCTCCTTAGAGTAACAACATTAATTAGTAGCAAGGATGCTACATTTTATATTCAAGGAGGAAAATTATATGGTAGTACAGCACAATTTAACAGCGATGAACTCTAACAGAATGTTAGGAATTACTTCAGGATTACAGGCAAAATCTTCTGAAAAATTATCTTCAGGATACAAGATTAACCGTGCAGCAGACGATGCAGCTGGTTTATCAATTTCTGAAAAGATGAGAAAACAGATTAACGGTCTTGATCGCGCTTCAACAAACGCAGAAGACGGTGTATCTGCAGTACAGACAGCAGAAGGAGCTTTAACAGAAGTACATTCAATGTTACAGCGTATGAACGAACTTGCAGTTCAGGCAGCTAATGGAACAAACTCTGAAGATGACCGTCAGGCTATCCAGGATGAAATCGATCAGTTAATCACAGAAATCGACCGTGTAGCTGAAACAACAAAATTCAACGAAACATACCTGTTACAGGGTGGTTCAGGCGCAGCAGTATCTGTAACTCTTGGTGTTCACGATGCAGGACTTGCAGGCTCATTCGGTGCAGCTGATGGGGATGGCAACTATACATTTACACCAGAAGGACTTGCAGCTGGCTCTAAATATACAATTGCAGGCAAGGAATGGTCAATCGTTGGAACTGTAAAAGATGCTAACACAGAAAAAACTGTTGATGAAGCAAAGGCAGCAATTAAGGCAGAACTTTTAGCTGCAAACAATATTGGTGCAGATACAGTAGCAGTTGTTACAGATGATCTTAAAGTTACACCTGGTAAAGCAAACGTTGCTCCATCATTAAGCTTTAACTTACATGTAGGCGCAGATGCAGACATGACAAATAAGATTAATGTTAACATTGATGCAATGAGCGCAGCAGGTCTTGGTGTTAAAGGTCTTGATATTAAAGATACTACAGGAATTAAAGCTACATACGCTATCGACGCTATCGCAGATGCAGTAGCTAAAGTTTCAGCTCAGAGATCTTCACTTGGTGCAGTTCAGAACAGATTAGAGCACACAATCGCTAACTTAGACAACGTTGTTGAAAACACAACAGCAGCTGAATCTCGTATTCGTGATACAGATATGGCTGAAGAAATGGTTGAATACTCTAAGAACAACATTCTTGCTCAGGCAGGTCAGTCAATGCTTGCACAGGCAAATACTTCTACACAGGGTGTTCTTGCATTATTAAGATAATTAAGATTTTAAATAGGCTTAATACAAATTTAGGGGGTAGGGATTTTTCCTGCCCCTAAAATTTTTTCTAAACAATGTATCCAAACGGTTGTATTGTTGATGACACTGTGATACAATCATATCATAGTTAATTCAGAATGTCGGATGTAAACGACGTCTAAGGAACAATCCTATCTCAGGAAAATATCCCTAGAATGATTAATTGAATATTGTGTTTTTCGAGAACTTTTAAGGTCATATGATATGGCCTAATTGGAGTTGTTTTGGAGGGGTTTTATGGAAAAGAAAGAAGTTGCCAAAGATATTGTAAGCGATTTATGCCAAATTATTGATTCTGCACAGAAGTCGGCTTACCAAGCGGTCAATTATACTCTTGTTCAACGAAATTGGTTGATTGGACGCCGCATTATGGAGGAGGAATTAAATGGGAGTGAACGAGCAGAATATGGCGGGCAAATCATAGTAAGACTTGCAAAAGAACTGACGTTGAAATATGGGAAAGGGTTTAATAAAAGTAATTTATATAATTTTTATCTATTCTATAAAGAATACCCAGAGATTTTCCAGACACTGTCTGGAAAATCTCCAAGGCTACTATCTTGGTCACACTTTGCAATATTATTACAAGTAAGTGATAAAAAGGCGCGCGCTTGGTATGAACAAGAGGCGCTCAGTCAGACGTGGAGTGTACGTGCACTTCAAAGGAATGTTTCGTCGCAATATTATTATAGAGTGCTTCAAAACCAAAAAGCAGATTTGATGGAAAATGAGAGAAATATGCTGATGGATCAAAAGGTGGTCGACAGATTAGAGTTTATTAAAAATCCAGTGATTACAGAATTTCTAGGATTACCAAGTAATATAGGCTTTACAGAAACTGAACTTGAAAAGAGTATACTTTCAAACCTTCAGAACTTTATGATGGAGTTAGGAAAGGGATATGCTTTTGTGGCGCGACAACAACATATACATACGGCTAAGCAAGATTATTATATTGATCTCATTTTTTATAATTATATACTAAAGTGTTTTGTTCTTATAGATTTAAAGACAGAAAAAATCACACATCAAGATGTGGGACAAATGGATATGTACATTCGAATGTATGACGAATTAAAACGTGGCATAGATGATAATCCAACTATTGGATTAATATTATGTGCAGATACCGATGAAGATATAGCTCGCTATTCAGTGTTGCATGATAATGAGCAATTGTTTGCTTCAAAATACAAACTCTATTTACCAACAGAAGAAGAATTACGTGCAGAAATCGAAAATCAGAAAACAATGTTTTATTTACAACAAGAAAGTAATAGTAAGAAGATGGACTAAATGCAAAGAAATAGTATGCGTTCTTACTGGATGACGAATAAAGATTGGTATAAAATTGTTGATGGTAAATTTGAGTTAACACCAGAGGCTCCTCCTGTGGCAAGACGAAGTTTTGTAGAGTGGCATAAGCCAAGAAAAATGACATTTAGAAGATTATTATTAAAGATTAGAGCTTTGTTTTATTAGGATTCAAAGGTAAGTCTGTAAGATTTTTAGTTTAAGGGGTATAAAGTTCTTCCAGAAATTACCGATAATATAAGTAGTCAGGGAACAGTAGAATCACCTCGAAAATAAAAAATGAAAAAATATCAAAAAAGGGGTTAAGTATTTCCAACAGTTTCCGATATATAAAGTAACTAAAGGTACTGCACGGAGGCGGTGCTAAAATAATCTTCACGGACGAAGGCAAGTTAATGGACTAACTTTAAAGAAAAAGGAGAAAAAGATTATGGTAGTACAGCACAACTTAACAGCAATGAACGCTAACAGAATGTTAGGAGTAACAACAGGACAGCAGGCAAAATCATCAGAGAAATTATCTTCTGGTTACAGAATTAACCGTGCAGCAGATGACGCAGCAGGATTATCAATTTCTGAAAAAATGAGAAAACAGATTAACGGTCTTGACAGAGCTTCAACAAACGCAGAAGACGGTGTATCTGCAGTACAGACAGCAGAAGGTGCTTTAACAGAAGTACACGCTATGTTACAGCGTATGAACGAATTAGCAGTTCAGGCAGCTAACGGAACAAACTCAGAAGAAGATCGTGATGCTATTCAGGCAGAAATCGAACAGTTAACAACAGAAATCGATCGTGTTGCTGAAACAACAAAATTCAACGAGACATACTTACTTAAAGGTGGAGTTGATGGAACTAAGACAACTGTTACACTTGGTGCGATGGATGCAGGTTTAGTAGGAACATTAACAGAAGATAGAATCGCTGGAACATCTACATTTGAACCAGCTGCATTAGTAGTCGGCGAAAAAGTTAAAATCGGTGGCGTAGAATATACAGTGGTAGCAGATGATGCAACAGAAGTTGTTTCTGAAAACAAATACAAAGCAGCTACATTACATGGATTCATGAAAAATGAATTATTATTAGCTAACCAGATTGGTGATACAAAGGGAACGGCAGCTGTTAGTGATATCACAGATGGCAAGTTCACAATTACTCATGGTACAACTGAACCAGCAAAACCATTAACATTCAGTTTACATGTTGGTGCAGATGCTGATATGAGCAACAAGATTATCGTTGATATTCAGTCTATGACAGCTGAAGGTCTTGGAATTAAAGAACTCAATGTTTCTGATGCTTCAGGAAAGAATGCTACATACGCAATCGATAGAATCGCAGACGCTATCGCTTCTGTATCAGCTCAGAGATCAGCGCTTGGTGCAGTTCAGAACAGATTAGAGCACACAATCGCTAACTTAGATAACGTTGTTGAAAATACAACAGCAGCTGAATCTCGTATCCGTGATACAGATATGGCTGAAGAAATGGTTGAATACTCTAAGAATAACATTCTTATGCAGGCAGGCCAGTCAGTTCTTGCACAGGCTAACCAGTCAACACAGGGTGTTCTCTCATTATTACAGTAATCACAGAGATAATAGAAATACTAGTCGGAGCAGAGAAATCTGCTCCGATTTTTTGCGTTCAAGGAATTAAAACTACAAGAAAGTCTACGCTTATGCTATAATAATTTAAAAAAGTTGATAAAGTAAGCAAACAAGGAGTTGTTGTATATCTATGAACAATCAAGCACCAGTGTTAACAATTTCATTATTGGCATCTAATCGCCCAGACACCATTCGTAAGTGTCTGGATTCTTTGCGTGCAATTAGAGAGGAGATTCCTTGCGAATTAATACTGGTGGATACCAGTAAGTCGGTGCAGATACATAGTATTCTTTGCGAATACACAGATCAGGTATATGAATTTGAATGGTGCAATGATTTTTCCAAAGCGCGTAATGTGGGACTTCAGAAAGCGCGCGGAGAATGGTTTTTGTTCTTAGATGATGACGAATGGTTTATAGATGCAGAGGGCATTATAAGCTTTTTTCAATCAGGAGAATATAAAAAATACGGATATGCTAACTATGTTGTTAGAAACTATATGGATATTCATTATAGTACCTACAGTGATGGTTATGTTACCCGTATGGTTCGACTGGACGAGGATACGGAGTTTAAGAGTAAGGTGCATGAATATTTACATCCAATACAAGGGGTGCGAAAAGATATAGATGCGTTGGTTGGGCATAGTGGGTATGTCTTTGAGACGGAAGAGAAAAAAAGAGCACATTTTAAGAGAAACTATGAGTTGCTATTGGATATGCTTCGAGAAGAACCAGAGAATGTGCGTTGGAAAATGCAGATGGTGCAAGAGTTGAGTGCAATTGGAGAGTGGGAGGAATTATTGACATTTTGTCAGGAACAAATCTCCAAGGGTACAATAGAAATTGGTTCATATGATACTGTATATGGAAATCCTGCACTTGGAACTTTTTATGCGGGATGCGCACAGGGATTTTTGCGTTTGAAAAAATACAAAGAGTGCATTCGTTTTTGTGAAGAGGCACTTCGAAATGTTAATAATACTGTGGTGCTCAAGGCACAGCTACATTTTTATATGGCAGAATGTTACGAAGTATTATGTAAGTGGCAGTTGGCGGAGGAATATGTAAAACGGTATCTGGAACAAGCGCAAAGTTTAGTAAAGAATTTGGATTTGATGCGTTCGCATAAAATGGTAGCGTTGTTGGGAGAGACGTTTGACGAAAATCATATAAGAAATGCGTATCATAAACTTATTTGTATTGGACTAAAACAAAATAGAGTAGATGAATTGTCTCAGTATTATGCTCAGTTAGGAATAGATCAAAAAGTTGTGACAATAGCGGAAGAAGTGTTAGAGTCGTTGTATAACGCATTATTGACGATGGATACAGAATCGATTTTGGTAAAATTGTTGGAAGATTCATATCATAATGATGGATTGAGAAAATACTTCTCCGATAAAATGTTAGAAGCGGTTCGCAATGATGCTCAAAGTATAGATGCTTTTGTGAAGACGTATGCTCAAGTTAATGTGTGTAATGGAGATGTTTTGTTTGCGAAAGCATATGTGGCTTCAGATGTAAACGAGAAAGAAGAGTTGAGAAGGCTATATTGTCAGATGCGTCAGGTGGAAAGTGCAATTAACAAGGAGTTTATAGAGGATTCCGATGATGATATATTGCAGAAATTCTATGACTATATGGTGGGGATGTTGGAATATTATCTTGTGGTTTGTCCGGAGGAGTGGTTTGAAGGAACGATGGAACATCTCCCGAGAGATGCACGAGGTGCCGCATGTTTAAATCAGATGTTTGGAAGAGGTGCATCTGATGTAGAAGGGAAACTATCTGATTTACGAGAGTGTGTAAAGAATATTCCGGAATTAGGAGAGAAGATTAAGCGTTTGGCGGAATGCATTACCAACGTAAAAGAAAATGCTGTAAATGAACAACTTCTTCAGATGGTGAAATTGATGAAAGAGAAGATTCGTTTTATGATAGAACAAGGATTAAGGAAAGAAGCTTTAGATGTTATCCGTCAAGTGCAAGATTTGGCACCATGGGACCAAGAATTAGTAGAGTTGGAAGAGGAGATACTGAATGAGTAACAATATGATTATCATCGACCTTCACACCCACACAACTTACTCTGATGGCGAATTAACTCCATACGAGCTTCTTTCAGAGGCAAAAAAGATAGGAATAGAACTAGTTGCAATCACCGACCACGATAACATAGGTGGAATTGCAGAAGCTCGTAAGGCGGCAGAGGAGATTGGTATCGAGTTTATCCCTGGGATTGAAATCAGTACCCAGGAAAAAGAAGAAGTGCATATCTTAGGACTTGGAATTGACGAGACCAATGAAGCTTTGCGTCGGAAATGCCAGGAGTTTGCAGATAGTAGAGAGCGTCGTGCGGAGCTAATCTGTGGATTTTTGAATCGTAGGAATATTCCGGTTACTATGGAAGAGATTCGGGAAGTTGCAGCGGGAGAAGTGATTGGAAGGCCACATTTTGCTCTTTATATGGAGAGAAATGGTTACGTTGCCAATTGTCCAGAGGCTTTTGCCAGGTATCTAAATACTCCAGCTTTCCACGCAGAGGTGAACAGACAAAAACCATCGCCAGAGGAAGCCATTGCGTTGATTCACGGCGCAGGCGGAAAAGCGGTGTTGGCGCACCCAGGGCTCCTGAAGAAGAATTGGTATGAAGTGGAGATGTTTATTAAGACATTAAAAGAAGCGGGGTTGGATGGTGTAGAGTGTATCTATCAAAAGCACACACCAGCTACAGAGAAAAGATTCCTTGAAATTGCGAAGAAGTATGATCTGGCTACAAGTTGTGGCTCGGATTTCCATGGAGTTCATGTAAAGCCAGATGTACCGCTGGGAATGAAGGTGAATCCAGAGAGGTTTTTGGATGTACCATTGATCGTTTAAGAAATAAAAACCGGAATGAACATCCTTGTTCATTCCGGTTTTTTTGATTATGATTTACAGCAAATGGAGTACGCTGTCACGGTTTACACCATTTAATGCGTTCAAACTGTCATTTGCGTTTTTCAACATATTTTCACGAATCTCGGCAACTCTTGCCTCTGCGTCTTCGTCCTGAATTTCATTTACTTCAAAACGAATATTATTTTTCTGGGCAGAGATAGCGATGCGATCTGCTGGATTTAATACATTGCTTGCAGCATGAGTGCTAAGCAGGATGCTCTTGTTTAACATTGCGTTAATGCGAGCGGCACCTGTTCTGGAAATGGAGATTACTGCTCCATCGATATCCATACTGTTTGCTTCTTCTACTGCCTTTGGATTAGAGCCTGCAGAATGTGCATTTTCCTGCATAATGGCTGCGATTGCATCGTTATTGTATTGTGTATTTACACTACTGAATTCTAAACTCATAATATCTACATTCCTTTGTGTTAGTTTCGTCCCTGACATACTATATATCGTTCAATTTTATGAAAAATATTAGTCTAAAATGTATGAAAAAAATTTTTTTTCACATACTCCTTCTATAAGTGTCTTTATATATAGGAAGGAGCAGACGATCATGGTAAAAAGAGACGTAAGTCGAGATACAGTAGAATTATTAAAAGAATGTGATGCTGGCTGCAAGATGGCAATCGACAGTATGGAGCAGATTAACCGCCATGTGACAGACGATAAATTAAAATCTCTTATCACAAGATATAATGGCGACCACATTAAGTTAAAAGAAGAAATTCACAGAGCATTAAATAATGTTGGGGCAGAAGGACAGGAGCCAAATCCAATGGCGAAGGCTTCGTCGTGGATTACATCAGAAGTGAAGATGATGTTAAAGGGGGATTCAAAAGAGGCTGCAAGCCTTCTGACAGATGGCTGCAACATGGGAATCAAGTCTCTCTGTGAGTATAAGAATTCTTATAAAGCGGCAGATGAGAAAAGTGTTGCTCTGTGCGTAAAACTCTGTGATATCGAAGCGGGTATGGTGGAAGAACTGCAGGAATTTTTATAACAGACCGTAAGAATATAATATGTGATGTAAGATAAATAAAAGAAGGACTTCCTATTTGGAATTGATGAAATTCCAAGTATAGAAGTCCTTTTATAATTTGATGTCTAACAACATACCAGAATATACGGAAGAGAAATATGGTGCTGCCCAGGTCTTGCCAGGGTTTTTATAAGCCACCACCTTCTTATTTACATAGTTCATCGGATTAATCGCAACATTATCTGCTTTTGCCCCAATGGCACTCTTGAATCTGGATAAGGTGTTGAAGGTTTCCGCCGAACGTTCTGGAGTAATGGCTTCCGCCAGTACGTCTTTATCTAAAGTGATGGAGCCATTATCTGCTACCATAAGTCCAATTTCTGCCAGAGATTCCTGGCGAACACGAGATAGACCGCTAATCTCTGTGAGAAGCTTGTTGTTTTCGCCAGTAGCATTCGCAGAAGAACTGGAAGCAATTCCTAAGATTCCATTAAAGGCATTTACCAGAGACATAATATTATCTGCAACTGCATCTGTGCTGGTTTTAAAACTAATCTGTGCAGGATTTTCCTCTGGGGTAGCGCTCTTTAGGGTTAGTTCAAAGGTGTTGTTAATCGTAAATGTATTAGATAAAGAAGTGTGTTCCTCCCCATTCAAATAGAAGAGAGAGTTCTCTGATGCATGGGTAATCTGATGAATGCCCAACAAGTCCATTGCTTTGATAGAGTCGGCGCTAGCGCCCGGAGCGATATCAAAGAGGAAGGATTCGCCTTCATCTAAGCCCGTCTGGATGGAAGTTAGTGCCAACGCACTGGTTCCTTCGCCTCCTGTATTTGCATTTCCTTTTCGGATGGATGCGTTAATACTTAGGGTAGAATGATTTACCAGGTTGGCGAGTTTTTTCAAAATATCCAGATTAGTTTCTCCTGGATTTACATTAAACTGGAATTCATAAGAAGCACTGTTCGTATTTAAATCAAAGGAATAAGCGCCTGGGATAAATGATAATGCATCATTTTTTAAATAATTACCTACGTTTATCTGTGGCGAAGATAATCTTTTTACTTCTACATTGAAGGTATCAAGAAAACTTTCTTCATTACCATCTCCAACGTATTTTACATCCACAGTTGATTCGTCGCTGGATACAGCTACCTTCTTGCGGAAAGAATCCTCAAACCCACCATAACTGTCAGAGAGGGACGCAACGACATTCTGAATAACCTTGGCATTCTCTTTAATGTCAATGGCATAGCGTGCCGCCTCATCTTCGTTGGTAAGCTTGTAGAGAGGTGCTTCTTTATTTGTTTTTACCATATGGTTGTAAATTCTGCGCAGATCAGATCTCTTGTGAGAGTCATAGCGCGATGGACGATTATTGCCGTAGGTCGACAAATAATAGGCATAGGCGTTTGCAATCCTTGCCATACAGACCCCTCCTTTCTTCCTTGAACTCGTGCAGATGCGCACGGGGGCATACTAAATCCATTTATACACATATATTATAACTCCATATTTTTCCAACCGCAACTACTATTTAATAAGAAGAAACCCTTGCAATCTACTAGATTTAGTGGTATTGTAATAAAGCAAAACTAGTTTTAAAAAAGGTGTTGACGCACAAAAAGGATTGTGCTATATTAGTTAGGCTTAGAAGTAGGTCTTTTTTTTATGCCCTTTTTTAGGGCGGTAACAAAACAATGAATTTAAACGGAGGTGGAAGTTGTGCGTACAAGAATTACATTAGCATGCACAGAATGCAAGCGTCGTAACTACAATACGACAAAAGACAAAAAAACTCATCCGGACAGAATGGAAACCAAGAAGTATTGTAGATTCTGCAAGAGTCATACAATGCACAAGGAAACAAAATAGTCTAGGTAGAGCAAAGGAGTAGAATCATGGGACAGAACGAAAACGTTGAAAAAGCTCCAAAGACAAGCTGGTTCGCAGGTCTTAAGACAGAATTCTCTAAGATTTTCTGGCCAGACCGTAAATCACTTGTGAGACAGACTATTGCGGTAGTGACTGTATCAGTCGTAGTAGGACTTATCATTGCACTTATGGACTGGGCTATCCAGTACGGTGTAGATTTCCTTATTAGTTTCAAATTTTAACGGAGGCAAAAGTTTTTTATGGCAGAAGCAAACTGGTATGTAGTTCATACTTATTCAGGGTATGAGAACAAAGTCAAAGCAAACATTGACAAAACAATTGAAAACAGACATCTTGAAGACCAGATCTTAGAAGTGCGTGTTCCAATGGAAGAAGTTACTGAAGTTAAGAACGGTGTTAAGAAAGTGGTTTCTAAGAAGATGTTCCCAGGCTATGTTCTTCTTCATATGATTATGAACGATGACACATGGTACGTTGTAAGAAATACCAGAGGTGTGACTGGGTTCGTAGGTCCAGGAAGCAAGCCTGTACCACTCACAGATGCTGAAATGAGAAACTTGGGCATTAAGTCTGAAAACGTAGTGGTTGATTTCGAAGAAGGCGATTTAATCGTAGTAATCGGTGGCGTTTGGAAAGATACAAGCGGCGTGATTACAGCTATGAATCATCACAAACAAACAGTTACAATCAATGTAGAACTGTTCGGTCGCGAAACACCGGTAGAAGTAAGTTTCGCAGACGTAAAGAGAATGAATTAAAGGAGGCAATTCCAAATGGCAAAGAAAGTTACAGGATACATCAAATTGCAGATTCCTGCTGGAAAGGCTACACCAGCTCCACCAGTTGGTCCTGCACTTGGACAGCATGGTGTTAACATTGTTGAATTTACAAAACAGTTCAACGCAAGAACAGCTGATATGGGTGATACAATTATCCCTGTAGTTATCACTGTTTATGCTGATAGAAGCTTCAGCTTCATCACAAAAACACCACCAGCTCCAGTATTAATTAAGAAAGCAGCTGGAATCAAATCTGGTTCTGGAGTTCCAAACAAGAACAAAGTTGCTAAGCTTACAAAAGCTCAGGTTCAGCAGATCGCTGAGCAGAAAATGCCTGACTTAAACGCTGCTTCTTTAGAAGCTGCTATGAGCATGATCGCTGGTACAGCTAGATCAATGGGCGTAGAAGTTGTTGATTAATTAACAACATAAATTTTAGGAACAGTGTAAATTAGTGGGAGGGACCTCTCCCGATATTACCACCAGGAGGTTATTTTTCATGAAAAGAGGAAAAAAATATCAGGACGCTGTAAAAGCATTTGATAAGACACAGCAGTACGATGTTGCAGAAGCAATCGCACTTGTTAAGAAAAATGCTACAGCTAAATTTGACGAAACAATCGAACTTCATCTTAGAACAGGTTGTGACGGTCGTCATGCAGAACAGCAGGTTCGTGGTGCGGTAGTATTACCACACGGAACAGGAAAAACTGTTAAAGTATTAGTATTCGCTAAGGGTGCTAAGTTAGATGAAGCATTAGCAGCAGGAGCTGACCACGCAGGTGGAGAGGAATTAATTCCAAGAATCCAGAACGATGGATGGTTAGACTTCGACGTTGTTGTTGCTACACCTGACATGATGGGTGTTGTTGGTCGTTTAGGTAAAGTACTTGGACCAAAAGGCTTAATGCCAAACCCAAAAGCTGGAACAGTTACTATGGACGTTACAAAAGCTGTTAACGACATCAAAGCTGGTAAGATTGAGTACAGATTGGACAAGACAAACATTATCCATGTGCCAGTTGGAAAAGCATCTTTCACAGATGAACAGTTAAGCGACAACTTCCAGTCTCTTATGGGTGCAATTAACAAAGCAAAACCTGCTAGCTTAAAAGGCCAGTACATTAAGAGTGCAACTCTTACATCAACAATGGGACCTGGCGTTAAGTTAAACGTTGTTAAAATTACACAGTAATTGACAGTAACAAAGCTTACAGACCTATAAAAATAAGCAAAAGTTTTTGCGGAAAAAGTAATTGACATCCGTAATATATATTGTTATAATAGCAAAGCATATTGCCGAAGACAGTAGGTGCCGCAAGGCGTAACGTTTCGACCTACCGAGGGAATTTTACAGATGAACACATCTTTAAAATGACTTGTACCTCTCTGTCTTAAGGCAGAGAGGTTTCTTTGTATAAGAAATCCTCACGTCTTTATGCGAAATAAAATAAGGAGGAAAACAAAAATGGCAAAAGTAGAATTAAAACAGCCTATCGTACAGGAAATTTCTGAAGCAATCAATGGCGCACAGTCAGTAGTTGTTGTTGACTATCGTGGACTTACAGTTGCTCAGGATACCGAGTTACGTAAACAGTTAAGAGCAGCTGGCATTTCTTATAAAGTATACAAAAATACTTTAGTAAGCCGTGCAGTTGAAGGAACTGAATTCGAAAGCTTAAGAGAAGTTCTTGAAGGACCAAGCGCTTTCGCTATTTCTACAGATGATGCTACAGCACCTGCAAGAGTACTTGCTGAGTTCGCTAAGAAAGCACCTAAGTTAGAAATCAAAGCCGGTGTAGTTGAAGGAACATACTACGATGCAAAAGGAATGGAAGCTATCTCTTCTATCCCAAGCAGAGAAGTATTACTTGGAAGATTACTTGGCAGCATGCAGTCACCTATCGCAAACTTTGCTCGTGTTCTTAATCAGATCGCAGAAAAAGGTGGCGCACCAGTAGCAGAAGCTACAGAAGCTCCTGCAGAAGAAGTTGTTGAAGCTCCAGTGGAAGCGGAAGCAACAGAAACAGCTGAAACAACAGCAGAATAATCATTATAAAATCATTTAATGGAGGAAAATAATAATGGCAAAATTAACAACAGCAGAATTTATTGAAGCTATCAAAGAATTAAGCGTATTAGAATTAAACGAATTAGTAAAAGCTTGTGAAGAAGAATTTGGTGTATCTGCAGCAGCAGGTGTTGTAGTTGCAGCAGCAGGCCCAGCAGCAGAAGTTGAAGAAAAGACAGAATTCGACGTAGAATTAACAGAAGCTGGTGCAGAAAAAGTTAAAGTTATCAAAGTTGTACGTGAAGTAACTGGTCTTGGTCTTAAAGAAGCTAAAGACGTTGTAGACGGAGCTCCAAAGATCGTTAAAGAAGCAGCTGACAAAGCTACAGCAGAAGATATCAAGAAGAGACTTGAAGAAGTTGGCGCTAAAGTTACACTTAAATAGTTTAAGCGTTAATTGCGAAAAGAATGAAATTAAGAAGTCGTTGGGTAAAGCAATTTATCCAACGGCTTTTTTAATTTCATTCGGGGAGTGTCCGTGCACGAGGAAGGCGAAGCCTTTCGAGTGAGTGGCTCGAAGTTTCTGCGATGAGATTTTGAAAATGTTGGGTGCATATGAGAGTGGAATCGTATGCACCCTCTTTTTGTGCAAAAAACCATGATATTTAGGCCCTTTATAACAAAAAACGGGTGTGGGAAAGAAGAGTTTCATATACACCATAAGTAATGAGAGTGCGGCTGGGTGCATGGGGCTTTTTTATAATAGACACCCAAGATTTTTAGAAGTCCGCTTAAAAAGAGGTGACAAGATGTGGGGCAACGGGTGTTGGGGAAAAATGGGACTCCTGCACCCGAGTAAAGAGGTGGCACAGAAATGTTTGGGCGTATGTGTGGAAATAATGGATATACTCCCGTCGGGAAAAAGAGTTAAAAAAGTACTTGCATTCTCTTGAAACTTGTGCTATCCTATACGTTGCATTATTATGGTTCACTAGACTTTAAATTGGAAAACCAGCGTCTGAAAGCCTTGAAAACGCTAGATTTTCGGCAAGTTTTTTGAATTGTAAGTGCAATTTGAAAATTTTCCACAAGATATTGCGCTTATGGAAAAATTTTCAACATCATATTGACTCGATAATAGTCTCGGACTGCTACCAAAGATTCGGAAAATGGTTCGAAACTGTTGTTAAAAATAGAAAAAACGAGAGGTGAAACGTCAATGGAGAAAAACAGAATACGTCCAGTGAAAGCTGGAAAAAGCATGCGTATGAGTTACTCAAGACAAAAAGAGGTACTTCAGATGCCTAACCTGATTGAAGTCCAGAAGGATTCTTATCAGTGGTTTTTAGACGAAGGTCTGAAAGAAGCATTTGCAGATATCTCTCCAATCGCTGACTACAGCGGTCACTTGAGCTTGGAATTCGTTGATTTTACATTATGCGAAGATGATGTAAAATACACAATTCCTGAATGCAAGGAAAGAGATGCAACATATGCTGCTCCTTTAAAAGTAAAAGTAAGACTTCATAACAAAGAGACAGACGAAATTAATGAACATGAAATTTTCATGGGAGATCTGCCACTTATGACAGAAACCGGTACATTCGTAATTAACGGTGCTGAACGTGTAATCGTTAGCCAGTTAGTACGTTCACCAGGTATCTATTATGATATTACCCGCGATAAAGTAGGTAAAACACTGTATGCTTGTACAGTAATTCCTAATCGTGGTGCGTGGTTAGAATATGAAACAGATTCCAATGACGTTTTCAGTGTAAGAGTAGATAGAACTCGTAAAGTTCCTATCACAGTATTAATTCGTGCACTTGGAGTAGGAACAAACCAGCAGATTCTTGATATGTTTGGCGAAGAACCAAAGATTTTAGCGTCTTTGGCAAAAGACCCATCTATCACAGAAAAAGAGCCACAGGGTAGCTTTGAAGCTGGTTTATTAGAGTTATACAAAAAGATCCGTCCAGGCGAACCACTTTCCGTAGAAAGTGCAGAAAGCTTAATCACAGCTATGTTCTTCGATGCAAGAAGATACGATTTGGCTAAGGTTGGACGTTATAAATTCAACAAGAAATTAGCGCTCAAAAACCGTATTAATGGACAGGTTCTTGCAGAAGATGTAATCGATCCTTCTACAGGTGAAGCAATCGCAACAGCTGGAACAACTGCTACAAGAGAATTGGCAGACCAGATTCAGAATGCTGCGGTTCCATTTGTGTGGGTTCAGACAGAATCTAGAAATGTAAAAGTTCTTTCAAATATGATGGTTGACCTTAAGTCTTGGATTCCAGAAATCGAAGATCCAAAGGCACTCGGTGTAACAGAGTTAGTATTCTATCCAGTACTTGCTCAGATTATGGAAGAATATGAAACATTAGAAGAACGTGAAGAAGCAATCAAGCGTGAAATCAACGACTTGATTCCAAAGCATATTACAAAAGAAGATATCTTCGCATCTATCAACTATAATATGCACTTAGAATGGGGACTTGGTCACAGTGATGACATCGACCATTTAGGAAACAGACGTATCCGTGCGGTTGGTGAATTGTTACAGAACCAGTACCGTATTGGTCTTTCAAGATTAGAAAGAGTTGTTCGTGAAAGAATGACAACTCAGGACTTGGAAGGAATTTCACCTCAGAGCTTAATTAATATCAAACCTGTAACTGCAGCTGTAAAAGAATTCTTTGGTTCTTCACAGTTATCACAGTTTATGGATCAGAATAACCCACTTGGTGAGTTAACACATAAGAGACGTTTGTCAGCATTGGGACCTGGTGGTCTTTCAAGAGATCGTGCCGGATTCGAAGTTCGAGACGTACACTACAGCCACTACGGACGTATGTGTCCTATCGAAACTCCTGAAGGTCCAAACATCGGTCTTATTAACTCACTTGCTTGCTATGCAAGAATTAACGAATATGGTTTTGTAGAAGCTCCATATCGTAAGATTGACAAGACTGACCCATTAAACCCACGTGTTACAGATGAAGTTGTTTATATGACAGCTGACGAAGAAGATAATTACCATGTAGCACAGGCGAACGAAAAATTAGATGCAGACGGACATTTTGTACGTAATTCTGTATCTGGTCGTTACCTTGATGAAACACAGGAATACGATAAGACAGCGTTCGAATATATGGACGTATCTCCTAAGATGGTATTCTCTGTAGCTACAGCTTTGATTCCATTCTTACAGAACGACGACGCGAACCGTGCCCTCATGGGATCTAACATGCAGCGTCAGGCAGTTCCACTTCTTACAACAGAAGCTCCTGTTGTAGGTACAGGTATGGAAACAAAAGCAGCAGTTGACTCTGGCGTATGTGTAGTTGCAAAAGCAGCTGGTACAGTAGAAAGCTCAGAATCAAATCGCATTATTATTAGAGAAGAAGATGGAAACAAGAGAACATACAACCTTACTAAGTTCTCTCGTTCAAACCAGTCAAACTGCTACAACCAGAGACCTATCGTATTCAAAGGTCAGAAGGTAGAAGCAGGTGAAGTTATCGCTGACGGACCATCTACATCTCAGGGCGAATTAGCACTTGGTAAGAACCCACTGATTGGTTTCATGACCTGGGAAGGTTATAACTACGAAGATGCTGTTCTCCTTAGTGAAAGATTAGTTGAATATGATGTTTATACATCTATCCATATTGAAGAATACGAAACAGAAGCTCGTGATACTAAACTTGGACCAGAAGAAATCACCCGTGATGTTCCTGGTGTAGGTGATGATGCACTCAAGGACCTTGATGAAAGAGGTATCATCCGTATCGGTGCTGAAGTACGTGCAGGAGATATCCTTGTAGGTAAAGTAACTCCTAAGGGAGAAACAGAACTTACAGCAGAAGAAAGATTACTCCGTGCAATCTTCGGTGAAAAAGCTCGTGAAGTGCGTGATACTTCATGTAAAGTACCACATGGTGCTTATGGTATCGTTGTAGATGCTAAAGTGTTTACAAGAGAAAACGGCGATGAATTGGCTCCTGGTGTAAACGAATCCGTTCGTATTTACATCGCTCAGAAACGTAAGATTTCTGTAGGTGATAAGATGGCTGGTCGTCATGGTAACAAGGGTGTAGTTTCCCGCGTATTACCAGTAGAAGATATGCCATTCCTTCCA
>SVFC01000023.1 GCA_015057035.1 Lachnospiraceae bacterium | reverse complement strand
TTTCGGCATAATAGCCTCCTTCCTGATCAAACAAAGGCAAGTTAATTATAGCCTTTTGCAAAAGTAACTGCTAGTTTGCAAAAGTAGTTGCAAGCAAAATCTAGCAGTTAAAAATTCTTTTTTAGGTTTTAAAGTGCTTGATTGAGGGAGTTTTATTGGACAGATGCTTTGATATCTTCTTAGTGTAAACAAGAGAAATGGTCGTTCAGATATATAAGGAGGGCACACAAATGAGAAGAGCATATAACAGTAATATTTCAGAGAGAGCAAACAGAAGCCTTGCAAGAAGAGAAGCAGAAGTTCGCGCACAGAAGTGCTGCATCGCACTTACAATTGTTTTCGTAGTATTGGTTGGGATTATGTGGTGCACAAGCCTTCAGATATTTGAAGGTGAGGATGAGGTTGTAATTAAGAATAAATATTATAAAACCATCTGCGTGGAAGCAGGCGACACCTTATGGGATATCGCAGGGGAATACGTGGAAGGTACAGGCGTAAGCCGTCAGGAATACATCCAGGAAGTATGTGAATTGAATGGACTTGAGGCAGACGAAATCGTGGCGGGAGAGTACATCGTGGTTGCTTATTATGAGTTGGGGAAGTAAAGAGAAGAAGATTTAGATTTTGGGAAGGATGGTAACAGATATGAAAGGTTATACAGTAGAATTCGGATACATGGGATACGTAGATGGAGAGTATCAGTTGTTTGCGGATGAGCAGGATTATAGGGAAGTATTTAGTGAGAGTGTTGGGGCATAGGATGTAATGGACTGGTTTGATTAGGATAAATGGAATTTTATACCACAAGTATAATTTACAAACTAAACTTCTTGTGCTATATTGACGATAGAAAAGAAAACAAGCGAATGAAGATACAGGATTCGCGGAAAGGAAAAAACATGACAGCAGTTAGATTTGCATATTATCTGAATAGTGAACGTTGCAGTGAATCGCTCTATGATGAAAAAAAGAGTGGTTTAGTTTCGCATGCTCATATCAGGAAAAGCAAAGGCAAAGAATAACTGCGTAACCATAGAACTGTTGATTATAGAAACAGAAAACGTATGATTTTTAAGACCGCTTATCTTGTATGAGATGAGCGGTTTTTTTATATATCTGGCTCCTTAGTCTAAAGGTTAGGACACGGCCCTTTCAAGGCCGGGGTATTGGGTTCAAGTCCCATAGGGGTCATTAGGTTCACATGAAAGGAGGAAAAACATGGACGTATTAGAGATCAAAGGAAAAGTAAATACCGCCCTCTGCTACGCGCAGGTAGTAGAGGATGAGGCCATAGAGCAGATTCGCAGAATGTGTGACCATGATTTTACCCAAGGGTCGCAGATTTGTATTATGCCAGACGTGCATTCAGGCAAAGGATGTACCATCGGAACCACAATGACCATCAAGGACAAAGTTGTTCCAAATATTGTAGGCGTTGATATTGGCTGCGGAATGTACACAGTGAATATAGGAAAAGGAGATGTGGACTTCGAAAAGTTAGATGCTGCGGCGCATTTTATCCCAAGCGGCAAGCAGGTATGGGATGGCAGAAAGGAGCGTTTCGACCTTCAGGAGTTGCGTTGCTACCGTAGTTTAAAGCAGACCAAATGGTTAGAGCGAAGCATTGGAACCCTGGGTGGCGGAAACCACTTTATCGAGGTGGATGAGGCAGCGGATGGAACCAAATATCTGGTCATCCATTCCGGTAGCCGTAACCTAGGAAAACAGGTGGCTGACATCTACCAGCAGTTGGCGATTGATTTAAACAAAGGCATTGAGGATTATCTCATCCAGCGTGATGAAATCATTCGCACCTACAAGGAGCAGGGCCGTCGTCAGGAGATTCAGGCAGCCTTAAAGCAGATTGCCTGGGAGAGAAGAGAGGCAACCATTCCAGAGGACCTTTGTTATTTGTACGGAACCTATCTGGAGGATTATCTCCACGATGTGGAAATCTGTCAGCGTTTTGCAAAGCGAAATCGTGAGCTTATGGCAGAGATTCTTATGGAAAAAGCAGGACTTACAGGCACAGACGCTTTTCATACCATTCATAATTATATTGATACAGATGAAATGATTTTACGAAAAGGAGCAATTGCAGCTCACAAAGGAGAGAAAGTGCTGATTCCAATTAATATGAGAGATGGAAGCGTGCTGGCAATCGGCAAAGGCAACCCAGACTGGAACTACTCTGCACCACACGGCGCAGGCCGTCTGATGTCACGAAGTAAAGCCAAGGAAGCTCTGAGCTTAGAAGAATACCAGGAAACTATGGCAGGTATTTATACCACCTCGGTTTGCGAGGCAACCCTCGACGAGGCGCCAATGGCATACAAGCGTCTCGAGGATATCATCGATGTCATCAGAGAATCGGTGGATGTCATTGACGTAATGAAACCAATTTACAATTTTAAAGCCCCTTAAAAAGGCATCAGGAAAAAAGAATCCGGTTCTGCTTTCCCAGGTGCGGGGGCAGAACAGGAGGAAAATGAAATGTTTACAATCCCAGCCATTGACATGGCTAAGACGGGACAAAATATTGTAATCTTACGCAAGAAGGCAGGTTTGTCCGTAAAGGACTTGCAGGACGTCTTCGGCTTTGGCACACCACAGGCCATCTACAAGTGGCAGAAGGGCATTGCTTTGCCAACCATCGATAACCTGGTGGTGTTGGCGGCTTTACTTGGGGTGAAGATTGACGATATTTTGGTAGTCGATGATCAGATTCAAGTGCAGATAAGTGCATGAAAAGAGAATAACGCAGGCCGTTGAAGGCCTGCATATGGGTAGGTATACCGTAATTGGTAGCGGGCCAGACTGTAAATCTGGTGCCTTCGGGTTCTGTTGGTTCGAGTCCAACCCTGCCCACTATTTACTTTTTGATGGGGAGAGGCTAGAATAGGGATATAAATGATTCTTGCGACCGATTGCGGAGCATTTGGAGGAAGAGTGATGTAAAGACTTATATATGCCAAGAGAGGCTGCAATTTGCAACCTCTCTTTTTCTAGGGGTATTTTTATTTCTCATAATACAACTCAAACATTTCTTTAGATTTAATACTATATTGCCCCAAAAGCACCTCAAAATCTCGGTCCAACTGGGCAAGCAAATTCTTATCGAAATCACTCATTTCGAGCAATGCAGTTTTATGAAGATTCAAAAACACACCTTTCACAATATGATAGAGCATAATAGACAATTCAAAGTAGTGTAACAGAGGATATATTACATGGTTAGAAGAACCGTGTATGTATCCGTGACATTCTTTGTAAAGAACCTTTAATTGACTGAGAGTTTGACGTACTTCATCATCAGAAATCTCGCACAGATAGTCAATGATTCCATATAGTGAATAGCGGTTTGACCGTGTTGTTGTGTAGGTAGCGATTTCGTCAAGCCAGCCATAATGGAGATAATCCACTTTATTTTTTAGATTAACCTGTTTTCTTTTTTCAAATACAACATTAAATTCATCAGGGAATTCTTGGCTGCAACATGCTTGATCAATTTCAAAACCGCAGAATTCAGAAAAGGTCTCGATGCATTCAGGGTGTTTCTCAAGCATCATAGTTTTAAAATATTGTTCAATCATGCCCCTGCAGAGTGGATAGGCGTTACTCAGAAGGTTTTGTTCCATCAATGTTAATGCGGATAGGGCATTATTAATGATATCGACATTATATATAAGCGTTTTAACATTTCTTTCACGGAGGATATGATGAAAACGAATACATAATGCAAATAATTCATATGGTACAGGAAAATATATAAACTCATCACCTGGAAATAATTGATTTTTGCCAAAGAACACATTGCTCATATTATGCAGATGTATTTTTTCAATCACTTCATTTGCGAGTTTTTTCTGATAGTCTCGCGAGTTTTGCAGTTCTTTGGTTTTTTCCTTGGTAAGAAACATCGTATGGTGGCGATGTGTTCCAACAATCATTCTACAGATATCATATTCATGCGTTGTGATATTGCCGGTTACAAGGCTGGCGGCTGTTGCTGGCAAAGGCATATATTGGAGAATTGTCTCGCCAAGCTCATCTATGACCATGTTTTTGATTTTGATTAAAAAACTACTATTTATCTTTTCGCTAAATAATTTTTTAAGGATTTTGTTGTATTCTCTTGTAATATTTTCTGCTAATTGCATAGAATTCTGCAATGTTAGATTATTCATATCGTTAGTTTTCCTTCTTCTTTCTAACGCACCCCAAATAGTTCTCCATCAAGTCAAATAATTTCTCTTCGTTAGTCTTTTCTTTCTGCCTCGGACGATGGATTATTTTTCTTACCACCCATTCAAAGAACATATATATCCAAACAACCAAGACGATTGGCAGCATCAAGATAAATAGTAGAAATTCTCCTATACTATCAATTGCTTTCTTGATTAGGCTGCGGTTGTTGTCATATTCGGGACCAATATATTCGATTTTGCCACGAAATTCAATTTTATCACCTAAATCAGTGATGGTTGGTACAAACCAATAACCGCCAGAATGCCCGGCTCGTGCTATACCAAAATGGATATTGTCATCTACCAGTTCTACGATGTAATCGTCGAAATAATAGCATGTTCCACTGGAATAGGTGTTATTAGGTTTTAAGAGATTCAATTTGTTTATAAAGGTTTCTTTTGAGCCGGAAAATTCAAACACATACTCTTTTACCATATCATCACCCCTTGTTGAAATACAAGTTTATCTAACCGAATTATACCCCCACAGGAGAGAGAAATCAAGCAACGTAACTAGTCATAGTATGACCTTGGCTAAGTTGCAATCCCTAGTGGCTCATGCTATAATACCCTCACGAAAGAGAGGGCGTTTTTATGCTAAAAATCCTTTTTATTTGCCATGGTAATATTTGTAGATCCACCATGGCCCAATCCGTTTTCACCCACCTGGTGAAAACCAGACACATAGACCACTTATTTGAAATCAATTCCGCGGCAACCAGTCGCGAAGAGATAGGTAACGGTCCACACTACGGAACTGTAAATAAGCTCCGTCAGGTTGGCATTCCAGTAGTTCCACATCGCGCCATTCAGATGACCAAGGCGGACTACGATTACTATGATTATCTCATCGGTATGGACACCGCCAACATCCGCAATATGCAGCGCATCGCAGATGGCGATCCAGAGGATAAAATCTACAAATTACTGTCTTTTGCCACTGCATCCAACGGACAGGTAGGCAGAGCAGAAGATGTGGCAGACCCATGGTACACAGGGGATTTTGATGCCACTTATCGTGATGTTGTAGCAGGCTGTGAAGGCTTACTCACCTTCCTCAAAGACCGTGGTGAATTGTAGAAGGTGCAACCTTATCAAATGCCAATCACACCAAACGCGCCACGCAATCAAGAACACAGAAAGAGGTACCTATGACCCCAAACGAAAATAAACCAGAAATCAACATCACAGAAAACGGGCAAACAGCTAATAGCACCACAACCGACACGCCAGCACCTCACAAACGTCGTGTCCGTTACAAAGGCACCCATCCACGCCACTTCCACGAGAAGTACAAGGAAGCCAATCCAGAGAAATATGCAGACACCATAGAAAAAGTCATTAGCAAAGGTTCTACCCCTGCGGGCATGCACCTTTCCATTATGGTGGAGGAGATATTAGAAGCCCTTGATATCAAACCGGGGCAGCAGGGCTTAGATGCTACCTTTGGCTATGGCGGTCACACCAAAGCCATGCTTCAGAAACTGGAAGGCCAGGGGCATATTCACGCCCTTGATGTGGATCCAATTGAGATTGTAAAAACGAGAAAACGTTTAGCAGACCAGGGATTCGGACCAGAGATTCTCACTGCCCATCAGATTAATTTTGCCAAGATTGATGAGGTAGCTGCAGAGACAGGACTTTTTGACTTCGTCCTAGCAGACTTAGGGGTGTCTTCTATGCAGATTGATAACCCAGACCGTGGTTTTTCCTACAAGATTGACGGCCCTCTGGATCTTCGTCTCGACCCAGAGCACGGAGAGTCAGCAGCAGAGCGCCTTGCCAATATTACCAGGGAAGAGTTTATGGGAATGCTCATTGACAACTCTGACGAGCCATTTGCAGAGGAGATTGCCAGAGTGGTATTTGGTCGCATGAGAAAAGGTATCGCAATCGACACCACCACAGCCTTAAGAGAAGCCATAGAAGAAGCCATCAACCAGGTCCCAGAGAAGAAACTCCAGGAGACTAAGCTCACCCGCGCCGACCTTGCCAAGAAGTCCTGCGCCCGTGTGTTCCAGGCATTGCGCATTGACGTAAACAGCGAATTTGAAGTGCTCTATAGCTTTTTAGACAAGCTCCCAGGCATCTTAAAACCAGGGGCAAAAGTGGCCATCTTAACCTTCCATTCAGGAGAGGACCGTCTCGTGAAGCAGTCCTTCAAGCAATGGAAAAAAGAAGGTATTTACAGTGAAATCTTAGAGGATGTCATTCGCCCATCGGCTCAGGAGTGCCAGCGCAATCCAAGAGCCAAGTCCACAAAGCTTCGCTGGGCAGTAAGAAGTGATAAGCCAATAGAATAAAAATAGCGCGTAGCTGTGATCTTAATCTAAAAAAGACAGCTACGCGCTTTCTGTTTTATTATTTTTTAGAACAATTTCTTCCACCAAAAGCCTTCTGGTTTCACATCGACATACGTAACATCAATCGCAGTATCGGATGGTAGTCCTTCCACATCTTTCAATTCCACAATAATGTGCCATCCCATCATATCAGCGGACAAAATATCAGGAACTTCACGATTAATCGTGAAACAGATGGTATTATCTTGATATACCGCTCCGGTTATTTTGTGGGAAATAGCACCGCTGTTTTCCATACGAGGAATAATTACAAGTACATTATCTGCAAAATATTCTTCTGTATATTTTGCACAGGCGTCTAAAAAGTCCACATCAACAGAAGAGTCTATGTTTTTTGAGATAAATGCATCTAATTCTTCTTTCGTCTGAATAAGAGCAGCTTGTGCTTCTTTGTTAGATATTTCATGGTAGGTGCGAATATACTGTGCCGAGAAAATATCTTCATCTTGAGATTCGATTTTGCTACATCCACAGAGGCCTAATGTACTCAGCATAAGGCAAACATATAAACAAATAGATGTAAGGTTATATTTTTTCTTCATAATTTCCAAATCCCCCTTTACCTACATAACGTTTCAACTTAGCAATTTACTCACGGCCATATTATTTCTGTCCCAACTTCTTCTCCACCCGTCTCACCTTCACCCCATAATACACGATGAAGAACAGCGCCGTAATGCCCCAGGATACTGGATAATTAGACGCAATCGTCGCCATACTTGGCTCCAGCGGAACCACAAACAGTACCCAGGCAATTCGGAAACCACACACGCCCAGCATAGTCATAATCATTGGGATGATGACGTCCCCCATGCCACGCAGGGCGCAGGAGTAGATTTCAATAAAGGTAAATAGAATATAAAATGGTGCGATAATCTTCATGGTCGAAGCTGCCACTTCCAGAACCTCTGCCTCAGTAGTAAAAATCGATAGCAGTGGATAGCGGAAAGTAACCAGTAAAAACGATGCCAATAAAGCAAAGCACATATTCAGCACTAATCCAATTCGTACGCTCTTGCGGACACGGTCCATAAGTCCTGCGCCATAGTTCTGTCCCACAAAGGTAGTTACAGAGATTCCCAAGGAACCACCCACCATCCAGTACACCGCGTCCAGTTTGCCCATGGCGGTCCAGCCAGCGGCAGCAGCGGCACCGATGCCATTTACGGCAGTTTGCAGAATCATATTGGACAGGCTGTACATGGAGCCCTGAATTCCGCCAGGAAGTCCGATGTATAACTGCATCTTAAGGGAAGTGCCAGAAAAACGAACCTTCCGTAGCGAGAAGTCACACAAGCTAGGCGACCGCATCAGCGCACGAGTTACCAGCACAGCGCTTACTGCCTGAGCCACAAGAGTTGCAATGGCAACGCCAGCCACGCCCATTCGAAAACCGATAACTAACAACAGGTCCAACGCGATATTTACAAAACAACACACAATCAGGTATATCAGTGGTCTACGAGAGTCCCCCAGTGCACGCAGGATAGAAGCACCAGTGTTGTAGATAAACACGAAGAACACCCCGCTAAAATAAATGCGCAGATATAACAGGGAATCGTCGAACTGTTCCACAGGCGTATTCATAATCGTAAGGAGCCATGGCGCCAGCACTATGCCAATGATGGTAATCACCACACTTCCCACCACGGAAAAAGCGTATAATGTATGAATTCCATCATTCACTTTCGCCCGGTCCCCACTTCCAAAGAACTGGGACACGATGACTGCAGCACCAGAACATAGTCCTGTGAAAAAGCCCACAATCAGGTTAATAATCTGTCCTGAGGAACCGCCAACGGCAGCTAAGGCGTTACCGCCTACAAAGCGACCTACCACAATGGCGTCTACCGTATTATAAAATTGTTGAAAAAAGGTTCCCAGCAAAATCGGGAAAAAGAAGAGGAGCAACTGTTTCCAGATGACCCCTTCGGTAATTTCGTTTCTTATATTTCGAGAATTATTCATAACTATTTCTTACAATCCCATAATTTTTTGTAAATGATTATAATTTTTTCTTAGAATCACAGAATTCTTAGAATCCGAGAAAATTCTCTCGGTCAGTATATCTTCTATGTAGTTCATGAACGAAGTCATAGTCTTTTGCTTCGTTGTAGATGACGATCTCTGTTATGCAGCCCTGGTAAGATGGCTGGTATGGATCGCCGCCCAGACGAATCTGTTTTGCGTAGCGGTTGGTTGGTACATTTTCCACGATGCCTACCACCTCGCCATTGATGAAGGCGATGAGGGTTTCGTTCTTGGCATTGTAAGTTACCACGTAGTGATACCAGGCACCAACCTGCAGTGGTGCGCCACTGGCGTCGTACCAGCCGTTGATGTCGCGGGAGTCGCGGACACGGGTGGAGGATACGCCTTCCCAAGCCTGTGGAACAATGGCGCAGAAACCAGTTTCGTATTTGATATATGCGGCGCAGGTCCAAGAGTGGAGCGCTTCTGGCTTCAGCCACATAGAGATGGTGAAGCTGTCATTTACCAGAACGGTCTCTGGAAGAAGTACGTTATTTTCCTCGAAGGCACCGCCTGGGAAGTATAAGGCCTTGGATTCTTTAAAAATACCCTGACGATATTCAAATCCCTCACCCACAAACTGACCCTCAAACAAACCGTCTTCCGAAGCCAGAGAGCCGTTGAGACGGAAGTTGTGGCTAAGATGTGGGTTTTTAGAATATTCTTCTGCAAAATCTTCGAATTCCTTCACTGGAAGTGGAGGGGAATAGAAGTACCCCTGGGCGATTGGGCAGCCACAGCTGGTGATAAAGTCAATCTGCTCTTTGGTTTCGATGCCTTCTGTTACCACGTCCATCTTCAGGTCACGGCACATGGAGATTACGTTACGGATAACCTTTTTACCACGAACGGTGTTAGAAGATACATGGAGAAATTCCCTGTCTAACTTGATGGTGTCTACTGGCAGGTCCTTTAAGAGGTTCAAGGCGGAGAAGCCGGAACCAAAGTCGTCGATGGATACCAGGAAACCATATTTACGTAAACGATTTACCATGAGAATCATTTCTGTACTGTCTTTGATAAATACGCTCTCGGTGATTTCAATCTCTAATTCTTTTGGAGAAATGCCATGGGCATAGGCAATCTTTAACAGGGTTTCTGGGAACAGTCTGTCGTACAGATGCAGTCTGGACATATTGACAGAAACAGGGATGTGCTCATAGGTTTTGCCTACCCAGGTGGATTTGATACGGCATACTTCTTCGTATACGTGCATATCCAGTTTGGATATGAATCCGTTTTTCTCAAACAGTGGAATATAAGCCATTGGTGGGCGAACGCCGTCTACTGGATGTACCCAGCGGGACAGGGCCTCAGCACCGTACAGGTCAGAGGTGATCATGTTGACCTTTGGCTGGAAATATACCTGGAACTCGCCGTTTTTCAGGGCGTCTTCCATCTCCAGTTCGATGTTACGGTTGATTTCAATGGTTTTGTCGTATTCCTTATATATAGTGTAACGGTTTTTGCCGTCGTATTTGGCCTGGTACATGGCAGCATCGCATTTTGCCAGGATGTCGTCCAACTGCTGGGTGACGGACTGATTCATAACGATACCGATACTTAATGACACCAGAGAGAGGATGTCCTTGCGGAAGTTGATGTTCTGCATTCCCGCCAGCATTTTCTCGGAAATGTCTACAATGGCTTCTTCCGAATGGTGGGCATCAAAAAGAACAACATACTCGTCACCACCCATGCGGGCAGCAAAGCTGTTGGTGTGTTCGGAAATCAGCTGGCTGATGCACACGAGAAGCTTGTCTCCGATACTGTGTCCGTAGATGTCATTTACACGTTTGAAATTATCGATGTCGATAAACATAGCATGAATATGTTTATCCTTGTCTAAGTTGGAATAGTATTCATAGATACCGCGACGATTTACAAGTCCGGTCAAGTAGTCCAAAGATGCCAGATTCTGGCTATTGCTTTTGTTTTCCATAAATCCCCTCACCGCTTTTGATTGTATACAATAAAACGCTTCTTTTATTATAGCACCATTTTTTACCCTTGAAAATAGGATAGTGGGAAGAAAATTTACGAAAAAATAAATTATTTTAAAAAGTTGTAAACAAAAGTTGCTATCAGCAGAAAATTTTGCTATAGTATAGGCAGGGAAAAGACGTAAAAGTCAGGGATTAAGGAAAAGGAGAATTATAATGAAAAAGAGATTACTTGCAATGTTATTAGGTCTTGCCATGGTGGCAACTCTTCTGACAGGCTGTGACAGCGGCACAGGCAATCCTGGAGCCACTGGTGGCAACAACCAGAAGGAAGACATTCCTAAGGATAGCGGTCCAACGGTAACAGATTGGACAGTAAGTTATGAGGGAATTAAGACAGGCAATGTCAATGCCAGAACTTCCGTCCATGACCCATCCATCATTCAGGTGGACAATACATATTATATTTTTGGCTCCCACATGGTAGGTGGCAAGAGTGAGAACCTTCGTACCTGGAATAAGCTGGGTAACGGATATACCAAAACCAATTCGATCTATGGCAACCTTTGGGATACCAGCAAGGATGTTTTCAAATACGCAGGAGACAAGAGCAGTCTGATTCCTACCGATGATGGCGGCACTCACGTATGGGCTCCAGACGTTTGTTATAACCCAACCACAGGTCTGTACTACATGTATTACTGTACAACTTCAACCTGGAATGCATCCAATCTGTGTTATGCTACATCAGAAAATGTAGAAGGACCATACGAATGGCAGGGCGCTTTGATTTATTCAGGTTTCAATAACTCAACCATTAAAGAGACAAACGTATATGACGTAGTTAGCGAATCCTATGCAAAAAGCAAATATTTTGCTGGCGGTCTTTCCTATAATCATAGAGATTATCCAAATGCCATTGACCCAAGTATCTTCTTTGATGAAGATGGTAGATGGTGGATGACCTACGGTTCTTGGTCAGGCGGAATCTATCTCCTGGAGTTAGACCCACAGACTGGCAAGGTAATTCATCCAGAAGCGGATCCAGCCAACAATGTTGACCCATATTTCGGCAAGAAAATCTTAGGTGGTGGACACAAGTCCATCGAAGGTCCATACATCTTGTATGATAAAACCAGTGGATATTATTATCTCTTCGTTTCTTACGGTTCTTTGAATCGTGAAGGCGGATACCAGATTCGTGTATTCCGTTCAGAAACAGTAGATGGCAATTATGTAGATATGAATGGCAAAACACCATTTAATACATCACATCTGTCTTATGGCTTGAAACTGTCTGGTAACTATATGTTACCAAGTCTGAAGACAGGATATATGGCAACTGGCCACAACTCAGCCTTCATCGACAAGAACGATGGTAAAATGTATATCGTATACCACACCAGATTCAACGATGGTAGCGAGAGACATTCTCCACGAGTAAAACAGTTCTTCTTAAATGAAGAAGGATGGCCATGCATGCTTCCATATGCAACCAACGGCGAGACCATTTCTGAAACAGGCTACGAACGTGATGAAATCGCAGGCGTATACTATTTCATTAATCAGGCTACCACAGTGGACAACAACGTGGCAGAACCAATTATGTTAGAACTTACTGCAGGTGGCGGTGTATACGGCAAAGATGTAGAAGGCACCTGGACCAGAACCTATGGTACTTACTACATGAAGATTACAATTGACGGAAAAGAATACAGTGGCGTCTTCTGCAAGCAGAAAGATGAAGGTGGCACAGAAGTTATGACCTTCTCTGCAGTTGGCAACAATTCCTCTGTATGGGGCGTAAAATATTATGAGTAATAATAAGAACTTTAAAGAAAAAGCCTTTGACGTTGTCAAAAGCATTATGATGTGGCTGGTGGTTACAGCAGGAGCCTTCCTCTACTGGATGTTCGTTCTCCTTCTGCTTTCCATCTTCCTCATGAACATCTGGAAGACTTCCATTGAGTCGCTCCTCCAGTACGGCATCATCCTTACCGTGATTACCTCCATTGCATACCTGGTAATCCTTCTTCGCCGTAAATTCAAATAAACCTTATGGGTGCTCCTCCCTGCTTCGGCAGGCGAGTGGGCCCCCTTTTATTTTAGAATTATGTTAGTACTTCTCGTCCCAGTCCACCCCTGCTATGGTACGCACCCTCACTCCAACGAAAAGAATATTGAATTTCTAAGAGGTACCTTCTTGCTGTTGTCTATGATTTGATGTCTTCTGAAAATTTGAGCAATCGCCCCGGCTGTGTATGTGGAACTACGGAACTCGTTGAGAAGTTCTCCTAGTTGTTCTTAGTGGGGCAGATAAACAAAATGTAACAAGCCTCCACAGATGTTTGAACGCGCTGTTTTTGCGCGTGAGTTTTGTGGAGGCTTGTTTAATATCAAGTTTGTTTAGCGCCCCACTTAGAACAACTGGAGGTTTTTGATCGAGTCCGTAGACCACATACACAGCCGGAGCGATTGTCAAATGTCAGAAGACACAAAAACTTCCAGCAAGAAGGTACCTCAAGAAATTCTAACATTCTCTTCTAAAAGGAGTGAGGGTGCGTACCATAGCAGGGGTGGGATGGAACGAGAAGTACAACTATAATGCGCAAAAAAGGGTGCCCACCGCCTGAGGGGAATCATACAAGTTGCCAGAAGAAAAGGTACAAGTTGGAGGAGTCAGAAAGCACAAAAAATATGCGAAAAATTATCGCATATGCACAAAAGGAGAGGCGGAGTTGTGCACAACGACCAAAAGAAAGGGGTGTAGAATTGTGCAATATAACATAAAAATGGCGAAAATAAGGGGTTTCCTTCGGTCAAAAGCATAATCTAGGACCTTAGTACATCATTGACTTTTGTCACTTATCATAGTATTATATAAAAAACTAAAGTAATTTATAAAAAGTTAAATTGCTAAATTAATTAAACTATTTATTGCCAAGGGAAAAACGAATAGTAAGGAGGAAATTATGGGACGTAAAGGAAAGGTAAAAATGCTCCCAAGATTAGTTGCTTTCGGAATGGTTGCCTTTGTGAGTTTGAGTTGTTTTAACGCATCTCCAACCAAGGCGGCGCAGGCGTCAGGCAATGCCACCTACGAAGGTGAGTACAGCAGTGAACGACTTGCCAGCAACTATACTCAGGTAAGCAGCAAGTACAAGCTGAAAGAGTACAAGGGAGACAACGTCATCGTAAAAGTAGCAGACAGCATCAAGGAATTAGGTGGTGCCAGTCTGACAGACCAGACAAAAGAGTATAAGGATGCAGATCAGGTGCTGGACATGACACTGGACGATACTGTAAGCATTACGGTTACGGTTCCAGAGGATGGACAGTATTTTGTGCTGTTCAACTATTTGTCATATGACCAGTCAATTCTTCCAATTGAGATGTCTATGCAGGTGGATGGAGCCTATCCATTTTACGAATGTAGAAACTTGGAATTTGAGACATACTGGTCTCCAGATGCAGAACCTTCTTATGATAGATATGGTAACCAGATTGTAACCGTTCCTAATAAGAACATTCGCTGGGAGAGCAAGTATCTGATGGATTCCAGCTACAGACATTCTGGACCTCTCGCATTAGAACTCACCAAAGGAGAACACACCTTTACATTTGCAGTAAATGAAGGTTCTTTCTTGTTAGGAAACATAGAACTTGTAGCACCTTTTGAAACAGAAGAGTACAAAGGTTCCGAAGTAGCTACAGGTAATGCATTAATCACCATCCAGGGCGAGAACATTTTCGAAGCAAATAGTTCTTCTATCCACGGCATTACTGAGTTCGATACAAGCGTATACCCATATGAACCAGTAGATACCAAGTTGAATACTTTGGATTCAGGTTCTTTTGATACTGCAGGACAGCAGGTAGCATATCAGTTCAAGGTGGAAAAAGCAGGCTACTATTATATAGGAATGAACTACCGCCAGTCTGACAAAACAGACTTCCAGGTATTCATGGATGTAAGAGTAGACGGCAAGATTCCTAACTCTGCCTTTGAATCCTATGGTATGAACTACAACACCAAATATCAGACCACAACCCTTACCGACAGCCAGGGACAGAAACTAAGCGTTTACCTGGAAGAGGGTGTACATACAATTTCCTTTACCATCAGCATGGATGCTATCCGTGAGGTAATGGAACAGTTAGACGTGATTATGTCAGGTGTTAACGACCTTGCTCTTGAAATCACCAAGGTAGCAGGTACTAACTCTGACAAATACAGAGATTTGGAATTATCCAAATACATTCCAAACCTGGAAAAAACTTTATATGGATATGCAAACCAGCTTTATGCACTTCGCGATAGCATGATTCCATACAGTAACAGTGATAAAAACGTTGCAGTTATGTCTTCTATGATTATTGCTGCAGAACAGTTAATCAGCCTTGCTGATAACCCAGACGAAATCCCTTACCGTATTGCAGAGCTTTCCACAAGTGCGAACTCTGTAAACCGTTATTTGGCAAATACAATTGATAACTTAATCAGAAATAACTTTGCAATTGACCGTATTTATGTATATCAGGAAGATGCAACACTTCCAAAGGCACCAGGATTCTTTGAATCCCTTTGGATGAACATCGTTAGATTCTTCGCATCTTTCACAGAACAGGCATATTCCACAACCAATACAGATCCAGAACATTTACAGGTATGGGTAAGCCGTTCTAGCCAGTATGTACAGATTATGCAGAAGATGATTGACGAACAGTTTACACCAGCAACTGGTATCAAGGTAGACATCTCAATCATGCCAGACCAGTACAAACTGGTACTTGCCAATGCAGCAGGCAACGCTCCTGATGTAGCAACTGGTATCAACTACACCGTTCCTTACGAACTTGCAGTTCGAGGCGCTTTGGTTGATATGGCACAGTTTGAAGACTTCAAGGATGCTGCAAAACCTTATGAACCAGGTTTCTTCTTAACAGGAACCATCGGTGACAGCGTATATTCTATGCCAGAAACCATGAACTTCTGGGTAACCGTTTATAGAACAGACGTTATGAACAAATTAGGCTTAGAATTGCCTGAGACTATGGAGGGAGTAATCGATATTCTTCCAGAACTGAATATGAGAGGTTTAGACTTCTATTATCCAGCATCTGGTATGCTTGCCATGAGAAACTTCCATGGTACCACTCCACTGGTAGTACAGAATGGTGGTTCACTCTACTATGGTACAGCAGCAGAAGGTACAGCGCTTGGAGAAGAGGCAGCAGTAAAAGGCTTTACAGCTTTAACAGACCTGTTCACCATTTATGATATGCCAATCAACATTGACAACTTCTATCAGCACTTTAGAAATGGTGATATGCCAATCGGTATTGCTGATTACGGCGTATACAACCTTTTAACCAATGCAGCACCAGAGCTGGCAGGCTCTTGGGAAATCGCATTAGCACCTGGTACATTACAGGAAGATGGAACCATTAACAGCAGTACATGTGGTTGTGCAGAAGCAACTGTTATTTTCAAGAGCGATTCTGACAGAGAGAAGAAGGCTTGGGAATTTGTAAAATGGTGGTCATCTACAGATGTTCAGGCAGAATTTGGTCAGACAATTCAGATTACCTACGGTGATGAATATATGTGGCCAACAGCAAACATGGACGCATTCATGCAGCTTCCATGGGATTCAGATCACAAAGAAGTCATCAGAGAATTCGCACGTAACGTAGTTGACGTGGCACGTGTTCCTGGTACATATCTCTTAGAACGAGAAATGAGTAATGCTTTCAACGACATTGTTGTTAACGGACAGAACGAACAGACCCGTATCGACAAGGCCGTAAAAGTAATTAACAGAGAAATAGAACGTAAACTGGAAGAGTTCGGATATATCGACAGTAATGGTAATGTAATCGAAGAGTACAAGATTCCAACCATCGACAGTATCAAGAAGCTTCTTGGACGAGAAGAGCAGTGAGGTGACGGGGAATGAATGAAAATATAAAAGAACAAGCACCTCAGACAGAAGTAATCCCTGTAACAGAGGAAAAGGTAGAAAAAAAGAAGAAAAATAAAATTGCGAAACGTGAAAATAACATCAACGGTTATTTCTTCGTGGCTCCATATGCCATCGTGTTTGCAGTATTTATCTTAATTCCTGTTGTGTTGGCGGTAGTACTTTCCTTCACCAACTTCAACGCCATCGAGTTTCCGGATCCAGTAGGATTCTTAAACTACATTACACTTTTGACCAATGACGAGACCTTTATGCAGTATGTATTACCTAACACGGTAGTATACGCAGTAGTAGTTGGTGTTGGCGGATATGTATTATCCTTCATCCTGGCATGGGCATTGTGTAACTTAAGTAAATGGCCTAGAACCATTTGTGCTTTCATTATTTACTCACCAAGCTTAGCAGCTGGTGTTGCTATGACAGTACTTTGGAAGGTTATTTTCTCAGGTGACCAGACAGGTCTCTTAAACAGCTGGTTGATGAGCATTGGCGTAATCAACGAACCAATCATCTGGCTGGTAAGTGCAGATTACGTACTTCCAATCGTAATCGTCATCGGCTTATGGTCATCCATGGGTATCGGCTTCTTATCAATGATCGCCGGTATCTTAAACTCAGACGAGTCACTTTATGAAGCAGCAGCCATCGATGGTGTACAGAACCGTTTCCAGGAAATGATTTACATCACCATCCCACAGATGAAGCCACAGATGTTGTTCGCAGCGGTTATGGCTATCGTAAATGCATTCCAGAATGGTGCGGTATCCGCAATGCTGGTAGGTAACCCTTCACCAGGTTACGCTTCACAGTTGATTGTAAACCACATCGAAGACTATGGTTTCTTAAGATATGAGATGGGTTATGCAGCAGCAGTTTCTGTAGCATTGCTCCTCATTGTACAGATATTCTCAAAAGCGGCCAACTCGCTTTTGACAGAGAAAGATTGAGAAAGGAGGAAGTAAAATTATGGCATATAAAGGAAAAAGAATTAATCCACAGAAATTTGAAAGAGGCCAGATTAAGATTCTCTTAGCAATCCTTCCTCTGGTAATCTTCATGGCTTTGCCAATTATATTTATCGTAAACCACGCATTTAAACCTATGGAAGAGTTGTTCGCTTTCCCACCTACTTTCTTCGTAAACAATCCAACTCTGGATAACTTCGTAAAATTAGGTAAGTTTAGTGATACAGCCAGCATTCCAATTACAAGATACATTTTCAACAGTATCCTGGTAACAGGCCTTACCGTTGGATTGTCTCTGTTATTTACCACAATGACAGCGTTTGCTTTGTCAAAGCTGAAATTCAAAGGTAGAAACTTAATGCTCCAGATTAACCAGATTGCCATTATGTTCGTTGGAACAGCGGTATTAATCCCTAGATTCCTTGTAATCTGTTTCTTCGGAGTAAACAACAGCCTTTGGGCACACATTCTGCCACTTCTAGCAGTTCCTGTTGCTCTGTTCCTTGTAAAACAGTTCGTGGATCAGGTTCCTGATTCTTTAATTGAAGCTGCTTACATTGACGGTGCTACAGATTTTCAGGTTTATCTGAAGGTAATCATTCCAATGATCAAACCTGCTATTGCAACAGCAGCAATTATGGTATTCCAGCAGGTATGGGGTAACATGGAAACCTCCAACTACTTCGTAGATGATGATGGAATCAAGACATTAACCTTCTATATGAACACTCTGGTTAACGCCAACAATACAGTAGCTGGTCAGGGTATGGCAGCAGCCGCTTCCCTTATCATGTTCCTGCCTAACGTAATCCTGTTTGCATTCTTACAGGATAAGGTTATGAACACAATGGCTAACTCAGGTATTAAATAAGAGAGGACGACAGATATGAAAAAGTTTAACAACGTAATCTTAAAAGTCTCTGCCATCCTTCTTATTGCAGCTACTCTGATGACAGGCATTGACTTGACCACTGTGTATGCGGATACACCATATAAGACTTATATGATGGACGGATACAATTCCATCCGCGAAACACAGACAGCTTATGAAGCGTACAAAACACTGATTAAATTCGATGATGAAGTCATCTGTGCTCCTATGGATATGTGTGTAACAGACAATGGTTACATCTATATCGCAGACAAAGGTAGAGCAGATACTGATGCCAAGGATGATATTGACAACAGTATCGCGCCACGTATTCTGGTAGGAACCTTAGACGGAGAATTCGTTACTGCCATCGGTGAAGGCACACTGGTTTCACCACATGGTGTATACGTTACAGATAACAATCATGTATACGTTGCAGACCGTGATGCAGAAGCCATTTTCGAATTTAACATGCAGGGCGAGGTTTTAAACAAATATACAAAACCAACCAGCCCATTATATGGTGAGAAAACTTCTTTCTTACCAATCAAAATCGTAGTAAACGACGCAGGCATTATGTATGTGGTATGTGAATCTAACACCAACGGTATCGTAGAAATCTCTCCAACAGAGGGTGGTACTTTCTTGGGATACTTCGGAACCAACTTTGCATCTACAGACCTTTGGACTATTTTCCGTCGTGCTATCGCAACAGATGCACAGAAAGCCCAGATGGTTAGTAACATTCCTGCAACACCAGATAACCTGGCAATTGACGATAGAGGCTTAATTCTCACCGTAACCCGTGGTGATGAAAAGACCACACTGAAACGTCTCAATATTGCAGGTAAGAACTTAATCGAAGAATGTCCAGGATATGCAGATATTCCTGCGGCCGTTTGTGCTGGACAGCACGATAACATTTTCGTAGTTGATAGCCAGGGTTACATCTACGAATACAATAGTGAAGGCGAATTGTTATTCGTATTCGGTGGTTTGGATGATGGTTCCCAGCGAGTTGGGTTATCCAGCATGGCAGCAGCGATTCAGACTGATACAGAAGATAGAATCTATGTATTAGATACAGATAAGAAACAGATTCAGGTATATGAACCAACAGAGTTTACAAACCTTCTTCACGAAGCATTGTATCTCTATTCCAAGGGTCTCTATACCGAGAGTAAAGCGCCACTTGCAGAAGTTCTTGCCATGAACAGTATGTATGACTACGCAAACAAAGCTATGGGTAGAGCATACTTCCAGGAAGAGAACTATGAGATGGCTCTTCACTATGCAAGACTTGCTAAGGATAAACAGGGTTATTCAGATTCTTACTGGGAGATTCGTAACCAGTGGTTAAAGGATAACCTGGTAACAGTTCTTGTAATTGCAGTTGTGCTGTATGTGGTATATGCGGTGCTGAAGAATCTGGACAAGAAAAAAGGAATTTTCAATGGCGTAAGAAATGCATGGGCTCGTGCAAAAGAAAACACAGTAGTGTCAAACCTCACATATGCAGGATATTTTATGAAGCATCCAGTGGATGGCTCTTATGGAATCGCAAGAGAGGGCAGGGCATCATGGATTGCACCAAGTATTATCCTTGGAATCTTCACAATTGAATTTGTTATTGATAAGTATTTGAGTGGTTTCCTTCAGAAACTTATGTCTGGTCTTCGTGAAGGACGTTACGAGATTGGCTCAGATATTGGAAAAGTACTTCTTGTAGTGGCAGGTCTTACTGCTTGTAACTACCTGGTATGTACCATCAATGATGGTGAAGGAACAGTGAAGAAGATTTATACATACTTCTGTTACTCTTTAACACCATACATTATTTTGACACCAGTGAACTTTGCGTTATCTCATGTGGTAACGATAAATGAACAGTTCTTAATCACTCTGACAGAACTGATTATGTACACATGGGTATTAGTTCTGGCTGTTATGGCTATCAAAGAGGTTAACAATTATACTGCAAACGAAACCTTCAAGGTAATTGGCTTAACCTTATTTACAATATTAATTATGGCACTCTTGATCTTCATTATCTACGTATTATGGGCGCAGGTATTTGAATTCGTAAGTGCTATCTATGGAGAGGTGGTGTATCGTCTTGGCTGGTAAAACTAAAAAAATCATAGCTCTTGTTTTAGCCTTAGTGGTCATCATTACGGCGATACCTGTCTCAGCAATGCTGGCAACAGCAAATACTGGCAATGAAGATACAGGCACGAAAAAAGATTATGTGCTTCCTCCTAAGCCAACCAACACCAAGGATGCTGTAACTGCTGATTCTGAAACAGAAGTTACCATGGCAGACTACAAGGTAATTGCAGAAAGCGATACCTACAAAATGCATTTTTATGAACCAAGACTTTCTATCATCTTGGAAAATAAAAAGACAGGTGAATTAATCGAATCCACAGTTATGGATTCCAAGTTGTCAGATAAAGACAATGCTACCTGGC
The DNA here is from genome assembly GCA_015057035.1 of Lachnospiraceae bacterium. Taxonomy (GTDB): domain Bacteria; phylum Bacillota; class Clostridia; order Lachnospirales; family Lachnospiraceae; genus Roseburia. The sequence goes on along the minus strand of SVFC01000023.1, from coordinate 10,853 downwards.
AGGGATATATGAGATCTGCGTTTGTTATTTCAGCAATCGTGGGAACAAACGATACCATTCAGGTAGACTTATTTAACAGCCCACATTTATTGGATGTAACTTATACAGATAAGGGCTTTTCAGCAAAAGTATATTTTACCAAATATGAATTCGGCCTTACTTTGGAAGTTTCCCTGGAAGGAGACCAGCTGGTAGTAAACATTCCAGATGAATCCATCGTAGAGTACAAGGCAGATAACTATATCGGTACCATTAGTGTATACCCACTGATGGGCTACACCTATCTGGGTGAAGAAGAAGGCTATATGCTGATTCCAGATGGCAATGGTGCACTAATTAATCTGGAGGACAAAGAAGGCAGATATACAAATGGTTTTTCTCAGATGATTTATGGCGAAGATGCAGGTTTTAGAAACTTCATCACACAGTCTTTCCTTTGGGGAGAATATGACACAGTTGTAGATTGTAATCAGATTATTGCTCCAGTATTCGGTATGGCTCACACCAATGACCAGATGGCATATCTGGCAGTGGTAGAAGGCGGAGAAGAGAGAGCATTCATCGAGGTTCAGCCAAACGGTGCCAAGATTGATTACAACAGATGTTTTGCTCGTTTCGTGCTTAGAACGGTATATGTTCAGCCATTGAACCAGTCCAACTCCGGTACTGTAAAAACAGTGGAAAAAGACCGTATGCACACAGATTTAACAGTACGATACCTGTTATTAGAAGGCGATGATGCGAACTATTCAGGTATGGCAGTAGCTTACCGTGAGTATTTGTTAGACAACAATCTCATTTCCCAGAAGGATACCTCTTACAAGACAAGAGTGGACTTCTTAGGATGTGATCAGGAAGAGTTCCTCATGGGAACAACTGCAGTAGTTATGACTACTACAGAACAGATGAAGGCTATGTATGCACAGTTGCAGCAGGCCGGAGTTAAGGATGTGTTAACTCTTTACAAGGGCTGGCAGCAGGGAGGTATCTATGCTCTTCCTATTAGCAAATACCAGGTGGATGGAACTCTTGGTGGCAACAGTGCATTGAGTAATCTCATTAAGGAATCTGCAGAAGCAGGATATGATATCTACCTTTACAATGATGCATTACGTATCAATGCTAGAACCAATCTTACTACCTTCGATGCAATGAAGATGGTAAACAAGAGAACCTTCAAAGAAGAAGTAAACAAACTGGTTTACAAAAACTTCTACTATCTGATGCCTGAAAAGACACAGGAGAGATTGAATGAGTTTGTAAACAGTTATGTTAAGAGTGGTGTTTCTAATCTGGCGATTTCAGGTATTTCCAATGGACTTTTCTCTTATAGTTCAAGAGGAAATTACTATGACAGAACTGGAACAGCCCAGATTTACGCAGATACACTTGCAGCATTGGATGAAAAGACAAATCTTATCTTAGAGCAGCCATTTGCTTATCTGTGGAACAACACTGAGAGCTTTTTGGATATGCCACTTGGCTCCTCAGAATATATGTACATTGACGCAGAAGTGCCATTCCTGTCTATGGTATTAAAGGGAATCCTTCCAATGTATTCAGACTATGTAAACTTCGAAGCAGATAAAACAGAATTCTTCTTGAAGATGGTAGAATCTGGTGTATATCCTTCCTTCTACTTAACCCATGAGAGCTCTTCTGCATTGATTTATACCAATTCCTCAAATCTCTACAGTACACAGTTCGATATCTACAAAGATACCGTGATCGAGTACGACAAGGAACTTCGTGAAGTGGCTTCTAAGGTAGAAGGTGCCCACATCTTAAAACACGAAGAAGTAGAAGAGGATGTAATCCGAGTAACTTATGACAATGGCGTTGTTATTTACGTGAATTATTCAGAAAACACAGTGGTTTGCGATGGTGTGACAATCGCAGCTCTGTCTTATAAGGTTGGTGAGAAATAATGGAAGAAATGACAATGGAAAAACCTAAATTAAGCAAAAAAGAATTAAAAGCACTGAAAAAACGCGTAAAACCAGGCCGTTTAGCAAAAAGGGAAGCCCTTGCAGGAATCCTGTTTCTCTCACCTTGGATCTTAGGAACTATGATGTTCCTGTTGTATCCATTGGGAATGTCTTTCTGGTATTCTCTGCACAAGATTAATTTCTTCAAGAAGACCTTTACATTCTTAGGATATGAGAATTATACACAGGTTCTTTTTGCAGACCCGGATTTCGTTCCAGAGATGATTGGTTATATTACTTCCACAGTATTATCAGTACCAATTATCGTTGTTTTCGCGTTAATCATCGCAATGATGTTGAACCAGAATATCAAAGGAAAAGGATTTTTCCGACTGATATTCTTCCTGCCAGTAATTATCGTAAGTGGTCCAATCCTTGGAATGTTATCATCCCAGGGAGCGGGTTCCATTACAGCGATTGATATGCAGGCAATTATAACGGCAATTGGCAATTTCCTGCCACCTGCAATTGCAGAGCCAATCTCAGAGTTATTTACCAACATGATTACCATTCTCTGGTATTCTGGTGTGCAGATTCTGATTTTCCTCTCTGCGTTACAGAAGATTGACCGTTCTGTATACGAAGCAGCCAAAATCGACGGTGGTTCTGGTTGGGAATGCTTCTGGAAGATTACACTTCCAACCATCAAACCAATGATTATGTTAAACTGCGTATACACAGTTGTATTTATTTCAAATAATGACCAGAACGTGATTATCGAAATGATTAAATCGGCAATGACTTCTGGTACCAAGGAAAAAGGATACGGATATGCCGCAGCTATGGCGTGGATGTATTCCCTTGTAGTTCTTGTCATCGTAGGCTTATTTGCATTACTGTTTATGGCCAAGAAAGATGCTTATGCAAAACAGGTTGCTAAGGTTAAGAAACAGATGAAGAAAGAACGCAGATTAGAGAAGAAGATAGAAAGGAGAAGTGCTAGAAATGCCAAGAAGATCCAGCGTGCAAGAAGCAAACGTAGCTACAAGACCTACGACGGCTCAGGCGATTACTAAAAAATGGAACAAAGACAAAGTGCGCAAGTTCTTAATGGGTTCTAAGGATAAAGAAGGCTTCATCAAGGTTTTCGCTATCTATGCACTTTTGATTTGTATCGGATTTATCTACATCTATCCAATTTTATATATGATTTCCAGCAGTTTTATGACTTTGGATGACCTGTTGGATTCATCTATCAAATGGATTCCAAGTTCATTGAACTTAAATAACTATATTCAGGCTGCCAAGAGTATGGATTTCTGGATGTCTCTGCTGAAGAGTGTGATTCTGGCAGGGGTACCAACCATCGGTAACCTGATCTCCTGTGCATTGGCAGGATATGGACTTGCTCGATTTGAATTCCCTGGCAAAAAACTTGCCATCGGATTAATCGTATTCACCTTCATCCTTCCAGCGCAGATTACTATGATTGCAACTTACCGTTTATATAACGATATTGGAATTTTAAATTCCATTTGGGCATTTATTCTTCCATCCGTTTTGGCGGTAGGCCTCAATGCTCCAATTTTTATCCTGATTTTTTATCAGTTCTTCAAACAGGTACCAAAGGTACTGATTGAAGCTGCACAGATTGACGGTGCAGGATATTTGAAATCCTTCTTACAGATTTCAGTACCTTCTGCAGCACCAGCATTCATTACTGTAGGATTATTCTCCTTCGTGTGGTACTGGAATGAGTCGTATCTGACCCAGATGTACGTATCGGGTGCGGTATCTGGAGCGAATATCGGAAATAAAGGCTGGTCATGGACTACCCTGGTAGTAGAGCTGGATCAGTTTGCTGCAAACTATAACGAGTATGCACAAACCAGCGGAAGTCAGGCAGTTAGTTTGAATGAATCTATCAATATGGCAGGCACAATGCTTAGCATTTTACCACTGCTCTTAATGTACTTTGTACTTCAAAGATACTTCGTAGAAAGTATTGATAGAACGGGTATTACTGGCGAATAATTTTCGAATATTTTAGTAAAATCCAAAACCCTAGGCAATTTGCACAAATTAAAATGGAATTTAGCGGTTGCCTAGGGTATATTTATTGTTAAAAACAGATATATTTTAAAAAAAGGTATATTATTTCACAAAAAGGTATACAAAAATCTAAAATATTATGTTATAATACAATCATCAAAAATGGGGTCAAACCCAAGGGAAAATAAGGAGGGCAATTTGATATGAAAAAGAGAATTGTGGCTGGAGTTTTAGCACTCGTTATGGTACTCGGTCTTGCAGGCTGTGGCGATCAGGCGATTGGCGGCTCCGATACAACAACCGTTTCTAATGAATACGAAGAAGTTGTAATCGATGGCATCACTTACAAGAAAGCATTAGATATGACAAGTGATAAGATTACACTTACATATTTCCACTTCGATCAGGAAGAAACAATCAATTACTTAGCAGAAAGATTCCAGGAAATCTATCCTAACATTACTGTTAATGCTGTTAAGTACACAGGTAATGACTACGGCGGAGCATTACTTTCATTGGCTAACAATGACCAGATGCCAGACGTATTCATGACATACGACTGTGACTATGCATTATCTAACCAGTTCTATGCTGACATTTCTGGATTCTGGAACACAGACGAAGAAACAAAGAACCTTGCTGATACTGTTAACGCTAGTGGCCTTGGATGCTACGGTACCAACGCAAGATTTGCAGTTCCTGTTAAGTTCTTCCCAGGAATTATGTTCGTTGATAACAACGTATTGAAGACATTGAACCAGACTGCTCCAACACAGCAGTGGACATGGTCTGACATGATTTCTTTGATTAAGAAATGTACTATCATGGGCAATGATGCTTCTGATACATATTATGGATTAGGTTTCTATAACAGATTAGACTCATACTACGGAATTGCTTCATCACAGAGCATTCACGGTGAATTCGGTTTCGACGGAACAGATTTCGATTTAAGTGCTTGGGCTGTTGGTGAACAGGAATTCGCTGGCTTAAGACAGATGGGTTATGTTGCTCCACGTCAGAACACAATCGATATGGAATACTGGATGGGAGACATCACAGCTTGGGAAGGTGCAACAGGACACGTTGCAATGTTTTCAGAAGCATTCTGGACATACCAGAACCTTTGGGCTACAGAAGCTTACGACCAGTACAATTTAGACATCGTTCCTTACGTTGTACCAGCTGTATCTGAAGAAGATGCATCAGCTGATCACCACACAATCGCAACAATCGACTTTGGTGGTGTATCTGACCTTTGTACATACAAACGTGAAGCATATGAATTACTTAAATTCATGAGCTTTGGTGTTGATGGATGGATGACAAAAATCCAGGCATACAACAATCCAGAAATGACAAACGCAAGTGGTCTTGCTTTAAAACATGACTCTATGCCAGTTCCAATCACAAAGAACGAAGCTGTATGGGATGCATACATTGATATGTACTGTGCAGATATGGATGCTGAACACAAAGCATTATGGGAAAACTATTTTGCAAGCTGTATGCAGCCAATTCCATTTGGTTGGACATCAATCGCTGGATATTGGAACTACTGTGACCAGTACTTCAACAAGATTGGTATTCATGACTTAGTAGACGGTGGTTCTGCAAAAGCAGCTGACTTCGTAGAAGAAGCTACAATCAAAGCAAACTGGTATCATGCAGATGCTATGATTACATACTTCGGACCAAACGGATACGACGTATTAACAGAAGAACAGTTAAAATTATACGAAGACATGAGAGCAGCTAACGGCGGCGATAACGGCGGCGGAACAGGCGAAGAAACCACAGAAGCAGCTCAATAACAACCTGACGCTAAAGCGTCAGCTGGGGAGAATGCAGTCGCATTCTCCACAACCTGTCGCAAGACAAATTTGATCTACAGCGCAATAAGGGGCGCTTGAGATAGACTTCATATTAAGAAGGAGAGGAAAACTATGAAAAAAAGAGTTTTAGCAGCACTTTTATGTGCAGCAATGGTTGTTACAACACTCGTAGGTTGTACAGGACCAACAGAAACACCAGGACCAAGTAGTGAAAAGGAAACAGGCTCAGAACCAGGCTCAGAACCAGGATCAGAACCAGGCTCAGAACCAGGTACAACAGGTAAATTATCTGTAGAACCAGTTGTTTACTATCCAATGGAATCAGCAGACGAAGGCTGGTCAGTAGTAGTTCCAAGCGCAGATAAATCTGCAAATGATGCATACGACCCAGCAAATATTGATGGTTCAAGAGGTATTGTAGCTGGTGATGCAAGTATGCTTAAGACTAATACTGGTGTAAAAGGCAATTCTGTATATTTAGATAGAAATTATGCTCTTGATTTAAATCTTACACCAACTAATACAGATGCTTGGGCTGTTTCATTCTGGGTATATACTACAGGTATGACAGACTATATGCCATCTCTTCAGATGGGTAGCAACATGGGCTACAAAGCTGGCGCAGGTAACAACGTTACTTGGTTAAACGTAACACAGACTTCATGGGTTGGTGCTACATTCCCAATTCTTTGGTCTCGTAACGAAGCATCTGCAGTAACAGATGAAAACGGAACAATTACAACAGACTGTTTCCCATGGATGTCAGCATATGACACAGAAAAATTAATCTACGGATTAAAAGAATGGGTTCACGTTACAGTTGTAGCTACAGGTGACATCTATACAGCACCATTAGGAAACCAGGCAGCTGGTGCACAGTTATACATTAACGGCGAATTAAGATATGACTCTTATGACAACTTCATGAACGCAACATACTTCGAAATCACAGATACAGAAGGAAATGCAACAATGGCTCCAAACATTATGAAGCCATCAGAAGGACAGACATTCGAATCTTACTTCGGAATTAACTACTGGGATAACTTATTCAAAGGTTGCATAGACGAATTCTATGTATTTGACAAAGCTATCACAGCAGATGATGTAAAGACTCTTTATGAAAGAGGAGATGCTTCTCAGCTTCCAGTAATTGATACATCTGATGATCCAAAGGAAAACAACAAAGTATTACCATCTGAAAACAGCATTCAGTTCGTTGGTTTCAACAACTATACACAGGGATGGTGGACAACATTCTCTGACATCCACGAAGTAGCTTCTGGAACAACTAAGACATTTACAATCAAGAACTACCATACAAATCTTAACTTTGCTAACTGGAACAACGCAGCTGTAATCTTACAGAACACAGCGACAGGTCATTCTGTAACAGGTACAGAAAATGGTATTGATCCAGTAGATGGATACAAAGAATATGCAGTATGTCGTCTTGATAACTATGGTTGGTGTGGCGCACAGAATACTGCAGATCATCTTGCAGAACTGGGCTGGACACTCTCTAGTGACTGGGATTGGGCTACATTCAAGGATGTAACACATGGTGCAACTCTTGTTTATGAGATTACAAATCATGGAACAACAGCTGATATCGTTATTACAATCACATCTGCAGATGGAGCAACTGTACATCATCAGTCATACACAGGTATTGCAGTTGACGGACCAGTTTATGCATGCTTCACAGTAGAAAAAGCTTGTATCGACATTATCGATATCAAATAATTCAATATTCATATCGAATTGATTTAAGGCCAATGGGGCAGCCGCATGGCTGCTCCATTGTTTTTCTAAGCGAGAAAATGCATTTCCCACGTAGAAAAGCGATGGAGCAAAGGAGGCTTATGAAAATGCAACAGGAGAAACAGCTGAAATACAACGAACCTTGGATATTACAGCGTGCAGATCCATACGTATACCTTCACACAGATGGATGGTATTATTTTACTGCATCAATTCCTGCGTATGATTGTATTGCTCTTAGACGAGCAAAATCTTTGGCAGAACTTCCAGAAGCGGAAGAGAAAATTATCTGGAAAAAACATGAGAGTGGTCCAATGGGCGCACATATCTGGGCGCCAGAGATGCACTTCCTGTTTGGAAAATGGTATATCTATTTTGCGGGTGGAGAAGCAGAGAATGTATGGAACATTCGTCCATATGTGCTGGAGTGTCAGGGCGATGACCCAATGAATGACGAATGGATTGAAAAGGGAAAAATGCAGCGTGCGGCAGAAGATGAATTTTCTTTTGAAGCATTTTCTTTGGATGCAACCGTATTCGAAGTACACGGGGAATGGTACTACGTATGGGCAGAAAAAGTAGGCGTTGGCAAACAGATTTCCAACCTTTACATAGCAAAAATGGAAAATGGTTATACATTAAAGACTGTTCAGGTGCTCCTTACAACACCTGACTATGATTGGGAGCGTATCGGTTTCTGGGTAAATGAAGGGCCGGGTGTCATTCGTCGTAATGGCAAACTATACCTTACCTATTCTGCCAGCGAAACTGGCGTGGCATATGCGGTGGGAATGTTAACCGCAGACGAAGATAGTGACCTTTTGGACCCACGTTCATGGAAGAAAGAACGTTATCCAGTTTTAAAAACCGACGAATCTTTGGAAATCTATGGACCAGGACACAACTCATTCACTAAGGATGAGGAAGGCAATGATATCATTGTATATCATGCGAGAAAAGAGTCATTGATTATTGGCGACCCATTGTACAATCCAAACCGTCATGCTATGCTCATGAAGGTGAAATGGGATGAAAACGATAGACCGGTGTTTTCATATTATAACTAGAATAGAAGCCACGTATTACGCGTGGCTTTTTTCACAGAAATGTTGTGGATAGAATGGTCTTAGTGACATTGCTGTTTGTATAGTAAGAATTACAAGGAAATATATTTGGAGGAAAAGGAAATGGCAAGATTAGTTATTAATGAAGGAAATAAGGTGAGCAGAATTGAGCCTGAAATCTATGGACATTTTTCAGAACATCTTGGAAGATGTATCTACGAAGGTATTTTCGTAGGAGAGAATTCTGATATTCCTAACGTAAACGGTATGCGTACCGACGTGGTAGAGGCGTTGAAGGAACTGAAGATTCCAATGCTTCGCTGGCCAGGCGGATGTTTCGCAGATGAATATCATTGGAAGGATGGTATTGGACCAAAAGAAAATAGAAAGAAAATGATTAATACTCACTGGGGTGGCGTAGTAGAAGATAACAGCTTCGGTACTCATGAATTTATGGAACTCTGCCGTCAGCTTGGATGTAAGACATACATCAACGGCAACCTTGGTAGTGGTACTGTTCAGGAAATGTCTGAATGGGTAGAATATATGACTTTTAACGGAGTATCTCCAATGGCAGACCTTCGTGCAAAAAACGGACACGAAGAGCCATGGACCGTGGATTACTTCGGTGTTGGTAATGAAAACTGGGGCTGCGGTGGCAATATGACACCACAGCACTATGGAAACGAATACCGTCGTTACCAGACCTATATTCGCAACTACGACCAGAATAAACCAGTGAAAAAGGTTTGCTGTGGTGCTAACGTAGCAGATTATTTCTGGACAGAAGGGGTTCTGGAAACTTGTTTCGACCATTGCCCAGATTTCCTGCATGGATTTATGGATTATCTGTCACTTCATTACTATGTACATCCAGAAGGATGGGACATCAAGGGAAGTGCCACAGACTTCAACGAAGAAGTATGGTATAAGACCTTAAATAAAGCATTATACATGGATACTCTGGTATCTCGTCACGGTGCAATTATGGACCAGTATGACCCAGAGAAGAAGATTGGTATGTGCGTGGATGAATGGGGCGCGTGGTATACTTGCGAACCAGGAACCAACCCAGGATTTTTATATCAGCAGAATACAGTGCGTGACGCATTGGTGGCTGGTATCACCCTTAACATCTTCAACAAGCACAGTGACCGTGTGAAAATGGCTGCATTAGCACAGATGGTAAACGTTCTGCAGTCCGTGCTTCTCACAGAAGGCGACAAGATGATTAAGACACCAACTTATCACGTAATGCATATGTACCGTCATCACCAGGGCGCAGAACTTTTAGAATCTGCTCTCACAGGTGTGGAAGAAATCGGTATTAACGAATGGAAGGTTCCTAAACTTACAGAATCTGTATCCATGGATGAAAATGGTGTGATTACCATTACTATGAATAATCTCTCTGTAGAAGACGCAGAAGAAGTAGAAGTAATTCTTTTGGAAAAAGGCTACCATGTTGTAGAAGCCAAGATTGTAACAGAAGAAGACTTCCATGCACACAACACCTTTGATGCTCCAGAGGTAGTAGTGGAAAAAGACTTCCAACTTTACAAACTGACAGACACTGGTTTATTACTTACCATGCCTAAAAACAGTGTTGTAGAGATTCGCCTTGCGAAGTAATTGTGCTTGTGTGTGGGATAAGCTAATGGGATTGAATTAACTCTGGATATGGAGATGAAATATGGCGGGAATCTGCAAGAAGTGTCTGCTTCGGGAAATGGCAGAAGCGGACTACTCACAAATACAAAAATATAAGGATGCCATCAAGTTAGAAGACCGAGTATCCGAAGAGGAATACGAGAATCGTCTTGCTATATGCAAAGACTGTGACCTGCTCAACGCCGGCACCTGTGGCGCCTGTGGCTGCTATGTGGAGCTTCGCGCCGTATCTGCGGTAGGACATTGCCCGCATAAGAGATGGTGATTAACTGAACATAACTAACCAGGTGTGAAAGCATCGTCAATAAAAAAGAAAAAGCTCCCTCTTATAAAGGAAAAGCCGACGTTAAGCGAAGCGTGGAGGCGTTCCTTTATAAGAGGGAGCTTTTTCGTAATCCTTTTTATTGACGGTATTTCCCACTTGTGGTAAGATTAGGAAGATAGTGTGGCTTTTTATAGTCAATTTTATGCAATTTAAATTTTTTAGGAGTAAAAGAATGGAACAGATGAAAAAATTAAGCAAAAAAATAATCCTTCTT
>SVFC01000038.1 GCA_015057035.1 Lachnospiraceae bacterium | reverse complement strand
TTGATTTTTTCTCAAATTCAGCTCATCACTTCTAAACTTGAAATTATAATGCAGGACTAAATCATCTGAAACCCTTGATTTTCCTAGGTTTCTTTGACCTTGTACAAATTATATCAGAAGCGTCTTTCTTAAACTCAATAGCAGATGCACAAACGCCATTTGCAAAGCCCGTAATCGGCACTAGTGCTCCTGCTCCGCCCCAATTAGCAAGAGATGGATACAGATTAAAACTTGTCAGCAACACGCTTGTAAGAATTAGTATCAAACTGCACCAGGTAGATGCATCCTCTTTTTCTAATCCAAAACGGTTGATTCCTACGTTCACAATAATTTGACCAATGACACAGATAAGGCCTCCCAACAAAAAAGCCTTCACCATATTCAAAAAAGTATTATGTGTTGGAGTCACCTGCTTCACATATTCATTATAGGCTTCGTTACGCTTTTGTTCCTGTGGTGGTAATTGATTATTTTTTCCCATAAAAAGGCATTCCTTTCGTTTTTGATAGGAATGCCCAAATTCTTATGAAATATTCACTTTCCACAGATGTTCCTCTGTCTCTCCCCAGCGAAACAGCTCCTTCGTCTGCTCGTTGTAATCTTCCAGAGGTTTATAATTCTTCACCAACTTTAGCAGATACTCTTCCTGTGCATTAGAAGGATTGGCGGTGTCCTGTTGTGCATGAATCTGCTCTAACATAGCAACTGGCTCTAAGTCCTCTGATAAATCAAACCCAAATAATTTCTTAGTCAGCCCTGCCAGATAATAAAATTCATAATTTCCAAGCAGTACGGAAGTCTGCTGGTTGCACTTTATAATAACACTCTGTCTTGCGATTGATGGAACCATATCTTAATCCTACCTCTTTGATATCTCGTATTCTCTGGACTCTTCCCATGCATGTATTTCCATTTATAAACACAAGCGCGTCCTATGGTCCAAGTATACCATACCCTGAGAAAAAATAAAACAGACTACCCGCCATTTTTCCAAGTGCCATTACAAATAGAAATCCTTCCGCCAAATGCTCTTTGATTTTTAACCTGCGAAAAAATATCGGAAAGGTATCCAAGATTTCCGCCAAGGCCACGGCAATACAACCTGAGAATATCCCCGCTGATAAGCCATAGAAGGTTAAAAGCGTTTTCCCAAATATCACATATAGCCATTTCTTACGCCATAGAAAAAACGAAAGTACTGTTCCAAACATAACTCCTCGAATCAGAATATTTTCAAGGAAAACAATCTTGTGTTCCAGTTTTGCCTTTTGAATCATTCTGGGAATCACTCTAATCACAACAAAAAAAGCGAAAGTTCCTGCAGCAACACCAAGACCTGAACAAAGCCCTACAAATAGAAGTATGATTGATTTAAGTAACATCTTCGATATGTCCTTTCTCGTCTGCGTCCGCAATCTTGGTAATAATTAAATCTTTATTATATTTCTTTAATTCTACTTCAAGCGGTGTTGGATCATGGGATAGTTTCTTTTTACTAAAATGGTTAAAGAACACAACAATCCCTACCGCCAGGCCGATAGAATAAGAAATTTCAAGTTCCGTAATCATCGGCTTATCCTCACCCATAAGTTGAACATAGAATCTGCCAAAAACCTCATCAATGCCAATATCATTATGAAACGTCATAATGGTAAAAGCAGAGCCAAAAAACACAATGACACTAATAACAATCAATTTTAGTTTCTCAATAAACTTATTCTTCACTGTGCTTTTGAGATATTCCACAATAAAATCTTCTTCTCCACAGTTTACAACACTTAACGTCGGATAGTCCCTGTGAATAATCTCTATGACTTTTAGTACAGAAAAAACCACCGCATGTTCATGGGTAAACGTATACAAGGGCATCTGTTTCACTGCCCTTAATATTCCAATATTAGCACATTCCATTTTCAATACATCCCCTAATGTTACTGATTTATCATAAACTATACAGTTTCCAGCCGCTTTTATATATATCGTTGCCTGCATTTTCCATCTCCCACTTTAGTTTTTTCAGCTACCACAGTCCCCTAGAACTTGACAATACTGTCCTTGCACTAGCATCCCTTTCTCTTCTGAACTGTGTTCATTATAGGTCGCCAGACAATACCACACTCCAAAAGCTATGACCGCAACCAAAACAATGGTCAATATGATTTTATATACCTTCATGTGACATTTCCTCCATATTTTTTCATAGTATGTGCAAATGTTTCCTTTTTATGATTGACACAAAGCGCTTTTGGGAATAAATTGGATATATAATATTTTTGGGGAGAAAAATATGGCAACAACCAAAGAAGTGTTAGCACTTGCCGTGGAGATTGCAGACGTGATGCTGCGTAACGGCGGTGAGATTTATCGTATCGAAGATACGGTCATTCATATTTTAAAAGCATATAACGCCAAAAGTTTTGACGTGTACGTATTATCAAATGGTATTTTTGCCAGTGCAAACGAAGACCAGGAAGATTCCTGCAGTATGATTCGCCACGTGCCTCTCGGCAGTGTAAATCTGGCAAAAGTAGCATATCTCAATCAGCTGGCCCGTGATCTTTGTAATCACGATTGCACCATTGAAGAAGGCTGGGAACGTGTGAAAACAGCTAAAAACTTACCTGGATATTCTAAGTGGATAGAAATCTTCTTCTGTGGCTTGGGAAGTGCGGGATTTGCTTATTTATTCGGAGGCGGCTGGTTAGAATTTGCCTTTGCATTCTTAATCGGTATGGCTGAACAGGTAGTGCTTCATGCATTAATCAAATACAAAGCATCGCGCTTCTTAAAAAATGTGTTTGCAAGTATGTTTGTGTCTGCCTTAAGCATTTTAGTCCTATTCACAGGACTTCCATTACTACAGGATAAAATCGTAATTGGAGCAATTATGCCACTGGTACCTGGTATTACCTTTACCACATCTATCCGCGATTTCCATAACGGCGACTATCTGTCTGGCACCATTCATCTCATTGATGCCCTGACAACCGCCCTTTGTATCGCAGTTGGCATCTGTCTTCCTCTTGCAATCTATAGTTATATGGGAGGAGGTGCATTGTTACCATGATGTGGCTTGAATTTATCATCCAATTCGTAATCGCAATGCTGGCAACCATTTCTTTCGCTGTGCTTTTTACTGCACCAAAGAAGGAAATCATCTACTGTGGTTTAACTGGTGCTGTGGGCTGGATTGTATATTATCTGCTCACCAACAATGGTATGCACCTGGTTCTTGCTTCTGGCATCGCAACCTTCTGCTTGACTGTATTAGGCCGTTGCTTTGCAGTGGTTCGTAAGACTCCTGTAACTGTGTACCTTTTATCAGGAATTTTCCCTCTGGTGCCTGGTGCTGGTATCTACTACACCGCATACTACTTATTCATCGGCAACACCGAGATGTCTGGTTTCAAAGGCTTAGAAACCTTAGAAGTTGCCGGTGCTATGGTATTCGGCATCATCTTCGGATTTGGCATTCCACAGGCTCTGTTCCATAAACTGTCGCCAAAGAAAATAACATTGAATGAAGAGAGTTAAATAAGATGGGACTGTTGCAAAACACCATATGTGGTGTCTTACAGCAGTCCCTGTTTTATTTCTCCTGTGCAGCGATCTGACTTGCCAAGTCTTCCAGATATTCCCAACGCTCCATCTTCTCCATAAGAAGAGCTTCCTTGGCATCCTTCTCCTGCGAAAGGGCGTTAAGCTTGCCATAGTTGCTGGCGTTCTTTATCATCTCATCATCTAAGGCAACAATTTCGTTCTCCAACTTCTCGATATCTGATTCGATGGTTTCATATTCCTTCTGTTCTTTAAATGTAAATTTAATTTTCTTCTGATGTCCCCAAGTTTCACGGGAATCCTGCTTCTTCTCTCCGCTATCTGTAGTTCCAGATGCACCCAAGCCTGTATTTGCACCTACAGCATTACCAGACGCACCAGCACCACGGTAGGTTCCCACAGTATTCTCTTCCACCACTGGTCGCTTCGCCATATAATCCGTATATCCGCCCTCATACTGGGTAATCTTGCCATTTCCTTCAAAGGCAAAGATGCGCTTTGCAATACGGTCTAAGAAATAACGGTCATGTGATACCGTAATTACGATTCCATCGTAGTTATCCAGGTAATCTTCTAAAATTGCCAAAGTTTCTGTGTCTAAATCGTTGGTAGGCTCGTCGAGAAAATGTAGCCCTACCTCTGCACCACTTGATTTTAGTGGGTTCAACGGAATACACAACTGTGTTTCCTGTTCACCTTCTATATTTTATATGAAAGAAAACGCATAGTCAATGTTAACCATGCGCT
>SVFC01000022.1 GCA_015057035.1 Lachnospiraceae bacterium | reverse complement strand
AAAAGTAGTCACCTCTTTTGACTACATCCTCTCCTACACTATACACAGTACAATGATATTTTTGTGTATCCTGTACCTTTTACACCTATTTTATTACACGATACACTCTATGCACACCTCAAATGGGCACTACAGTTTACGTCGAGAATCATAATGTTTGGCGCTTCCATAAGAACACGTAGCAGATTTAGGCGGCGTCGTTCTCCTCCGGATAACTTTCCGATTGGGCTATATTGCTGTTCTGGTGGAAACAGGAAGCGTTCCAACATAGCAGACGCAGACACCAGTCCATCTTCTGTGCGGACATACTCCGCAGTGTCTTTGATATAATCAATAACTCTCTGGTTTGGATTCATATATGCAGTTTCCATTGCAAGTTTTTCTGCAGTTGACAGTTTACCTTCTTTTGTCTGCACATTTGCATCAGTTGTCAGACAAATCTCCTGGCAATAATAACCGATTTTTACCGTCTGTCCTACTTCAATGATGCCCGCATCTGGTTCTAAGAATCCCGCAATCATCTTCATCAATGTAGTTTTTCCACAGCCATTCTTACCCACAAAGCCAATTCTATCCCCTTTTAGAAGCACATAGGTAAAATCTTTTACAAGACACAGGTCTCCATAGGATTTAGAAATATTATTAATCTCAATAGTGGTTCTGCCAAGACGGCTGGATGCAGAACTCATTTCCAGTTTTGTTACTTCCTTGATTCCTTCCTGATCACGCAGGGCTTCATAACGCTGAATGTGGGCTTTTTGCTTAGTAGAACGGGCTCTTGCGCCGCGCTGCATCCATTCAATCTCCTTACGAAGAATTGACTGACGTTTTCTCTCACTGGCACGAAGGCTTTCTTCTCTTGCAGCTTTCAATGCTAAAAACCCTGAATAGTTGGCATCGTAACTATAAATACTTCCTCTATCTACTTCCACAATGCGGTTACACACACTGTCCAAGAAATATCTATCGTGAGTTACCATAAGAAGTGCTCCACGCCAATTGCGAAGGAAGTCTTCTAACCACTCCACCATGTCATAATCCAAATGGTTGGTAGGCTCGTCCATAATCAGTACATCGCAAGGTTTTAATACTGCTGCCACAAGAGCAAGACGTTTCTTCTGCCCACCGGACAATTCTCCGCATTTCTGCTCTAAATCCACAATTCCCAATTTATACATCAGAGATTTTGCTTCTGATTCCAATGTCCAGCGACGGGCTTCATCCATATCTGTAGTGATAATCTTGTCCATAACGCTATCCAATACGGAAACAGATGCATCAAATTCCGGATTCTGTGGAAGAAAATTGATAACCACATGGTTTGCACGAATGACACTTCCCTCATCTGGCTCTTCCAAACCTGCCACAATCTTAAGCAACGTAGATTTCCCCGTACCATTAATTCCTACGATACCGATTTTTTCCCTTTCTTGCACATAAAAGGAAGCTTTTGAAAAAAGCTCCCTTTCTGTATAAACCTTTGTAATGTTTTCCACATTAATAATGTTCATATTATTCCTGTTCCTCTTGCTCTTTTTTCGCCTGCATAATTGCTTCGTTTAATGAAAGCATCTTAGCATCCAGTTCTGATACTGCATCTGCACAGTTCTTCAAATCCTGACTGATATATGCCGGTGCGTGTCCCTCGAATTTGTAATAAATCTTGTGCTCCAAGCTTGCCCAGAAGTCCATTGCAATGGTACGAATCTGGATTTCAACTTTTGTATCAACTACACTGTCAGATAAAAAGATCGGTACTGATACCAACATATGAAAACTCTTATAGCCACTGTCCTTTGGATTCTTGATATAGTCCTTTACCGAAATTACCGTCAAATCATTTTGCTTTCCTATCATCTCCGCAATACGGTAAATATCCGATGTAAAAGAACATACAATTCGAATTCCTGCAATGTCCTTAATATGATTAATCATATTGTCCACACTAGTTTCTAAGCCGTGACGTTTCAATTTCTTCACGATACTCTCTGGTGTCTTAATACGCGATTTGATATATTCAATCGGATTATATTTATGTACATGAACGAATTCATCGTTCAAAATCTCCAGTTTTGTCTGCACTTCCTTCAGTGCTGAATTATAGAGGAACATCAGAGTTTCCCAACTATCGATATCCTCATCAAACATTAAATTGCCCATGTAAACCTCCCCAGGTTCATTTTTCTTAATTATATCATATACCTATGGCAAATTTGTGCTTTTTACACATATTTTACCAAAATTTTAGTCTTCCTCAATAACATGAAGTTCCAGATAATCAAACTCAATCTCTTCCACAAAATTATCCTGTGTAAAACGGGTTTTTGCCAATCTCTGAAACTCTGCAATATTGGCATCCAGCCAAATTGGCTTTCCCAAATCCAAACGGACACAAGCCTCCTCTAAGGCTTTAAAAATCTTGTGAGTTCTGGTTTCATCACTGTAATCTTCAATTGTTTCTGACTGAATCATATGTGTGTCATCAAAGACTTTTACCCAAACTCTCACAGGATTCTTCCTCCATCTCTTTTTATTATATTCACTATCGACTCCCTCTATTGACGGCGTCTCTGGCGATTTGCCTCATACATCAGCAACGTTGCAGAAATTGCCGCATTTAGAGACTCTACCTGTCCTTCCATTGGAATCTTAATGTAAGTATCAGCTTGATTTGCGATTTTCTCCGACAAGCCATTGCCCTCGTTTCCAATTAAAAAGCCACAGGCTTTTGTATAGTCTTCCTCATCATAGGAATTCTCACCCTTAAGATGCGCTGCATATAACGCCACGCCCTGTGCCTTTAAGTCTTCTAATGTACCAGACAAATCTTCTGTTACATAAAAAGGCATTCTATAAATACTTCCCATAGTGGAACGAATGGTCTTAGGGTTAAACAAATCCACCGTGGTTTTATTCATAATCACGCCCGTAATGCCAGCACCTTCACCCGTGCGAAGCATTGTTCCTAAGTTTCCTGGATCCTGAATGCTCTCTAAAATAAGCAGATGGGTCTTGTCTCCCTGCACAAGCTGTTCCATAGAATATTCTGGCATAGCAACCACCGCCATAATTCCTTGTGGTGTCTGAGTGTCAGACACACTTTTAAATACAGAATCTGATACTGTCTCCATAGCAAAACCATAAGTGGATGCATCTTTTGAAAAAGCCTTAAGCAAGGTCTGATTCTCTGGATTTTTTTCATATCCTTCTGAAACATAAACCTTACGAAGCCAGTTTTTTGGTGCTTCCGCTACCATCTTAGTGCCTTCTACTACGAATGCTTTGTTTACTTTGCGTTCTTTGGATTTTTTCAAAAGCGCAGCTAAATCCTTCATCTGCTGATTGCTTGTGCTGGTAATCATAAACCCTCCGTAAAAATGAGGCTGCCATGTCTTATGACAACCTCATCATTATTATACTAAACTATTTGTAATGTAATACATATAATCTGGAATTGTTTTCTTCATTGCCAATGCTTCATCAATGTCTAAGTCGCAGAATTCACCATTTCTATGTGCAATGACACGATTTGATTTGCCTTCGCAAAGAAGTTTTACAGCCATTGAGCCCATAGTTGTGGCATATACACGGTCTTTACAGGTTGGAACACCACCACGCTGCATATGTCCAAGGATAGATGCACGAGTTTCCATTCCTGTTGCTTCTTCAATACGTTTTGCCATTTCCTGTGAATGTCCAATACCCTCTGCATTAACAACGATATGATGCTGTTTTCCTTTTCTCTTGTTCATCTTGATATGTTCGATAATCTTCATTTCCTGATCTTCATCATATTTTTCTGGAAGAAGAATATCTTCTGCACCATTGGCAATACCACACCATAATGCGATATATCCAGCATGACGTCCCATAACTTCGATGATAGAACATCTCTCGTGAGATGTGGAAGTATCACGAATCTTATCGATTGCTTCCATAGCTGTGTTAACAGCAGTATCAAAACCGATGGTATAATCTGTACAGGCAATATCAAGGTCGATAGTTCCTGGAACACCAACCGTATTGATTCCAAGTCTTGCTAATTTCTGTGCGCCCTTGAAAGAACCATCACCACCAATAACTACGATAGCATCGATGCCGTGCTTTCTACAAATCTCAGCACCTTTTTCCTGTACCTTAGGGTCAACGAATTCTACACAACGTGCGGTCTGCAAAATTGTACCACCACGAGAAATTGTATCTGAAACGCTGGATGCGTCCATATCAAAAATTTCTTCATTTAAAAGGCCTGCGTAACCTCTACGAATACCTTTTACTTTTTTTCCTCTGTAAAGTGCTTCACGAACTACTGCACGAGTTGCAGCGTTCATACCAGGAGCATCTCCACCACTTGTTAAAACAGCAATTGTATTAATTTCTTTAGCCATTTTAATTCCTCCTAAAATTTCTAATTCCAATCCTTGTATATTGTAAACTCTTTAGGCTTTGTTTTCAATGCTCTTTTCAACAACTTTTACATTTTTTTCGCCTAAAAACTTCGTTAAAACGTCTAGAAGCTGTTCATTTACCTGTACCGTCTGGTTTTTTCCTAATCTTTTGATGGCTTTTGGATTCGCAACATAGATAACAACCTCGTCACTACCATCGGAATCATAGAGAATATCCATCAGTACCTGTTCTTTTGCCATATAGTCTTCTTTGGTAGCAAACTGCAACCACAAATCACATCCCGTCTCATCAAAAGGCACAATACGTTCACAGATAATCTTACCATTCTGTTCGTCTTCAATCGTCGCATGGCCTACCACGAATACCTTTTCATCCTGATTCAGATAACGCTGGTATTTCTCGTAATCTTTAGGGAATACGATAACCTCTACCGTTCCTGCCAGGTCTTCAATGGTGATAAACGCCATTGCCTTATTATTGCGGGTGAATTTGATGGTTTTCTCAGAAATCAAACCACCAACAATCACATGCTCATTATCTTTAATCTTTGTAGTGCCAGTTTCCTCATCTCTCACAAAGTCCGAAGTGATGCAGGTGATATTCTTCTTAATTTTCTCCATATATTCTTCCAGCGGATGTCCACTTAAGTAAATGCCCAGCACTTCTTTTTCAAAACCCAGAAGCATTTCCTTAGGAAATTCCCCTACGTCTGGATACTGCACTTCAAAATCGTTCTTATCCTCCTCTGACACAATGTCAAAAAGGCTCATCTGACCAGCAACTGCGCTCTTTTTGCGAGAAGAAACCTGATCAATCAATGCCGCTGACACATAGGTCATCTGCTTACGGGTGCCATCCAAACTGTCGCAGGCACCAGCCTTGATTAAGTTCTCTACTGCACGCTTATTAATGTCACGTTCTGCAGTACGTTCCACAAAATCCTGCAAAGTACGGTATGGTCCACCAATTTTGCGTTCCTCAATAATCTTGTCAATGACAGGACGCCCAAGACTCTTGATGGCATATAAACCATAGCGCACACTGTTGCCTTCTGAGGTAAAAGGTCCCCATCCCGCATTAATATCTGGTGGCAGCACTGGAATACCCAGTTCCTTACAGTGATACAGATATTCGGATGCTTTTGCAGAGTTATCAATAACAGAAGTCATAAGGGCTGCCATAAACTCTACTGGATAGTAATATTTTAACCAGGCTGTCTGCACACTAATCACTGCATATGCAGCCGCATGGGATTTGTTAAATGCGTATTTTGCAAAGTCTACCATGGAATCGTAGATACTGTTTGCAGCCTGCTCAGAAATACCGTTGGCAACGCAACCTTTGATTCCCTGTTCTTCATTGCCATAGACAAAGTTCTTGCGTTCTGCATCGATGACATACTGTTTCTTTTTACTCATGGCACGACGAATGTTATCCGCCTGTCCCATAGTATATCCAGCCAATTTCTGTACAATCTGCATTACCTGTTCCTGGTATACGATACAGCCGTAGGTTGGCTCCAAGATGCTTTCCAATTCAGGAGTCACATAAGTAATGGATTCCTGATTATTTTTTCCACGAATATAGTCTGGAATAAAGTCCATTGGACCTGGACGGTAGAGGGAAATTCCCGCTACAATATCTTCAAAACTCTGAGGTTTTAATTCCTTCATGAAGTTCTGCATACCTGTAGATTCTAACTGGAACACACCTTCTGTCTTACCTGTTCCAATGAAATCCAACACTGCTTTATCATTCATATCGATGTGGTCGATATCAATGTCAATGCCTTTGGAAGCCTTCACATTTTTTACTGCATCCTTAAGTACCGTAAGGGTTCTAAGGCCCAAAAAGTCCATCTTAAGTAAGCCCAGTTCTTCCAACTGAACCATATTGTATTCTGCAGTTGGAGTACCGTCGCTGGCACGTCCTAAAGGCACATAATCGCTGGCAACACCTGGATAGATAACTACACCCGCTGCATGGACAGAAACGTGGTTTGGAAGGCCTTCCAAACGCTTAGACATCTCGATCAGGTCATGCATTGCCTTGTCACTTTCATACACACCACGCAATTCTGGGTTCATCTGAAGGGCTTTTTCAATGGTAATATTAAGTTCCATCGGAACCATCTTCGCCAGCTTGTCCATATCTGCATATGGGAAATCCAGTGCCTTACCAACTGCCTTAATAACTCCACGAGCAGCCATAGTACCAAAGGTCGTAATCTGGGTAACGGAGTCTTTACCATATTTCTCTGTTACATATTCAATAGCACGATAACGTTCTGCGTATTCGAAGTCCACGTCAATATCTGGCATGGATACACGTTCTGGATTTAAGAAACGCTCGAACAGCAGGTTATATTTTACTGGGTCAATGTTGGTAATACCCGTACAATAACATACACGGCTTCCCGCTGCAGAACCTCGTCCTGGTCCAACCCAGCAGTCATGGTTTCTACACCAGTTGATGTAGTCCCAAACAATCAGAATATACTCTACGAAGCCCATCTTCTCGATGATGCCAAGTTCGTATTCCATATCTTTGTAAATCTGTTTTCTATCCTCGTCTGTATACTCAGGATTATTGCCATATTTTTCTGCAAATCCTTCGTCACAGATATGTACCAGATACTCCTTCGCAGAAGCAAAGCCCTCTGGCACCTCATATTTTGGAATCTTGTAGTTACCAAATTCTAATTCTACGTGACAACGATCCGCAATTTTCTGGGTATTTTCCAAAGCCTGTCTTGCATATGGGAAAATGCCCGCCATTTCCTCTTCGCTCTTTACAAAGAACTGACCGCCCTCATAACGCATACGGTCCTCATCGGTAATCTTCTTGCCAGTCTGGATACACAGAAGTACATCGTGGGACTCCACGTCGTCTGCATAAGTATAGTGAATATCGTTGGTACAAACCAATTCAATACCTGTTTCCTCGCTCATACGTAGCAAATCGTTATTCACACGCTTCTGGTCTGCCATACCATGATCCTGAAGTTCTAAGAAGAAATTGTCTGCTCCAAAACAGTCACGATATTTCAATGCCGTCTTCTTCGCTTCTTCATAAAATCCACGAAGTAAATATCTTGGAATCTCTCCTGCCAGACATGCAGACAGCGCAATCAGACCTTCGTGGTATTTTTCCAATGTTTCAAAATCCACACGAGGTCTGTAATAGTAACCTTCTGTAAAGCCAATGGAAACAATCTTCATCAGGTTTTCATAGCCCTTGTTATTTTCCGCCAAAAGAACCAGGTGATAATACTTGTCATCTCCGTGACTTAATTCTCTGTCAAAACGGGAATTTGGTGCCACGTAAATCTCACATCCAATGACAGGATTAATGCCTGCATCCTTAGCCGCCTTGTAAAAATCCACTACGCCATACATAACACCATGGTCTGTAATGGCAGCTGCTGTCATTCCCAGTTCCTTGACTCTGTTTACATAATTTTTAATCTTGTTGGACCCATCCAGGAGACTATACTCCGTATGGGTGTGCAAGTGTACAAAAGCCATATCTGGCTCCTTTCTATCGGTTCGTTACGTATATACGGTGCAAATATATCCAAGTCGTCTGACATTGCGAACTACTCTGTCATAGCAAGTGCTCTTGCAAAAACGTCCTGTACATTTGCATCCTTGAAATCTCTTGTTTCAATCAGTCCCACCTTCATCTTTGCCATACGAAGGTAGATTCCATTTCTTTCATCCTGACCTTTTCTCACGTTAAAGGTGGTTGCAATCAAACTCTTAGCGTAATCTCCACCCAAACGTCTTGCCATGGAATAAATCTCGTAAACGGTTTCTTTCTCCACCGGACGCATTTTGCAGGAGATGAAAATCGGCTGGGAATTTTTCATAATTACCACATCAATTTCGTTGTCTCTGCTCTCACAGATATCACGCTTGTTCCAATCAATATCCACGCCCATATACACCTCGTCAAAGCACTTTTTCGCCTGAATGTAGATGTACATTTCCAGCCAGATACCAGACACGGTCATATATTCCTTATCTGCCTCAGAAGCATAACGGTATCGGTCTTCGCCGATTTGTTTTGCAAATCCTCTCTTTAAGAATTCTGATAAAATAAATTGACAGGACTCACTCTTTACATTTTCTCCCAAGGAAAATTCCATCACACCTGCCGCTGAAAATCCTCTGGTAATGTGGGCAAAAAATTTATCCCACTTCTTCTCATTGGCAAAAATAATCTGTGCCATCTCCATAATGCGGTCAAAGTCTTTTTCCTCTGGCGTATGTCTGGATGAGGACATGTACTTACCACCGATGGCTTTTAAGTACTCTTCTAAAGTAACCGTTTCCGTTTTACAAATTCGTTCCGATGTCAGCACATTTATCATATGTCCAGAATAAAAATCCACATAAGTAAGCATCAAGCGATGCTCCTGGGCTGCCATCAGACCACAGGCAGTCATAATCTCACTACCACCGGTAATATCAATATGCACTTCCTTGTCTTTGTAGTTTCGCACCGTCTGTTCCAGTTCGTACTTCACGTCCTCCAGACGAAGCATATTCACGCGAAGATACTGCACTTTTGTCTCCGGCAGTCGGCTTCTGATTGCCTCTTCCACCTCTTTGCGCAGGTTCTCCCCCACCATGCGAGTGTCATACAAAAACACCACTTTTTCCGGCTTCATGGAATACACTGGCACCAGAGTGCTCACTACATTTTTATCCAAAAAACGAATCTGTATCATAGGTCACCTTTACTTAAAATACTATTCAAATTATATTCTAAAATCGTCTTATTTGCAATGAAAACACCTAGTTCTGAGTCTATATTCCCAGCACCATACACAAGACTCCTAACACTAGCAAATGCACTGGGTAAAAGCCATAAAAAAAGTATTTATCCCATTTTCCTTTTTCAGGTCCGCGGGTCCCATCGTACCTACTGAGTGGAAGTAACATAAACAGTGCTAAAATCTCAGTAGAGCCTGCAAAAATATATAACACTATAATGGACAGTGCATATCCTATTAGGCGATACTGTCGGAACAAATATATTACAAGAATTGCCAGCACCCCGCCCATACCATAGTCAGAAGACAAAATCGTTTCTGCCAGGAACAAGGCAGGCACTACCATCAGAATTGCCACAGCAAGGGCCAACAAAGTTCCAATGAAAGCATCTAGTTTCTTTTCCTTCCAAAACTCATAGAACTTCTCCACAAAGGATATCCCCCAGATAAGAAGAAGCCCTATCAACAAGGTAAAAAATACGTTATTCGAATCTGGTCGCCAAAGTTTCTGATTCAACGCCAAATCAAATGGCACCTCTGAAATCAAAGCAAAAACTCCAAGACGAAGTGCATATTTTCCAACACTTCTGGTGTGCAAAAAACCCTCTACTAACAGAAAGCAATAGATTGGAAATGCCATGCGTCCAATGTATCTGGTCAATTCATAAACGCCCATTAGTACACTATCATTATAGCCATGCGACATCTCAATATACCGCCACAAAAGTGAGGCTCCTACATGGTCAATCAGCATCGTAATAACCGCGACTATTTTTAAATCATAGCCACTCCATGAAGAAGTTCCCCATCCATATTTATTTGTCATATTATTGGAATTTATCAATTGCGTCATACACTTTCCCCGTCATAATTCTATCTCTTATATATTAACTTCTTTTGGGCTAACAGGCAAGAAAATATCCTGCCATTTCTGACAGGATATGTAAAATTTATTTGCTTCCAAATAATGCCGCTTTTAATAGCGCAAAGAAATCCTGTGGTTTGAAGAATTCCTTCACAAAATGCAGCACAAATTCCAGTTTCGGTGCCGCAGATGCCGCCTGTTTCTTTTTCTCTTCTTCGTCAACGCCAGCACCCATATTTAGATAAAACTGGATTGCATCGTCTCTACGCTCCTTCCCTTTTGGATCCCACCCTTCTTCTGGGGTGTATGGAATCCCAGCCGCTTCTAAAAGTTTGATTTTTTCGCGAAGGCGGGTTTTGAAGGCTTCGTAATCTTTGGATTCTATCCCTGATGCTCGCTCCGCAAGAGCATAGACTCTTGGGAAAATATGCTCACACAACTCTTTTTCTGTTTCGATATGCTCTGTCCAACAACAAGCCTCAAAACCTATCAGTCCATTTTCCTTGTCTGCTGTATGAGAATCTGGAATCGGATATCTATATAGATGCGGTTCGAATTCATATACCTTTTTCAGGGGAATCATACTGTGTGGATAATCCAGATACAATTCGAACATGTCAGAATATATCCATTTCCCTTGCTTTTCTATAAAAGGAACCATTTCCTTGGCATAATCGATAGTCCAATACTGAATCACTACATCTTCTGGTATATTTGACGCCAGAAGGGCATCATTCCAACAAATTGGCGTTTTTCCATACTTCTTTAATATATCCGCAACACGTCCTGTAAAATACCCCTGCAGGTCCTCGTAGCTTGTCAGGCCCAATTCTTTCATCTTGGCATTACAGTGAGGACATTTTTTCCATTCGTCCTTTGGCGCTTCGTCACCGCCAATATGAAAATACTGCGAATCAAACAGTGGAATAATTTCTTCTAATAATTCTTCTATAAAATCCAGCGTGCACTGTTGGCCTGCGCAGAGGATTGTCCGATACACACCTCTCGCCGTAGCTGGTGTCACAGGCTCTCCCTTGCAACTATACTCTGGATAGGCCGATAAAAGGGCAAGGTTGTGCCCTGGCATATCAATCTCCGGAATCACTTCTATTCCACGTTCTTTTGCGTAATCTACCACTTCACGAATCTCTTCCTGGGTATAATATTCCCCACTTACTTCATGAAGTTTTGGATATTTTTTACTCTCGATTCTCCAACCATGGTCATCTGACAAGTGCCAGTGTAGCACATTCATATTGCCGTAGGATATTCCTTCTATCACTTTCTTCACCGTGGATACTGGAAAAAAGTGACGGGCACAGTCTAGGTGCAGACTGCGATATAGATATTCTTTATTCGTCTCCATCTTCTACTTTCATCTCCGAAACATATTCTAACATTTCTGTCATCACTTGGTTCAGTTCTATAGCATTTTTGCTAGTGATTACCGAAGCGCCAATTTCTGCTTCTAACTCGCGTCTAGCATTTCCGGCAATATCGCCACCACGTTTTGCCACTTTCTTGTTATCACCAAAGCCCTCTGGTCTTACCTGTTTTGAAATCTCTTTTGTAGCAGTCTCAGCCAACATATTAAGAACAATCTCTGTGGTACTCATATTGTCGCGAAGATTTTCCTTTTTCAAGCCTTTATAATTCTTATACTCGCGCGTAGTCATTCCCGACCAAGCTCTTGTGATTTCATCTGTTAAAATTGCAAATTCCTTTCCTGGTTTTACGCCTCTATCCTGCCATTCATCGGTTAATTCTTTTCTGACCTGAATGGATTGTAATCTCTGATTAATCCACTCTCTTGAGTACCCTTTTCTCAGATATGTCTCTAAGGCTCTGTCAATAGTCAGTTCTGGGTCAATGGTTTCTTCCATTCGTTCTCGACCAACCTGTGCTAACCATTGTTTGAATGGTTCTGCTTTAGGGGATGGGATGGATTGAATGATACGGAGAAGTTGTTCGGCGTCTGCAACATCAGTTGCATATTTTTTACCATCATCAGTTTTCATTTTCAGTTGTACGATATTTTCGTACAACTGAGAGGCACCTTCAGATTTCAATTTTCTTTTCAAATCACTCCAATATCTTCTTGGATTTGATGTTTCCGTCAGCACCCCCACTACATCAACCACGGAAAAATACCATTCTTCCTTCTCTTCATCCCATGCCGTTCTTATCCTCTGGTCCTCAAACAATTGTACCTTGTCACTCATTGCGTTTTCCTCCTTTGTCTAATTGCTCCATCTTGACTTTGTACGCCATCAAACGCAATAAATACCCTGGCATCTCCCTTTTGCCTAATTCCCAATCCTGCAAAGTACGATACGGTATGCCAAAGTACTCGCAAAACTCTTTTCTACTCATACCCGTGGACTCTCTCAGCCCTCTCACTCTGTCTTTCAACGCTGTATCTTCCATCTTTCCCTCCAACGCATTGCGTATAATACGTATATTATTATATTATACGCATTGTGTATGTTTGTCAATTAGAAAAACCCTCCGATTTTACTCGGAGGGCTTTGTGTACCATCTACAAATTATGTAATCTTAGATTAATGATTCATAAAGTTTTGTAATATCTTCCACGCTTGTTGCTTTTGGATTTCCTGGGCGGCAAGCATCGTCAAATGCTGACTGTGCAAGGAATGGAATATCACTTGCTTTTACGATGTCTTTTAAGTCTGCTGGAATTCCAACATCTGCTGATAATTTCTTAACTGCATCGATAGCTGCTTTTCTATATTCTTCCTGGCTCATAGCATCTACACCAGCAACGCCCATAGCGCGTGCGATTTCACGATATTTTTCACCTGTAGCTTCTGCATTATATTCCATAACTGTTGGAAGGATAATTGCATTTGCAACACCATGTGGTGTGTCATATAAAGCACCAAGTGGATGTGCCATTGAGTGAACGATACCAAGACCTACGTTAGAGAAGCCCATACCAGCTACATACTGACCAAGAGCCATGCCTTCCATACCTGCTGCATCGCCTTTTACTGCTGCGCGAAGGTTCTTAGCAATGATTTCGATAGCTTTGATGTGGAACATATCAGAAAGTTCCCAAGCACCACCTGTGATATATCCTTCAATTGCATGTGTAAGGGCGTCCATACCAGTTGCTGCTGTAAGGCTTGCTGGCATTGTTGCCATCATATCTGGATCAACGAAAGCTACTACTGGGATATCATGTGGGTCTACACATACCATCTTGCAGTTTCTTTCTGGATCTGTGATAACGTAGTTAATTGTAACTTCTGCTGCTGTACCAGCTGTTGTAGGTACTGCAAAGATTGGTGTACATGGATTCTTAGTTGGTGCTACACCTTCAAGGCTCTTAACATCTGCAAATTCTGGGTTTGTTGTGATGATACCGATTGCTTTTGCTGTATCCATAGAAGAACCACCACCAATAGCTACGATATAGTCAGCGCCAGATTCTGCCAATGCTTTTACACCAGTCTGTACGTTTTCGATTGTTGGGTTTGCTTTGATATTAGAATAGATTTCGTATGGAAGAGACGCGCCTTCTAATACGTCTAATACTTTCTTGGTTACGCCAAATTTGATAAGGTCTGGGTCAGAGCATACAAATGCTTTTTTGAAGCCTCTTGCTTTTGCTTCATCAGCGATTGCGTTGATTGCACCTGATCCGTGATAAGATGTTTCGTTCAAGATAAATCTGTTTGCCATAGTTTTCTTCTCCTTTTACATTATATGTTTTGTTAAAAAATTAACTAACTATGAATATAATAACATATCTTTCACAAAAAAAGAACACCTCTTTACAAAAAAACTATTTTCTTTTTCTAAATAATCGATAGCTTATACTCCCAGCAACACACACCCCAAAAATTAAAACTACGATAAAAACAACATCCATTTTAACTGGCGCTTTGGTTTGCGCATCTGGCTCACTTGTATCTGTAGTTGTACTCTCCGTTATATCCTCTGTGGCATCCAGAGTTGTGTCTTCTGGTTCTGCAACAGGTGCTTCTGGTAGCTCTGACGCATTTACATTACGCGCAAATTCTATCTGCTCATTACCACAAACACTACAAGTACGGCTCACCTTGTGCTGATGTTCCGGTATACCCGCTGGCGTAATATAAACCCATGGACTATAATCATGACTCAACATAGGAATCTTGTCAGGGTACACCGTAATTAATCCACAAACCTCGCAATACGTGGAAGCCTCACAACCTTCTTGTGAGCAACTCGGTTCCACTGCTTCTACATTTACAAAACTATGCTTACCAACAGCACATCCCGGCCTCCAGTTGATACCGTCATACCATACTTCAGGCAGATTATCTTTCCATGTCGAGTTTTCTAGTGGATACCAGAAAATGGTCTGCTGTCTCACAGAAAAGTTCATGCTAATAGAAGGACGGTTGCCTAAAAATATAACTGCTTGAAGTTCATAACACCCACTTAGGGCATGATCTCCAATAGATGTCAAAGATGCAGGGAAAGTGAGTATCTTCAAACTTTCGCAATCGTAGAAAGCATAAGAATCAACAATCTGTACCCCATTGCCCAAGTCTACTTCTACCAGAGACGAACAGCCCTGAAATGCCCTCAGGCATATTTCTTTTACAGAATCCGGGAGTTTGATGCTGGTCAACTTCGTACAATCTTGAGCTGCAGCATTTCGAATTTTCTGAGTTCCATCCAATACAGTATATTCCCCCGAAAAACTTGGTGGGAAAAGCCATAAAGTTTTTTTGTCTTTGCTATAAAGGACTCCATATTCGTCAGTGGCAAATGCGCGATTGCTTTTACTTACATTAAACGCTTTCAATTTTTCACACCCATAGAAAGCACTGACAGATACGTCTTTTAAGCCTGAGCCAAATGTTACCTTTTCCAAAGCTGTACAGTACATAAAAGCATCATTCTCTATGGTATTCACTTTATTCGGAATTGAAATTTCCTGCAAAGCGAAACAACAACTAAAACAAGATTCAGGAATTGTTTTTATATTTTTGCCTATGGTAACTTCTGTAAGGGCTTGGCAATTGTCGAAAATATCGCTTTCAAGTACTGTGACGCTATCCGGAATTACTATGGACTGTAAGGATGTACAATTATTAAAAGCACGGTAATTGATTGATTTAATACCATTATGAAGTTCTACTTCTTTAAGATCCGTGCAGTAGAAAAACAAACTATCACTTAGTTCCGTTACACCTGCAGGGATAGTAATCTCTTGCAGTCGACTAAAAGCAAATGCGCCTCGACCAATACTTGTAATACCGTCATGTAAATTAATGTGAGTTAAAGCGATGCCTTCAAAGGCATACTTTCCAATACTTGTTACACTTTTGGGAATAGTCACTTCCTTAAGAGGACCACTGTAACTAAAAGCTTGGTCGCAAATATGAGTAATTCCTTCTTCAATTACAATGTAGTAGATTGATCCATAGAAGCTACTCCAAGGCATATTATTATTTGGAAGAGTGACTTCCATAGCGCCCGTACCGGAAATGGTTAAGGTGTGTGTTGTCTCAT
Organism: Lachnospiraceae bacterium; assembly: GCA_015057035.1. GTDB lineage: Bacteria > Bacillota > Clostridia > Lachnospirales > Lachnospiraceae > Roseburia. Next base: position 17,871 of record SVFC01000022.1, on the reverse strand, counting down.
CAAATGACCATTGTGCATTCTCGCCACAAGTACCACCTGTTGTCTCTGCATATATAACAGATGGTGTACAAAGCAACACGCACACCCACAAAAATAGAGCGGTGCAGATTATCGTTATCTTTTTCATAATGAATCCCCTTTTGCTTTTTTTGCGCGTAATAAATTGACTACGCCAACGCCAGCCAATACCAAAACAACACCAATAACAATGAATATAATAGTTCCCATATCAGAAGGTGTATCTTTGGACGTTTCCTCCGGTAACTCAGAAACATCAACTTGGTCTGCAAATTTCGTTTCCTCATGTCCGCAAGCAGTGCATGTATGTTTCAGTTGACGTTGTTCACTTGCAGAGTCAGCTGACGTAATATATTCCCATTTCCCATAAGTATGATCAATTGTTGGAATTGCGACTCCTGAAACAGAAGTAAATCCGCAAGTTTGACACTTCACCGTTTCCGTACTACCTTCTTGCGAACAGGTTGGCTGCACAATTTCTTCTCTAACGAAATTGTGTGAACCTTCACAGCCCTGATGTCGTGAGGTTGCATTGATTTTTCCCGGAAAGTTATTTTCCCATTCTATATTTCCGGCAGGATACCAGATTTCATCGGTGTTAATTATCGATGAGGAAGCATCAATCTGAGGCGGATTACCTAAAAATGAAATAGCTTCAAAGGGTTCGTCAAAGGTAGAGCCAAAGGCATGCACATCTATAAATGTCACAGACGCCGGAATAATCAAGGTTTTCAACGCGCTACAATTATAAAACGCCATACCCCCAATGCTCTGAACACCGTTGCCCAAATCCAGACTTCTTAAACTCACACATTCATAAAATGCATCGTCTCCAATTTCCATTAAAGAATCCGGGATTACTAATTCTCTCAGACTTTTACATTGAAAACCTGCTCTAAAACCAATCACCTGTGTTCCGTCAAACACAACATAATCCCCTGTAATAGCCATTGGAAATAGTAACAATTTTTTCATATCCTTGCTGTAGAGCACGCCATGCTCATCATTTGCTAATGTATCGCTTTGTGGACTAACAACGAACATTTGCAATGATGTGCAATCACTAAAGACCGTCGTATCAAACTCTTTTACGCCAGCTCCCAAAGTTACCTTTTCCAAAGATCTGCAATCCGCAAAGGCCGATTGTTCAAGGCTTATCACATTATCTGGAATAAATATCTCTTTTAAATTATCACACCATCTAAAACAAGCAAAAGGAATACTAGTTACATTTTTACCAATGCCAATCTCCGTGAGCTTCGTACAATCTTCAAAAGCAGATGGCTTAATCTCTGTAACACTATCCGGAATGGTAATTGTTTGCAGAGACGAACATTTGTCGAACGCATAGTCACCTATACATGTAAGATTGTCATTCAATACTACTTTTTTAAGATTTTTACAATCACTAAAGACTCTAAAAGGTAGTTCCGTCACACCTGACGGTATGGTTATTTCCTCTAACTGACTCCCAGCAAATGCCTGTTGACCAATATATGTAATGCTATCCGGAAGTTCAATGTGTGTTAATGCAACCCCTGCAAAAGCTTCCTCTCCAATACTTGTCACGCTCTCTGGAATTGACACTTCTTTTAGATTCTTATTTTCATAAAAAACCCTGTTACAAATAGAAGTAATACCATCCTCGATAACAACATAAAAAATCTTATCAGATAACTCGGACCACAACAGATAACCATTCTCTGCATCATACATATCACCTGTTCCAGAGATTGTTAATGTCCCCGTTGTTTCATCAAATGACCACCTTGCATCCTCACCGCAGAAACCACTGTTTGTAGATGCAAATACATCTGTTGACGCGCACACGAGCACTCCAATACAAAACAACAAACTTACACATATCGTTAGTATTTTTTTCATCCCAATTCCCCTTTATTTTCCTATCCTTTATTAATTCTCCTGCGTATAGCCATCTTCACACTTTATAATGCACACCGGCGAAGAACCTGCCCACGGTCCACGTTTAACAATCGCATCCCATTGTTTCATTGTTCCTTCAAATTCAATACTCCGAAGATTGGCACAATTAATAAATGCATGTTCTCCAATCGATGTAATACCGCACGGTATTGTCAGCGTTGTTAAATTGAAACAATTCTCAAATGTAGATGTTTGAATAATCATCACCTTCTTAGGAATTGAAACCTCTGTCAAAGCGACACATCCTCTAAATGTGGCAGCCCCAATAGAGTCCAAGTTTTCCGGGAGATTTATTTCTTCTAAAGATTCACAATTCTCAAATGCAGCTCTGCCTATAGTTTTCAGTGATGCACTTAACGTAATAGTTTTTAAAGATTTACATCCACTAAAAGCCTCTGATCTAATGCGAACCACACTGTCAGACATAACAACACTGGTAATTTTCGATTGCGCCCAAAAAGCATTTTCTCCAATTTCTGTCACATGATATCCATCAATATATTCCGGAATGACTACCTCTCCATTTCTATCGCAGGCACCTATCCCAGTAATGGTGCAGGTTATTCCATCCTCATTGATTGTGTAATCCAACCCAGTAGGGTGACGTTCCGGTGATTGTGCCAAACCAGCATTCTCTTGTCTCCATGCTGGCAAAGCCTCTGGAAACACTTCATAAAAATCATGCCAAATGTTCTGCAACTGATTATAACTAAACCAGCCATCCGAATAAGCTTCCTCAAGTGTAATGAAATATCCCGACTTATGAGCAAATGTAAGAGACCATCCATCAGGCATATAAAAGGCCAAATCCGAAACCGTAGATTGAACTGGGTTCTCCCAAGAAGCCTGTAAATTGATACTGTTACACTTACAGCCGATGATCAACACATAACTAGAGTCCAATTCACTTACAATTGACAGTTGAACATCCTCTGTACTACAAGCACACGACCCAGAAGACATCTGTTTTACATAGTCTTTTTTTATCTGGTTTTTAACTTCCTTTAAATAACTTTCCTCCGATGACTCAGAATCGTCAGTTTCCATTTTGGCATTATCCTGTGTTCCAACAGGATCTGTCATAAAACACACTCCAACCATAACACACACCAATATCACAGCTCCAATAATCCATACCTTCGGTTTTTTATATGAGAAAATACGTTTAATTCTTTCTTTGATTCCAATTTCTCCAAAGGCTACTGGGCATGCTGAAATATAATCTCCCGGCGAACTGCATACCAGAAGGGTTTCGGAATAATTTCTTTTTTCAGTGGAATCCATATTGCGAATTACACGTTCGTCACAAGCTAGTTCTAAATCCCTACACATAAGAATATAAGCGACCCAAACCAGCGGATTAAACCAGTGCACTGTAAGCAGTACAAAACCAAATGGTTTCCATATATGATCCATACATCTTAAATGTTCTCTTTCATGAGCAAGGATATATGGCATCTGGTCTTTTCCAATATGTGAAGGAATATAAACTTTTGGACGAATCACACCCAATATAAATGGTGACTGGATTTGATCACAAATATATATGTTTTCTCCAATTGGAATAGAGATTTTCACACGATTCCATAATCTGACATAACTTACAAACATATATATTAACATCAATACTGCGTCGAATGCCCACACCCATGGTAGTATCTCTATCAATTTGATTGTATTCTCCTCTGGCGTTACCGGAGCATTTGGTGTCTCCTCTGGAAGCACCGAAGGACCTTGTACGTTTGAATCTGTATCGGGTACACTTGGTGTGGTTCCTGGAATTATCGTGTTCTGCCCTTGGTTCTGCTCTGGCACTTCTACCCCTGGCATTTCTGTGCTCATCAAACCATTCATATCTGGAACTAGGCTGAAATCACTTTTCACTGAGAATGGACAAATCAAACGAATTGCCACCAATGCCCATAATATATATCGAAAATTCTTTGGTGCTTTCACTAAAAATATTCTTAATAAGATAACTACCAGAATTAGCCAACTGGCAGCAATGCTCATTTCAAAAATTTTCATACATACTGCTTGCATGCTGTTATTCCTCCTCAGATGAATCCATCATTTTAGAGATTTCCCGGATTTCATCTCACCCATTTTCTCATTCTCTTTTTCCAATCTTAGGTCTATTTCTTGTCGACCTCTGTTTACAGTCTATCATCCATAGACTGTTGTGTCAACAAAAAAGGACACTTTTCGTCTGTGAAAAAGTGTCCTTTTTTCCAAAATCAGTCTTATAAATATTGTAATGCATTTTCTCTTTCTAATTTGTATTCTTCCATAATCAGTTCAAGAATCTCTTCCTCTGGTATTCCAACTTTGCGAAGAACACCAACTAAGACTTGTATTCCTTGTTGTATTCCTTGTTGTATTCCTTCTTCTCTTCCTTCTCTAATTAATCTCTGGGCTACTGAACACATATTTTTTACCTCCCCACTCTCTTGATTATAATACAATATCGACTCATACTCCTTATCACCTGTCATAACAGATAACAATTTCAAAACCTCATCCACATGTTTAATCTCTCGTGGATCATCTGGTCTGTAATGTTTATTTTTTCTTTTCTGAACAAAGAAATTGGCAACAATTCCAAAATCACTCTTGAACATCGCAAGTTGTTCCTCTGTTAACCAAGCAACTTCTATTACGTGTATTTTATAATCATTTACATATTCATCTAAACCTTTTGGAACATCCAAGCATTCCTTGATGGATAGATGCTTATTCCATCGTTCCTCTGTTCCAAAGTATAGCACGAAGGATACAACAGGCACAACTTTTTTCGCCTTGTCGAGCAATTGTCCACGATATGCCGCTCCATCATAACCGATAATTCGGAATGGCATTTTCTTATCTACTTTTATTTGATTTTCAATACCGAATATTGCAATTGCGGTATTCTTTTCCTTCCAGAATTTCGTTACGTCGCGTTCCTGCTCGTGTAACTTTCCATCCTCGGCTTTATACTGAGAATGAACTGCCGTATTTGTTAACTCCTCTGGTTTTACAATCTCCTTCCCATTATAGATACATACATTCAAAATATCTGCGAATACATCATTGTAATCTACTAACACTTTCTCTGATATATCCTTTTGTCCCATAGACCTTCCTTTCTTCTAAAGGACTCTAGCGCATATCACATACCATTCCAAAAAATTCAACACTCATCAACTCTTCCCCACAAAATCCTTTTAGATTTCCTTTGTTGATGTGTGTATTATAACTATATAGATGTAGCAATGCAACCGTTTGATAGTTTTGCAAAAAACTTTGTGAATTCTACGAAAATTTAGACCTGTAAAAATTGTGCAAGGTGCTAGAATGAAAAATCTTCTACATAAAAAATAGACGTATGGAAACATAATTTTCCATACGCCCCGAAATTTAAAATTAGGGGTATTTATCCAATGTTATTTCAAAAATAGTATCTATTTATTTTTCTAAAATCTTATTATTAATCTTAGTTATCGTTACAAAACCTTGAACCTTCGCCCCATCTTGAAAATGAATCGTTTGTCCCACTTCCAAGCAATGAGGGTAATGTTCTGGCGCAATAAACCAAACTTCCGCAATAGTCTCTTTCCCATACCTCACTTCATCGCAATCAATTAGTCTTATTAAGCCTGTAGTCAAATAATCCTCTTTAACTTTAAATGCAGGTCTATAACCCGTATATAAATTATCTTTACTAGGTCTGTTGTTTTTTATAATAACTTCGATATCTGCATTAGTATCTGGATAACATAACATATCTCTTTCCTCCAACTTATACTTCTATTTTCCAATCAAAACGAATATAAAAATCATTCATACAGGTAGAACAGATCCAATCACCTGTCTTTGCGCAATAATACCCTTCTTTATCAATCTTCTCTCCGCTATCACTAATCTTAGACATACAAATAGAGCAATGTTCATGATCATTCTTTGCTATACTTCTAAACACAATTCTTTTAAAACAACATCCATATGTATCATCCATAGTATATAATAATTCTTCTCTCCAATCGGACATTTTAGGTTTCCCTCCACATTTTAAGTTGTATTCTCTTATGACTTAGCATATTCTCAATTTCTTTCTCTTCGAAAGTATTTACTCTCATCGTCGCTTGCTCCATAGACAATTCACCAATATAATCTTCGCCTCTATAATTTCCGTAACTGCTCTACAGGTTTATAGTATCGCCTAAGAGCCTCTTTTGCCTCCTTACCTAACTGAAAGTATGTATGAATCCCCGCAAACAGCTCTGTTTTTCCATCTTTATCATATGTAATAACCTCTATGGAAGGAAGCAAGTACCGACGGCTTCTTTTCAATTCTACAATACTATCCCATTCATATGCCCAAAGCTGTTGTCCTGACGCATAACATAATATACCTATTTCATTGATTGTAATATAAGTTTTATATAGTTTTGGATTTAATAATATAAATATCACAGAGGGAATAACAAATATAAGAGAATACCCCACTCCCAACATTGGAATTAAAGCCAAACTTGTTATTAACATAACAATACCTGCGATTTTACACTGATAAAAATTCAAAGAATCTTGTCGAAACGTCATACCATCATCTCCTTTAATTGAATTGCAAACAACGTAGCGTTTTTTACCATCCTCACATCTATTTCAGGCTTCGAAAATTGTAGCAAATCGTTTCCAATCATCCATTTCAAGTTCAAAACTTTCGTCTCCATAAGAAAAACTCACTTCTGGAGTATTGTAAGCGTTGTCGTACAGGAATAATTCATCGTGATTCACACACACTAAAGGCATCCCATATATCTTGATGGGTTCTGTTTGGATTTTAATTCTCGCCTTCATGTTGGCATAACACCAAACCTGTCTTTCATCAATCAATTTTTCTTCCACTAAAAACTTCAATAATTTTTTGCACTTATGTAGTCGCATAATTATTTACTCCCAATTCTCTAGCCCAAATTCATACAACAATATGAATTATCGCACCTTTTTATCTAAGTGATAATGTACGAAAAATGCTAGTACCGCTGCACCAAAGCACAACCATGTTACTGTTAAAACAATCTCCATAGTTTCAGGTATATCAATCATATCTACAAATAGAAAACCAAAGAATTCTAACACCTGAATAATCCCAACACCTATTACTGTAATTCCTCCAAGTATAACTGCTAACCACATAGAAATATTCTTTAAGGTTCTCATTCAATTTCCTCCCCCGATATTGCCAAATTTTTTCTTTCTCTCCCGCTTTCTCTTTCACTAATGATTAATACTCAATCAGTTTTTTCTTTACCCCCTGTAATACCGTCTGGTCTACTTTCATTATTGTACCATACTTTCTTCTTTATATCTTCTCTTTTTTCAAGGGGCAAAAATTCTCCAATCTACCGCTCGTGAGCAAGCTCACTCGCTGAACGGGACATTTCCTCATTTTTGAAAAAGTTCCTGTACGAACTGCTACGTCTGTCCATACAATGGACAGACGGGCGTTCCGCCAATAAAAAAGCTACCAGTCCAGCTTAGGCAAGCCAGCTTGCCCCACTGTACTGATAGCTTTTTTGCAGTTCGATATACTATCTCATTTTATTTCAAACCTGTCATATCTACAGTAACTTTTTCAAGATGCCAAATGTCATCTACATATTCCTGTATAGTTCTATCTGATGAGAACTTGCCAACATGTGCCACATTAAGGATTGCGCTTTGTGCCCAGGCTGATGTGTTCTTGTAGTATTCTTCTACCTTCTTGTGTGCATTAGCATAAGCACGGAAGTCAGCTAAGATGAAGTATCTGTCTGCTACCTGGCCGCCAATGTTTGAAAGAAGGGCGTTATAGATTTCGCGGAATAATTCTCTGTCGCCATAAGAATAAGTTCCGTCTACTAACTGATTTAATACTCTGCGGATATCTGCATCACTGTTGTAGATGTCCATTGGGTTGTAATCACGGTATTTTTCGTGGTTGATTACTTCGTCAGCACTCATACCAAAGATGAAGATGTTGTCTGCGCCAACTTCTTCGTACATTTCTACGTTCGCACCGTCCATAGTACCAATTGTAAGAGCACCATTTAACATGAACTTCATGTTACCTGTACCGGATGCTTCTTTGGATGCTGTAGAAATCTGTTCAGATACGTCTGCTGCTGCAAAAATCATTTCTGCTACAGATACACGGTAATCTTCGATAAATACCACTTTGAGTTTTCCATTGATAGAAGCGTCATTGTTGATTACTTCTGCAACGTTGTTGATTAATTTGATTGTTAATTTTGCATTCTTGTAACCTGCAGCAGCTTTTGCACCAAATATGAAAGTTCTTGGATAGAATTCCATACTTGGATTTTCCTTAATCTGGTTGTAAAGATACATTACATGAAGAATGTTCATTAACTGACGTTTGTATTCGTGTAAACGTTTTACCTGTACGTCAAAGATAGAACTTGGATCTACTTCTACGCCATTGTGCTCTTTGATGTATTTTGCAAGACGAACCTTGTTCTGGAATTTGATATCCATAAATTCGCCCTGTGCTTTCTTCTGAGTTGCACATTTGGTAAGTTTCTCAAGAAGAGAAAGTTTTGTCATCCATTCATCGCTTCCAACACGCTTTGTTACCCAGTCTGCAAGAAGTGGGTTACCATGTCCTAAGAAACGTCTCTGGGTAATACCATTTGTCTTGTTATTGAACTTCTCTGGGAACATTTCGTAGAAGTCGCGAAGTTCCTGGTTCATAAGGATGTCTGTATGAAGTCTTGCTACACCGTTTACAGAATAACCTGCACAAATTGCAAGGTGCGCCATCTTCACCTGACCATCCCAAAGGATTGCCATTTTACGAACCTTCTCGTAGTTTCCAGGGAATTTTGCCTGAATATCAAGTACAAATCTTCTGTCGATTTCCTTGATAATCTGGTATACACGAGGAAGAAGTTTTTCAAAGATATCGATTGGCCATTTTTCCAGTGCTTCTGCCATAATTGTATGGTTTGTGTAAGCTACTGTATGGGTTGTGATATCCCATGCTTCATCCCAGCTTAAACCTTCTTCATCCACTAAAATACGCATAAGTTCTGCAACTGCTACGGTTGGATGTGTATCGTTCATCTGGAATACAACCTTCTTTGGAAGGTCATGTAAATCCTTGTGATTTTTCTTAAATTTCGCAAGTGCTCTCTGAATACTTGCCGATACGAAGAAGTACTGCTGTTTTAAGCGAAGCTCTTTACCTTTTCTGTGGTTATCGTTTGGATAAAGTACTTCTACCAGATTACGAGCAAGGTTTTCTTCTTCTACTGCTGCCTGATAGTCACCCTTATCAAACTGGTCTAATGCGAATCCTTCCTTTGGCTGTGCGTCCCAGATAATGAGGGAATCTACTACGTGGTTGTTGTAACCAACGATTGGCATATCATAAGCAACTGCAAGAACTGACTGGTAGTTTTCATGTTTATGGACAAAGTTACCCTTTTCGTCTGTAGATTCTACTACATTACCACCGAATTTTACTTCATAAGTATATTCTGGACGACGAAGTTCGAATGGATATCCATCCTTTAACCAGTTATCTGGTACTTCTACCTGGAATCCGTCTACGATTTTCTGTTTGAACATACCATAGCGGTAACGAATACCACAACCATAAGCTGCGTATCCCAAAGATGCCAATGAATCCATAAAGCATGCTGCAAGACGGCCAAGACCACCATTACCCAGAGCTGGATCTGGTTCCTGGTCCTCTAAAGCGTTTAAGTCGAGACCGATTTCATCTAATGCTTCCTTCACTTCTTTGTATGAGCAAAGGTTGATTAAGATGTTACCAAGTGCACGACCCATTAAGAATTCCATGGACATATAGTAAACCGTCTTAGGATCCTGTTTGTCAAAAGCCTGCTGTGTTGCAAGCCATTCGTCCATAACTACGTCTTTTACAGCCGCAGAAACTGCCTGATACAGTTCCTGCTGGCTTGCTGACTCAACTGTCTTACGATAGTTTGCCTTCAAGTGATCCTTAACGGATTTGATAAATACCTTTTTGTTAAATACGTTTTCTCTCATAATTATTTGTGTTTTCTCCCTACTTTTTCAGAACAGCAAGAGTTACTTTCTCACCGTTGATGTTCCATTCTTTTTCGTAGCCAGTCAAGTTACCAGCGGTGATTTCTTCTGCTAAAACTTCGGACATGATTTCTGCTCCGTGTTTTTCAAAAATGGTAGCTACTTTTTCTTCTGCTACGAAGGATACTGCAATGTGGTCCATAACTTCAAAGTCAGCCTCTTTACGCATAGTCTGAATCTTGCTGATTAACTCACGTACAAAGCCTTCTTCAATCAGTTCTTCGGTAAGCTGTGTATCAAGAACAACTGTTACAAAATTGTCTCCTTCTGTGATAAAGCCTTCCATCTGAGTCATAGTGATGAGTAAGTCTTCTTCTGTAAGTACTACTTCGTCACTGATATTGCTGAGAACTAACTGTCCAGATGCCTTAAGTTCAGCCATAGCCTGATTTCCGTTTAATTCCGCAAGGGTGGTCTGAATCTGTTTCAGATACTTGCCGTATTTTGGTCCAACGGTACGAAGCTGTGGTTTGAACTGGTAATCTGTGTAAGCAGATACATCATCACGGAATTCTACGCTCTTAACATTGAGCTCGTCTGCGATGATGTCCACATAGAAGTCATTTAACACTTCTGGTGCTTTTACATACATCTGGCCGATTGGCTGACGGTTCTTGATGTTGGCGTTGTTTCTACATGCACGACCCATAACTACAATCTTTAATACTTCGTCCATGCATTTTTCCAGTTCCTTATCAATCTGACTTTCATCCACAGAAGGGAAGTCGCACATATGGATACTTTCTGGAGCATTTGCATCAACGGAACATACAAGGTTTCTATAGATATCCTCTGTCATGAAAGGAATCATTGGTGCTGCTGCTTTTGATACTGTAACAAGAGCTGTGTAAAGAGTCATGTAAGCATTAATCTTATCCTGCTCCATGCCCTTAGCCCAGAAACGTTCACGAGAGCGTCTTACATACCAGTTACTCATATCGTCAACAAAGTCTTCTAATACTCTTGCAGCTTCTGGAATACGGTAGTTACCAAGGTTTTCATCTACTGCTTTTACGCAGGAATTCAACTTAGACAATAACCATTTATCCATTACTGTGAGTTTATCGTATTCTAACGCATACTTGCTAGCATCGAAGTTGTCGATGTTTGCATATAATACGAAAAATGCATAGGTATTCCACAGGGTTCCCATGAATTTTCTCTGGCCTTCTGTAACAGCCTTGCCTGAGAAACGGTTTGGAAGCCATGGCGCACTGTTAGAGTAGAAATACCAACGGATTGCGTCAGCACCGAACTCTTCTAATGCTTCAAATGGGTCAACAGTGTTACCCTTAGATTTAGACATCTTCTGTCCATTTTCATCCTGTACATGACCTAAAACGATTACGTTTTCATAAGGTGCTTTGTTGAAAAGGAGTGTAGATTCTGCCATAAGTGAGTAGAACCATCCACGAGTCTGGTCAACACCTTCTGAGATGAATTTTGCAGGGAACTGCTGATCAAATAAATCTTTATTTTCAAATGGATAATGATGCTGTGCAAAAGGCATAGCTCCAGAGTCAAACCAACAGTCGATAACTTCTGGTACTCTCTTCATTGTTCCACCACAGTTACATTTGAAGGTTACTTCATCAATGTATGGTCTGTGAAGTTCCACTTTTGCTGTTTCAGGATCGCCAGTACGTTCTGCAAGAGCGGCACGACTACCGATAGATTCCTGGTTGCCACAATCTGGACATTCCCAGATGTTCAGTGGTGTTCCCCAGTAACGGTTACGTGAGATACCCCAGTCCTGGATATTTTCAAGCCAGTTACCGAAACGTCCTTCACCGATAGACTGTGGAATCCAGTTTACTGTCTTGTTGTTTGCAATAAGGTCATCCTTTACTGCTGTCATCTTGATGAACCAAGATTCACGAGCATAGTAGATCAGTGGAGTATCGCATCTCCAGCAGTGTGGATATTCGTGCTCGAATTTAGGAGCGTCGAATAACTGTCCTCTTGCCTCTAAGTCTTTTAACACTTCTGGGTCTGCTTTTTTGCAGAATAATCCTGCAAATGGAGTTTCTGCTGTAAGTTCACCCTTTTCATTTACAAACTGTACAAATGGAAGGTCGTAGTTGCGTCCTACGTTGGCATCATCTTCACCAAATGCTGGTGCGATGTGTACGATACCAGTACCATCTGACATAGTTACATAGTTGTCACATGTAACAAAGAATGCTTTCTTGTGCTGTTTGTCAGCAACTGCTTTTGCACATGCGAAAAGTGGTTCGTATTCTTTGTGTTCTAAGTCTTTACCTACGTATTTTTCTACGATTTCGTAAGCCTTAACGCCTTCTTCCTCATTTCCAAGTTTGCCAAGAACTTTGTCCAGAAGGGCTTCCGCCATGTAGTAAGTGTATCCATCTGCTGCTTTTACCTTGCAGTAAGTATCCTCTGGGTTTACACAAAGTGCAACGTTAGATGGAAGTGTCCAAGGTGTTGTGGTCCATGCAAGGAAATAAGCGTCTTCTCCAGCAACCTTGAAACGTACTACTGCAGAACGTTCTTTTACAGTCTTGTAGCCCTGTGCTACTTCCTGTGAAGAAAGTGGTGTTCCACAACGTGGGCAGTAAGGAACGATTTTGAAACCTTTGTATAATAATTTTTTGTTCCAGATTTCATTTAATGCCCACCATTCAGATTCGATGAAATTGTCATCATAGGTTACGTATGGATTGTCCATATCTACCCAGAAACCAACAGTATTAGAGAAGTCTTCCCACATACCTTTGTATTTCCATACAGATTCCTTACATTTTCCAATGAAAGGTTCCATACCGTATTCTTCAATCTGTTCTTTTCCGTTTAAGCCTAATAATTTCTCAACTTCCAATTCTACTGGAAGACCATGGGTATCCCATCCAGCCTTACGAGGTACGTATTTGCCCTTCATTGTCTGGTATCTTGGAATCATATCCTTGATTACACGGGTTAAAACGTGACCGATATGTGGCTTGCCGTTTGCAGTTGGAGGTCCATCGTAAAATGTATAGGTCTCTCCTTCTTTTCTGCTGTCCATGGATTTTTTGAAAATGTCGTTTTCGCGCCAGAAGCTTTCAATTTGCTTTTCTCTGTCCACGAAGTTCATGTTGGTATCAACTTTGTTGTACATGATTCATTTCCTCCTAAATGATATAAAAAAGGCTCGCGTCTGTAAAAAGGACGCGAGCCTATAGCGTTTCTACCACCTGTTTACAAATGTACTCAAAGCATTTTTGCTTATTTATACACGTTCCCTGTAACGTAGGAATTACGTCAGTTCTTACTCCTTCGGGCACATTCGCCACTTAGTTTCAGTCCTGCAACTCAGAAGTGATATTCGTTTCTGCTCTACTCATATCGGCTCACACCAACCCGACTCGCTGGGATTTTGAAACAGAAATTACTGTCTTCGTCATCGTCTTTGCATATTTTTAATACCTTGGTATTATATGCGAATTCGTTGCGAAAGTCAAGCGGTTGCGCCATATGGTTTTTTAATTCATTTTATAAGTACTACTTCTTGAATACAAGAATCTTTTACGTATACATAATACGTTCACTATCAAACATCTTAGTCAGTACTGCTACAAGTCCACCAGCATATACCAAGTTGGAAGCAATTGTTAAGATAACTGGTAAAATCTCATAATCCATCGCAAAGATGCCACCCATACACTGTACGGTATTATACAATGGGATGAGATACAGGTACCACTGGTCTGCGCTAGCCACACCTAATGCTGTAGAGAAGGATAACATCATAGTTACCATCATCAGTGGTGTACAGTAGGTGCTTGCTTCCTTAACAGACTTAGCAAAAGCAGAGATAATGGAAATCAAACCTACCACTACCAGAGTTGTTGCAAGGATTACTACCAGAAGAATCGCATAATCGGTTACTTCGTATCCGAATTTTACTTCTTCCAGGCCTGAACCACCCATAAGTTTTGGAAGGGACAACATGGTTCCGATAAAGCTTGAGCAGCCACTGATTAAGCCGATAACTGACAAACTAACCAATTTTCCAATCGCCAAATCTCGTCTCTTCATTGGTGTAACCAAAAGAGTTGCAATGGTTCCACGTTCTTTTTCACCTGCAATGGATTCTGCTGATGCAGACATACATCCTGTAAAGATAAATGTCATAAGAAGCATTGGTAAAAGCATAGATACCATCATAGTAGACAAGTCTTCTGCTGTAGCCATATCATATTCTTTTTCCCCAGCACAAATATCAAACTTGTTGGCAAGGGAATGTTCCAACTGCTCCAACACGCTGGTGATAATATTATACGCACCACCAGATGCAGTTTCTGCCGAATTGTAGTAGATTTCTACATTTGGGGCAGGTGTTGTGGCAGTAGTTACATCATATGTAAGAAGCTGTTCATCAAAATCTTCTGGGAAAACAACCAGAAGGTCTGTCTCACCTTCTTTAATCAAGTCTTTCACACCATCTACATCTGCAGAAGACACTTCTATAATTTCCAGGCCTTCCATATCTTTTAATCCAGCCAAAGCCTGTGGCATTTCTACAACCTGCACTTTGTAGTGATAATCATCTTCCACAGTATTCATAGAAGAGAACCCTTCCCCCATTACGCTATAAATCGCATAAATCAAAATACCAGGCATAATGGCCGTCATCAGCATTCTCTTATCTCCGAAGAAACGGGTAAGTTCTTTTTTAATAATTGTAAATAAATCTGATTTCATGTCTTACCCCTCCATTTCCTGACAAATCTGGAAGAACTTCTCCTCCAAGTCACAGTCTTTTGTTAATTCTGCAAGGGTATCACATACTACCATTCTTCCATCTAATACCACACCTACACGGTCACACAATTTTTCAACCAGACTGAAAATATGGGTAGATAGAATAATCGTCTTGCCCTGTCCTTTTAATTCCTGAAGAAAATCTGTTACCACTCTGGCAGTAAGTACATCCAATCCATTGGTTGGTTCATCAAAAATAATAATATCTGGGTCATGTACCAGGGAAATTACAAGTGACGCCTTCTGCTTCATACCTGTAGACAAGTTTCCCACTTTTACTTCTGCAAACTCATCAATGCCAAAACGCTTGAACATCGCCGCTTTTCTTCTATCTCTATCTTCTGGACTTACGCCATGTAATTCTGAGAAAAAGTCAAACAAATAGTTTGGTGTAAAGAAGTCCTCTAACTTCAATTCACTGGTTAAAAAACCAATTTTCTCACGAACCTTCTCCGGTTCATTCACTACGCTGGCGCCATCCACCCATGCATCTCCGCTGTCTGGCTTAATCAAGGTAGACAACATACGAAGCGTGGTAGTTTTTCCCGCACCGTTCGGTCCTAAAATCCCAAAAATCTCTCCTTCATAAGCAGAAAAGGTTAAGTCCGCAACTGCAACCTTTTTCTTATCCTTTGTTTTTTCTAAAGCCTGCTGTTTTTTGGAAAGTTTAAAGGTTTTTCTTAAATTCTGGGCTTTTAAAATAACTTTTTGCTCCATTTTTTCAAACTCCTTTTATTCCTTTTTAAACAAATTGTATGCTACGGGTTTAAGTCTATCACTTTATTCCAATGAAGTACATACCAAAAACCTTAACATTTTCTTAATCCTTATCTTTTTTGTCCAATCTTTTTCTATAACCCTAGATTGTAAATTTCCTAGAACGTGATAAAATATAAGTAGCGTTTAGACAAGCGCAATATTACTAAGGATGGAGAAAACTATGAGTACACTCAATCTTACCTTATTAACAGACCTTTATGAACTTACTATGATGCAGGGATATTTTAAGGCAGGCAACAACTCTATGTCCGTATTTGATGCCTTTTACCGTAGCAATCCAAGCAAAGGTGGATACGCCATCTTCGCAGGTTTAGAACAGGTCATCGAATATATCGAGAATCTTCATTTTGATGAAGAAGATGTAAACTATTTGAGAAATTTAGGAATTTTTGATGAGGACTTCTTAGAATATCTCGCCCACTTCCGTTTCTCTGGTGACATCTACGCCCTTCCAGAAGGAACCGTAATGTTCCCAAGAGAGCCTATGGTAAAAGTTGTTGCGCCTATTATGGAAGCCCAGTTAATCGAAACTGCCCTTCTAAACATTATAAATCACCAGAGTCTTATCGCTACCAAAGCTGCCCGCGTATGCCACGCGGCTCAGGGCGATGGCGTTATGGAATTTGGACTTCGTCGTGCCCAGGGACCTGACGCAGGTGTTTACGGTGCCCGCGCCGCTATGATTGGCGGATGTAAAGGAACCTCCAATGTCCTTGCTGGCCAGATGTTTGACGTTCCAGTCCTCGGAACTCATGCCCACAGCTGGATTATGAGCTTCCCAGATGAATACACCGCATTTAAAACCTATGCAAATCTCTATCCAAATGCCTGCACACTGCTTGTTGATACTTACGACACCCTTCACTCTGGTGTACCTAATGCAATCCGTGTGTTCTCAGAACTTCGCGATGCCGGCATTCACCCAAAGAGCTACGGCGTACGTATGGACAGTGGTGACCTTGCTTACCTTTCCAAAGAAGTTCGCAAGATGTTAGACGAAGCAGGCTTTACCGATGCTGTTATCGCCGCTTCCAACGACTTGGACGAATACTTAATTGAATCCTTAAAGAGTCAGGGCGCAACCATCACCTCCTGGGGTGTTGGTACCAACATGATTACTTCTAAGGACTGCCCATCCTTCGGTGGCGTATACAAGTTAGCTGCCATTGCAGACAAGGACGGCAACCTGATTCCTAAGATTAAGAAATCAGAAAATATTGAAAAAGTAACAAATCCTGGAGATAAGACCGTATACCGTGTCTATGACAAGGAAAACAACAAGGTTGTGGCAGACCTTATTACTCTTGCAGATGAAGTCTATGATGAAAACGAAGAATTAGTTCTCTTCGATCCTAATGCACCTTGGAAAAAGACTAAACTTGCTGGCGGAACTTACATTATGAGAGAGCTTCTCATTCCAGTAGTTAAGGGCGGAAAAGCCGTATATCATTCTCCAAAAGTTATGGAAATCCGTGATTACTGCACAAAAGAAAAGGATACTCTATGGGATGGCTCTAAGCGATTCTCATTCGCCCAGCTGCCTAGAGTGGACCTTTCTCAGAAGTTATATGATTTGAAAGTTCAGTTGTTGAATGAAGTTCATGAAGTAGAATAGAAAAAATCCAGACTGTATAGTGCAGTCTGGATTTTCTTTATTTATTTTCCTTACAATAGCTAGGATCATGCCTCCCCACTATCCTCTTTCATCTTTTTTCGTCGTTTCTTCAGAACAATCACAATTAAACCAACTACAAAAAGTATTATAAGTTTGTAATAGAAAATGGGTACAGGTTCTCCTGTCTCCAAATTCATCATATAAACACCTGAAATAGCATCCGGTACTCGATCATAAGACGAAAAATAATCCATTATATAACCGTTTCTGATTTCCCCCCAATTAAGTGCTATTATATACTTCTCCGTTATCGGAATACTATGGAGTATTGGACGACCATCCTCTCCATAATAGTGCACTTCCCCTATAATCTTTTCATAATTATCAAAAGTTGTCCATGGTATTATCTTGTGCACTCCTTGTACGAAATCATAAGGCATTCCTCGCACAAAACCGCCTACTGATGTCAGCCAATATAATACACAAACCACAAGCAATCCTCTTGGGGCACCCTCCGTAAGGAAGGTGCCCCAAGGTGGCTCTTGTATCTAAACTGAATAATTGATTTCGTTAAACGGTGTAGCCATTGACTATGCCGTTTTTACTTTGCGTTCCGCCATATGCTTTTG
>SVFC01000021.1 GCA_015057035.1 Lachnospiraceae bacterium | reverse complement strand
AGTTTTTCACACCAGACCATGCGGTCCTGTGCGCTTATGCGGTATTAGCAGTCATTTCTAACTGTTATCCCCCTGTATGAGGCAGGTTACCCACGCGTTACTCACCCGTCCGCCACTCAGTCACTATCACTTCCATCCGAAAACTTCCGTAAAAGTGCTTCGTTCGACTTGCATGTGTTAAGCACGCCGCCAGCGTTCATCCTGAGCCAGGATCAAACTCTCATGTTAAAAGTTTTTTCCTTCAGAATTAAGCTTGGCTAAATTCATCCGACGATTTCCAAGAAATCGTTTTACTGTTTTAAGGTCATCTTTAAAAGATGTGTTCGCTAGATCTTCGTCTAGACTTGAATTATTCTCATTGAATCTTTCAAGGTTTTTCACTGTTTAGTTATCAAGGTACTTTGTCGACCACAAATTGCGGTCAGCTTGATTATATTATCACGATGTTTTTTTCTTGTCAACAAGTTTTTTACATCTTTTTGAAAAATATTTTCAAGCAAGCGGAGAAGGAGGGATTTGAACCCTCGCGCCGCTGTTAACGACCTGCACCCTTTCCAGGGGTGTCCCTTCGGCCAGCTTGGGTACTTCTCCGAATTATATCGTCTTCGCAAGCAAAGCCGAATCGTATTTTTACAAAAATATAAGATTCGCAATGCGAATCTTTTTCATTCCCTTTTTGCGTTTAGGCAAAAAGAAAACGGAGAGGGTGGGATTCGAACCCACGTGCCCTTGCGGACAAACGGTTTTCAAGACCGCCTCGTTATGACCACTTCGATACCTCTCCGTACAATATGAAGCGCTTTGTTCAGCGCAAGACATATACTACCATTAAACTTTTATGATGTCAACACCTATTTTCAAAAAAATTATATTTTTTTACGTAGCTAAAATTCCGTTCTTTTACCACTTTATTTACCAAGAAATAGCTCTGCAATAGACAAGTCTTCTGGCGTTGTAATTTTGATATTGCGGTAATCCGCTTCTACCATTTTCACCTTTTGTCCGCTCACATAAGACAGAACCATGGCATCATCCGTCACAGGCGGAATCTCGATACCTGCATCTTCATCAGTTACAAGTTTTTCATAAGCATTATATATAGCAGGAAACGCAAAACATTGTGGCGTTTGCACTTGCCATACATATTTACGTTCTGGTGTGCTCTCAATATTATTAGAAGAATCTACTATATTGATTGTATCCTTTACAGGCATTCCGGCTACCGCGGCACCAGTTTCTACCACAGCACCCTGCAAACGGCGAATGATATCTTCATTTATCATTGAACGTGCTCCATCATGAATGAATACATAATCCGCTTGACCAACTGCCCTGAGGCCCTGATAAACAGAATGATAGCGTTCTTTCCCTCCTGCGACTATGGCTGTTACCCCTGTAAGATCGTATTTTTTGATTATCTCATGTCGGCAGTAATCAATATCATCTTTTCCGCAAACCAATACTATAGAAGAAAAGCCACAATCCTGAAAGGCTTTCAAGCTATAGTATATCACCGGCTTCCCTAATAAATTCATATATTGCTTTGGAATATCACTTTTCATTCGTTTTCCGCTTCCTGCGGATAAAACAACTGCTGCAAAATTGCTCATGGCAACCTCCACCTTATTGAATATAGAAGCTATTCACCCAGGCGCAAATTAGGAACGGCATTCAAGTCCATCCCCGCTCTCTTCCCTGCAAGATAATCATAATATGCCGCAGCTCCAATCATTGCTGCATTATCTGTACAAAGGATTGGAGATGGATGATAAAACTTCACACCTTTTTTCGCACAGGCTTCTTCCATCGCTTTACGAAGAGTTCCATTCGAAGCAACCCCACCCGCAATAGCAAACTTATCCATCTTGTATTCGTCAATAGCATTCATTGCATGTCCCACCAAAACATCTGTAACTGCTTTTTGGAAGGATGCTGCCACATCAGCCTGATTAATCTCAATCTCTTTCATTCGACAGCCATTAAGGTAGTTTAGCACTGCTGATTTCAATCCACTGAAACTAAAATCATATACACCATCCGCTACCTTCGCTCTAGGAAAATCAATGGCATCCGGATTGCCTTCATGAGACACTTTTTCAATTTTAGGTCCACCTGGGTACCCAAGGCCAATGGCACGGGCAACTTTATCAAAGGCTTCCCCCGCCGCATCATCACGAGTTTTCCCAAGAATCTCGTATTTTCCATAATCTGCCACACGTACCAGATGAGTATGTCCACCGGATACAACCAGGCATAAGAATGGTGGTTCTAAATCTTTGTTCTCAATATAGTTTGCACTAATATGCCCTTCAATATGGTGAACTCCAATCAAAGGAATATTTCTTGCAAAGCTAATTGCTTTTGCTTCCGCCACGCCAACCAGTAGCGCGCCAACTAGACCAGGCCCGTAAGTTACACCAATAGCATCGATATCATCCAATGTCATATCTGCCTTTTTTAACGCCTCTTCTATTACCTGGTTAATCTTTTCAATATGTTTTCTGGATGCAATCTCTGGCACAACGCCACCATACAAAGTATGAAGGTCTATCTGGGATGAAATCACATTAGAGCGCACATCACGGCCATTTACCACTACCGCTGCCGCTGTTTCATCACAGGAGCTTTCGATTGCAAGAATCTTAATCTCTTTTTCCATATTATTCATCATCTTCAGATGATTCTCCTTTTGTCAATGTTACCCCGATAATTTTCCAATTCCCTTTATCATCTTGACGTAAACCAATGACCATATGACTGTTCGTGAATGTTCCATCGGTGTTTACAAAATATGTTGTTTTGACAAACGCTAGTTTATCTCCGTTTCTATCATCCGTCTTTTCCACCACATCTTTACTATCGCAAACTGTCATACTAACAATCGATTTTTTCGTCTTTTTGTATAACTCAAGGTCAGCCTTCACTGACGCCAAATAAGTCTCACGGGAATTTTTTGCCAACATATCCTTGTCCCAGAGTTTCATCATCTGGTCTACCAACTTGCCTAAATCATCTTTCTTTAAATTGTCTGTGTGATAACACTGTACAATACGATTATAAAACTTCACTACTTCTCTAGGTGTTGGTGGGAAATCTTTTTCCAAATCCTTCACAAGTACTTTTTCCACTTCCGTAAGTTCATCTGGATTACCAGAATTCTGATTCTGTGAAAACAGGAAAAATCCTCCGCAAATCACCAGAACACAAACCACTGCTATTACGATTACTCTTACGTTCTTCATATTCATAGTATTAATCCTCCTCAAATACAAGTTCTACGCTTTTGCCGTCCTTCCCCAAATGGGCATTGGAAAAAATATCTTTTACCGCAGGCATATAATCCTCTGCACGAACCAGAGATGGAGAAAAATGTGTCAACCACATTTCTGCTACCTCTGCCTGTTTCGCCATATCTGCCGCTTCATAAAAAGTCATGTGCTTGTACTGTTTTGCCTTTGCTAGTTTTTCTTTCTCTGCGTACATTCCTTCACAGATAAATAGGTCTGAATGTTTTGCAGCCGCAACGATTGATTCTGTTGGACGACTGTCAGTACAATAAGTAACCTTCAACCCTTTACGTGCAGGACCGAGAACCATGTCTGGCGTGTATGTCACACCATCCTGCTCAACAGTCTGTCCCTTTTGCAATGGATTCCAAAGTTTCATTGGAATTCCATTCTCATTAGCACGTTCTACAGAAAATTTTCCTGCTCTTTTTATTTCGAAAGAATATCCATAACAAGGCACATTGTGTTTTACTTTGAATCCATGGATATGATATCCGTTGATTTCAAAATACTCGTCTGCCTCTGTCATTTCAATACACTTAATCTCAAATGGAAGCTCTGGCGCAATGGTACGAAGCGCACCCACAATACGCTCCAGCCCCTTTGGTCCAATGATGGTAAGTGGCTCTGTACGATCCGCATTACCCATGGTCAGGAGCAAACCAGGAAGCCCACTGATATGATCCGCATGAAAATGTGTTACACACAAAATATCAATTGGATGAAAACTAAGGCCTTTTTCTTTAATTGCAATCTGGGTTCCTTCACCACAGTCCACAAGAAGACTGCTTCCATTGTATCGTAGCATCATGGAGGTCAGCCATCTGTATGGAAGCGGCATCATTCCCGCAGTTCCTAAAAGACATACATCTAACATCTATATTCCAACTTTCATAATTATTGCATCTTCTGATGGATGCTCGTAAAAATTCTTTCGAATCCCGATTTCTTCAAATCCGTGTTTCTTATATAAAGAAATAGCTGGCACATTTGACACCCGGACTTCCAAGATCACACTCTCTGCCGCTCTAGCCTTAGCCTCTTCCTTGATTGCCTGAATCAAAAGATTGCCACAGCCTCTTTGCCGGTAAGAAGGTGTAACTGCCACATTGGTGATTTCTCCCTCTTCGAAGCTTAGATACATCCCTATGTACCCTACCACATCCAGGTCCTCACAAACAAGGAACACCGTATCCTCTCTTGCAAGGGAGTCTTCAAAACTCGCCTCACTCCATGGTAGTGAAAAACATTCTTTTTCAATTTGTGCCACCGTTTTGACATCTTCAAATGTCATTTTTCGAATTATCATATACTAAAATCTCGTCCTGCCAAATCTCTTTCTGCCAGTTCTCTTTCCGCCTGGGATAATCTGAGATAATCTGGTTTATGTCCTGCCGCTGTTTCCACTACACCTTCCTGATACAACTTTTCCGCTAAGGCCGCCACGCTGGCTGCACGCTGACGGTTGCAGGTCGCTGGTGCAACTTCATAAGGAACTTTGCAGTTATCCTGTAAGTATGCTTCAAACACTGGCACACCATCACCTAAGACAACCACTGGTCTGCCTAGTTTATTAATTTTCTCCACGATTTCAGAAATATCTACTGCACACTGTGGAAGCACTGTCTGAAGTTCGCCGTCCACAAATTCATATAAACCCGTATAGGTCTGCTGTCTTCTGGCATCCATCATTGGACAAATCAACTTGTCAGTTCCCCACAAGTTGTACGCCATAGCGTCAATGGTCGGAACTGGAACAATTGGTTTATTCAGAGCCAATCCCAATCCCTTCGCTGTTGCCGAGCCAATACGAAGCCCTGTAAAAGAACCCGGTCCCTTAGATACTGCAATGGCATCTACTGTATTTAAATCCAACTCAATCATTTCTGTGAGCGCCTGTAACATTGGCAGCAAGGTCTGTGAGTGAGTTTTTTTGTAGTTCATAGTATATTCGCCCAGAAGATTGCCATCTTCTGTAACTGCCACACTGGCCACAAGGCCAGAGCTTTCAAGTGCTAATATTTTCATTATTCAACCTCTTTTATGGTTATTTTTCGATAATCGAATCCTTTTTCCAAATCTTTTTCAATGGTGATTTCTTTTCTCTTGGATGGAAGAATCTCTTCGATAAGGTTAGCCCATTCAATCATACACAAGCCTTCCCCGTAAAAATAATCCTCGTATCCAATCTCATCCATCTCTTCTATATCACCGATGCGATACACATCAAAATGATAAAATGGCATTCTTCCTTCTTCATACACCTGCACAATGGTAAAGGTTGGACTGCAAATAGATTCTTCTATTTCAAGTCCCAGTGCAATCCCCTGAGTAAATACCGTCTTGCCAACGCCTAAATCTCCTACAAGGGTGTATACTTCTCCAGGCAACGCCTGCTGCCCCATTTTTTTTCCTAACTCTAAAGTTTCCTCTGGGGAAAAACTTTCGATTACTGTAATCTGTTCCATTCTTGCTCCTATTGCGTCGTCTCAACACAGCATACACTATGCTTTAAGACGGAATTTTTCTAATTTCATTTTTGCCAATTGAATCAGCGCATCCCACTGGTCTTCCATCTGACTCTTTGGGATAATATAAGCATTAATACGGTTAGTGTAAATCAACGCTTTGTTCCCCTTAGCTACCATACGATAAATCTGATTCCACTCCAACTGTGCGCTAGCTTCCCCCTGAGATACCTGAATACCTTCTTCTGACACCTCATAATGAAGAGACTTGGATAACACTGCATCCGTCTTTATCACCTTTGCAGAACGCAGATACAAGCTAACTGGCACATACAATAAAATCAAAATTCCGATTCCAAGATTGATAAAATTCTTCTCTATGCTTACGCTATTCCAGGTGTATGCTGCACAGACAAAAATCAGTGCAGGAATAATCAGTGAAACAAATCCCTGCATTCCTTTATATGCCTGTCCCAGGTTAAACATGTACAAATCCTTGATTGTTAACTTTACATCAAATTCTATTTTCACGAGATTTCCTCCCAAATGGTCATAGTTGTTCTATATTATAACACTTTTCCACAAAAAAAGAAAGACGCACGAGACGTCTTTCTAAATGTTCCTATTTCACTAGCGATTGCCTTTTAACATTGGCGACAGATGCTTATATACTAACAATGTGATTACCACCGAAATCAATCCTTTTGCTGCAGTATATGGAACGTTGAAGCAAAGCAGACACTGTTCAATACTCTGCATAGCTGGAATGATTGCCTGATATGCTGTAATGATTGCTTCCTTTGGCATAAAGTTATAATAGAATGGATAGGTAATGAATAAGTTAACAGGAAATGACGCAAGTCCCATCAGTACAGCACCAACTACAGATGCGATAACCGCATTTACCTTTGTCTTTTTATATTTGTAGATAAGTCCTGCAGTTCCTACAAATACTGCACCGAGAATAAAGTTCGCCAATTCTCCTACCCCACCTGTGGTACTAACCATTAAGTGCAATAAATTTTTGATTAGACATACTAACACTCCGCAAGATGGCCCAAAAGCAAATGCCCCAATCAGTGCAGGTAATTCTGATAAATCGGCTTTGATAAAGCTTGGCATAATTGGAACACTAAATTCAATATACATCAGAATAAATCCGATGGCAGAAAGCATTCCTGTAACTGCAATGTAACGTGTGTAAAAACTTTTTGTGTAAACCACATTTTTCATAAGATAAAATCTCCTTTCGATGTTGCGGAATTCTATCGATATGGTTTGGCAAGCGTTTTGCCAAATAAAAACCCGAAGGTTAAGCCTTCGGGTTGATTTGTTCAATATATATTTTCATTGTTTCGACTCCATAACTTCATACACGTCACACAACGAAATATCTATCTCTCTTCTCTCATCCAGACTATACTGTCGGTTCTGGAATTTCACCAGATCGGCCTTGTGGATTCCACAAGGTTCGCAGACTGTAGAGTTTGCTTTGCAAACTCGCTTGGCTTGACGCTAGTCAAGACAATGTTACTGCCGGTGGGGAATTACGCCCCGCCCCGAAGAATTCCTATTTACTTTTTACATTGTTATTCTATGCCACTTCCTATTATGTGTCAACAAAAACCTAATTTTTTTCACTAGATTCCTCTCATGGTCAACTGGATTCTCTGTTTCTTCAAATCCACGCTCATTACCTTAACGTCAACAATGTCGCCAACGCTAACCGCTTCTAATGGATGTTTGATGTAACGGTCGGTTAACTGAGAGATGTGAACAAGGCCATCCTGATGAACTCCGATGTCTACGAAGGCTCCGAAGTCAATTACGTTACGAACGGTTCCTTTTAATACCATACCTGGAGTTAAGTCCTTCATTTCAAGGACGTCGCTGCGAAGAATTGGCTTTGGCATATCCTCACGAGGGTCACGGGCTGGTTTCTCTAATTCCTTTACAATATCCTGTAAAGTTAATTCGCCAACGCCAAGTTCTGCTGCAAGTTTCTTGTAGTCGCTTACCTTCTTGGAGATGCCTGCAACACTACGGTTTGCCACGTCATCCATGGTGTAACCAAGTTTTGCAAGAAGCTCTTTGGTTGCATCATAACTTTCTGGATGTACGCCTGTGCCGTCCAATGGGTTCTTACCACCCGTGATTCGCATAAATCCTGCACACTGTTCGTATGCCTTTGGTCCAAGTTTGCCAACTTTTAAAAGTTCTGCACGGGACTTGAACGCACCATTTTCTTCACGATAGGTTACAATATTTTTTGCAATAACCTTGGTAATACCTGAGATGTATTCCAAGAGAGACGCTGATGCTGTATTTAAGTCAACACCAACTTTGTTTACACAGTCTTCCACAACTCCGCCTAAGGCTTCGCTTAATTTCTTCTGGTTCATATCGTGCTGATACTGACCAACCCCGATAGATTTTGGATCGATTTTTACAAGTTCTGCAAGTGGGTCCTGAAGACGACGCGCCATAGATGTTGCACTACGCTGTCCAACGTCGAAGTTAGGGAATTCCTCTGTGGCAAGTTTACTTGCAGAGTAAACAGATGCGCCTGCTTCGTTTACGATAATATACTGCACCTGAACTGGAATCTCTTTTAAGAGCGATACAATCACCTGCTCTGATTCACGGGATGCTGTTCCGTTTCCAAGAGAAATTAACGTAATCTTGTACTTGGAAATGAGTTTCTTTAAAACGGCTTTTGCTTCTTCTACTTTGTTCTGTGGTGCTGTTGGGTAAATAACAGTGGTGTCTAATACTTTACCTGTTGGGTCTACAACTGCCAACTTGCAACCTGTTCTAAAAGCAGGGTCCCAACCTAATACAACTTGTCCAGCAATTGGAGGCTGCATAAGAAGCTGCTCTAAGTTTTTACCGAAGACTTTGATTGCACCGTCTTCTGCTTTTTCTGTTAAGTCGTTACGAATCTCGCGTTCGATAGATGGAGCAATAAGACGCTCGTAAGCATCTGCGATTGCTTCTTTGATAGCGTCTGCACATTCTCCTTCGTGAACGATGATTTTTTTCTCAAGGTATACGATGATATCCTCTACTGGTGCTTCGATTTTTACTGTAAGCACATTCTCATTTTCACCACGATTGATGGCGAGAGTTCTGTGTCCTGCCACCTTGGATAACGCTTCATCGAATTCGTAGTACATCTCGTATACAGATTCTGCTTCTTTGTCCTTAGCATTAGAAATAAGGCGACCTTTTTTCATTGTCAGGTCACGAATCTTGGTTCTGTAGTCGGCATCATCGGAAATCATTTCTGCGATGATGTCTTTTGCGCCTGCAATGGCATCTTCTGCTGTCAGCACTTCTTTTTCTTCGTTAATGTACTGAGCTGCTTCTTCTGCCAATGGTGTTTTTAACATCTGAAGCATAATAATATTCGCCAAAGGTTCTAAACCTTTTTCCTTAGCAATGATTGCACGAGTACGGCGCTTTGGACGGTAAGGGCGATATAAGTCGTCAACCGCTACCTGTGTCTCTGCCGCCAGAATCTGTGCCTTTAATTCTTCTGTTAATTTGCCCTGCTCTTCAATGCTGGCAAGAACTGTCTGTTTCTTGTCCTCTAAGTTACGAAGATAGGTCAAGCGGTCAAACAGATTACGAAGGATTTCGTCGCTTAATGCGCCTGTTGCTTCTTTACGGTAACGGGCGATAAAAGGGATTGTGTTTCCTTCATCGATGAGTTTTACCGCTGCATCTGCTTGTCCTTTTTTGATTTGCAATTCCTCTGCAAGTTTTGCAATAATGTCCATGTATTTACCTCTCATTTTATAAAAAAATTACTTTCTCTATTATAACCGAAGTGGTATGATGTTTTCAAGAAAACTATTTCACAAGGAGCAACTTTAATGGGTGATATGAACTATAATCCATATGACAATTCGAACAATTCCAATAATACCAATAATGAAACTAATTCCCATCAGGATCCTAAGCTGAATCCCTATGGAATTCCGCCATACCAGTACCAGATGTACCGACGCGGAAATGCCATGGAGACTGCAGCTATGGTCTTAGGCACCAGCAGTGTCATTATGTGCAACTGCCTGTACCTTGCCATTCCTTTTGGTGGGTTGGCAATTCTGTTTGCATTACTTTCCCGTGGTGGCAGAATGTCTATGACTGCCAGAGCCAGAAACGGATTGATTCTTGGTATCGTTGGCATCGTCGTAACCATTGCATTTTATGCATACGCTTTCTACATCGCCATCCAGGATGCTGGAAGTCTAGAAGCGCTGCTTCGTGAGACCTGCGAGATGATGGGATATGACTTTGAAACTCTCTTCGGCGAGTACTTCCAGTAGTTTTACATCAGGGCCTCTCCCGCAAGAAGAAGGACGCCATTTTTCCAGATACAGTTGATAACCGCAAGGGCAACACCAATCCAAAGATAGATTAATCGAAAATGCATTGCAATTTGGATTTTTCCTTTTGTGATTCTCTCAATCGTCTGGGAAATCATAAACCAGCCACCGACAAGCGCGGTATACACTACGATTGGGTGGTAAAAAAGGGATTTTAGAACATCCCCGCGAACCAACGCAAATACAGCACGGGTTCCACCACAGCCCAAACAGTATAATCCTGTTACTTTATGGAAAATGCATGGTGGCACCAAACTGGTAAGCTTGATATCGAACACATCATTTAGAACAACGATTCCAATCGCCAGCGCAATGCAACACCATCCCAATATATAAAAATTGCTATCCTGTGAAGGGTCTTTTTTCATAGGTAGTTCCTTTCAAAAATTACTATATGATTTACTATAAAGGAGATTTCATGAAAAGAAAAGTAAAAGAATTAAAAAGAATCGCCAGAAGCAACTTAACTGGCAACTATACAATTCTTATGAGAGCATATATCTGGCTTAATATGTTGATTCTCTTGGTAGAGATGCCATTCTCTATGATGCAGAACGACATTGCTTTTTCCTCTCAGAATATTATTTACAGAGTTGCACAGGTCCTGATTAGTGTCCTGTCCGTAATTCTCGTCTGCGGACAGTATCGCATGCATTTATCTGTAGCCCGTACCGGCAAAGCTGAATTCAAAGACTTCTGGGAACCATTAAAAAATCAACCAGACCGATATATCATTACCAATTTTATTCTGTTCGGAATTACATTGATATGCCTGCTCCCAATGTTTGGTGGATTGTGGCTATGGTATCAGAATGATTCCTTGGAAAATACATTGATTGCACTAGGCCTGTCTTGTATTAGCGTAGTTCTGTATACCTGTGCAGCCCTTAATTTTAATCTGGTATTTTTCCTGATGATTGACGACCAGACTCTAACTGCAGTAAATGCGTTGAAATCCACCTATCATATGGTGATGCATTATAAAAAACGTTACTTGTACTTACAGTTAAGTTTCCTGGGATATATGTTTTTGAATCTTCTTACTTTTGGAATCGGCATTCTCTGGATTGAATCATATATGACCCAGACCATTACTCTGTTCTATCTGGACATCAAGGGAGAACTGGATGCGGTACAGACGGAACGCAGAAAAAACGAAACTATAGAACCAACTACATTTAATGCTTACGTATAACTATTTAGAAAAGCCACAAACAAAAAAGAACGATCGCAAGCTCGCTTGCTAAATCGTTCTTTTTTTATTTGTTGGCTTTTCTAATTTATGGATTTGTCACAATTCTTCTTACACCCGCAATGCTACGGCAGTTCCATGCACGGGTATCTGTGATACCCCTGTCGCTGGACTGAGCTTCTACAACCTTACCATCTCCAATGTAGATGCCAACGTGACCGATACCATTCTTTTTGTTATAGATAATGATATCGCCTGGCTGCATTTTGCTTAGCTTCGGTTCAATTACCTTACCAACATTCAGGAAACTCATAGAATATCGTGGAAGATTGAAACCAAAATGTTTATATACAAGATGAACAAAACCAGAACAGTCACATCCGTTTGTCAAACTGTTACCACCCCATACATATGGGTTACCAACAAACTTACGGGCGTATTTCACAATTTCAGAGCCCTTAACCTTGTTCTTTTTTTCTTCTTCCTGTTTCTTCTTCTCTTCTTCCTCTTTCTTCTTGCGCTCTTCTTCTTTTCTCTTGATTTCAGCCGCAATAATCTTTTCCTGTTCAGCAATGGTTGCCTTTAACTCTGTCGCTTTTTTCTGTGCTGCAGCAAGCTGAGCTGCATACTCTGCCTGAACTTCTTTTAAATCTGCAAGAGCTGTCTCAATTTCTTTCTGCTGGCCGATATAGATTTCCTCTTTTGCAACGAGTGTCTCCATCTGAGCCACAAGTGCCTCTCTCTGAGCAATAACCAAATCTACCGCAGCCTGATATTCCGTCATAAGTTCACGGTCTGTTTTGTGAACCTGTGCTATGTATTCCACACGGTTCAACAAATCTGCCACACCATCCGCTTTTAAGATTGCCTCCCACAGAGAATCTTCTGCGCTATTTTCGTACATATACTGGATACGAAGCACCATAGCCTCATACTGCTTGTCTGCATCTGCCTGTGCAGCATCTAATTCTTTCTGTGTCTCCTCAATAGCGTTCTGGGTAGTGCTAATCTCTAAAGCCAATTCTTCCTGCAAAGCCAGAAGATTGTTTAATTTCTTTCTTGTTGTATTGATGTCATCTTTGATATCCAACTGATTGTCTTTGATGTCATCAATCTTGTCACCGATATTGTTCAGTTCATTGTTTGCCTGATTCTTTTTGTCTTCCGCCTCGGACTGCTTGTCCGCATAAGTCAGTTCGATAAAACCAGGTGACCCAATCAAAGTACACACCACTAGCAGTAATGCGATCCATTTCTTATTTCTCATTTATATCTCTCCCTAATTTAAAAAACCTTGGTTGTCCATTTCGAACAATCCCATACCTTAGTTACAATATCGCCATAGAACTCTGGTTCATGGCAAATGAGAAGTATGCTACCTTTATACTCCATTAATGCTCTCTTTAATTCTTCTTTTGCATCTACATCTAAGTGGTTGGTTGGCTCGTCCAATAAGAGAATATTGGTATCCTTATTGATAAGCTTACACAGACGAACCTTCGCCTGCTCTCCACCACTTAACACTCGCACCTGACTTTCAATATGTTTTGTAGTAAGTCCGCATTTTGCCAATGCCGAACGCACTTCATACTGGCTGTAAGATGGAAACTCATTCCAGATTTCCTGAATACAGGTGTTAGTATTTTCTTCTTTTATCTCTTGTTCAAAATAGCCAATCTCCAAGTTGTCACCCAGAGTCACGCCACCACTGATGGACGGAATCAATCCTAAAATGCTTCGAAGCAATGTGGTTTTACCAATACCATTGGCTCCAACCAGCGCAATCTTTTCTCCACGTTCCATTATTAAGTCCAAAGGCTTTGACAATGGTTCGTCATATCCGATGACTAAGTCTTTTGCTTCAAACAGAACTTTTCCTGAAGTTCTTCCAACTTTAAAATTAAACTCTGGCTTTGGTCTTTCTGCTGCCAGTTCAATCACATCCATCTTGTCCAACTTTTTCTGACGGGACATTGCCATGTTACGAGTAGCAACACGAGCTTTGTTGCGTGCAACGAAATCTTTTAGCTCATTGATTTCCTGCTGCTGTTTGCGGTAAGCCGCCTCAAGCTGTGATTTCTTCACTTCATATACTTCCTGGAACTTATAGTAGTCACCTACATATCTGTCCAAGTGCTGATTTTCCATATGATAAATGATGTTGATTACTTCATTTAAGAATGGAATATCATGGGAAATGAGAATGAATGCATTCTCATATTCCTGTAAATAACGCTTCAACCAGGAAATGTGCTCTTCATCCAAATAGTTGGTAGGCTCGTCCAAAAGTAGGATATCTGGCTTCTCTAATAAGAGTTTTGCCAAAAGCACCTTCATACGTTGTCCACCACTTAAATCAGTAACATCATGGTCTAAACCTAAATCCAAAAGTCCTAAAGCTCTGGCAACTTCTTCTACCTTAGAATCAATAACATAAAAATCATGGCTGTCCATCATATCCTGAATGGTTCCCAACTCTTCCATTAAGGCATCCATCTCTTCTGGATCTGCTTCCCCGAGCTTATCACAAATCTGATTCATGCGCTCTTCCATTTCAAAAAGCCATGCAAATGCAGATTTTAAAACGCTTTCAATTGTCATTCCTTTTGTAAGGCTTGCCGTCTGGTCTAAGTATCCTACGCGGACGTTTTTAGACCATTCTACTTTACCTTCATCCGGCATCAGTTTGCCTGTTACAATATTCATAAAGGTGGACTTACCTTCGCCGTTGGCTCCAACTAAGCCAATGTGTTCGCCTTTTAAAAGACGGAAGGATACGTCATCAAAAATTGCTCTATCTCCGAACCCATGGGTCAGATGTTCTACGTTTAAAATGCTCATTCGTTTCTTCGCTTTCTGGGAGGATGGCTAGCCTCCGCGCCAAGCCTCATATATAAAACGGCTCGACGCTAACGCTTAACCTCGCCTTATTTATATATGAGGTTCAGCGCTTAGTTTATCTATTCTCACAGAAACTCGAATGATTACTAGCGTTCGCATTTTTCAGTGAGAATATCTTCTGTCGAAGATTGTATTTTACAGGGGTGCTACCATCTTTGTCAAGATGTAGTCTACGATGCTGCCTGCCACTTCCTGTTTGGACATGAGTTCTAACTCGACACATTCGTCTTTTGTAATGAAGGTAACTACGTTGGTGTCGGTGCCAAAACCAGCACCTGCAACCTTGAGGTTATTGGCCACAATCATATCCACGTTCTTTTTATCCAATTTGTTGCGAGAATTTTCTAACATGTTTTCTGTTTCCATAGAAAATCCGCAAATAAACTGTCCTTCTACTCGGTTTGCGCCAAGGAAGGCTAATATATCTTCTGTACGTTCTAACTCTAATGTGGAGTCAGAATCTTTTTTCTTGATTTTCTCGTCAGCAGAATTTGCAGGTCTGTAATCTGCCACTGCTGCGGTTTTGATGATAATCTGCTGTTCCTTATAGCAGGCCTTCACTGCTTCTGCCATATCTGCTGCAGACACTACTGGAACTACCTTGACAAATGGTGGTGGTGCAATCGCCACTGGACCCGTAACCAAAGTTACATCTGCCCCACGGCGCATACAGTTTTCTGCAATAGCATATCCCATTTTCCCAGTGGAATGGTTTGTGATAAAACGCACTGGGTCAAGTTTTTCCTGAGTTGGTCCTGCCGTTACCAAAACTTTCACACCAATCATATCTTTTTCCAAAGCGATGGCACGAAGAATGTAAGATAGTAACACATCTGGTTCAGGCATCTTACCTGCGCCTGTGTCACCACATGCCAGATAACCGCATGCTGGACTAATCACTTCATATCCATAATGCTCCAACTTCTTCAGGTTATCCTGAACAATTGGATTCTCAAACATATTGGTATTCATAGCTGGTGAAATGATTTTTGGACATTTACATGCCATAATGGTTGTGGTCAGCATATCATCTGCAATACCATTCGCGATCTTACCAATTACGTTGGCAGAGGCTGGGGCTACCAGAAATACATCTGCCTTTTTTGCCAGAGATACGTGTTCCACATTGAATTGGAAATTACGATCAAAAGTATCCACCAAGCACTTGTTGCTGGTTAATGTCTCAAATGTAATTGGGTTAATAAAGTTAGTGGCATTTTTCGTCATAATCACATGCACATCTGCATGAAGCTTCACCAATGCACTGGCAAGGTTGGCAATCTTATATGCCGCAATACTACCGGTTACTCCAAGAACTACTGTTTTTCCTTTCAACATATCTCTACCTCTTTATCTAATTGGTTTGATTCTGATTAAAACATTTCCTACTGCCGATACAATCACACCAGACAGAATTGCTTCAATCACACCATTGACACAAATTGTGGTTCCAATAATTCCAAGGATTGCTGTAGCCGATACTCCCATTGCCTCTGCATAAGCATCCTTATAAAACAGGAAAATTCCTCCCATGACCAAAATCGTATTGGTCAGTGAGCCTATGACTCCTGTTATGGCAAAACACACCGTTTTGCTCTTGCACACTTTATTAATCGCTTTGTATGCCAGCACTGGCAGAACTCCCACAAGAATTCTTGGTCCAAAACAGATGAGTGTGCTATACACCGCTCCCATTGCGCCTATCTGCGTGGCTGCAATGATTGGCGAGAAGATGAACGACGTCAGGGTTGGCATCATCGTACCCGTCACACAACTGGTAAGGCCGAAAGCAAATCCCAAAAACGCTCCCTTCTTCGTTCCACAGAACAACGCTCCGATAATAACCGGAATCTGAACTATGGTTGCTCGTATTACTCCCAACGGGATGTAACCGAGTGGTGAAAATGCCATGATAAAAATTATCGCGGCAAACAAACCGGTAAGCACCAGTTCCTTCATCATTTCTTTATGTTGCATTGTAGTAATCCTCCTATCTGGTAAAAGCCACTTCTTCATGGTCTCTTCCGTTCTTTTTGCGACAATGCATTCTTTTACAACTTTATACTACCATTATAGTTCTAGTAGGTCAACAAAAAATGACTACCATATGTTGGGATATGGTAGTCATTGGAGAAGTTTCATCATTTCTTCCCCTGTTTTCTCCTGATAAGTTTTGGCGTTCTTCAATGTGTCACTATTCCAACGGAGGACTGTGACATTTTCAAGGTATGTAAGTGGTACTGTGCGGTGCGGATATTTCTCTTGCCACTTTGGATGGTGCGTTGTCATATACTCTTTTGCAAGTCTTGTTGCTATACCTTCTGTTCCGCATACCGATACCCCAGGCGGACTAGAATGTACTAACAAAACGCTTCCATCTTCACAAGTTCCAAAGCATATCCACACATGCCCCATCATACTCACTATATCTCCAGGCAAAAATTCTCTCGGATTGCGAATGAATTTCCCCCAGCCTCTTTCCGCCAATGCTTCTGCCATTCCTGTAGATTGCGAGACATATCCTTCTTTACCGTCTTTTTCTTGAAAGAGATTATACATCACCCAACCTACATAACCGGAGCAATCAAGCCCAAGTTCCTGTAGATTTCGTCCCCAATACTCTTGCTGCTTTGGGTTTTCTAGGTATTCTTCAAAATCATAATCTTTCGTCTGCTCCGCCGCAAAATCCTCCCACACTTTTGGCATCCCAATCTGCGTGGCGGTAGCTCCTGCTTTGGCATCTCCCGGATCCCATCCACCACCCCACACATACATCGTTTTTCCAACCGGAGCCAATGCAACCTCAAATAGTCGTTCCATCGTGGCAACTTCCTGAGAAGGTCTCCAACTTTGTTTTTCTTCCGACGAAGATCTCAAACTACAACTAGTCGCCCAGACCACAATCACTAACAACAATACTAGAAGCCCTATTCTAATCCACGCTGAAGGTTTATATCCTCTTCTTAACCCCATAAAAAATCCCCATACACTCCTTAATACATTTTATGAAGTGCATGGGGTACTTATTCTATTTCCGTTTCATCTCTCTTAACATCACCTTGTCTTCCTCAGACACACGATAAGATTCTAACATCTTCTGAACTGCCTTATTATAAGTCCAATCATCCAATGTATTATTGCCATCCTGCATATAAACGCAGGTCTTGTCCCGTTGCTTAGCCCAAGCCGTTGCCACTGCCCAAGCCACCGCCATCTTACAGTAATACTTCTCGTTCTTTAATTCATCTAAGATTTGCAACGTCTGGTCAATATAGTCATCGGTCAGATAATAATCCATAAGAATCACTGCAACCACACGCTGCTTGAATTCATCATCTTCCTTTGCATATGGTAGAAGAAATTGCAGGAATTCTTCTCTGTGTTTCTCTACGATTTTCAAACTGGTGCAGAAACTATCACACAGGGACCAGTCATTGATTTTAGGGATATGGTTTTCTATGAATGGTAAAATCTCATCAAAAGCTTCTTTGGCATAAGCAATGGCAAAGCCTTTCAACTGCACTTCTTCGAAGTATTCTTCCGGCGCCTCATTAATGAATGTACGCCAATCTCCTTTTGCAATTTCTTTCGCCATCTTACGAAGAATTGGCAAACGCACACCAATCACTGGGCGCGAGCCTGGCATAAGAGCACTGGAGAACTCTTTGTATTTTAAATCCTGCCGCTCGTATAGTTTTTCTGTAATGTTTTGTGGTGTGAATGACATAGCGCATTTCTTCCCTTTCGCATCTTGCAAATATCGCATTTACCAATTGCAAAAATATTCCATAGGTATCTTACTTCAATTGTTCCAGCACTCGTGGTGTTGCAATCAAAAACCAAGTGGAAAATCTCTTAGGAAACTCTTCCATTTCGCTCTTCAAATCTTCTAAGGATACCCAACGGGTTTCTGCAATCTCGTCAGGATCCACATTGATTGGTCCATCATAATCCACCAAAAAAACATGGTCGATTTCATACTCGCTTAATCCCTCATACGGGCTGAAATAGTTGAAAGAAAACAATTCTTCTGGAAAACAACTTCCCTGTGGAATTCCCAGTTCTTCCTCCATACGTTTCTGAACTGCTTCTGTTAAGGTTTCTCCCCAACGTGGATGAGAGCAACAAGCGTTTGCCCACAGTCCTGCAGAATGATATTTCCATCTGGCGCGCTTCTGAATCAGCATTTTTCCATCGTGAATGATGTACACGGAAAATGCCCTATGTAATTTGTTTTTTACATGGGTTTCCATCTTGTCACCAGAACCAATTTCATTGTCGAACAAGTCTACCCAAATCAAATTGTCTTTTGCATTCTTTTCCATAATTCCCTCTCTATAAACCAAATAATCCAAATACAAACACTGTTGCCGCTGCGCTAAGGGCAACTACCAACAATCCTTTTTTCATATAGGCAAGCACCACTGCCACAATGCAACCTGCTGCCGCTCCAATCTGCGAACCAGTACTGGAAAAAATCGCAGGAAATGTCATCGCTGCCAGCACCGTATATGGCACGTAATATAAAAAGGATTTGATACGAACATTTTCTATTTTCTTGCGGAAAAACACCATAGGAGTGACACGAATAATGTAGGTCATCACAGCCATAATGGCAATTCCGCCTAGGATATACCAAGTACTCATGCCGCTTCCTCCTTTGCTGTTTCTTCATCTTTGATAGGGAACAACCACGCCATCAATGCGCTGACTCCCACTGTAATGATAATAACCGACCAGCCACCAGACAAAGCCGATAATGCTGGAATATAGGCAAAGGCATAACTTGCTCCAATAGCCAGTAGAATAGCAATTAGTACACTCTTATGCTCTCTGGCTGGTGGAATGATAATTGCAATGAACATTCCGTACAGCATAATGCCCATGGCATCGGTAAGCGCCTCTGGGAGAAGCGTGGTTGCGATCGCTCCAATGAGCGTTCCAAAAGTCCACCCTGCAATAGGTGTTGCGATAAGTCCCAGCATATAAGGAAAGGTAAGTTCCTTGCGTCTTTGCATAGATACCGCAAACACTTCATCTGTAATGCCGAAGGATGCAATGAGGCGTTCCCTGATTCCGAACTTCTCTTCTACCTTCTGAGACACAGAAATGGACATCAGAAAATATCTCAAATTGATAATAAATGTGGTAATCATCAATTGTATATATGAACTTTGTGCAAGCAGGAGATTCACTCCTGCAAACTGACCTGCACTGGTCAGATTCGTTAAGGAAACTAATACTGCTGCCCATAACGGCAAGCCTGATTTGACGGCGGTAAGTCCAAATGCCATGGATACAGAGATGTAGCCCAGGCAGATTGGGAAGCCGTCGCGAATTCCTTCTTTGAGTTCTTGTTTGTTCATGATAGTACTTCTTTCCTGATACTTCTTTCCTGATACTTCTTTCCTGATACTTCTTTCCTGATACTTCTTTCCTAATACTTCTTTTATGATACGTCATAAAATGATATGGATAATTATAGCATTGTCTGAGAAGTTTCACCACAAAAAAGCGAATAACTACTCAAAATATATTTCGATAGTTATTCGCTTGAAAGTTTAAATATATTATTTAATACACCCTGTACTTATCTTGGACCTTCTCCAAAATACACCCAAAATACAGGGTATTCAATTATCTCTTCATCTTCACCTTTATCTGTTCTTAATGGAATTTCTTTTAAGGCAATTGCTTCTATCACTTCTTTCTTCTGTCCCCAATTTGTCGAACCTCGTTCGCGCGCATATCTTACCCATGAATTTTTATCTTCGTCCCATCTATCCCAAACCATAAACGGAGACCATTTCCATTGATCTTGAGGCAACTCATATGTAATCGTTCCATATTCTGGTTCTGGCGTTGATGGACTATTCTTTTCAGGATTATATATTCTTTCGCATTCTCCTCCACCTAAATAGATCCACATGATTTCATCCGGACGAACCTCCTCACCTTCCCATCTTCCTTCTCGGAAAGGCTTACTCCATTCCCAATCAAACCCTTCATCGATATATTCTATCAAATTTGCTAATTCCCATAAATTATCACTCATTCCTTCATACATTGCTACCCAATGACCAGACTCCTCTTCACCATCTCCGACTACCCACTTAAAATACCTATATCCTCCTTCAAAATGCCATCCATCCTCATCTGATGGCGTTGTTGAACTTCCTATTTTTCTAAATGTATACATTTCGTATCTAGGTTCTGGTATTGGAACCGCAGCAATTTCTTCATCATCCCACCAAACTTCATCATCGTTCGCATCTTCAAGACTAATTCTATCTTCTGATAAATATTTATTTGATACATATGCTATTGTTTCTTCATAAACCACTACATACCAACCGGTTTCGTTGCATTCCCCCGTTACTTCTATTGGCTGTCTTTGAATTAGTTTACCAATCTTTTTACCCTTTGATGATGGGAGATTTCTTATGTTTACACGAGATGAAGCATACATTATTTTTGCAGAATCATAATTTGTAAAAGTGTATTCCAGTTTTTCTGGTTCAGATTCTTTTTCTGATTCATTCTCAGAATCAACGGGCTCTGACTCTACCGGGTTATCACTAACATCATTGTCTGATGCGGTTTCTTTTTCAAAAGGATTTTCCGTAGGCTCATCTACTGAAGATGTATCCTTGATTTCTGAATCTACTGGATCATCTTCTGTAGGTTCAGAATTAGAAGGATTATATCCTTGATTTTCCGTCTCGCTATCATTAGCACCTATCGATTGACTTCCTGTATCCGCTATACTGTCACCAGTTGCTTTTTCACTACCATCTTCTGTTCCGTACGGCTTCGTTTCTATTGTTCCATTTTCAGAAGGCTGTGCACCGTTTGCACATGCCGTTAATAAGCACATTACTAAAACAGCAGATATATAACTTAGACATTTTCTACGCATTTTCTTTTCTCCTCTGTTTGTTTATTTTTCGTTCCATTTTATTAACAAATATATCAAAAGCCTTCACCACGTTATATGCAGAATAATTCTTCTTGTCATCAATCCAAACACTATATGAAGACGCATTTTCTTTGCAAAACATCTACTTATTGCACTTATTTTTCCTATGTGGCGAATTAACTGCAAAATCATTTTCATCAACTATCCAAAACTGTATTCGCCCGAATTGAGTATGTACCTTCCCGCTTCTCCCGTCAATATCATTATAGAACAACGTAATCCAAAACAATTGCTCACCAGCCTTTACTTCTATCCAAAAGTAGTTTGAGTAATCATTTCTCGTTTTTGAGTTACGACGATTTCTGCCATGTCGTTTACAACGCTTTAATGAATACTTTTTTGTTTTTCTAAGCTCTTGTACTATCTCCTCTTGCGTATACTCTAATATTTCTTGCAATAGGCAATTGACTTTTTCTAAATCATTATTGTTATTCACACGCCCTCCACATACTAGTATCTTCCATCTCCGAAATATATCCAAATTGTTGGATATTCTATTTCCATACCTTCCTCACCAATATCGGTTCTTAAAGGATATGCCTTTTTTGTTATTTCATATACTTCATAATCATCTTGCTCTTTATTACCAAAAGTTGATTGCCTTACCGATCTAGCCCAAATTTTTTCTTTATCTATCCAAATATCCTTAACGTGCACTGGCATGTAATTCCAACCATCTTCTGGCAGTTCATATATTATAGTTCCCCACTCTGGCTCTGGTCCAATAATAATCTCAGAATCAAGTTCTTCTTCATTATTAGGATTATCTTCTGTACTAGAATCTTCTGGCATTTCTACATCTACACTTTTATTGTTTACTAAATAATTAGCACTTACATATGCTTCCCGATTGTTATATTGAATTCTATACCAGTTAAACTCATTGCATTTTCCCGTAACAAGCACTTCATCATTTTTTGATAAACTTCCTACTTTATCATACGATGTTCCAGGACCTTTCCTTATGTTAACAGCAGATTTTGCATACATAGTTTTGTTCATATCCGTCACAGACCAGGAATCTTTATCTTCTGGTTCCTTTGGTTCTTCTGTCTCTGTATTAATCTCTGAATCCTCAGATTCAGTTTCTGAG
Organism: Lachnospiraceae bacterium; assembly: GCA_015057035.1. Taxonomy (GTDB): domain Bacteria; phylum Bacillota; class Clostridia; order Lachnospirales; family Lachnospiraceae; genus Roseburia. The sequence continues at coordinate 11,750 of SVFC01000021.1, read as the reverse complement.
GTTGTATCCTCGATTTCCATATCACCTGGTTCTTCAGTTGGTTCTGAATCTACTGGATTATCTTCTGTGGGTTCTGATTCAGAAGGATTTACTTCCAGCTTTGATTCTGATTCAAGCGCAGTATCTTTTTCCGAATCATTATCATTTGTTGTATCATCAATATTTGACTCATGTTCTGTATTTATTTTTTCTGATTCGCTAACATCTTCTGTTAACTCTGTTTCAAGTGTCCCTATCTCACCTGCTGCTAGCTGGCATCCTGTTAATAACAATAATACTACCCCGCATACTATAACTCTATTTATCTTCTTCTCTACCATTTCGCACTCCTCTCTGGTTCTTATCCTGCAAAATACAATTTGCAAGTTCAACCTCATGTATAACTCTCATACTTCCCCCTCCTTTTGCACATATTATATCAAACCGCTCCGGTTCTTGCAATGCATAACGCATTGCAATTTGCATTGCGTACAAAGTTGCAATTATGCAATACCATTAAAGTACAAGGAGGTGTGCTATGGCTTTCCAGATAAAATCAGACAGAAAAGAAACCGAGAACAAAACCATTCGTTTTCCATTGGAATTAATTGAGAAAATTGAGTTAGCAATCAAAACCAAAGATGTTACTTTTTCGGGTTTTGTAATTCAAGCCTGCGAATACGCATTAGAAAATCTAGAAGATTCCTCAACAAACGAATAGACAATAAAAAAGACTTTTCACAGAAGCCACAAATGGTCTTCTATGAAAAGCCTTATTTTTTATTATAAAGTTCAAAATGTTATTATTCCGTTCTTAACGCCACAACTGGGTCTTTCTTTGCTGCACTCTTAGCAGGAATGAGACCTGAGAAGAGGTTTAAGATGACACTGATTGCAATCAGGATGATTGCTGCGCCAAATGGCAGGTATGCGTTCAGACTGTTAATATCTGTTACTGCATGGATAATTGCATTGATTGGGAAGCACAGGATTACGGTAACAACTACACCCAAGATACCGGATGCCAGACCAATCAAAATGGTTTCTGCATTAAACATTACAGATACGTTGCGTTTTGAAGCACCCATCGCACGGAGGATACCGATTTCCTTAGTTCTCTCCTGTACAGAAATCAAAGTGATAACTGCAATCATGATAGAAGATACCACTAAGGAGATTGCAACGAAAGCAATAAGGATGTAGGTAATTGCATTGATAATGGTGGTGATGGATGACATCATAATTCCCACATAATCTGTGTACTTAATCTCTTTTACTTCGTCTACGCTTGCATTGTATTCTGCGATTGCCTCCTCAATGATGTCTTTGTTCTCAAATGAAGATGCAAAGAAGTTCATTGTCTGTGGACTCTCTAAATCAATGTAGCCTAATTCTCTAAGATTTCTTTCATATGAAGAATCAGAGAATACTAATACTTCATTATAATAGATTGCGCACTGTTCTGTGGTGTAGGTTTCCATTGCCATATCCAGAGCTGCTGCCTTCTGCTCTGCTGGCATCATCATCATTTGCTGTGCTACCTGAGCCGCATACTGCATCTTCACCTGTTCTTCCATTAATTTACGGAAAGCCTTGAACAGGTCTTCATCAGACATCTCTGCTAGGTATTCAGCAATTTCTTTTTCTTCCATACCCATCTGCTGCGCCATAACCTTGGTCAGGGTTGCTTCGATGGTTGCACGGTCGATACCTTCCATTGCTTTATCCACCATACTATTTAACACTTCTTCGGAAGGAATAGACATAATTGCCACATACATAGCTGCCTTTTCTTCCATAGTAAGACCTTTGACATATTCACGGAAGTATTCTTCTTTTACATCATCGGTAAGACTTGTAGTATTGTCCTTGAATGGAAGTCCTGTGAAAATATCCATGTTTGGATTTGCCAACTGCACTTTAATTGCGTCGGAGTCCTTGGCATTTTCAATCACATATTTGGTTAACTCGCTGGTGTATCCAATAGAGCCAGATAACATAGGATTATCTGCATCTTCACTTGGACGAATGATACCAGATACTTTTAAACTAATAGCTTTGTCGTACAGATACTTAAGACCTGCTTCTGTATCACGAAGGTCGGTGTAGGTTTCTGTATTTTTATCATAGGTATAGCAATCTGAGTTAAGAATTACGCGGAATTCCATATCACAGATTTCTTCGTAAGACCAGGATTTTTTCTCCAGTTCTACGTGTGTTTTATCAAATGCTGAATTGATGATGGCATCCATATTTTCTTTAGATTCTAATCCAAGAGCATATAATGTCATATCACTTAATTCGTTGTTTCTGTCTACAACTAACACGATTTCGTCATAACTATTAGGCCATGAACCATAGATAACATCATACTGGTTCTCTAACAAGTCATTTACCAGTTTTCCATCGTCGCCCGACAGCATTTCCTGCCACAGGGTCATTCCGCCACCCATGGACATCATGCCACCACTCGCACTAGCTGAGCCACTGCTATTGCCTGAACTTTCATTGTTGTTATTAGACATATTCTCTCTCATAGCATCTGCCAGAAGTTCCGTTAACAACTGCTGGGTGTCAGATGGAATGATTGTACCGTCAACATTTTCTGTATAGACAAGTAAATCCAATGCATAGGTATACTGAATACCGTTAATCGCATCTTTTAGTGGACTATCGTCTTTTGCTCGTTCTGCTTCGATATATTCTTTGAAAGCCTTCAGGTCATTCTCTGTGGTTTCCAGATTGTTCATGGCTTCTACCAACTGATACAACACGTCCTGACTATAAATAGCATCTTTGTCGTGTTCATCGTCTGCACTTCCTGACCCAACAAACGTCTGAAGCAAACTACTAATATCAATACTTGTGGACTGAATGGTCAATGGATAAGATGCGAGCGTGCTTTCCTGTACCATATCAATATAGGCTGTTAATCCCTGTGAGATAGACAGGATTAACGCAATACCAATGATACCAATACTTCCTGCAAAAGAAGTCAGAATCGTTCTACCTCTTTTTGCAATCAGGTTCTTAAGGGAAAGGGAAAAAGAAGTTGCCAGTGACATAGATGGCATTTTTTCTCTTTTACGTCTCTTAGCACGTTTTTCTTTCTCGCGCTCGCGTTTTCTCGCGCGTTCTTCTGCGCGAATCTCCAAATATTCATCATCGTCAATTGGATGGCTGTCATCGATGAGTTCACCGTCCAACATACGAATAATACGTGTAGAGTATTGCTCTGCCAGTTCTGGGTTGTGAGTTACCATGATAATTAATTTATCCTTGGAAATTTCTTTTAAAATCTCCATAACCTGAACGCTGGTTTCTGTATCCAACGCACCTGTTGGTTCATCTGCCAGGATGATGTCTGGGTTATTTACCAGGGCGCGGGCGATTGCCACACGCTGCATCTGTCCACCTGACATCTGGCTTGGCTTTTTACTTAACTGATTTCCCAATCCAACCTTTTCCAAGGCTTCCTTGGCACGCGCCTTTCTTTCCGCACGGGAAACGCCTGTCAGAGTCAAGGCCAATTCCACGTTCTGCAAAACGCTCTGATGAGGAATCAGGTTGTAGCTCTGGAACACAAAACCAATAGAATGGTTACGATAGGTATCCCAGTCTCTATCCTTAAATTCTTTGGTCGATCTGCCATTAATAATCAAATCACCAGAAGTATAATGATCAAGGCCGCCGATAATATTTAACAATGTGGTCTTACCACATCCCGACTGTCCTAAAATGGACACAAACTCGTTGGTACGAAACTGTAAATCAATGCCTTTTAACGCATGTACAATTCCATCACCAGCAGGGTAGTCTTTTTTAATGTTTTTTAACTCCAGCATGTTGTTCCTCCTGCTTATCTATACCTCTTATAAATTTTATGCAATATATTTGAACTCCCTTATTCTTGCACGAAATCTTTTACTTTTCAACCATATTATGGTATATTTAATATATATTTTACATTTTTATCATTAGTTTATCAATGGGGGATAATAATATGCTTTTTGTTCGAACCGAAGAACTTAAGCCAGGTATGCGTCTTGCAAAACCTATTTACAACAAAAATGGCGTCCTTCTATATGAACGCAATTCCAAACTTACTATTCCTGGAATTAATAGTGTACGCAATTTTGGTCTGATTGGCATCTACATTCTTGAGCCAGCAGAACCTGTTCCACCTTTTTCTAAAGAGGACTTGGAATTCGAACAGGCTCAGACTGTTTATATGTTCAAGCTTCGTGATATCTTCGATAAAGTTCATAAACGTACTACCCCAGATAAGCTTCCACTTCTGGTAGAGGACATTCTCAACCGCTATGGTTCACTGAACCATCGTGTGAATTTTAATCAGAATCTGAGAAGTGCAGATGATTTTATTTTCAAACATGCCATTAGCACTTCTATTTTGACAGCTATGATTTCCCAGCATATTAATATGACGGAAGAGAATCGCACTTCCCTGATAGCCGCATCGCTATTATATGGTTTTGGATACCGATTTGTTCCTCGCAACGTTTTGGACAAAGTAACAGAACTCACCAAAGCGGATGAGGATATGATTCAACTTTCCTTAGAAAAAGGCGTTAGTTACCTGCGCACTTACCACGAAGAATTTCCATTTCTTCCAAAAGCGCTTTCCATTGTGGAGTATTTTATTTTATCCTCCAACCCAGAAAGAGCATTGGAACATCCTGCCCCAGACATTTTATTGCTTGCAGAAATCCTACGTGTGGCAAAACAGTTTGATTTACTCACCGGCATGAGCCTTGGTCATAAGCCTGAATCGGAGATTATGGCAATGCAACATCTTCGCGAACACCCGGAAACATATAACGATACTATTGTTTCCCTTTTGGCACAATGCATTCATATTGTTCCAGCTGGTGCCAGTGTTGATTTATCTACCAAGGACAAAGGTATTGTATTAGTAGAGAATCCTTACGATTACTTACAACCACTGATTCTTCGTTTGTCAGATAATCAGTTGTATGATTTAAGCCTTCCTGAGGTTTCACAGAAAATCTGGATTGTGGACTTAATGAAAACTATGGATAACCGTGTAGAAATCGATGAAAATACATTGAAACTATTTGTTGCAGATCAACGAATTATTGAAATGACAGAACGCATTAAAAAGAAATAAAATAAGCGGCCCTTTAATGGGCCGCTATTTTTTACATTGTATACCAAATCAAAAATGCTACACACGCAATCGTAGCAAAGGCGAAACAGCCCACTGCCGCTCCAATCATAACGGAAGCAGGTACATGTTTCTTAGTATATACAGAGCTGGATCCTGATTTTGCACGCATAGTAATAAAAGGAACATGCAGATTGCGATGATCATAAGCAAATCCCTGTTTCGCAAAATAGGATGATGTCCAGGCTGGGGTTGCATTGGCAATGACTTGCTCTAGTCCATGGACATTTTTCGCATACTCTCGCATTTTTGCCAAAAGTGCACTTCCGTATCCACGATTGGAACACTGTGGTAACACATACAACATGGTAATCATACCATCTGGCTGAAGTCCTGCAGTACCTACCAATTGTTCTCCTTCGAAAACTCCCCACATGGTCAGTTTTTCTTCTTGCATCATCTGGGTCAAATTCCCTGCTGACAGATAGTTTTCAACAAAACCGATTGTCTGCTCAAACTCCATGCGATTTCTCAAACACACATCAAATACGTAGCGTGACAAGCCTGCTGCATTTACTATTTCTGTTTCCTGTAAAATTCTAATTTCCATATTGCATTGTATGATATTGCTTCATTGAAACACATCATACACTCCTTTCTCTCGGTCAAATTCCAACTTCTAACAATCGGTCGCACAAACCACTATATCTCTTTAACTGAGAATTGTTATTTACCATAGTATAAAAGATTTCATCATTTCCTACAAGTGTTACGCATTTTTTTGCTCTTGTAACTGCAGTATATAACAGATTTCTGTTCATTAGCATCCTTGGTCCCTGGAATAGCGGAATTACCACTGCAGGATATTCCGACCCCTGGGATTTATGGATGGTAATGGCATATGCCAGTTCTAACTCTTCTAACAATTTAAACGGATATTCCACCATTTTCCCTTCGTCAAAGGACACTGTCAATGTTTCCGCAAAAAAGTTGATTTCTTCGATAATTCCTGTATCTCCATTAAAAATACCAGTTCCTTTATCGATACACAAACCATATTTACTTCGAATCTCCCACTCCAACTGATAGTTATTTTTAATCTGCATAACTTTATCGCCTTCGCGGAAAATAACTCCACCATATTCTTTTTCTCGTTTGGATGGAGATTCTGGGTTTAAATACATCTGCAAAATACCATTTAAACGTTCCACGCCCAAGAGTCCTTTTCTCATAGGCGTCAAAACCTGAATATCATATTCTGTCGCATCCACATATTTGGGCAGTTTCTGTTTAATCAACTGTAGCGTTACCTGGATGATTTTATCTGCCTCATATCTTTTCAGGAAAAAGAAGTCCATACTCTTATTATCCAAAACCACTTCTTCTCCGTTATTGATTTTATGGGCATTTACAATAATGTCGCTGGTGCTTGCTTGGCGGAAAATCTTGTTGAGTTTTACCGTGTGAAACTGTCCAGAATCAATAATATCCTTAAGCACTGCTCCAGGTCCAACACTTGGAAGCTGGTTTACGTCTCCCACCAGAATCAACCTGGTTCCTGCCACAACTGCCTTCAGCAACGCGTGCATCAGAGAGATGTCCACCATAGACATTTCATCGATAATGATAACGTCTGTCTCCAATGGATTCTGTTCATTTCGCTCGAATCCGCCTGCTCCATCTGGTCCGCCATTCACCTCTAACATGCGGTGGATGGTTCTGGCTTCAAAACCTGTAGTTTCTGTCATTCTCTTTGCCGCGCGACCTGTTGGTGCAGCAAGGAAAATATCCAGTCCCTCCATTTCAAAATACCGAATAATGCTATTGATAGTGGTAGTCTTACCTGTTCCTGGTCCACCAGTAATAATCAACAAACCATTGCGTACTGCTTCTTTTACTGCATTAATCTGTTGCTCATCCAGCTCTATTTCTGTCTGTTTTTCTATTTTTTTGATTCGTTTCTCTATCTCCGCATCCGTTGCATTATAACTAATGTCGAGTTGCTTTAACATAGCTGCAGCATTTGCTTCCATATGATAGAAAACAGACGAATATATCTGTGTCACGTCATCCTTCTGCTGCATCACCAGTTTACGGTCAATAGCCAGATTCATATAGTGCTTTTCAATATGCTCTGGGTCAATCTCTAAAAGTGTCGCAGTTCTCTGGGTCAGTTCTTCCATTGGAAGATATGTATGCCCTTCGGTTGATGCTTGCTGTAAAGAATACAAAATCCCACTTCGAATACGAAAATCCGAATCCGTACGAATGCCTACACGACTGGCGATTTCATCTGCAGTCTTAAATCCCACACCATCGATATCTTCCGCCATCTGGTATGGATTTTCCTTTAAAACGCTATAAACTCTCTGCCCATATTCATTGTAGATTTTGACTGCGAGGTTCGTATTAATGCCATACTGCTGAAGAAAAATCATTGCCTGTCGCAAATCTTTTTTTGCATTGACCTGATCTGCAATCTCCATAGCCTTGCGCTCACTGATTCCTTTTACTTCTGCAAGACGCTCTGGTTCTTCCTCAATGATACGAAATGTATCTTTTTTAAATCTGCGAACAATGCGTGCTGCAAGAGCCAACCCAATGCCTTTGATAGCACCTGAACCGAGATAACGTTCAATGGCAATTTCATCTTCAGGCGCCTTTTCCTCAAAAGATTGCACCTTGAACTGGCGGCCATAGGTGGGATGTTCTGTGTATTCCCCCTTAGCCTCAAGATTCTCTCCTTCAACGATATCAGAGAACATGCCGACACAGGTGATTTCTTCCTCCTCGCACACCATTTCAAAGACCGTATAGCCATTTTCTATGTTTCTATATATAATGTGTTCTACATAGCCTGTGATTGTTTCCAAATAATTGTCTCCTTTACCTCCGTGTGATTCCACGGAGCGTCTTTTTTACTTTCTAGGAATTTCCCGTAAAGTGAAAAAAGACCACTACACAATCTGTATAGTGGTCTTACTATTTTATTCTTCTTCCACTTTTACAGCAGCCTTTTCTGCTGCATCCGTAGTAATATCCACGGTTGGAATATTGTAATTACGCTTCATCTGTTCAAACAGCTGCTGGGTCATATTGCCACCAACTTCTTCCAGCAAAATGTCTGCAACTTCTTCAATGGCATAATCCATAAAGGTATCCGTATACTGAGATGCCACTGAGGATTCCTCATCTTCATCTGTGAAAGTATCTTTCATCTTCTTGATAATCTGCTCTAAGAAATAGGATTCAAAGTCTTTTAAGACCTCCATCAATTCTTCATCTGTAGAGTTAGAAGAAAGTCCATGCACAGAATTCTGAATGGATTCCGCTTTTGAAGTTGCCGCATTATTTGTTGCTGTTGTCTGATTCAGCATAGAAGAAATGCCGCTAACGTCCATAACTTACCTCCTAATGATTATCTCTTCAGTTCGTTTGCTGTCTGGAGCATTGAGTCTGCTGTCTGGATTGCTTTTGAGTTCATCTCATATGCACGCTGTGCAATAATCATGTTAACCATCTCATCTGCAACCTGTACGTTAGAACCTTCTAAGTAGTACTGGCACACTTTACTATTCAGTGTTCCATTGGTTCCTTCTAACATTGCCTGTCCAGATGCATCTGTCTGCTGTAATCTGCTATAAGATAATTTTTCAAGACCAGATGGGTTATTGAACTGATAAATACCAAACTGCTGGTTCAATGCGATATACTCTCCTTCTGGAGTGTTGTATCCGATTTCACCGCTCTGCTGGAATACCATCTTCTGTGCGCTAACGCCTTCTGGAACATAGATTGCATTGCCTTCTCTATCTAATACAGGACATCCTTCTACGTCAGTCAATAATGTGTTACCAAATGCGTCAACTGCCCATGTAAAGTTACCATTTCTTGTGTAATAGGTTTCTCCATCCACGCCACGAATTGCAAAGAATCCGTCGCCATCTAATGCGAAGTCTGTCTGGCTCTCACTGGCATTTAATGAACCCTGTGTGTACATAGATGTGGTGGATGCCACACGTGTACCAAGACCAACCTGTGCGCCTACTGGTTTTTCTTCTCCATTTGCAGATGTAGTTTTTGTCTGGATTGTCTGATATAACAAAGACTTAAACTCTGTTCTTGTAGTCTTGTAACCGTTGGTATTAACGTTTGACAAGTTGTTTGCGATTGTATCAACATTAGTCTGACCAGCTTTCATTCCTGTAGCTGCAGTATATAACGCTCTCATCATAGTGTATCTTCCCCCTTAGAATTACTGTACCTTACCAAGTGTAACGGTGGTTGCCAGAGTTTCATCGATAGAAGTAATAACCTTCTGTCCTGCTTCATATGCTCTCTGGATTGCAATCATATTAACCATTTCGTCTACAACGTTGACGTTGGATGTTTCCAACATACCCTGACGAACACTTGCTGTAGATTCTGTGATTACGCCACCTTCTACAAGGTTGTAAAGGTTTTCACCATATTTTTCAATATAGTCATAATCTTCGAAATCAATTACACCGATGGTTCCAATCATTTCCTCGTTCTGGTAAATGTAACCAAGTTCATCTACCGCAAACGCCTGTGTTGGATTTATGCGAACACGATATCCTTCACCATAATTTCCTGTACGAGCACCTTCTGCATTTAAGATGTAATCTCCATCCTTGGTACGAAGATATCCCTGATTGTCCACAATAAAATTACCATCTCTTGTGTATTTTACAGATGTCTCGCCATCCTTGTTCGTAAACTCCACCGCAAAGAAACCTTTTCCATCAAGCGCGAAGTCCGTTTCATTATCGGTTACTTTAAAACTACCTGAGTCCCAATTGGTGTACACCTGTCCTAAGTGAGTTACCAATGACATTTCACCGAGCTTTTGTGGGAGGCCATAATGCGAGGTGTCTTTGATTTTGATTGCCAGTTCATCGGCAAAGGTTCTGGATGTGGTTCCTTCCTTCTTGTATGCAGTAGTATCTGCATTGGCAAGGTTATTGGTCAGAATGTCCAGACGATTCATTTCATTTACCATCCCTGTGTGGGCGGTATATAACCCCTTAATCATATATAGCTCCTTTCGTATATATCCCGCGATATAATCGCAACTTTTTCTATCCTATTCGTCGCGTCTTCCTGCTAAAAATTCAACGTATTTTCCTGTACCCACAGCAACACAAGTCATTGGCTGTTCTGCTGTCATAGTATTGATACCTGTACGATCTTCAATAAGTTCTTCCAAACCACGAAGTAATGCACCACCACCAGTAAGTACGATACCTCTGTCTGCAACGTCCGCTGCAAGTTCAGGTGGTGTTTTCTCAAGCACTGAGTGTACAGCTTCCACAATCTGAAGAGTTGGCTCACGAAGCGCTTCTTCTGTTTCTTCTGCACTTACACTAATTGTTCTTGGAAGACCTGTTACCAAGTTACGTCCTCTAACATCCATAACTTCATTCTGAGCCATTGGATAACATGTACCAATCTTAATCTTAAGATCTTCTGCTGTTCTCTCACCGATGAGCATGTTGTGTTTCTTACGCATATAACGTACGATTGCTTCATCGAAGTCATCACCAGCAATTTTAATAGATGTACTTACTACTGTTCCACCTAACGAAATAACTGCGATATCTGTAGTACCACCACCGATATCTACAATCATATTTCCACATGGTCTTGCAATATCGATGCCTGCACCAATTGCTGCTGCGATTGGTTCTTCGATAATCTCTACCTCGCGTGCTCCTGCCTGATAAGTAGCATCCTCTACTGCCTTCTTCTCAACTTCTGTTGCACCACTTGGTACACATACGCTGATACGTGGCTTGCGGAAAGATCTCTTGCCGAGAGCCTTCTGGATGAAATATTTAATCATTTTTTCTGTTACAGTGTAATCAGAAATAACGCCCTGGCGAAGTGGTCTAACAGCTACAATGTTACCTGGTGTTCTACCAAGCATAAGTCTTGCTTCCTCGCCAATAGCTTTAATCTTATTTGTGTCTCTATCAAATGCAACAACGGATGGCTCTTTTAATACAACGCCCTTTCCCTTGAGATATACCAATACGCTGGCAGTACCTAAATCGATACCGATGTCTGAACCTAACATTCTATGAATTCTCCTTTCAAATTGTCGTCTATATTGTCCGATTTTGCTACGCGGAAAAAATGGGCGCAAAATCGCAGTTAAGCATATTTTTCCATACTTAGTATTATTATATACAATTTGGGACAATTTTCAAACTATTTTTTCAATATCTAGTGGGAAAAAGTGAAGAATATCTATCTAGAAGAATGAAAATAGCATCAAAGCCATAGCAAACTTGTTTGCATACGGTTATGATGCTATTTTTATTCAGCGTAAGCTGAAGGTGAAATGATAGATTTATCTAGCATTTTCACCTTCTTCTAGATAGATATTCGTATAATAGTTTATTCATAATTTGTTTGATTTAGTCCCAATTGCATATAAGACCACGCCACCCTGAAACGAGTGAAGCATCCCCACAAACCTGCTAATAAAAAGCAAGTGTTTTTTCAAAAATTTTTCTTCTAAAAAAGAGTATAACAAATAAACCAGCATTTTTCATCTGGTTTGTAAAAATACATATCTACATCTATTTATTGATATACT
>SVFC01000037.1 GCA_015057035.1 Lachnospiraceae bacterium | reverse complement strand
GCAACTTTCTGTCCATTTTTCATTGTACTTCTTTTTATCTGACAATTCAACACACTAAAGCACATTTTCTTCTAGGAAAAAAGGTCTAGATGGTTAAGATTTGGAAGCGCTTGTCCGAAATAAAATATATAAAAATCGCCTGACTTGTAACAGGAAGAAAGGAGTATCCACTATGGCAGCAGAAACCAGCGCTGTAAGTTTGACATCAAACTTCTATCTGAAAAATTTCTATAGATACAACCGCAACGCCATTAAAGCGGCAGACCGCAAGGAATACTCCACTACAGAGTTGTCCTATGAGGACACCCGCGCCTTAAAGCGCGCCATTGCAAAGCTGAGCGATTTTGAATTCGACGAATTCGACAACGAAGAGAATCTCCGCAGCACCATTCAGGCTTTTGCAGAGACCTATAACCTGACTATGGAATCCACCTCGGCAAAAGGCACTGACACTTATCGCTTGAACAAGCAGTTGAAGGAACTGACCGCAAAATACGGCGATAAATTAGAAGACATTGGAATTACCATCCAAGAAGATGGAAAAATGAAAGTAAGCAAGAATATTCTGGAAGGTTCTTCTATGAGCGAATTGAAGGAAGTGTTTGATAAAGACGGAGAATATATGCAAGGAGTTAAACGCATCTCCCGCAGAATGAATAATGAAGCTTACGAAGATGTATATGCTATGCTGACTGGGTGTGGCGGAAGACTTAATATTGTATTGTAATATGGGGTTTAGATATAAAGAGAGGGATTGCGGAAACTTATGGTTTCCACAATCCCTTTTGTATTCTTCGCATCAACCGCCTGGATGTAACGCAATATATACCTCTGTTACAACACCCTCGCCATTATACTCCATATAGTAATATGATGGAACGGAATCCCTCATTACTGGGAACCAGTCCTCTACCATATAACCTACACGGTCTGACTTTCCAGCTTCATATTCACCAATATCAAACTCCCCATATCTTTCTTCTACTTCTGTGATATGTCGACCAATTACCCAAGTGTCATCATACAAAAAATGAGTTGAAAACCGGTTGGTATAGCTTACTATACCTATAATTAGTGACGCACATAGCATTAATGCCATTCCACAAATCAGAATGATGTTTCTTTTTTTCATAGATTTCTCCTTTCGAGTAATAAACCATCTCAGTTACTATCTAGACATTAACCACCTAGCCCGGAGCTTGACTCTACTGTGCCTATTACTCTTCCCTCAAGATTAAAAATCACCCTCAGTTTCGTCCCATGAATGGTATCTCCCAACCAAGATTCCCTATCTTCTTCAAGTGTATATATCCAAACTATAGTCTCCCCATACGCCGATAACCCCTTTTCCTCCACCTCACAAGAACCATATCGAGATTCTATTTCTTCCATAGTTTTTCCCCGCATCCATTCTTCATCATAAAAACGAATAGAATTGGAAGATACAGTTCCCCAATAATATATCTATTTTTCATTCACAAGACTCCCTTCAATTATCACCATATCCGTATAAACAGCCTTCTTATAAAAATTTTTATATCCAAACACCGGTATATACCACAAGAAAGTTTCCATTTTGTGAAAGTTTTAGAAAGACGCTAGCGCCCACAATGTTTATTTATGCATTTTCTGAACCTCTTCCAGAGGCAATCCTATCTTCTCCGCAATAACCTCATCTGGAAGTAGACCAATTAGATTCTGAGCATTGACTCTCTTGTTTTGCTCAATCCCTTCAGCTCGACCTTCTTCAATCATCATCTGTCGAAACTTCTCTTCATCAAATTCCGTTAAACACATACCGGTTACCTCCTTCCCATACTGCTCCAAAAACTCTTTTAACAAGGAGTCTCAACGCTATATTAATTATATCACTACGCCTTTACTGAAACAATAATTTAATTGTTCCCTCTGGACGATTTACCTCCGTCAACTCTTTTTCTTCTACAGTTATCGCGGTCTTCGACTCAATATAAATAATAAATCCATGATCCGCAGTATACTCAGTTTTAAATCTTACCCCTTCCACTTGGTGTTCTTCCCCAAATGGATATTTATCTTTAAATACTACACTCGGTTTTGCATCATAGAAAGTGACTTTTGCTGACTTTCCACCATTCATTTTTTCAACACTATAAGCACGAACTTCACCAAAATATTCAAATCCAATTGTATATTTTCCATCCGCTCCCTTTGTCACTACAATGTCTTGCAAGCCGAAATCATCATATCCCTCTGCCATTTTACCCAAAACCTTTGCACAGGATTTTGCCACTTTAAAAACCTCTTCATCGGCAAATACATATTCATCATTTGTTATTTTTCGAAGCAATGCCGCATACTCATTAACTTTATGCTTGTCACCTTTTGCAATATTCTCAAAAAGTTTGGTATATTCGGCTGCAAGAGCCTGTTCAGACAGCTCGCCGTCTTCCACTTTTTCTTTTATCGCATCATACGTCTGTTCTATCTCCTGTGGGGATTGAGTCACAACAATGCCACAACCAGATACAACACACAGCAAAGAGCTAAGTAATATCCCAAGAATCTGTTTTCTCATAATATAATCCTCCTCGTATCAACATCATTATGCAAGATAATTATACCATTGACTTCCCTTTAAATCTTTGAGACATGCTTAAGACTTTATTAAGTTCAATTGCTTATTTGATTAATTTCAGTATATCATCCGCTTTCGCCCCCACAGACCCTTGCACCATCTGGGCACTTCCGCCTCCTCTGGCACCAAGATTATCCTTAAGACACGATGCAACCTCACGACAATCCACAGTCTTGCTTCCGATGATATAGTTATATCCATCTGCATCTGTTCCCACGAACACACCACAGATTCCCTCGTGTTTTTCTACAAGTTTGTTTACCACATTTCGCATCACTGGTGTATCCAAATCTGTTTCAAAGAGCACTACATTTTTCTCATCAGGAGAAATCCCTGCGATTTTACTCTCCATAATAGTCTGCTTTGCATTCATCAACTGATTTTTCAGAGTTTGTGTCTGATTTTTTAGTTTCTGCACATTGTCTGCTAACTGCTCCTGATTGGTGGTTAGAATTCCTGTTAACTCTGTAATCACTTTAGACTTATTACGATATTCTTCCAGCGCACGGAACCCACATAAGAAACTAATGCGCATGCCACCTTTGTAGTTTTGGGCGCTCTGAATCTTGAAAATGCCGATTTCACCAGTTCTCGCTACGTGTGGTGCGCAACAGGCGCACACATCATAGCCCTTTATCTCCACGATACGGACACCTTCGTCGAAATCTATCTTACTGCGATATTCCATCTGTGATAATTCTTCCTTGGAAGGATATCCTGTCACGACTTCCACATTTGCCACAATGGCTTCATTCACGGCCCATTCCATCTCCGCCAACTGTTCTTCTGTGAATGAATGGTCAAAGTCCATCGTTACAATCTGGTCACTTAGATGAAATCCCACATTGCGATAGCCATACTTTTTGTATGCTGTTCCTGAGAAAATATGCTCTCCACTATGCTGCTGCATATTAGAAAAACGATATTTCCAGTCAATTTCACCCTGTACAGCCGCTCCAACTGATAATGCTTCTCCAAGAAAATGTGTAATCACATCTCCTTTGATTTGCACATCCAGCACTTCGATTCCGTTTATTGTTCCCTTATCCGGTGTCTGTCCGCCTTCCTCTGGGAAAAACAAGGTCTGATCCAGTGTCACTGCGAACCCCATTTCCACGGCTTCACAGGACTCCACCTTCGCCTCAAAAGTAGTTGCATATGCATCTATATCATATAATTTTTTTGTTGCCATAATCTTTTTCCTTCCAAATCCTATGTCTTTTCCCTAGTATACCATTCCTTTTTTCAATTTTCATCAATCTTTAAGATTTCTTAAGGTGTATTTTTCCAGAATGTGTGGTAGACTTTTCCTATAGTGTAAATTTCAATCTATACTACAGGAGAAAATTATGAAAAAATATCGTTATCTTATCCTAGCATTTTCTATCCTGCTGATGGTAGCACTTACCATTCTGTTAGGAAAACCAATTATCGAATATATTCAGGACCCAGCCGCTTTCACTCTCCGTATGCAGAACCTCGGTGCCTGGGGACCAATCGTATTTATGACACTTAATATCGCACAGGTACTTCTGGCAATTATTCCTGGTGGCCCATTTGAAGTGGCAGCCGGCGCTCTGTGGGGACCAATCTGGGGAACCATTATGTGTGACATCGCCATGAGCATCGGTGGCGTGATTACTTTCATTTTTGTAAGAAAGTTCGGCATGAAGTTCATCGAACTATTTGTCAAACGAGAAGAAATCGAATCTGTAAAGTTTTTAAAATCCACCGAAAAATCCACCATGCTGTTGTTCCTGTTTTTCTTATTGCCAGGAACTCCAAAGGATCTTATGTGTTATGTGGTTGGTTTGACTGACATCAAGGTAAGCACCTGGATTCTCATTAACCTAGTAGGACGCTTCCCAGCGATTCTTTTATCAGCACTGGGCGGACATTCCTTTACAGAGCAAAACA
>SVFC01000020.1 GCA_015057035.1 Lachnospiraceae bacterium | reverse complement strand
AAGTTGGAGTTGCATAAGAGATAGCAGGAACAAGCAAAATTCCCGTGTGGAGAGTAAAATCCTCCACCGGGAAAAACAATTTTCAAATTTTTTTTGTACCTTACTTGACAGAATGGGAAGGCCAGGTATTTGGGATTGGATGTCAGATATTTCGAATAGCAGGGCCGGTTATTTTGTATGGGATATTCTCCAGCTGGATTGTAGGGCTGGGGTATTGGGTATTAAAAACATTGGGGTGGATGTAATCTAAATTTGAGTAAAAGATGTTGAAACAAATGGGAATAATCTAATTTAACGTCCTTGACAGATGTATAGCCGAGTGGCAATATTGAAGCAACGAAAGAATACTAATAAGTTGCTTTAGTAATAGGGGATGTACAGATGAAACCATTTTTGGGAATTGATTTGACAACAAATAAAAATAACGAAGAATTGAACGGAACGGAGTTTCTAGTTGCTTGTCCATCTGCAGCTCTGATGGAATCATTCAATCGTTCTTCGGATAAAGCAGTCGAACAAGTTGAGCAATCGAAGCTGCCAATAGCACTTCGGCTTATACAATGGGTTTGTGGATTTGGTGGCGCAATTGTTTTTATTGGCATTTTAAAGGCGATGCTGGGGGAAGATGCTGTTTCACTTGAACAAGCATATCAAAATGCTCCGGGGCTCTTTTGGTTTTGCGGACTAGCATTGGCAATTTGGTTCATTCTTAAAGTAGCGGGCACAATTAAACAAAATAAGGTTTTGGGAGCAGATGAAAGTGTCCAGATGCTTTCTAATTTGGAAGAAAATTGTAATGCTATCTATGCAGAATTGGAAGTGCCATTGAATGCAGAAGAGATTAATGTCCTGATGTTCTTTTACAAGATTAAGAACGGAAAGATTAAAGTCTGCGAAAAAGGAATGCAGATTGCGCCGTATTTTAACCCTGTTTTTAAGATTTTTGGGGATTCTGAACATTTATATCTTGCTAATCTGGACGGCAAATATGCGTTTCCCCGTTCTTCTATTGTAACGTTGCACACAGTAAAGAAGGGCATACGAATCCTAAGTTGGAACAAAGAAGAACCAATGGATCAAGAGCCCTACAAACAATTTAAACTTACGGTAGATCAATATGAATGTGTCCATTGCAAACAGTATCATATCCTGGAGATTAATCATAATGGTGAATCAATAGGAATATATATTCCAAACTATGAACTGCCTGTTTTCGAAAAATATTTAAAATAAAATCGGAAAATAGAAATGCTAGGTGTAGTTACGCCTAGCATTTTATTATGCCAACAATCAAAATGTTTGACGCACGTCAAATGTGAATGTATAATATATAAAAAGGAGGTGCAGACGTGGAAAAAGTAATCACAGAAAAACAGGACCTTACGTATTTGAGATGGTCTCATATTAGAAGTTCCAGTGGGACGGCAGGCACTTTTTTAAAATCACAGTCGGTTGTATCAGGAGAAAAAATATATTATAAATTATCCAAATTTGATAGTGAAAAAGGCATCGCTGGACATGAATGTGTCAATGAAATTATTGTAGATCGTCTGCTAACTCTTTTGGGTGTGGAGCATTTGGAATATCAATTGATTTATGCGGATATTGAGGTGGAGGGCAAGGTGTATGATACCTGGTTGTGTGCCTCAAAAGACTTCAAAAAGGCAGGGGAAAGCAAAGCGGCATTAGATAATTACTATCAGGTAAATAAAAGAATAGATGAATCTCGTTATGATTTTTGTGTTAATAATGGGTGGCAAGAATATATTGATAGGATGTTGGTGGTAGATTATCTCATATTAAACAGGGACAGACACGGTGCAAATGTGGAGGTCCTTCGAGATGCAAGAAGGAAAACGTTAAGAATTGCTCCATTGTTTGATCATGGTCTTTCTTTTTTATGCTCCTGTCAAAGTTCGGACGAAATTATGCAATTTGATATCTTAGAGGATAAGCCATGTCAGAATTTCTTCGGAAGTCGTTCAACGTATGAGAATTTGAAATATGTAGAGAAAAAACAGAATGTTTTTGCTAATGTGTTGAAGGAAGAGGATAAAGAATTACTTCTGGCAGATTTAGAAACGGTATTATCAAAAGAGCATTTGGATAAGATTTGGGATATGCTTTGGGCAAGGTGGTGTGAGTATGAAAAACTTTGGAATCTATGATGAACAGTTGGGAAGCACAGAGCCGATTGGATATTTATTCTATTATGAGAAGGCTCAAAGTTTTATCATTGAACTGGACGAAAAATTAGATGAATGGCAGGCACCATTATTATTCCAAGGCTTGGTGAAAAAAGGCATTTATACCATTCCAAAGGATATTGCGCTTATGTGGGTGCAGGAAAGAATCATTCCAAGTGGAAGACAAAATATAGGCGAAATACTAAGAAACCATAAATTAAAAGAGTATAGCGAGATTGCAATGCTATCTCTGTCAAAGGGACGTTCTTCGCAGGATTCCTGTTATATCAGAGAAATGAAGGAAGAAGAGGTGCCAGAAAGCATAACAAGCAGATGGAAGGGAAATGTGGTAGAATGTTTTTCAACCGAAAAGGGCGATCTCATATGTATGTTTCGGGATAATACGGCCAGAATAGTTCATCTTGATAAATTTGTGGAAAAATACAGAGAAGTTAGCCATGTTATAAAATACAGAGAGTTGCTTGAGAGTGTACAGGTAGGGGTAGGCGGATATAGTGTGTCATTTAATGAGACAATTGAGATTCCAGCGTCGGATTTAAGAGAAATGGGTGAGATGTTACCACTGACCGCAAGTGATTTTTATGGTTTTGTGCAGAAAAATGTGGTAGATACAACGAGTGCCTGCTTAATGATAGAGTGTACTCGCCAGAACCTATCGTATCTGGTTAAGGAAAAACGACTGAAACCTATCATTCAGGGAACAAAAGAGAATCTCTATACCAAGGGAGAAATTGCCAGAATTAAAAATGAATAATATAGAATCTTGATAAAAAAACGCTAGGTGTGATGTAATCACGCCTAGCGTTTTGCTTTTGTAATGAAAGATTTACTCTTAAAACTTTTCGGATTAGTTGTTCTGGAAGTTTAATTCATTAAGAACTTTTCCATTTTCTGTACGAACTGCTAATACGCAGCCTGCGTAGAAGGTCTTGCCGTTCCAGTTACATGGAGCGATTTCTACAGTAACTTCCTGTCCTGCATATGCTTTCAACCAGTTGTACTGGTTTGCGCTTGAGCAGTAGAGTGTTACGGTGTTTGTTCCATCAGTTAATTTAATGTTTGTATAGTAAGCAGATTCTTCAAGTTTAACAGTTGCTTTCAATACATAAACCTGTGTACTGTAGCTTGTCATAACATCTAAGCCGTAGAATTCAGCTAAAGTGAAGTCCTTAAAGCTCTTTGTAGAGTAATCGTGCTTGCCATAGTTGTTTGCAGTAATTTCTGCATTGTTGATACAAATCTGACCATACTGCTTTGTTGCATCTTTCTGGAATAAGTCGCGGTCACCAGTCATAATAACTTCCTGGCCGATTTCAAGAAGCCCCATAACTTCCGCAGAAGTACGGATTGCAATTACGCCTGTATCATCGATTAAGTAGAAACCAACCTGATTTACGAGAGATGGACCAACGATACCTTTTACAGTTACTTTGTCACCAACATTTGCACTGATTGCGCCTGCGATATCAACATAATCGTAAGTTTCCTGGTTTTCAATTTCAACAGAAATGGTAAGTGTTTCGCTGTATGTCTTTCCGCCATAAGAACCAGTGATAGTAACTTTTGCAGTTCCTGTAGCAAGACATTCCATAATTACTTTTCCATCTTTTTCTGTAAACTTAAGTGCTTTTGTATTATCTGATGTATATGATAATTTTGCATCTTTGAATCCTAATAAGTCAGAAGAAACATTTGTAATAAGTTCTGCCATTGGATTTCCTGTGTAGTTAGAAAGGAACTGACCAACACCATAGTATTTTACAATGTGTTCTGCTGTTTTATTTGTATCGAATTTGTATCCTTCATCTTTTACTTCTACAGGTAAGAAACGATATACGCATCCTGAAGGAGAAGATTTGGCATTAATCACCATTAAGTATACAGTGCAGATTTTGCCATCATACTTGTCGAGCCATGCGAAATCGCTACCGTTACACTGTGTATAAGTATATGAACCTGTTGTACCATCAAGGTCGTTGAAGTAGTAGTTGGTAAATCCAGTTCCTTCTGCCTTTGTAACAAGCGCATTTACTTTGTAAATGATGGTTGTGATATCATTTGATACTGGGTTTTCCATTAACTCTTTGATGGTTGTTTCTTTAATCCAAGATTTGTTGAAATCACTTACTTTATTATCATTAGAAATAAGTGTTGCAGAATCCATCTGGCAACATCCCTTGTAGCCATACTTATCTGCATTGTTCTGTTCAGTTTCTAATACCCAATAAGTTTTTTTGCCAAGGATGGTAATTGTATTACCAACCTTTACCTGTCCTGCAATGTTTGTATCATATACATAGATAGAAGATGTTTTGTCAACTAAGATAACACCGCTTGGAACTTTGCCGTTAGCATATGTGATTGCAGCTACTACACCGTCAACCTTTGCAAGAGTTCCCTCTTTTGCTTTGCGGATATCTGCGATAGACATATCTGGATATTTGCTTTCGTCATAAGAAACTTCCGCTTTTTTAAACTCAATAAGGCGAGCGTTCTTAACTTCGGCATTACCACCGTAGTTCTGTAATGTACAGTGGAGAACCACTTCATCTCCCACAAAAGCTTTGTCTGTCATCTGTTCATAAGACAGAGAGCCATCTGCACTATAAGTGCCGTATACGGAAATCTCACCAGTGCCATCACTGATTATCATGTTACCATACTGAGGTTTCAGCATCTTAGTAACTTTAGCGCGGATTTCGTAACGTTCTTCTGTTACCTGTCCGTCAGCAAGCTTTTTACAGATTTCCAAAGCTTCTTTGATGGTAATAACTTTAACTTTGGCTGGTTCATTTGAGTCTGGTTCAGATCCTGGTTCAGATCCTGGTTCAGATCCAGTCTCGGTTTCTGTTTCGGAGCCAGTCTCAGTTTCAGAGCCTGTTTCAGTTTCAGTACCAGTCTCGGTTTCAGAACCTGTTTCAGAATCTACGTTAGAATCAGTTTCTGTCTGAGTGCCAGAAGGATCAGTGGTTGGGTTGTCGTTGCCGTTACCACATGCAGAGAGCATGCTAATCAGCATTGCAAGAACAACCAGTAGAGCTGTCTTTCTTGTTTTCATTTTGTTTACCTCTTTCGTAAAGTTTTTTTGGGGGAGATAAAAGTCTTATCTAATTTGACATACTACTAGCATTTTCATAAAATGTAAACAGAAAAAGGACATTTTAGTAATTTTCGTGAAACCATACAAAAAATACATCGACATATAAGGTAAGCACATAAAAATGTCCATTGCGCAAGACATTTTTGTGGATTATCGAGCGCACGATAATTGTAGCGAAAGGAGATTCTCCATGACAGATGAAAAAATTGTCGACCTGTACTGGAGACGTGACGAGTCGGCTGTCACGGAAACACAGTTAAAATACGAGAAATATCTAACAAAAGTAGCATATAACATTCTATACGATATGGAAGACAGTATGGAAAGTGTCAACGACACCTATTTGAGAGCCTGGAAAGCCATTCCACCGCACAGACCACAGGTGTTGTCTACTTTTCTTGCAAAAATCACGAGACGTGTGGCAATTGACGTGGTGCGCCGACGCACTAGAAATAAGCGTGTTCCGTCAGAATACACCAGTTCTTTGTCAGAACTGGAAGAATGCTTATCCGACAAGAATACACCAGAAACAACGCTGGATGGATATATGTTGGAAGACGCCATAAACAAATATCTTCGTACTTTGCCAGAATCCACTAGGAATCTGTTCATAGGAAGGTATTTTTACATGGATTCTCTTAAAGACGCAGCAAAATACTGTGGAATGACGGAAACCAAGGCGAAAACTTTATTGTACAGAACCCGTATAGGATTAAAAGAATATCTCGAAAAGGAGGGATTCTATCTATGAGTGACATGAACAGAGAAAAAAGAGCAGAAATCATTCAGGATGCATTGGAGTATCTGGATGATGATATGATAGAGAATGTAGATAAATTAAGAATGGGGACGAAAGTGCCTGTAGAAAGAACTGGAAAATTCAAGAACTTTTTCGCGCATAGTACGCGTTATCTGGCTGTGGCCGCCAGTGTGTGCCTTCTGATTGTGGGAGCTGTTGCATGGGAAAATGTGATGGGGCCTTCGAATTCTATGGAAGCACCAATGGGAACAGAATCTGGAGAGAACAAGGACCGAGTGCCAAATGCTGCACCAGAGATAAGTGAAGACTATGAAGATGGAACAGAAGTAAAACCGGAAAAACCGGGAGAAGAATCAGACGCTGTAATTAATGGAACGGAGTTAGATACAGACGTTGTAAGTAGTCAGGAGAAAAATACTGAAGAAAAACCGAATCCACCAGAAGCAGTTGAACCAGGCGAGCTAGAGCAGTATTCAGCGATGGGAGATGCATACCAGTTAGTGAATAATTATGTTAAGGTGACTATGCTTCCGCATAAGGCGTGGGCACCAGAGGAAACCATAAAAGATAACTTTGCAAAAAGCAAAGAGATTGAGGAGAAGTATTACAAAATAATAGATAAGTTTGTAAAAGCACTTTGTGATACACCGCGCCTTAGAACAGATATGGTGCTGGATACGGGCAATCCAGTGGAAGGCGCTGATGGTTACCACATCTTTTTCCAGAGAACCGATGGGGAGATTGTACAGGTGTGCATCTTTGCAGATTATAGTTTTGTATATTTCTATAGTGATTCGGAGCTTGGTATGAAGATGGATGAAGATGTTTTAGATGGACTGTTAAAAGTGCTGGCGATATATTGGTAAGAAGGACGGTATAGGAAAGGGGTAATATATGAAAAAAGGATTATGGCATAAAGCGACAGCGGTATTGCTAGTGATGGCAATGATATGTTCTATGACTGCCTGCGGCGGTGTGGGTGGACCTGGAATTGGTGGAAATCATCACGGTCCAGTAGACTGCACTGGAACAGAACAGCCGGATATAACAGATTATAATATTGCCGCAACCAATCTAATGACGGATATTCGTAATAACGGAGAACAGTGGATTCAGTGTGAATACAACCCAGACCCAGTGCAGACAGATGTTACAGATTTTGCAGTGCGCCTGTTCCAGCAGAGTTTGGAAGATGAGGAAAACACCTTGATTTCACCACTTTCAGTGTTGATGGCATTGGCGATGACTGCCAACGGAGCAAAAGGGGAGACTTTGTCTCAGATGGAAGAGACTTTTGGCTTAAATATAGAGTCTTTAAACGAATATCTCGCATATTATAATGGACAACTTCCTAGAGAAAAAAGTAAGTTTGACATCAGCAATTCCATTTGGTTTCGAGATGCAGACTTCTTGCACGTAGAGGATGCTTTTTTGAAAAAGAATTTCCAGTATTATGATGCAGATATTTATAAGGCACCATTTGACGATACCACTTTAGCGGACATTAATCACTGGGTGGATGAGAAAACCGATGGATTGATTAAAAACGTGTTGGATGAAATTCCTGAAGCGGCGGTGATGTATCTGATTAATGCCTTAATCTTCGAGGCAGAATGGCAGACCACATACAAATCTGACGAGGTTAGAAATAAAACATTCACCACGGAAAATGGGCAGCAACAGAATGTGGAACTCATGTACTCTATGGAAGATCTTTATCTGGAAAACGAAGATGCAACAGGATTTATCAAATACTACAAGAATAGAGAATATGCTTTCGTAGCATTGCTTCCAAAAGAAGGGAAAACAGTACAGCAATGTGTGGAAGGATTGACAGGAGAAACACTGCGAAATTTATTAGAGAATCCAACTCAGATTGCGGTGGATGCAGCCATTCCCGCATTTAAGACAGAGTATAAGGTTCTCTTAAATGATGTGTTAATGCAGATGGGGATGTCTGATGCATTCAATGGTGCGATAGCAGATTTTACAGGCCTTGGAACCTCAGACAGAGGTAATATTTTTATCAGCCGTGTAATTCATAAGACCTATATTGAAGTATCACCAAAGGGAACCAAGGCGGGTGCGGCCACAGTGGTAGAAATGGAAGATGAATGTGCACCATGGTATGAAGAGATGAAAACTGTGCACTTAGATCGACCATTTATCTATATGTTAATTGATTGTGAAAATAACCAGCCATTTTTTATGGGAACCTGTATGAGTGTGGAGTAGAATGAAAAACTCAAGTTGGTTAAGAAACAGTTAAGAACAAACTTGTATAATTGACGGGACAAATGTCCTTAATGTACCATTAAAGCGTATTTTTACTATGTGAAAATGCGCTTTTTTTATGGAGGTAACATATGGATCTTATGATTTTTGTTGGTCTATTAGGCGGATTGGCGCTGTTTCTTTATGGTATGCAGATGATGAGTGATGGCTTGGAAGAGGCTGCCGGCGACAGAATGGAGAAGATTCTGGAGAAACTTACGTCAAACCGTTTTATTGGTGTGGCAGTAGGTGCCCTGATTACGGCGGTAATCCAGTCTTCTTCTGCAACTACAGTTATGGTAGTAGGTTTTGTTAACACTGGAATGATGACACTGCAGCAGGCTGTATGGATTATCATGGGTGCAAACATTGGTACCACCATTACAGGTCAGTTAATTGCTTTAGATGTAGGTGCAATTGCTCCACTGATGGCATTTGTGGGCGTTGCAATGATTGTATTCCTGAAAAATCCAAAGCTACACCATATTGGCAAGATTCTTGCAGGGCTAGGTATTCTCTTCATTGGTATGGATATGATGGGAAGTTCTATGGAACCACTGAGAGAATCGGAAGTGTTTATTAGTTTGATGACGCAATTTAATAATCCACTGATTGGAATTATTGCAGGGGCAATTTTTACTGCAGTGATTCAGTCATCTTCTGCATCAGTAGGTATTTTGCAGACTTTGGCAAAAGGTGGATTGATTACTTTTTCAAGTTCGGTATTTGTCCTTTTTGGTATGAACATCGGAACTTGTATTACCGCAGTGTTGGCATCGATTGGAACCAATCGTAGTGCGAAGAGAACTACCATTATTCATCTGATGTTCAACCTAATTGGTACGGCGATATTTACTGTTCTTTGTTTAACTCTTCCTATTGCAGACTTTGTGGCTGCTATTACGCCTGGAAAACCAGATGCGCAGATTGCGAATATGCATACCCTGTTTAATATTGCAACTACGCTTCTTCTGATTCCGTTTGGTACGTATCTTGCAGCGGCAGCCACAAAGATTCTGCCAGATACCAAGGAAGACCAGGAAAATGCTTCTATTCTTGGTCAGTTGAATAAGGAATTTGGACGCTCAAGAACTCATCTTGGTGCGGATATGATACATATGGATATTCTTCGTCAGGAAATCGGACGTATGCTGGTACTGGCGGGAGAAAACACCAGCCGTTGTTATCAGGCGGTTTTGGATGTGGATTCAGTAGCTGTAAAGAAAGCAACAGAAGTGGAAGGTTTGATTGATACTTTAAACAGGGATATTTCCCAGTATATTTCCAAGATATTAGTATCAAGTAATAGCGATAGTAACGTAACAAGTTTTGAACAGTATTTTCTTATTACAGGTAATGCGGAGCGTATTGGGGATCACGCAGTTAACATTGGTGAGTATGTGGAAACAATGCGTAAGAAGAACATTACATTCTCAGAAAATGCCAGAGAAGAAGTGCTGAAAATGAAAGAAATTACGGAAAAAGCCATTGACAAAGTTCTTCACAGAGAAGATGATATGACTATATGGCTTTCCGATATTGCTGCTATGGAACAGCAGATTGATGATATGACAAGAAGTTATCGTGAAACCCATTTGGAACGTATGAGAAAAGGTTTGTGTAGTGAAGAAGCATGTATTCTATACTCAGAATTGCTCACAGACTTTGAACGTATCGGTGACCATGTGCTTAATATTGCACAGGCGATTACAAAAATATATCAGTAGGGAGTTCTACTGTAAGAGGGAGGTAACCATGGCGAAATATAAGCAAACCATTCAGGATGGACTTTTGACGGTGTTTATATTAGTCATTTGTTACCTCCTTAATTATATTTTACAGTTTGTTTTTGAGACAGATACAGTAGTTCCGACTATTTTTGTATTAGGGGTATTTTTCATAGCACTTAAGACAGAGGGATATCTGTGGGGCGTTGTAGCGTCCTTAGCAAGTGTAATGGTAGTTAACTTTACCTTTACTGCTCCATACTTCGAGATTGATCTTATTAAACCGGAAAATATATTGGCAGCAGTGGTCATGTTGGTGGTTGCCATTATGACCAGTACCCTTACAACCCAGATTAAGGAACAGGAAAAAATTAAAGCAGAGAGCGAAAAAGAAAGAATGCGAGGAAATCTTCTGCGAGCAGTATCCCACGACCTTAGAACTCCACTTACCTCTATCTATGGTTCTACTTCTGCCATTATGGAAAATTATGATTCTATAAGCAAGGAGCAGCAGCTTAAGTTGTTGGGGGAAATACACGAAGATTCACAGTGGCTAATCCGTATGGTGGAGAACTTGCTGTCGGTAACCCGCATTGATGATGGGGTTGCCTATGTAACAAAGACATCTACGGTGTTAGAAGAATTGATTGATATTGTTCTTGTAAAATTCCATAAGCATTATCCAAAGCAAGAGGTTATGGTAGAAATTCCAGAGGATTTTATCAGCATCCCTATGGATGCCATGTTAATCGAGCAGGTATTGATTAATATCCTGGAAAATGCCATTATCCACGCAGAAGGAATGACAGAGTTAAAGCTGTCAGTAACAATAGAAGGAGACCAGGCAATCTTTCGTGTAGAAGATAATGGATGCGGAATTCCGGAAGAAAAACTGGGAAAACTCTTCTCGGGATATCTGGAAAGAGAGCAGACACCGGCGGATGGTACCCGCAATAATATGGGAATTGGCCTGTCTGTTTGCTCTACCATTATTAAGGCTCACGGTGGCGAAGTGTTTGCTGCAAACAGAGAAAATGGTGGAGCAGTATTTGGATTCTCATTAGAACTGGAGGAGGAAAATGAGTAATAATAAGTTTAAGATTCTTGTAATTGAAGATGAAATAAATATTTGTAACTTGTTGGATACAATTCTGACAACCAATGGATATCAGGTAATTATTGCAGGAACTTGTAAGGATGGGATTACTATGATGTTATCCAATGTACCGGATCTGGTGATTTTAGATTTGGGACTTCCAGACAGAGACGGTCTGGAGTTCATCCGTGAAATTCGACAGAGTGATGTAACGCCAATTTTGGTGCTTTCCGCTAGAAACAATGAAAAAGATAAGGTGAAAGCTCTGGATTTAGGCGCAAATGATTATGTTACAAAACCATTCGGCAATGCAGAACTCCTAGCAAGAGTGCGTGCCGCCCTTCGCAACCGCAGAACCACGGAAGTGGAAGGCGTGGGGGAAGGAATGTTTACTCTTCATGATATGACCATTGATTATGCAAGACGTATGGTAACTGTGGGAGAGGAAGAAATCAAACTTACCAGAACAGAGTATAATATTCTGGAGATTTTGTCCCAGAACCCAGGAAAGGTTTTAACTTATGCAGCAATCATCCGCAAAATTTGGGGACCAACGGATGATGGTGGAATCAAAAAACTACAGGTAAACCTCGCCAATATTCGAAAAAAACTTGGTTCAAAGCCAGGCGATAATAAGTATATTATCAACGAATTAGGCGTTGGTTATCGAATCAGCGAGGAAAATTAATGAACATTGATAGATTTTACGGAAGCAACGATATGGCCAAGATTGGATGTCACGATTGTAACGGCTGTTCTTCCTGTTGTCAGGATATGGGGCAGTCCATCTGGTTGGATCCATATGATACATATAATTTAACTAAGGGGCTTCATAAGAGTTTTGAAGAACTGCTTGCCAGGGAAGTAGAACTACATGTAGAAGATGGGCTGATTATGCCGAATCTCTGTATGACGGCAGGTTCTACAAAGAATACAGACGAAATACCAGCCTGTAGTTTTCTAAACGAAGAAGGTCGTTGTAGTATTCATAGTTTTCGCCCAGGTTTTTGCAGACTGTTTCCACTAGGAAGAAATTACGAAGGTAACAAGCTAAGCTATTTTGTTTTGGCGGATGCATGTCCTGTGCCTAACAAATCCAAAGTGAAGATTGAGAAGTGGCTGAACATTCCAGGAATACGCCAGTATGAAGACTTCCTTGTGAAATGGCATGCTTTAACAAAAGGATTACGTTTGTTTTACGAGGATAATCAGGAAAATGAAGCAATTGTGAAAGCGATAAATATGCAGGTTTTGCAGATTTTTTATCTGACACCTTATGGAGAAGATGCTTTCTACCCACAGTTTGCGGAGCGCATGGCAAGAATGAATCAGTTTTTGAGTCAGCTTCATGTGATTCTTCCAAATGCGTAAATTCTGTTTTGATTGATTAATTAAGAGAATTATGATACAGTAGTTGAGTTGTTATACAAGGTTCTCATCGGGGAAACAGGTGCAAATCCTGTACGAGCCCGTCGCCGTGAGGCACAAAGAAGCGAAATCTTACTAAATGCCACAATTTAGGACAACACCATTGGAGTAATCCGAGAAGGTGGGTTTGCAGCGTGCCGAGTCGAAATATCCGAGAGAACAAATCCTTATATGAATTGCGAGTGCCAAGGATTAAGGGTGAAAGAGCGAATGATTCGCGCAAAACTATATACATTAAGGAGACAAAAAGATGAAGAAAAGTATGATGAAAAATTTTTCGTCACTCTTCCTTAGTATGATGCTGATTGTGGCTATGGCATTATGTGCGACAGGTTGTGGTGGCAAGCAGGAAACCCCAATGACAGGTGGAACTCAGGGAACCCCAATGACAGGTGGAACTCAGGGAACTGAGAATTCATCAAATGCAGGTAGTAGTGAAACTGTTCTAGGCGAAGGCAAAACGGTATTTACTTTTACTGTAGTTGACGGAAGTGGAAATGAAACAGTGTTTGAAATTCACACAGATAAAACAATTGTTGGAGACGCATTATTAGAATTGAAACTGATTGAAGGTGAAACCTCTCAATACGGACTTTATGTTAAGAAAGTCAATGGAATTACCGCTGATTATGATGTGGATGGAACATACTGGGCATTCTATATAAATGGTGAATATGCTATGTCAGGTGTGGATACCACAGAGATTAAAGAAGGCGATAGTTATGCTATGAAGGTGAGCAAATAATGAAATTGTCTGTTCGTGAGATGGCGGTTTTTTCCATGCTTGGTGCAGTCATGTATCTGTCCAAGATGCTTATGGAATGGGCTCCAAACATTCATTTGCTGGGAATGTTTGTGGTAGCGTTTACTGTTGTTTATAGAGCAAAAGCGCTATACCCAATTTATTTGTTTGTGTTATTAACAGGAACTCTCAATGGATTTGGGACCTGGTGGATTCCATATCTCTATATATGGACTATTTTGTGGGGCGTGGTGATGCTGATTCCAAGAAAACTTCCACAAAAGGTAAAAAATGTTCTATACGTTTTGGTGTGCTCTGCCCATGGTTTTTTGTTTGGTGTTCTGTACGCACCAGCCCAAGCGATTATTTTTGGACTTTCCTTTGAAGGAATGATTGCATGGATTATTGCAGGATTGCCCTTTGATATGATACATGGTGTTAGCAATTTGATTTGTGGTTTTTTGATTATGCCTATCGTATATATACTGCAGTATATGGAAAAGAGAAACTAGTGATAAAAAGAAGCACTTTTGTGCTTCTTTTTTTATTGACAACACAGTCTATGAGTGATAGACTACAAGTGAGGTCGACGTAAGATAGACCAATCGTGTGAAAATAGGGGTAAAGGAAATGGGTGAAATGAAATTAGGTGTAGTAGAAGCACAGTTTGCGGACATTATTTGGGAAAACGAACCACTTCCATCAGGGGAATTGGTAAAACTGTGTGCAGAAAAACTTGAGTGGAAAAAGTCAACAACATATACCGTGTTGAAAAAACTATGTGATAGAGGAATTTTTCAGAATGTGGATGGTGTCGTGACCTCTGTATTATCAAAACAGGAATTTGCAGCTGCTCAAAGTGAACAATTTGTGGAAGAAGCTTTTGGTGGTTCCTTGCCAGCATTTATTGCAGCTTTTGCCAGCAGTAAGCAGTTATCTGTAGATGAGATCAAAGAAATCCGTAAGATGATGGATTCTTTTGAGGAGGAATAATAGATGGAAGCAGTATGTATGAAAATTGTTGAAATGAGCATTGCTGCCAGCTGGTTAATCTTGGCAGTTATTATATTACGCCTATTTATGACAAAGGCGCCAAAGGGCTTTCGCTATGTGTTGTGGGCATTGGTGGCTATTCGCTTAATCTGTCCATTTTCTATAGAAAGTAGTTTTAGCCTTGTGCCTGATACCAATGGTTTCCTTAGCGTAGAAACTCCAGAGGTAGAAGTGCCGGGACAAAATATAGGACAGACCCCAGATCTTAATCCAGGACAGAACACTACGGTTCCAGGAATGACTCCAAGCGTTCCAAACACGAATCCAGGCAACCAGGGAACTATTCCAGAGGTACCAGGCACAACCCCAAGTGTTCCAGATGCGGTACCAAGTGTGCCAAGCGCTCCAGTAGTGCCAGATGTAACACCAAGTACACCGGTTACTCCGGAAGTAACGCCAGGTGCGCCAGTAGAACCAATTACAGATACAGTGGAGTTGGCGGACGTACTGCCTTGGGCATGGGCAGTTGGCGCAGTGCTGATGCTCGTTTATATGGTAATCAGTTATGTAAGATTATGGAATCGCGTTAAGATATCTGTACCAATAGATGAAAAAATATATATTTGTGATGAAATCCAGTCGCCATTTATTTTTGGCGTGGTTCGTCCAAGTATTTATGTGCCATCTCATATTGAAAAGGATCAGATGACATATATTCTTGCCCATGAGAGAGAACATCTAAGATGTTTGGATCATATGTGGAAGCCAATTGGCTTTGTGCTGTTGGCAGTTCATTGGTTTAATCCATTGGTTTGGGTGGCTTATGTTCTGATGTGCAGAGACTTAGAACTTGCTTGTGACGAACGAGTAATTCGTCATATGGACACCTCTGAAAAAAGAAATTATTCCGAAACACTTCTTGCCTGCAGTTCACCAGGACACTACATTTCTGCCTGTCCTGTAGCTTTTGGAGAAATCGGAATTAAAGAAAGAATTAAACGTGTTTTCTCATATAAAAAACCAACCTTCTGGGTGGTAGCGACAGCACTCCTTCTGTGTGTAATTGTTGGTATTTGTTTTATGACAGACCCATCCAGAGCGCAGGGGCCAGGGGAAGCAGAGACAGAAACGGAATCAGAAAGCGAAACAGATACGGAATCTGAAACAGATACAGATACTGAAACGGAGGCGGATTCGGAAACTGACACAAGTTCAGAAACAGAAACGAGTCCAGAACCTGGAACAGAACCAGATACAGAAGAGCCAGTGGATACGCCTGTTTCTAATGAGAAAATATTATATGAAACAACTGCAGATTTGAACCATGATGGAATCGATGATTTGGTTAGAACTATTGTATATTCCGAAAACAAGACATTTGATTTGGAATCTCCAGCAAATGCAGCGTATATTCAGGTGTTCGCAGGCGTAGGAGAAGGTAAGTATGAGAATACACCTTGCTATACCAGTGACTTTTGCAGTACTAGCCATAACGCAAATGGCACCTATTGTTTGACAGAGAAGGATGACAAAGATTATCTGATGTATTCTAATATGTATGAACAACAGGGTGAAGCATACTATGAATATTGTGTTTTCTATTTCAACAAAGACAATGGAAATAACATTGTAGAATTGGAACAAGCCAATAAGACTTTCGCGACAACACCATTCTGGCCACAATGGCTGTTTTCTTTGAAACGTGATAATGTCGTACCGGAGTTGCGTTATCAGTTGATGGAATCATGGATTCATAAAGGAACTATTTTAGTGGCTTTAGACGCATATGCACCTGTATATTATAGTACAGAAAATAAGTTATGCTTAGCACATGAGTATTATGACCATGTATGGGCGAGAACTGACGAAGATGAGATTGAGGCATATAAAAAAGAGTATAGTCAGCCTTGGCAGACATATCTGTATGATTTGGATTGTTTCGATCACGTAGTATATCTAAATTATATGATAGAAAATGAGGAGGTCTCTAAGTGGTTTGATGCGTATAATGGCGAAACGCTTCAGCGCATTCCAGGCGCTGAGGCTGGAGGATTATGTATTAATCATGATATAATCTATTATGCAGCAGGCGAAGGGGCAGATGTGCAGGAAGTCCTTAAAAAGATGATCGAAGCAATGATTTTGCCAAGAATGGAAGCCAGCGACTCAAGAAACTATACGATTACAAAATATCGCCTTGTGGATCAGCCGGTGATTCAGATTGCGGATAACATCTGGTTAGTTGAGCATTTGCGAGGATATTATGCATTCGAAGGTATGGAAGGCTGTTCAACCATGGAAGAGCGACTTGAATATGAAGAAGCGACTTCCGATGGAATGCTGGAATTCTCTATCGATGGTGGAGATGAAAGCGAATTCTTCTATCTCCTCATTGAAGAAAATGGAGTATATCGTCTGCAGTATGATGTTTATTTAGATGACGCAGAGGGAGATAATAGTTCAGTTTCTACTGCAAAAAACTACCAGGAAGCATATACACAGATTATAAATGAATGGATTGCGGAAAATCCAGATGATGCGGATGAATTAAAGTGTTCTCTTGTGTATTTTGATGAGGATGATGTGCCAGAATTGGTGGTAAAAGAATGTATAGGTGTTATTAGTATGTATACCTATTATGATGGTCAGGTGCATCTTGTGATGGATGAGTGGGGCATAGGCGGTGGTAGTATTGGTTACTATTACCTGCCAAAGGCTAATGTGATGTATAATCATGATGCAGATATGGCTGGCGCTCAGAATTGGGTCTTTTTCGGAAAAATGGATGAGAATCATGAGATTGTCAGCTATCATGACGAATCCTTAAGATATCAATATGTTACAGATATGGATGGTGATGGAGAGGCTCGTTATGATGAGTGGGATGGTAACACCTATTTCTTCTATGGGGAAGAAGCCATTTCAGAAGAAAAATTCAATTCTTATATGATTGGTGGTACATACGAAGATTTGAAGGAGAGTGTGGTTCTGCCAGGTTACCAGGATTTATATCCAAATCATACTGCTGAGGAAATCCTGACACAGTTAAGATAAAAAATGAAAGAGTCTATCAAAAAAAGCCCCTTGTGATTACACAATCACAAGGGGCTATATTAGTTAATAAAATTAGGCAATCGCCGTTTGTGTTATGGTCTCTGACCCATTCCACCTTCAAGTGTAAGGGTTTCACCAGTCATATATTTAAAGTCTGGGTTAGCAAGCTGTACACATACACGGCCGATTTCTGCTTCTGCATCACCATAGTGTCCCATTGGTGGCATATGAACGTTTGCCTTGAATGCTTCTGGATAAGCTTTTTCGAAGCCTTCCAACTGTGCAGTCCAAGCAAGAGGACATACAACGTTAACGTTGATTCCGTCTTTGCCCCATTCTGTAGCAGCAACTCGTGTTAATCCACGGATACCTTCTTTTGCAGCAGCGTAAGCACACTGTCCAAAGTTACCGAATAAACCAGCGCCGGAAGCGAAGTTGATTACAGAACCCTGTGTTTTTGCAAGGTATGGATAGCAAGCCTGCATATAGTGGAATGTAGCATAAAGGCCTGAGTATACTGCTAAGTCAAACTGTTCTACAGTATGATCTGCGATGGTAACACCTGAAGCAGAAGCCTGAGCGTTGTTGATAAGCACGTCAATGCGGCCGAATTTGTCGATTGCCTGTTTTACAACGTTATTTACAACAGCTGTGTTATCTGCGCCAGCGCTTACGTCTGCCTGAACAGCCAGAACTTCGATACCATACAGTCTTTCTAATTCTTCTTTTGCATCTTCTAATTTCTGTAAGTTACGTCCTGTAAGAACAAGATTGCATCCTTCCTTAGCATAAGCAGTTGCAATACCGTAACCAATTGAACCACAACGTCCGTCTGAGAGAACGGCTCTACCACCACCAGTGATGATGGCTGTCTTTCCTGTTAAATGTCCCATGACAATAGAATCCTCCGTAAATAGTAATATAAGTGTATTAAAATGAGATTGTTATTTATTTAACAAACTCATTTGCTATTATATCATTCATTATGAAAAATGCAATAGTAAATTAGTCATAGTATGTGGTTTTTTCGAAAATTATATTGCATTCATTCATATAAATGGTAAAATTAATATATGATTAATGTAATAGATGTTCGGAAAAAATATGGTAAAAAACAAGTGCTGTCTGGTATCAACTTTACAGTCAAAAGTGGAGAGATGATAGCATTAATAGGACCGAATGGATGTGGTAAATCCACATTACTTCAGATAATGGCGGGGTGTCTTGCTGCAGACCATGGGGAGGTATTTTACTATGGCAAGAAAGCTCAGAAAGCAGAGGTGTATCGGAAGTATACGGGATATGTGCCACAGGAGAATCCGTTTTTAGACCAGTTGTCAGTGAGGGATAATCTGAAACTGTGGAAAAAGGGAGATGATGCCCAGTTACAAGAGGCGATTCGGATATTTGAATTAGAACCGATTTTGTCACAGACCGTGGAATCGTTGTCTGGTGGAATGAGACGTCGTCTGGCAATTGCATGTGCCCTTATGAATCAGCCACCGGTGATTCTGTTAGATGAACCGACGACTGCGTTGGATTTTGCTCACAAGGATAAGATTTATCAGATGCTGGATGCCCATCGTAAGAGTGATGGTATTGTTATTGTGGCAACTCATGAGGAAGAGGAAATCCGTAAAGCAGACAGAGTTCTTCTCATGCAGAAGGGGACATTAACGGAACTTAATAAGTGTGATATAAGCAAGGAGCTGCTTATTCATATATACAATGAAGAAGGAAAAGGAGTTTGATTATGAAATTTGATCCAATGACAGGTGAACCTATCAATGAAGAAGCGCAGGGAACACCAGAAGTGACGGAAACACCAGTTGCGCCAGAAAATCCAGCAAATCAGGTTGTAGAATCAGTGAAATCATGGATTTCAACTATGTCTACAAAGCAGTGGTTTTTACCAGCCATGATTGGTGGTGGTGTAGGTGTAATTGCAATTATTGCAGTGGTAGTTGCAATCGTAGGAGGAGCATTTATGTCCCCAGTGCAGAAGGTGACATATGCTGCAGGCAATACCTTTAAAGAAGCTGGCATTTTAGGTGATGTTTTTTCGTCAACGATGACAGCCGTGGCGAATAGCAAAAGCACTACTTATTTTATGCTGGGTATCGAAGGTCAGGAAATGGAAATGGAAGTTCGTAATGCCGGCAAAGATAAGCAGGTTTGGGTAAAAGCTGACATTACCAATTATCCTGAATTAGAGGGAACTCTCACATTAAACAAAAATGAATTACAGGCTCAGGCACCAATTCTTGGTGATTATGTTTTCTTCTATGACTATACAAAAGAAGCAGATGGCTTTATTTTTGAAAATGTAGATGATGAAATTGTAGAAGCATTGAATAAGATGCTGGCACAGGCGTATTCAGGAAAAACGGATGACAGCAAAGCTTTAAAAGAAATGGCGAAGGCACTCCAGGAATGGATGGATGACATTGAAATCGAAGAAGTTGAAAAAGACGAATTTGAAATCAATGGCAGAGATGTTAACTGTGTAGGATATGAAATCGTAATCGACGAAGATATGATCAAGGAATACATGGAAATCGTTTGTGATGCCATGGTAGAATACATGGAAGAACAGGGCTTAGACGAGATGGAAGGCTATGATGACGCCATATTTGATGAAGCCTTTGAAGACATGTTCGATGAAATCGAAGGTATGCCAGAAATGACATTTACCGTGTATGTAGATTCTAATATGTTGGCTGCTATTGTGATTGAAGCAGAAGATTCAGATGGTAAAGTGAAAATCCTTTTTGAAGGTGGCGATTATAGAGCGCAGAATATTACTGTAAAAGTTGATGGACAGAAAGTGCTCCAGATCAAAGGTGAAAGAGATGGAAACGAAGAAACAGCTGAATTAATTATTTACAGCGGTGATGAAAAAATCACTATGATGGAATACGAATATGACAAGAAATCAGGAGATTTCGAATTTGCAGTTTTAGATTATTATGGTGATGCAGGATTGTTATTGGAAGGTACTATTGTAGCAAATGGCAATGGTGTTGAAATTACAGATGGTGAATTAAACATCGATAATATGAGTGCTGATTTTGCTTTTTCATGCAAGAAAGGTGCTAAGATTGAGAAGTTATCAGGCGAACGTTTTGACCTTGGTAATGCAGACGAAGATGACTTAGAAGAATTAGTTGAAGACCTTCAGGATGAACTGAAAGATTTTATGCCTTCTTATGGATATCCAGAAGTAGACTATGATGATTGGTATTAATAAATAATATGTTATTAAATTACTTTTTACTTGAAACGAAGAGAAGCTTCTTTGTATTGAAAAAAAGTATATTGAGTATGATATGCGTGCTTCTTGCGTTAGGCAGCATAGTTTCAGGAATGTATTTTCTTATGATGAAAACTACCGTATTTCCGAAAATTGAGGTCGGCGTGGTGGTGCCAGAGGACAATACAATCGTAGAAATGATTACAAACTACATCTCTTCTATGGAGAGTGTAGAAAGCATATGTGATTTTTCTTATGTAAGCTATGAAGACGGCAAAAGATTGCTATCAGAAGGAGATTTGCAGGTAGTAGTAGTGCTACCTGCAAATTTGTATGAAGACTTAAATAGCTGGCAGAGTGTTCAGGCAACGATTCTGCTTCCAAAGGAGGAAGTGATAGGAAGTCGAATGTTTGGGCAGATCTTATCCAGTGGTTTAGGTCTTCTTCAAGTGGCAGAAGCAGGTATTAAAAGTTCTTATGAAGTGTCAGTAGATCAAAGCCTTAAGATGTCCCGAGGAGAAATCGGATATTTCCTTGGAATGAAATATGTGGGTCAGGTGTTAGACCGTATGGATACTTATGATGAGTTTGTCATTTCACCAACGGGCACCATGACCATGGTTCAGTTCTATTATTTGGGGTTGATGCTATGTGTGTGTCTGATTTATGGTTTGAACTTTAATTATCTCTATGAGAAAAAACAAAGGGCATTGCAAGCGAAACTGTGTATAGAAGGTGTTGGTAAAGTCCAACAGGCACTGATTCGCATGATACTGATGTCGGTATATGTTTTTGTTTTAGAGTTCATTGTTTATGGAATTGGATGTGTTGTATCAGAGACGTTAGGGCTCTACTTTGTGAACTTTAGTATAGATGGGGTAGTGGGCTTGTTGATTCTGGCGCTGATGATGGGGGTGCATTTCCACATGATTTATTCGATTGGGAGGGACAAAAATGGTACGCTTATCTTGCTAATCACAAGTATTTTGATGGTACTTTGTGCAGGGCTCATTGTTCCTTCTGCATATTTGCCAGAAATTGCACAGTTTGTTGGTGAAGTGGCACCGTTATATACCTGGAGCCTATTGGCGCAGGGGGCGTTATTTGAAAATCTGGCGGCGGTAGAACTAGGGATTCCGTTGATTTGGCTGGCGGTTGAATTGGTAATAGGAGTGTATGTATCATGGAAAAGCGTATAGTATGGTATCAGTTATTCCTAAAACAGAATATTAAGAAACCGACCACCTGGATTATGTTTGTTCTGATGTTAGGTCTCCTATGGATAGTGGCAAATATTCATATTCCAGACGGGACAAATCATACAATTATGGTATGTTATCAGGATTCTTCATACGAGAAAGAGATTGAAAATCTGTTGAAAAACAGCAAGACGGAGTTTGAATTTGTTAGTGTAGAGAACGCTGACGAAGTATACTCTGCAGTGGAAAAAGGACGTGCAGAGTGTGGATTTGTGTTAAGTGAGGATTTTGATCGACAGATAGAAAAGGGCAAGTGGAAAGAAATAGTGTTCTGTTATACTTCGCCATTTGGCACAAAAACGGAAGTCGCAAAAGAAAACTTTTTTGCGGCAATGTTTCCAATTTATAGCAAATGGCTTTTGACCACAACAGAAGGGGACATCTATAAAAAGACCAACGCTGGCCGTATGGAAGAACTTCTGGAAAAACATGATGCATTTTTGGGAGGCGAGTTGATGCTCTCTTTTGAAGAAATACGTGTGGATGGAACTGAGGTGGTAGAAGAAAAAGCCAACTCTATCTATCCATTGCAGGGATTAGTGGAATTATTCGTGCTCCTTGCCATGTTACTTGCAGCAGGAGGCTACGGGCAAAAAGAAACAGCACAGATTGAATCTGCGCTGTTAATAAAAGAAAAAATACAATTTCGATATATTTATTTGTTAGCAAGTGGTACATTAACTGCTGTAATTGGATTTGTGGCAATTCTTTTTACCACAGATAGCAGAGGTGTGTTGATAGAATTCATATCAATACTGGGATTATTAGTGGTCGGAGCATTTGGAGTTATGATTTTTTCAAAACTCTTTAAAAACCGCCTAACCTATTTGTCCTGGGTTGCCACCTTTGTTTTTGGTTTCCTGTTACTTCGTTTTGGCGTCGCAGGTTACATCACACATTAATTTTTTGAAAATCTTAAGGTCTACAGAAGACAACATTACTGTAGAATGAACCTGACAATTACGAAGTTTTGGGAGCTGCTCTAATGCAAGAGCAGCTTCTTCGTTTGTAGCAGCTGTTGCGGAAAGAGCAATCAGTACTTCGTCAGTATGGAGTCTTGGATTTTTACTGCCAAGATACTGTGTTTTTAACGCCTGAATTGGAGCGATGGATTCTGGAGACAGAATCATGTGGTCATGGGAGATGCCTGCCAATTCTTTTAAACTGTTTACAAGAACTGCAGCACTGGAGCCTAGTAGGTCGCCGGATTTGCCTGTAATGATACGGCCATCTGGAAGTTCTAAGGCTGCTACAGGAACACCGATAGCTTCGGAACGTTTTCTTGCAGCAGGAACTACTTTGCGGTCAGTAACAGATAAATTCTCCTGACGCATCAACAGGTCGATTTTGGTTAATTCTTCTTCTCTACGGGTTCCGTCTGCAACACCCACAAGAGCCTTGTAATAACGACGAATGATTTCCTGACGGGAAGCTTCTCGGCAGGCTTCGTCATCGATGATGCAGTTTCCGGCCATATTTACACCCATATCTGTAGGTGATGCATAAGGGCTGGTGCCATAGATTTTCATAAAAATCGCATTCAGCACTGGGAAAATCTCTACGTCGCGATTGTAGTTTACGGTTGTAACACCATATGCTTTTAAATGATATGGGTCAATCATATTAATATCATTTAAGTCTGCGGTTGCAGCTTCATAGGCAAGGTTTACGGTATGATCAAGAGGCAGATTCCAGATTGGGAAGGTCTCGAATTTTGCGTAGCCTGCGCGGATCCCACGTTTGTGCTCGTGGTAAAGCTGTGACAAACAGGTTGCCATTTTTCCACTACCTGGACCTGGAGCTGTGATAACTACCAGAGGTCTTTCGGTTTCGATATAGTCATTTTTACCAAAACCTTCATCACTTACAATCTGACTAACGTTGTGTGGATAGCCAGAAATGGTGTAATGGTGATATACTTTGACGCCAGCAGCCTCTAATCGTTTCTGGAAATGGGTTACGGCGTGGTGTTCAGCATATCGTGTAAGAACAACACTACCGACATACATTCCCTTTGTGCGGAAGGCATCAATAAGACGTAACACGTCATCTTCGTAAGTGATACCAAGGTCCTCACGAATCTTGTTCTTGATAATATCCTCAATACTAACAACCATAACGATTTCTGCCTGATCGGCAAGATGTAAAAGCATCTGCAACTTACTATCGGCAGCAAAACCAGGAAGAACTCTTGCAGCGTGATAATCGTCAAAGAGTTTTCCACCAAATTCTAGATAAAGTTTGTTGTCAAACTGGGAAATGCGTTTGCGGATGTGTTCAGACTGAGTGTTCAGATATTGTTCGTTGTCAAAACCAATTCTCATAATGTGCCTCTTCTTGTATTTGAATGATTTATAAAAACATAATGAAGTATATCACAAAAGTTAAATTGTTACAATTTCTTTCCAAAAGAAATTCTGGAAAAAAGCAAGAAAATCTTAAGAAAAAAGTTGTAAAAAAATATGTTGTATTTTGTCGAAATATGTTATTATGTTCTTTAGTATGACGGAATATGCGTTAAAATTATAGGGAGAGCGTGTTATGTATAGAATTTTAGCATTTTTCTTATTGTCTATATTATGGTTAGAAGGAATCTACCACTTTAATATTTTTGGATTCGTAGGTGTAAATCCGTTGCTTATGATTCCAGTAGTTGTGCTTGTTGCAACAATTGAGACTATTTTGGTACGTTGTTTTAAAAAGCGTGGAATCAACCTGGCCATTATGTGGGTATGTATGTCCATTAACTATCTGCTTTATGCGGTACAGTTGGTGTATTTTAATATTTTCACAAAAGTACTTCTGTTGGATGTAGCTTTTGCTACTGGTGGAGAGGCTATTACAGATTTCTGGAGAGTGGCGCTGGATGGTATCGTTCGTTCCCTCCTTCCAT
This sequence comes from Lachnospiraceae bacterium, assembly GCA_015057035.1. Classification (GTDB taxonomy): domain Bacteria; phylum Bacillota; class Clostridia; order Lachnospirales; family Lachnospiraceae; genus Roseburia. Next base: position 10,741 of record SVFC01000020.1, on the reverse strand, counting down.
TAGTGCTTATGGCAGTTCCATTTATTGTGGCAGCCATTTTGCTTCGCATGGATATTTTAAAACTGAAACAGTATCATAGACGTAAATTCATTGAAGGTGGCGTGATTGCAGTTGCAGCAATATCTTTTTATGTTGTAACGATTCTGTTCAACTATTCACAGGAGACAGAGTTATACAAAGAATATCAGGAGATGTATGCGCCAGAAGAAGTTGCAAAACAGTATGGCGTGTTGGCATTGTATCAGAGAGATATTATGGGAGATATTCTTCCAGAGTTAGATATTGATGTGGTAATTCCACCAATTGATATTCCAGGACTTATTCCGGGAACGGGAACGGAAGATGTTATTGGAAGCGAAGATGGAACCGGAGAGGAACCTGGAAGTGAATCAGAAACCGTCACAGAAGATCCAGGTCCAACCTATGATACATCACCAAACGTTTTGAATATTGACTTTGATAAGTTGCTTGAAAAAGGTGGAAAAGATGCAGACAAACTTGTGTCATATCTGCAGCAGATGAGCCCAACCAATAAGAACCAGTACACAGGTATGTTTGAAGGATATAACCTGATTTACATTACTGCAGAAGCATTTTCACCATATGTAGTTAGCGAAGAGTTAACTCCAACTTTATATAAACTGGCAAATAGCGGTTTTGTAGTAGACGATTACTATGTTCCATTGGGACAGACTAGTACCAGTGATGGAGAATATATGAATCTGTTTGGTCAGATTCCAAATGGTTCTCATAGCTTTAGAAAGAGCCAGGATAATACTTATCCATATGCACTTCCTGCATATTTTGCAGCAGAGGGTGTCAAGAGCTATGCATACCACAGCAATTCACTGTCTTACTATGACAGATACATTACACATCCTAACTTGGGATATGATTTTAAAGCAGCGAAACTCGGTTCGCTGAGTAAAGACAAGTATGGTGATAAGTTGATTGATATGAAGAATAAAGGCTATTGGCCAAATTCAGACTATGAATTGTTCAAGGCTTCTATTCCAGAATTTATCGATGATGAACGTTTCCATGTATATTATATGACTATGTCAGGACATGCGGCATACAGCTGGGTTGGAAATGCAATGTCGGTAAAAAATAAAGAAGCTGTAGCACATCTGGAGTGCTCTGATGATATGAAAGCATATATTGCCTGCAACCTTGAATTAGAAAAGGCAATGGCTTATTTGCTTGAAGAATTAGAAAAAGCTGGTAAGTTAGAATCTACAGTAATCGTTTTAAGTGCAGACCATCATCCATACGGTTTGGCTAAAACCTTGGAAGATGGAACGAAGGTTACTGCTGAACAGATTATTGGAGAATATCTTGGCAGACAGATTGATTCTATTGAACTTCAGAAAAATACTCTGATTCTTTGGAACAGCCAGATGGAAACAGTAGAAGTAAACAAAACCTGTAGTTCTATCGATATTATGCCAACTCTGTTGAACTTATTTGGATTTGACTTCGATTCTAGATTGTTCGCAGGAAGAGATATGTTATCAGACAGTCCATCTCTTGTAATGTTCTCTAACAAGAGTTTCATTACAGACTACGTAATCTACAATTCTTCTTCTAAGAAGACGACACTTCGTACCGATCTTGATGTTGGTGATGATTACATTAAATCTATGAAGTCCTACGTTGACGTAATGTTCAAGTATTCCAAAGGAATGCTGACCGAAGACTTCCACAATCTGGTAAGCCAGTGCGTTATCCCAGAACCAACCGAATAAATCTTAACCACAAGGGGCTACCGCATACACACCCATGTATAACGGCAGGCCCCTCTCTTTGTGCCTCCCACACCCCCACCACACACCACGTCGGAGAACAGAATATTGAATTTCTAAGAAGCGCGTTTTGCTGTTGTCTATGATTCGATGTCTTTTGAATGTCGGACATCCGTGGGCTAGGAGTATGCGCATCAGAGACTATTTGGAGTTTTCCTAGTACTTCTTGATATGCCATTAGAACAAAATGTAAAACCGCTCTTGAATGTTTGAGGCGCTGCTTTTGCGCCGAGTTCTCAAGAGCGGTTTTTTATATCAACTTTGTTCTAAGGCATATCTAGAAGTACTTGAAAATTACAACCAAGTCTCCGATGCGCATACTCCTAGCCCACGGATGTTCGCCTATCAAAAGACATGAAAACTTCCAGCAAAACACGCTTCAGGAAATTCTAACATTCTGTCCAAACTCGTGGTGTGTGGTGGGGGTGTGGGAGGCACAAAGAGAGGGGCCTGCGCTTACTCTCGAAAGTGTATGCGGTAGCCCCTTTGTGGTTTAGTGGATTTCTTTGAAGTATTCTGGGAATTTGCTCACGATGTCGCTGCTGGAACTGAAGCCATCGTATAGGTGGTGGTTGAGACAGTCCTTGAGGGCATCTAAGTCCTTGTTGGATACGTGTTCCCAGATTTGAATGTGAGCTTCGTAAAGTTTGCGAATGTCATCCTTGCCACTGTAATTGATGAAAGTACGGAAACGTTCGTACTGACAATTGATTGCAGACAGGAAGTTGGTAATGTTCTTTTTGCCAGCAGCTTCAAAAAGTGCGGAATGGAACTCGTTGTCTAACTTGATGAAAGCACGGCTTAATTCCTGAATGCCCATATCAGACTCCAAAAGCGTTTTTTGCTGCTGTAAAAGAAGGCGGATACGTAAATCCTGAGACTTATCATACATTCTGGATAAATCGGATAAAACCGCATATTCTAATACTTCACGAGTATATAAAACATCAGATACGGCATTTAAATCGATTAAAGAGATAAATGTACCGATGTGTGGACGAATCTCTAGAAGTCCTTCACGTTCCAGGCGCTTAAAAGCATCACGGACTGGAGTACGACTAATGTTGTATTTTTCAGCAGTGTCGATTTCGCTAATGGTAGATCCTGGTGGAAGTTCCAGGTGCAAAATCTGTTCTTTTAATTGTTCGTAAACGCCATCAGAGGTGGCGGTGTGTTTGTAAGCCATTGTTATACCTCATATCATTTGTTAAAAATTTGCCTATGTTCATTATAGCCTTAAAAACTGGGATGTCAATTGCTTGCATACAAGAAAAATAAACTTTTTAAAAAACAATGGCTTTTTTGTTGAATCACTTGTATTTCATATGGTAAAATTTAGTATATATGCAATTAATTCTTGAGAGAAGAAAAGGAGAAGTATATGGGTTATTTTGATTTCGTAAAACATAGTGATTTTATGGTATGTATCGATAGTGACGGATGTGCTATGGATACAATGGAAGTAAAGCATAGAGAGTGCTTTGGACCACAGTGGATATATACTTATGGGTTAGATGACAGATATGACGAATGTATGAAGTTATGGCTGGATATTAACCTGTATTCTATTACAAGAGGTATTAACCGTTTCAAAGGTTTGGCTATGGCATTAGTAGAAATGGAAAAAAGAGGCTGTCATTTTGAAGGTTTGGGTGAATTTGTAAAATGGACAGAAGAAGCCAAGGAATTATCGAATCCGGCTCTTTTGGCATTGACTCAGAAAAGCAATAGTGAATGTGTAGAAAAGGCTTTAATCTGGAGCGTTCGTACCAACCGTGCAATTAATAATCTTCCAGCGGAAGACAAGCCATTTGACAATGTAAAAGTAACTATGGATGAAATGAGTAAAACTGCAGATCTTGCTGCTGTTTCTTCTGCAAACGGAGAAGCAGTAGAGGCTGAATGGACCAAACACCAGTTAAAAGATGCATGCCGTGTATTACTGTGTCAGGAAGCTGGATCTAAGGCATACTGTATCAGCGAGATGATCAAAAAGGGCTATGATATAGACAAAATCCTTATGGTAGGAGACGCACCTGGAGACCGTGATGCTGCAGCAAAGAATGGTGTTAGATATTATCCAATTCTCGTTGGCAAAGAAGGCTTTAGCTGGGAAAGATTACAGCAGGAAGCTTTCCCTAAATTTGTAGCAGGAGATTTCGATGAAGAATATCAGGCTATGTTGATTAAGGAATTTGAAACAAATCTTGGAGTATAATAAGTATGAAGGAATTCAATAAGGATGTGAAAAAAATCATCTGGCTGGTAGTTGGATTGTTTGTCTTGTTTTTAGCAATTCGCTACTGGGCAGTAATAGAAGGAATGGTGACACTGGGAATAGATGCAGCAACACCGCTTTTGATTGGGTGTGTTATGGCATATGTCATCAATATCTTAATGAACTTCTATGAAAAATGGTATGATAGAATCTTCAAAGTGGAAGTGGCAAAAAAGGTAAAACGAATTGTATGTATCATTTTTGCATTCCTTAGTTTGGGTGGGATTTTGGCATTTGTTGTAAATATGATATTGCCAGAGTTGATTAATTGTATTGCCTCCTTTATCCGAATGATTCCAGATGCAGTAGATTGGTTGGTGGAATTTGTAGGAGAGGAACGAATTTATGATTATTTTCCATTCCTGCAGGGAGGATTTGATTTCTCTACCATATCTACCCAGATTGAAGAATTATTAAAATCCGTATTAAATGGTGTAGGCGGTGCAGTAGGTTCTATTGTGACTGTGTTAACCAACGTGGTATCTGTAATCGTAAGCTTTGTGATTGGACTTATCTTTTCTCTTTATGTTTTACTTGACAAAGAAAAACTTTGTGCACAGGCAAAACAGATGGTAACCACATATCTTCCTAAAAAATCAGAGAAGATATTATATGTGACCCGCGTAGTAAATGAGAGCTTTCACAGCTTTATTGTAGGGCAGGTAACAGAAGCGGTAATTTTAGGCGTTTTGTGTATTATTGGTATGACCATTTTCCGTTTCCCATATGCAGTAATGATTGGTGTGTTTATTGGTTTTACAGCGTTAATTCCAATTGCAGGTGCATATATTGGTGCAGGAGTTGGAGCAGTGCTTATGTTGACCACAGATCCACTTCTTGCACTTGAATTCTTGATTTTTATTGTGGTATTACAGCAATTAGAAGGCAACCTCATCTATCCAAGAGTGGTAGGCAATTCTATCGGGCTTCCAGGTATCTGGGTACTTACAGCAATTACCGTTGGTGGTGGAGTTCTTGGTATCGGCGGTATGCTTTTGGCAGTGCCTCTTGCAGCTGCGGTTTACAGACTGCTCCGTGAAGATATGACAAGACGTCAGTCGAAAGTGACTGAGCATATTACGGACGCCCCACAGACTATAGTAGAAGAGAACAAGGCGGAAGAGCCACAGACTGTAGTAGAAAAAGTAGCGGAAGAAGTAGCAGAAGAAGTAGCAGAAGAAGTAGCAGAAGAAGTAGCAGAAGAAGTAGCAGAAGAAGTAGCAGAAGAAGTAACTCCTGCGAAAAAAAGAACTCGCAAGAGTAACAAAAAAACGAAAGCGCAGTAGATATGGAACTTGTAGTAGTTGCAAAAATTCATACGGAATTCTCGGATAAGTTTGGAATTCCAAGACAGAGCGGGCTGGTGCCATCTCTTCGAGGAGAGATTGTGTTTGAACCAGAATTCCGCAGTATAGATGCGGTAAGAGGCCTTGAAGAATTTTCTCATATATGGTTGCTTTGGGAATTTTCCCAGGCCAAGAGAGATGGATATGCGCTTACGGTTACGCCCCCAAGGCTTGGCGGGAAAGTGCGCAAGGGTGTATTTGCCACGAGAGCACCATATCGCCCTAATTCTATAGGTTTGTCATCAGTGAAACTGGAAGAAATCTATCTGGATGAAGCAAGGGGACCGATATTGGTGGTATCTGGGGCAGATTTGTTGGATGGAACACCGATTTATGATATTAAGCCATATTTGCCGTATACGGATTCTCATCCAGAGGCGCAGGGAAGTTTTGCAGAGGAACATAAGGAAGACCAGATTGCTGTGATTTTTCCAGAAAACTTAATGGAAAAACTTCCGGAAAGCCTGCGAAACAGTGCTTTAGAGGTTTTAAGACAGGATCCAAGGGCGGCATATAATAAAAAGCCGGATTATGTGTATGGCATGAGTTTTGCGGGATATGATATTCGTTTTACCGTGCAGGACAATGTGCTGATGGTGCAGGATGTGCTTGAAATTGCCAAGGATTCCTTTCAGAAGATTAAGTAGTACCGGGCAATAATAATCGTATATTTAGATATAATACAAGAATAAGAGAGAAAAATATGAACTTTGATCAAGAGCGACTAGAAAAACAGATGGCGTTTATCCGTGAAATCGATAAAGAGAAACAGATTTTTCGCCAAAGTTATGTAACAGATGGAACGAGAAAAGAAAATGATGCAGAACATGCGTGGCATATGGCGATTATGACATTTTTACTGAGCGAATATGCCAATGAAGAAATTGATGTGTTAAAAACGATTCGCATGATTCTCATTCATGATATTGTGGAGATTGATGCAGGGGATACTTATGCCTATGATGACTCTGCCAAGGCAACACAGCACGAGAGAGAAGAACGTGCGGCAAACAGATTGTTTGGAATGTTGCCGGAAGATCAGGCGAAGGATCTACGTGCGTTGTGGGATGAATTCGAAGCTGGCGAGACCAAGGAAGCTAGATTTGCCCGCACGATGGATAATGTTCAGCCACTTTTGTTAAATGATGCCACAGGTGGCAAGGCATGGGAAGAACATGATGTTCCATTGTCTAAGATTATGAAGCGTAATGAGCGCACAGCAAAGGGCTCTGAGACACTTTGGGAATACAGTAGAGACAATCTTATTAAGAAAAATGTGGCAGAAGGACATATAATTCCAGATATGGACTTGTGATTTTAGGTGTTTCAGTGGTATACTATATGCGATAAAAAACGTTCATGGGGAACATGAAGGTGGAGGATAAGATGAAAAGAGTAGAAGATTATGTAAGAAGTATTCCAGACTTTCCAGAGAAAGGAATTATTTTTAGAGACGTAACCAGCGTACTGCAGGATGCAGATGGCTTACAGCTTGCCATCGATGAAATGGCAAAATTATTAGAAGGAGTAGACTGTGATGTAATCGCAGGAGCAGAATCCAGAGGTTTTATTTTTGGTATGCCTTTAGCATATTTACTGAAAAAACCTTTTGTTTTAGTGCGTAAAGCAGGCAAGCTTCCATGCGAAACTATCTCTAAATCTTACGAATTAGAATATGGCACAGCTACCATCGAGATCCACAAGGATGCTATTAAACCAGGTCAGAAGGTTGTATTAGTAGATGACCTGATTGCTACAGGCGGAACAATGAAGGCTGCAGCAGAACTGGTGGAAGAATTAGGCGGAGAAGTGGTTAAGATGCTGTTCTTAATCGAATTAGCAGGCTTAGAAGGACGTAAAGTCTTAGAAGGTTATGACGTAGGTTCTGTAGTGGTTTACGAAGGCAAATAACATTGCGAATGTATATATTTACATATTGGGAAACATACTATCTCTATATAGAAAAGGAGAGACGGTATGAATCAACAGGTAGGAATTGGGAGTCTTTGTTTTTCAAAGACTCCTTTTATTATTAGTACAGGATCGGTAGTTGGTAAAAAAGAAGGAGAAGGCCCATTGGCTGCCTGTTTTGATGTAATAGGAACAGGCGATGAGAAATTCGGAGAGGAGAACTGGGAAGCGGCAGAGAGTGCTTTGCAGAAAGAAGCGTTAACGGTAACGCTTGGAAAAATCAACAGACAGGCAACAGATGTGCGATATTTATTCGCAGGGGATTTGCTAGGGCAGACCATAGCATCCTCTTTTGGATTAAAAGAGTTTGAGATTCCAATGTTTGGATTATATGGGGCTTGTTCTACCTGTGGAGAATCCTTATCCCTGGCGTCTATGACCATTGCAGCAGGATATGCAGATTGTGTGGTAGCAGTGACTTCCAGCCATTTTGCCAGCGCAGAAAAACAATTTCGATTTCCATTAGAATATGCCAACCAGAGACCAAAATCAGCTACTTGGACAGTAACAGGAAGTGGTGCATTTTTACTTGTTTCTGAAGATAAAATGACAGAATGGAAGCAAAAGCCACTGGCGAGAATTACAGGGGTAACCACTGGAAAAATCGTGGATTTTGGCATTAAGGATTCTATGAATATGGGAGCTGCCATGGCTCCAGGTGCCTGTGATTTAATCTATCGCCATCTTCAGGATTTTGGCAGAACACCCACCGATTATGACAAGATAGTGACCGGGGATTTAGGCACGGTGGGGTCGGAAATCCTTGTGGACTTGTTAAAGGGAAAAGGTTATGACATTTCTGCAGTACACGAGGATTGTGGAGTGAAAATCTATGACGGCGAAAAGCAGGGAACTGGTGCAGGAGGCTCTGGGTGCGGATGTTCTGCGGTGACCTTAAGTGGTCATTATCTTAAGGAATTACAGCGAGGCAGGTTAAAACGTATTTTATTTGTGCCAACAGGAGCATTATTATCTACGGTAAGTTTTAATGAAGGACAGACGGTGCCCGGAATTGCACATGGAGTGGTACTTGAGCATGTGGAGTAGCGGTGAAATATGCAGAGTCAAAAGAATATGAAAATGGGATGTGCTTGTATCAACTAGGATAGGAGAAAAAATGATATGGAATTTGTAAAAGCCTTCGTGATTGGAGGATTGATTTGTGCAGCAGCACAACTTCTCATGGATAAAACTAAAATGCTGCCGGGACGTATTATGGTGCTTCTGGTATGTACAGGTGTAGTATTGGGTGCAATTGGAATCTATGGACCTTTTTCTGAATGGGCAGGCGCAGGTGCCAACGTGCCTTTGATGGGATTTGGAAACCTATTGTGGAAGGGGATGAAAGAGGCGATTGATGCAGATGGATTCCTAGGAATTTTCAAAGGGGGATTTACGGCTTGTGCGGTGGGAGTGTCTGCGGCATTGGTTTTTTCTTACATTGCATCATTGATTTTTGATTCAAAAATGAAAAAATAATCGCTATTGGCAGAGGTGAGTTCTTGAAAGACATCAGTAGAAGTGATAAGATGAACTAAGGTTCAAAAAATTACAACGAGGTAGTTCATGAATAAACGATGTACCACAACAGACATAATTTTAGAACAAGCGCTACAGATTGCTAAAAAAGAAGGTATCGATAAACTCAGCATTCGCAAGATTGCGTCTGCCTGTGGAATAGCAATTGGTTCCGTATATAATTATTATCCGGACAAAGACGCTTTGGTGACTGCAGTTGCAGAATCTTTTTGGAACAATATTTTTAGTGATCAGGAGAAACTGTATCGCACCAATATGCGTTTTACCAGATTTCTGGAGCAGTACTATAGTTATCTATATGCAAAAATGTCTCCTTATGATCGAAGTTGGGTTCGTGATTTAGAAGGCAAGATTCCAATGCAGGAAACTATGAAACTTTTTCAAAAGGTTTTAAAAGAAGACGAGCGTGTGAATCCTTCTATATGGAATATGGAATTTTTGCCGGAGATTTTCTGCCAGTATGTTTTTAAAAATATTATGGCGTTACTTCAGTCGGGCGAGACAAATTGCCGTTTTTTCATATATTTGTTAGATAATCTGTTGTATGAAAAATAGTTTTCCTACTCATACTAATTTCAAAAATAGAAAGGAGTATGAGATGAGGAAATTTAAGTTTTTATTTTTATCAGCCCTGATGGTGACAGGTCTTGTGACCTTTACCGCTTGTGGTATGGGCAATACAAATGATACAAGTAAACCACCATATGAAGATGAGACAAATACCAATAATAACACTGGAAATACTGGTGACACCAATAATATCGGTGACGATATTAAAAATGGTGTAGACGATATCGGTGATGATATCCAGAATGGTATTGATAATGTAGAAGATGGAATCCAGAATGGGATTGACGACATTCAGAATGGAATGGACGATATGCAGGATGGTTCCCAGGACAATGGTGGAGACATGAATAACCGTGGACACAGAACCAGTCGCCTAGAAGAAGCCGGCCAGAATTTTATGGAAAGTGTTCGCGAAGCAAGTAATGCAATCAGAGATGGCATTATGCAGTTAAATGGAATGAAATAATTCGGAAAAGAGTAGATTATGACAAAAGAAACTTATGTTAACATCACCCAGCCATTTCGAGATAACCCGAAAATGGCTCGGGGGATACATATGGCCAATAAAATATGCACCTTAAGCATGTATCTTGCATATCCACTTCTCATCCTCTATATGTTTTTGATGAGAGATGCTTATGTGGCTAGAGTGATTATGGTTCCGTTGGACAGCTTCATTATATTATCGGTGTTTCGATATTTTGTGAACCGTCCAAGACCATACGAGAAGTTTGAACTTCCACCTGTCATTGCGAAAGACACTAAGGGAAAATCTTTCCCAAGCAGACACGTATTCTCCGCTATGGTGATTGCTATGACCTTCCTTCTGGCTTCGCCTTGGAGCTGGCTGGGAGTGCTATTTGTGGTGGTTGCAGTGTTACTAGCAATTGTTCGAGTATTATCCGGTGTGCACTTCATCAGTGACGTTGTGGCTGGTGCAGGCTTTGCCATAGTGGCAGCAGTTGTGGGATATATTGTGATATAAAATACGGGGCTGTCGCACAATGCCGTAAATTATGGAATGTGTGACGCCCCTCTTTCTATGCCCCCAGACACAGCCCATAACACAACTCCGTGGCTAGAAGAATGAATTTCTAAGAATCGCTTTTTGATGTTGTCTATGATTCGATGTCTTTTGAATGTCGGACACCCGTGGGCTGGCAGTATGCACATCAGAGACTATTTGGAGTTTTCTTAGTACTTCTTGATATGCCATTAGAACAAAATGTAAA
>SVFC01000036.1 GCA_015057035.1 Lachnospiraceae bacterium | reverse complement strand
TCTTTTTTGTTGTAGCTACCGCAGTTCTTGCAAACTCTATGAGGCATCATTAATTCACCACATTTGCTGCATTTAACTAATGTAGGAGCTGACATCTTCCAGTTAGCTCTTCTCTTATCTCTTCTTCCTTTAGAAGATTTATTCTTTGGACAAATAGACATTTGCTTACACCTCCTTAAATTTACTAAATATATCTTGGATTGCTGCCATTCTTGGATCCAGTTCTGTTCTCTGGCAATCGCAGGTGCCCTTATTTAAGTTCATCCCGCAAACATTGCAAATTCCTTCGCAATCTTCCTTGCACAGAACTTTCATAGGCCAGTTCACCAAGATCTCGGCGTAGACAAGCTTGTCTACATCCAGCTCAAATCCAATCAGGTAGTCAGTTTCTTCCATCTCTTCATCAACCAGAACCCCTTCATTCATAGAAAGTTCTTTGTTAATGTCGAAACAGATTTGTGTTGGAACCTCTTCCAAACATCTGCCACACGGTATCGCTACTTCAATGCCTACGCTTCCGGAAATCAAGATCTGCTTGTTCTCACGGTTTGCAATATGAAGTGTTACCGGTGTTTTCTTTAGAATAGGAAATTCTCCTAATCTCGACTCAAAAGATGTCATATCGATTACGACTTCTTCTGAAATCTCCTTGTTAATTGAGTTAATAACCTTCGAAATATCGATAATCATGATATTCTCCTATTCGCACCTTGTCAATTATACATACCATATATTGGTTTGTCAACAACTTTTTTCACAACAAATATTAAACTAAAGCTACTGTTTCACGGCAGATTGCAAGTTCTTCGTTTGTTGGAATTGCAAGACAGGTAACTTTAGAATCTGCTGTAGAGATAACTGCTTCTTTACCACGAGTTGCATTGTTTACTTCTGCGTTAACTTCTACGCCAAGGTAACCAAGGTTGTTCATAACCATTTCACGAATCTTGCAGTCGTTTTCTCCGAGACCAGCTGTGAAGCAGATTACGTCAACACCGTTCATTGCTGCTGCATAAGCACCAACGTATTTGATTACGCGGTAAGCAAATGTCTGCTGAGCAAGTGCTGCTCTCTTGTTGCCTTCTTTTGCTGCTGCTTCGATATCACGGAAGTCACTTGAAACGCCTGAGATACCTTCAACACCAGACTTTTTATTCAATACGTTCATAACCTGAGGAAGAGTTAAATTCTCTTTCTGAGCGATGAAGTCAAGGATTGATGGATCAACGTCACCAGAACGTGTTCCCATGATAAGTCCTTCAAGTGGAGTAAGACCCATTGATGTATCTACTGATTTGCCGTGGTCAACAGCACAGATACTTGCACCGTTTCCTAAGTGACAAACGATAATCTTGAGATCTTCGTAGTTCTTTCCTACGATTTCTGCAGCACGTTTTGAAACGAAGCTGTGGCTTGTGCCATGGAAACCATAACGACGAACGCCGTATTTTTCATAATATTCATATGGAAGACCATACATATAAGCAACATCTGGCATTGTCTGATGGAAAGCTGTATCAAATACTGCTACCATAGGAACGTTTGGCATAAGTTCCTGACAAGCACGAATACCAATAAGGTTTGCTGGATTATGTAATGGTGCAAGGTCATTACATTCTTCGATAGCTGCGATTACTTCATCTGTTAATACTGTAGATGTAGCAAATTTCTCGCCACCATGTACTACACGGTGTCCAACAGCTTCGATTTCAGAAAGATTAGCAATCGCTCCAGTGTTTGGATTTACTAAAGCGTCTAATACAAGCTGGATAGCCTGTTTGTGTGTTGGCATAGCTGCTTCTGTGATTTCTTTGTCAAGACCAGTCTTCTGATAAACAAGACGTCCATCAATACCAATTCTTTCGCAAAGCCCCTTTGCAAGTACTGCTTCTGTATCAGAGTTGATAAGCTGATACTTCAGTGAAGAGCTACCACAGTTAATTACTAATACGTTCATATTATCTTCTCCTCTTAAAATAAAAATTTTTGTGCATAAAAAACTACTATAATTATACCCCCTATTTTTTGCGTATACAAGGGAAAAATGGATAGTTTCTAATTTTATACAAAATTTTTCTTTTCTAGTTTGCAACCGCGTGGTATGATAACTTCACAAAACACTTTTCAGGAGGAATTATGAAGGTTGTAGGAATCATTGCTGAATACAATCCATTTCATAATGGACATAAATATCAAATCGAAGAATTAAGAAAACGCACTGGCGCAGATTACTGTATTGTTGTTATGAGCGGAAACTTCCTGCAGCGTGGCGTTCCTGCCCTTTGTAGCAAATACGAACGTGCTCGTATGGCGCTTTCCTGCGGCGCAGACCTGGTCCTGGAACTGCCTGTTTTTTGGGCAACTGCTTCTGCCGAATTGTTTGCCAAAGGTGGTGTTCAGACTCTAGTGAATACTGGTGTTGTAACACATTTAGGTTTTGGTGCAGAAACCGATGATTTGGGATTATTAAAATCCATTTCTTCTATATTAAAGGATGAACCTGAAGAATACGTTTTCGAATTACGCAAAGCTCTTCGCAAAGGTGTTTCTTTCCCTGTTGCGAGAAAGCAGGCTATACTTGCATCATTGAGTGGCTATAGCACAGAATATCTGGAGGAGGTCTTAGACTCTCCTAATAATATCCTTGCCATAGAATATTTGAAGGCTTTACCAGCAGATATTACCCCTGTCCTTGTACAGCGCAAAGGTGCTGGCTATCATGACACAACCCTAGACTCAGAGTTTCCATCTGCTTCTGCTATTCGCGACGCTATTTTTAAATCTCCTGCGTCACCTTCTGATTCAGACAATTCGCTGGAAGTTCTAAAAAACGCTATGCCTGCAGAAGCCTATGAGATTTTAGTCAATTGCATAAAACAGAATGCTATTATGGAACCTGCAGACCTGTCTGCCATAATGGGTTATCGTTTGCTCTCCTTCCATAAGCGTGAATTTTCTCTATACGCTGACTGTAGTGAAGAATTAGCAAATACCATCAAAAATCATTTGTCAAACTATCGGGATTTCGAATCCTTCTGTCAGGAACTAAAGAGTAAGAGCTACACCTACACACGCATCAGCAGAACCCTGCTTCATATGCTGTTAGATATTAAGGAACACGAGGTTTCTTGTGCTCGCCAGGAAGGCTATGCACCTTATCTTAGAGTGTTAGGTTTCCGCAAAGATGCCTCTGCGCTTCTTGCAGAAATAAAAAAAGAAGCATCGTCGCCACTTATCACAAAAGTTGCAGACTATCCTTCTTGTTTTATACCTAGAACTCACTTCATGGTAGAAAAAGACCTTCACACCTCTGCAATATATCAGCAGATTTTAACAACGCAAAAAGGTCAGCCACCTGCCAATGACTATACCAGCCAGATTGTTATTCTATAACAGAACTAATTATGGAATTGACCAGAGGTCGATACTCCGCCAGAGTGTCGGCCTTTTTGATTTTCTTAAGGATTTTGTCCTGTCCAGGAAACTGCACGCCCCAGTATCCCCATAATTCTTTCATTTTAAATAATGTATTACGATCCCCGCACATATAGGCATCATAACCTTCCACCAACTCATCATGGAAGCCTTTGAATTTTTCCATTTCCTGTACCTTATCAATCCGTTTGTCTTCCCTAGACAATAACGCCGCTGGATGGAATAATAAACCTCTTCCTAGCATGAATTTGTCGCATTTTTCAAATTGTTTCTCTAAGGTATCTATATCGTCCCAATTTTTCAAATCCCCATTATAACATAGGGAATGCTTTGTCCGTTTACAATAATCCTCAAACACGTCATAGTGTGGTGTTCCCTGATAGAATTCCTGCTGAAGTCTTGCGTGAATAATCACTTCTTCAAAAGGAAATCTCTCAAACACTCGAAAAAGTCGTTCCGCTTCTTCCAATTCAGAAATTCCAATTCTGGTCTTTATGGAGAGTTTCGTATCAGACACTTTAAAAAAACGATCAAAAAGCTCTTCCAATTCACTTGGATTCTCCAAAAATCCTGAGCCTTTTCTTTTCGAAGTAACCGTTTTGGATGGACATCCAAGATTGAGATTCACTTCATGATATCCAAATTCTTCAAGACGTTTACATACATCGATTAATTCTTCTGCCTTATTGGTCAGTACCTGTGGAACAACCACTAACCCACTATTATTTTCAGGCAAAATATCCCTTTTTTCACGAGAGTTCATTAATTTCTTGGTATGAGGCGTAATGAAAGGCGTGAAATACTTATCCACGCCTCCATAATATTTATTATATGCATTACGAAACACATACCCTGTAATTCCTTCTAATGGTGCAAAATATATTTGCATAGTGTTTCTCCTTAACAATTACATTTTCTGAAGCACAGTTCTTACGGCATCTTCTTCTATCGCCTTGGCATATACTCCTGGCGTAAACTCTACCACATGGCCAATGCCCTTTTGTAAAACAAAACGAAGTTTGCCCGAACGTACTTTTTTATCCGTATATAGTTTCTTCACCAATTCTTCTCTGTCAATGTATTCCGGTATTTCAGTTGGAAGACCTGCTTTCTGCAATAGCGCAATCACTCTCTGCACCTGTTCTGCAGTCATATATCCCAAACTCATTGATAAATATGCCTGTGCCACAAGTCCAATGGCTACGGCTTCTCCATGAAGAAGTCTATAATCACTTACTGTTTCAATAGCACGACCTACGGTATGTCCCAGATTTAGTACTTCTCGAAGACCACTGGTTTCCTTCTCATCCTGCATAACCACCTCGTATTTAATACGACAGTTGTTTTCTGCAATGTATTCGCAGGCGAATGGCGCCCCCTGCATAATGTCTTCCATATTTTCTTCCAAGAACTCAAACATATCTTCGCTGGCAAGGCAGGCGTGTTTGATGGTCTCTGCCATACCGCTTCGCACCTCACGTTCTGGAAGTGTCTTCCAGGATGCAATGTCAATGTATACTTTTTCTGGCTG